>JAJZTW010000108.1 GCA_021847345.1 Pseudomonadota bacterium
TCGCGCAGGATGGTGCGCACCTTGATGGGAACCGCCGGAAGCACGCAAGGCGTGAGGTTGAGCAGCGCGCCGGCAGCCATCGCCAGCCCGGCCTCGATCCAGAAGGAAGTGTTCATCGTCATGCTCACGCCGGGCGCGCCAGCTCGTCACGGATCAGGGCATCGAGCGTGGCGAAATCCGGACGCCCGAGAATACGCTTGACCACGCGGCCCTGCTTGTCCACCAGGAAGGTCGTGGGAGTCATGCGTACGTCGTAGAACGCCTTCGCCACCTGACCGCTCGTGTCCAATGCAACCTGGAAGGGCAGATGCCTCGTGCGGCTGTAGTCTGCCACGTAGCCGGCGGGGTCGTAGCTCATCGCCACGGCAATGAATTCGAACTGCTGGCCGCGAAAGCGTTGGTAGGTCTGGATCATCTGCGGCATCTCCGCGATGCACGTGGCGCAGCTCGTGGCCCAGAAATTCACCACGTAGACCTTGCCGCGCAGTTGGCGCGTACTCAGCGTACGCCCCGAAAGCAGCGAGAACGTCACGCGCGGGGCACGCGGGCTGTCGGTCAGGAAGAAGTAGGACGCTGCCGCAGCCATGGCCACCACCATGGCGCCGGCAGCCGCCCAGCGAATTGGGATACGCATGGAAACACCTCTATCGGTTGTCGTCCGGGCGCCAGCGGGCGTGGAGCCCCCGGAGTCCCTGGTCGTCGGCAATCGGGATGGGCACAAGGGCCCAACGCCGTGTTCGGGAAACGCCGCTTCAGGCCCTGGGGGGACGGTAGAGTGTGTCGATGCGCACCGCCGGCAGCCAACGTACCGCCCGCGGGCGCAAGCTCCCGCGCCGCCTTGGGAAGAGCAGAGCCATCGGGGCGGGCGCCGCGGCCAGCGTGAGGGCGCAGGTTCCGTGGCACGCGTGCTGCGCCACGCCATGCGCGGCGACCATCGAAGCGTGAGGGCCCACGCGGGTGATGGCCTGGAACCGCACAGGCTGCGCGGTGCGTGGCGCGAACACCGCCGCGCCCCGCACGACGCTCGCCCGCGGACAGGCATGTCCGGCCAGGGCAGCCCCCGCGAACGCGCCGCCGCCGCTCGTCGACACGGCGACGAGCACGAGGGCCAGCAGGAAGTCACGCAGCAGCTTCATGGGATCCAGGCGAGCGACAATCGCATTCTATCCAGGCCCGGCGCGGCAACGAAGGCCCCGTGACACCGTCGCACGGTTACACCTTGGAATCGTCGTGCACGGAGTGCAGCCCCTTGGGGCCGGACCCGTCGGGTCGCCGGCTGCTCATCTCGATACGCCATTGGCGCAGTTCATCGCGCACGGCCTCCACCTCGCAATGCAGGGCGTGCCGGGCGCGTTTTTCCGCCTGGCCGACGAAAAGCGCCGCGATTCCGCCGGTGATCAGCGAAAACACGGCGTACCCGACTACCACGTCGAGCGCGGCCAGGACCTTGGCAGCCGCGCTGGTCGGCACGATGTCGCCATAGCCCACGGTGGCCGCCGTCGTGAATGCCAGCCATACGCCTTGTCCATAGCTGTGCACGGTGGGTTCGATGCGGTAAAAGCCCGCTGCCGCCAGCAGCACCGCGCCGGCACCCAGCAGCGAGGCAAAGGGGATCACGCTTCGCGAGAATGCGGCGCGCACATGCCCGAGCAGCCAGGCGAACACGAGGGCGACGTAGATCAGGTGCAGCAGGTGCGCGAACGGCATCGCATGAACCCTCGCGCCCCACAGCACCAGGCCCGACGATGCGACGATGAGCAGCTTGAGCCAGTTTGCCCGCAGGTATCGCTCGGGTTTGCGACACAGGGCCACCATCCATGCCATCTCGATCGCGAAAGCGGCGAGTATGAAGCCATCGATGCGAGGCCCCCAGAGCGCAAGGGCGGCGCTGCGCTGAAGGTCCTCCAGGTAGAACGAGACCATGGCCAGCAAGGCGATGCCGGCCATCCACGGGGCCGTCGCGCGTCCCAGCGCGCGCACTGCCCTGCTTTCCCCGGCAGGCACCTTGTTGAAGCCGATCCACGAGCGCCGGGCCTTCACGATATCCGAGGGCAAGCTATGCCACCTCACCGTGCTCGCCGTTGCGGCGGGTGCGCCTCGCCGGTGCCGCGGCCTTGGCTGCGGTGGTGCTGGCCGGCGTTCCGGTCGGGGCGAACAACGCCGCGAAGCTGCGCTCCTGGAGCGTGTCCCGGGCCACGCGCCATGTCCGGATCACCTCGCTGACCTGCCTCATCGCCGCGCGTTCGGCGCTCAGCCAGGCATGCTCGGGCGCAAGTGCCTTGCGCTGCTTGCGAAGTTCCCGCGCCCACGGCTCGAGCCAGGCCATCCATGGCAGGAATCGCGCGGACAGCCCGTAGCGACTCGTGCGCATCGGATGCAGACCTCGCATCAGTTCACTGCTCCAGGGGTTGGCGAGGGCGCGTACCCAGGGACTGAAGCATTCGCGATACACGGTTTCATGGAATTCGGACCACGCACGCACCTGCCGGAATTCGTCCGGCGCTCCGGAAAACTTCAGGTCGGAAACCTCGCGCGGCTCGAAGTGCACGGAATAGGACGATCGGCGTGCATCCGCATCGCCCGAAGGGTTGTCGATACGCATCTCGTACAGGCCCGGCTCCAGTTCCTCGACCTGCTTCAGGCTCTCCAGAATGGCGCGATGCTCCAGGCGCGCGACCTGGGCGGAGACGAAGATCCCCAGGTGCCCGACATGCGGGTTGGTCAGGTAGACGATTCGCTGCCCGGCGGCCTTGAGCTCGGCCGTGTTCCTGTACACCGAGGCGATCCATCCCAGCGCCTGGTGCGGCGGCGTGATGTTGTCCCCCCAGGACGCGAAGATGACCAGCGGGTTGCGCACCTGGCGCAGATCCGCGTAGCAGCATTCGCACACGCGGAAGGTACCCTGCTCGACGCGGTCGCCTATGAACAGGTTTTCGACGATGGCCAGGATCTCCTCCCGGCTGAGCAGGTAGAAGCCGCTCCACCAGCGTTCGAATTGCAGGAAGCGGTCTCGCTCGGCATCCACGTCGGTGAAGAGTCCGGCATACTTGTCCCAGACGGCTTCGGGTTTGAGGTTCTCGAAGTTGGCGACCAGCCAGGCCCCGTCGAAGCGCCCATCCCCGAGGTCGGCCAGCCAGTGCACCAGCCAGGCGCCGCCCGTGAAGCCCGCGGCCGTGCGCATGGGGTTGATTCCCGGCTCGCCGGCCCAGTAGGACAGAGGTGATCCGTTGAGCACCGCCGGCCCGCTCAGGCCCTGGCAGTCGGCCGCCAGCAGCGCGACGGCCCATCCGGCTTGGCAATTGCCGTACAGCACTGGCGGCTTGCCGGGATGCCGCGCCGCGACATGCTCGACAAAGCGCCGCAGCGCGTGCAGCACGTCCGCCAGGGTCTGTCCCGCGCATGGTTCGGGAAAGAACGTCACGAAGTACACGGGATGGCCCTCGCGCATGGCCATGCCGATCTCCGAATCGCGCTTGAAGCCGCCAATTCCGGGGCCATGCCCGGCTCGCGGATCGAGCACGATCACGGGGGGCCTGTTCGCAGCGTCGCAGCACTCCTCGCAGCGCGAATCG
>JAJZTW010000109.1 GCA_021847345.1 Pseudomonadota bacterium
CACCGCCACCTGAACCCCGCCGCATCTGCGAGGCTCTCCACTGTCGAGGGCACTCCCACCGCAGGGCCGCCCCAAGGTGGGGTGCGTCCCCCTCGGGGGGACGGAGCGGGGGTCGCCCCCCGCGACGGAGGGGGCAAACCTCACTTTTTGAACAACGAGCCCAGGTCGGCGAAGCCCTTGATCTCGAGCGCGTTGCCGGAGGGGTCGAGAAAGAACATGGTGCCCTGCTCGCCGACCTGGCCGGCGAAGCGGATCTGGGGCTCCATCTCGAAGCGCACGCCGGCCGCGCGCAGGCGCTCGGCCAGCGCGCGCCAGTCGTCGATCGGCAGCGCGATGCCGAAATGCGGAATCGGAACGTTGTGGTGATCCACCGAGCTGACGGCGCGCTCGGCGCTGGCGCCTTGCACCAGGTGGGCGACGATCTGGTGCCCGAAGAAATCGAAATCCACCCAGTCTTCCGAGCTGCGCCCTTCGGGGCAGCCGAGCACGCCGCCGTAGAAAGCGCGCGCCTGCGCGAGATCGTGCACCGGGAACGCGAGGTGAAAGGGATGCAGTGTGCTCATGGGAGGGGGTCGTGATGCGGGGTCGTGACGGACTGGCGGGCCGCGCTCACGCCGCGGCCGGATCGATGAGAAGAGCCTGCAGCGCTGCGCGCAGGCGCTCGGGAAGCGGCACCGGGCGCGAGTCGCTGCGGTTGACGAACACATGCACCATGCGCGCCAGCGCGCACGGCGCCGCGGCATCGCTGGCCTGCGGGTCGAACAGGCCCAGGCGATAGGTGACCGACGAGCGACCCAGGCGCTCGACGCCCAGGCCGACCTCGAGCTCGCCGGGATAGGCCACCGGCGCCAGGTAGTCGCACTCCGAGCGCACGATGAAGCCCACCGTGTCGCCGCGGTGGATGTCCAGGCCGCCTTGGCGGATCAGGTAGGCGTTGATCACGCTGTCGAAGTACTGGTAGTAGACAGCGTTGTTGACATGCCCGTAGACGTCGTTGTCGCCCCAGCGGGTGCTCACGCTGGCGCGGTACGCGAAACGGGGTGCCACGGGATCGGGTCGGTTCATGGCCTGCGGCTCGCTCAGTACGCAGCGCGGTACACGGCCAGCGCGTCGGCCTCGGTCACCGGGCGCGGATTGTTGCGCAGCAGGCGTTGCTGCCCCATCGCCTCGCGCGCCAGCAGCTCCAGGCCGGACTCGGCGATGCCGCATTCGCGCAGGCGCGTGGGCAGACCGCTGCGCGCGCCGAGATCGGCCAGATGCTCGATCAGCGCCTGCGCGCGCGCCTCGCTGCCGCCGCCCGCTCGCGGCAGCAGCACCTCGGCCAGTTCGGCGTAGTGTTCGGTGGCCGCAGGCAGGTTGAACCGCAGCACGTGGGGCAGTACCAGCGAGTTGCTCAGCCCGTGCGGCAGGTGATGCAGGCCGCCCAGCGGATAGGCCAGCGCATGCACCGCCGCCACCGGTGCGTTGTCGAAGGCCATGCCCGCGAGCATCGCGCCGCGCAGCATGTGCTCGCGCGCCGCGAGGTCGTCGCCCTGCTGCACCGCGCGCAACAGGTTGGCGCCCAGCAGTCGCAGCGCCTCGCGGGCGAGCATGTCCGACATCGGGTTCTTGCGGTGCGCGCTGGTGTAGGCCTCGATCGCGTGGACCATGGCGTCGATTCCGGTGGCCGCGGTCACGGCCGGTGGCAGGCCCAGGGTCAGCTCGGCGTCGAGCACCACGGCGTCGGCCAGCAAGGCGCTGTTGACGATGCCCGACTTGGTGGTCGCGCCGGTGGTCACGATGGCCACCCGCGTGACCTCGGACCCGGTACCCGCGGTGGTCGGCACCTGCAGCAGCGGCAGGCGCCGCACACGCAGGCTCTCCACGCCGTACAACTGCGCCAGCTCGAGGGATTGCTCCGGGTGCGCGACGCACGCCGCGATCTTGGCCACGTCCATGCTGCTGCCGCCGCCGAAGCCGACCACGGCACGCGCCCCGGCGCGGCGCGCCAGCTCGCAGGCCTGCAGCACCACGTGATCCGGAGGATCGGCGCACACGCCGTCGAACACCTCGGGCGCGAAACCCGCCTGCCGCAGGCTTTGCAGCGCGGGCTCGAGCAGGCCGCCGGCACGGATTCCGGGATCGGTCACCACCAGCACGGCCCCGCCTTGCGCCTCGCCCGCGAAACGCGCGAGCAGTTCCCCCAGTCGGCGCGCCGCGCCGGCGCCCGCGTCGATGTGGCCGACGGTCTGAAAGCCGTACCCCTGCTGCAGCCCAGCATCCTGCATGACCCGTTCTCCTCGAAAGTCCTGTGCGGCATCGTAGCGAGCGAGCGCGTCGGCGCGCCAGGGGGCGCGCAAGCGCCGGTTGCTTGATCCGGGGCAAGCTTTCTTTTCGTGTTTGTTGCTACTATTATTTACATTTCCATAGCGATTGATACAGCCGCCGACGCAATTTTCCGATCGCGTCGACTCGCCACGAGAAGCCCGGCCCGAGCCGCCGGCCTCGACGAAACAGGAACCAAGACCATGCTGTTCGGACCTGCCCCCGGCAACGCGGCGCGCAGCGCACTGACGCGCCGCGCCGCCTGGACCCTGCTGCTGCTGGGCTTCGCCACCTGCGCCCATGGCGCGTCGCCCGACGCCGGCAAATTCATCGCCGCCGACGCGGCCCAGCAGGTCGCGCTGGGCGTGCGGCTGGCCCCGGTGCGTGCGGCCGCCGGCGCCGCGCTGGACCTGCCCGGACGCGTGGTCGTGCCGGTCGACGCGCAGGCGCTCGTTGCGGCGCCGGTCGGCGGGGTGATCGAACGCGTGGCCGCGGCCCCCGGCGACCACGTGCGGCGCGGCCAGGAACTGGCCAGCCTGCAAAGCCCCGACGTCGCTCGCATGCAGCGCGAACGCGACGACGCACGGGTGCAGCGCGACCTCGCGCAACGCCAGGCGACGCGCGACCAGCAGTTGCTGCACGAAGGCGTGATACCCGCCGCGCGGGCGCAGGCGTCGACGGCGCAGGAACACCAGGCGGCCGCGCTGCTGCGCGAGCGCGAACTGGCACTGCGCCTGCATGGCGCCGCGCCGGGGCTCGACGGCCGCGTGCGCCTGCTGGCCCCCATCGACGGCGTGGTGGCGCAAGCCCAGGCACTTCCCGGGCAGCGCGTCGACGTCGCAGCGCCGCTGTTCCGCCTGGTTGCCGACGGAGCGCTGGCGCTCGAGCTCGACGCCACGCCGCGGCAGGCCGCCGACCTGCGCGCGGGCGCCGAGGTCGACGTGCCCGACGCCGGGGCGCGCGGCGAATTGCTGGCGCTGCCGCCGGCGCTGTCGGCCGGCCAGAGCGTGGTGCTGCGTGCGCGCCTTCGCCAGCCCGGGTCCCTGCGCGCCGGCGCGCTGGTGCAGGCCCGGGTGCTGCTTCCCGCGCGCGCCGGGCTGTTCTCCCTGCCGCCGGCCGCGCTGACCCGCATCGGTGGACGCGAGTCGGTGCTGGTGGCCGAGTCGGGAGGCTTTCGCGTGGTGCCGGTGCAAGTCGCCACGCGCCTGGCAGACGCTGTGATCGTCTCCGGAGCGCTGCGCGCCGGCCAGCAGGTCGCCGCGG
>JAJZTW010000006.1 GCA_021847345.1 Pseudomonadota bacterium
GCGGCTGTCGTGGGTCACGGCGCCCACCGGGCAGGTGGCTTCGCAGGTGTTGCAGCGAATGCAGATCTCGGGGTCGATCAGGTGCTGGTGCAGGATCGCGGTGTCGGCCATGTCCATGGCGGTCTCCGAAAGGCCGCGGGGCGCCGTCGCGCCCCGCGTTGCCGATTAATTGAAACGAACGTACTCGAAGTCGATGGGCTGGCGGTTGATGCCCACCATCGGCGGCGCGATCCAGTTGGCGTACTTGCCGGGCTCGACCACGCGGCCCATCAGCGAGGCCACGAAGGCGCGGTCGGACTCGGTGGGCAGCCACTCGGCCACGTGCGCGTTCCACTCCTGCTCGCTGACCAGCTGGCCCTCGGGCGACACCTTCACGCCGGCCAGGGAGCCGATGTTGCGGTGGAAGGCCTTGTGCGGGGTCTTCAGGCGGAACGCGATGCCGGCTTTCTCGATGACCTTGTTCCAGCGCGACACGCCACCCACGCTGTCGGTGATGTAGTCGTCGCGCAGCACCTCGTTGAGGGCGTTGAGCATGGGCACCTCTTCCTCGCCCAGGCGCCCGTCGCGCACCTGCAGGATGCGGTAGGAGTCGCCGCGCAGCTGGTGGTCGTCGCCGCGCTTGCCTTCCTCGTAGCGACCCTTGAGTCCGCTGGAGTAGAAGATGGCGGCGTTGCTCGACTGGTCGGCGCCGAACAGGTCGATGGTCACGCTGAAGTGGAAGTTCAGGTAGCGCTGGATGGTCGGCAGGTCGATGACCCCGGCCGCGCGCAGCTTCGCCGGATCGTCGGTCTTGAGCTCGTTCATCATCTGGCAGGTGCGCTGGATCACGCGCGACACGCCCGACTCGCCGACGAACATGTGGTGCGCTTCCTCGGTGAGCATGAAGCGCGTGGTGCGCGCCAGCGGGTCGAAGGCCGATTCGGCGAGCGCGCACAGCTGGAACTTGCCGTCGCGGTCGGTGAAGTAGGTGAACATGAAGAACGACAGCCAGTCCGGCGTGGGCTCGTTGAAGGCCTGCAGGATGCGCGGGTTGTCCTGCTGGCCGCTGCGCCGCTCCAGCAGCGCCTCGCCTTCCTCGCGTCCGTCGCGCCCGAAGTACTTGTGCAGCAGGTACACCATGGCCCACAGGTGTCGGCCTTCCTCGACGTTGACCTGGAACAGGTTGCGCAGGTCGTACAGGCTGGGCGCCGTCAGGCCGAGGTGGCGCTGCTGCTCCACCGACGCCGGCTCGGTGTCGCCCTGGGTGACGATGATGCGACGCAGGTTGGCGCGGTGCTCGCCGGGAACGTCCTGCCAGGCATCCTCGCCCATATGGTCGCCGAAATGGATCTTGCGGTCCTTCTCGGCCGGATTCAGAAAGATGCCCCAGCGGTAGTCGGGCATCTTGACATGGCCGAACTGCGCCCAGCCCTGCGGGTCGACGCTGACCGCGGTGCGCAGGTAGACGTCGAAGCCCTGCGAGCCGTCGGGACCCATGTCGTTCCACCAGCTCAGGTAGTTGGGCTGCCACTGCTCGAGCGCGCGCTGCAGCGTGCGGTCCTCGGCCAGGTTGACGTTGTTCGGGATCTTGGTGCTGTAGTCGATGTTGGACATCTCGGTCTCCGTGTGCGCTTATACGCGATTGAAGTCGAACGCGGCCTTTTCACCCTTGCCGTACACCTTGAGCGCGCCCTTGTCGCCAACCGCGTTGGGGCGCTGGAAAATCCAGTTCTGCCAAGCCGTCAGGCGCCCGAACACGCGGGTGAACATGTTCTCGGGCCCGTTGAAGCGCAGGTTGGCCTCCATGCCGGTCAGCGCGTCCGGGGACATCGCCGCGCGTTCCTCGATGGCGATGCGGATCTCGTCGTCCCAGTCGATGTCGTCCGGGTTGCTGGTCACCAGGCCGAGCGCGAAGGCCTGGTCGGCGTCCAGCGCCTGGCCGGCCTGGGCGCGAATCGCCTCCATCGCCGGCGCTTCGGCATAGAAGCGGCGCTCCAGGCGGCTTTGCCCGGTGACCATCGGGTACAGCCCGAAATTGGTTTCGCCCACGGTGATGCGCGGGGTCTTCTCGGGCGCGTCGGGCAGCGCCAGGTGGTAGATGCGGTCGCAGGCCAGCGCCGGCTCGAGCAGCGTGCCGGCGAAGCACGAGCCCTCGTCGACCAGCGCGAACAGGCTGCGCGACGACACGTCGATGCGGGCGAAGCAGCGGCGCAGCATGCCGGTGGTCTCGCGCACCAGCCAGTGCCCGCGCTGGGCCATCAGCAGCGCATCGAGCTCGACCACCTTGGCGGCATCGCCGCGGGTCTTGATCAGCCAGGTACCGATGTCGAGCTCGTTGGTGCGCATCGACAGGATCGCGTCGTCGAGTTCGCGCGCCAGGCGCAGCGCGTACCAGTCGGCGCCCAGCGCCTCGATGCCGGCGGCGTCGCGCGGCTGCTCGCCCTGCGGTGCATGGATGGTGAAGGTGGCGACTCGGCGCGCGCGGTCGATCTCGACCTCGACCGTCGAGTAGCGCAGTGCATCGGCCTCGATGCTGCGTTGCAGCGGCGCCAGCCTCACGCCACGCGCGCCCTCGGGGCGGTCGCTTTGCGCGGCCAGTTGCAGCGCGCGCTCGCGCACGGCCTGGGCGAACACCGCGGGCTTGGCGATGTCGTCGACCAGGCGCCAGTCCTTGGCCTTGCTGCCGCGCACGCCCTCGGCGGTGGTGCAGAAAATGTCGGCCAGGTCATGGCGCACATGGCGCTTGTCGGTCACGCGGGTCAGCCCGCCGGTGCCGGGCAGCACGCCCAGCAGCGGAACCTCGGGCAGGCTGACCGCGCTGGAGCGGTCGTCCACCAGCAGGATCTGGTCGCAGGCCAGCGCGAGCTCGTAGCCGCCGCCGGCGCAGGCGCCGTTGACCGCGGCGAGGAACTTCAGCCCGCTGTTGCGTGAAGAGTCCTCCATGCCGTTTCGGGTCTCGTTGGTGAACTTGCAGAAGTTCACCTTCCAGGCGTGGCTCGACAGGCCCAGCATGAAGATGTTGGCGCCCGAGCAGAACACGCGGTCCTTCAGGCTGGTCAGCACCACGGTGCGCACCTCGGGGTGCTCGAAGCGGATGCGGTTGAGCGCGTCGTTGAGCTCGATGTCCACCCCCAGGTCGTAGCTGTTGAGCTTGAGCTTGTAGCCGGGGCGCAGGCCGGCGTTTTCGTCGAAATCCGCTGCCAGCGTGGCGATCGGGCCTTCGAAGCTGAGCTTCCAGTGCTTGTAGCGCGAGGGGTCGGTCTGGTAGTCGACGCGGGGCGAATCGTTCACGACAGTACTCCTGGGTGATGAAGCAAAATGCAGATTTGCGGCTCGTGAGTAAGCAGCATAATGCATGATCGGTGGCTGCGCAAGCCTCTCCAATGCAACTTGCTCTCGTAGGAAGTCTACGACGCGCCGGCCGCACGCGTGCGCGCCCGGGGAGAAGCAAGCGAGCTCGCTGCGCGATGGTCGCGCCCTCCGGCCATGCAATATAGTGCTTGACAGTGCCGCACCGAAAACCTACATTGCCTCTACGCACAATACTGCACGCAGCGCCCGAGGCAAGGGGGTTTTCGAGCCGCCGCTTCGCACGGCGCGGTCCTCGTGCAGTCAGCAGGGAACACTTTCATGTCCGAATTGCTTCCGAATCATCTGGGCGGGCGCTGGCAGACGGGCCGCGGCCCGGGCACCGCGCTGTTCGATCCCGTGCTAGGCACCGAGCTGGCGCGCGTGAACAACTCCGGGTTGGATCTGCGCGAGGGCTTCGCCTTCGCCCGCGACCAGGGCGGCGCCGCGTTGCGCGCAATGAGCTACGCGCAGCGCGCCGGCCTGCTGGCGGCGGTGGCCAAGGTGCTGCAGGCCGGTCGCGATGCCTATTACGAGATCTCCACCGCCAACAGCGGCACCGTGCAGCGCGACAGCGCGATCGACATCGACGGCGCCATCTACACCCTGGGCGTGTACGCCAAGCTGGGCGCGGCGCTGGGCGAGCAGCGCGTGCTGCTCGACGAGGACGTCACCAGTCTGAGCCGCGACGGCGGCTTCGGCGTGCAGCATGTGCTGGTGCCGTCGCGCGGCCTGGCCCTGTGCATCAACGCCTTCAACTTCCCGAGCTGGGGGCTGTGGGAGAAGGCCGCGCCGGCGCTGCTGTCGGGCGTGCCGGTGGTCGTCAAGCCGGCCACCGCCACCGCGTGGCTGACCCAGCGCATGGTGGCCGACGTGATCGCCTCCGGCGTGCTGCCACCCGGGGCGCTGTCGGTGGTGTGCGGATCGTCGGCCGGGCTGCTCGACGCGCTGGAGGATTTCGATTCCGTGGGGTTCACCGGCTCGGCGCACACCGCGTCGCTGATTCGTTCGCATCCGGCCGTGGCCGCGCGTTCGGTGCGGGTCAACGTCGAGGCCGACAGCCTCAACGCCGCGTTGCTGCTGCCCGGGCAGGGCGATGCCGCGCTGGAGCTGATGGCGGCCGAGGTGGTGCGCGAGATGACCGTCAAGTCGGGGCAGAAGTGCACCGCCATCCGGCGCGTACTGGTGCCCGAGTCGCAGCGCGACGCGCTCGTGCAGGCGATCACCGAGGGCCTGCGCGCGGTGCGCGTGGGCAATCCGCGTCATGCCGAGGTGCAGATGGGTTCGCTGGTCAGCCGCGAGCAGAAGGCCTCGGTGCTCGACGGCATGCGCGCGCTGGCTGCGCAGTCCGACGTGCTGTGGGACGGCTCGGCGCAGCCGCTGCTGGAAGCCGACGCCGAGCGCTCGTGCTGCGTGGCGCCGATGCTGCTGGGCCTGCCCGACGCTGCGGCCGCCGACGCGGCCTCGCTGGTGCACGAGCTCGAGGTGTTCGGCCCGGCCGCCACCGTGCTGCCGTATCGTGACGCCACGCAGGCGCTGCGCCTGGTGCGTCGCGGCCGCGGCTCGCTGGTGGTCTCGCTGTACGGCGAGGACCCGCGGGCGCTGGGCGAAGCCGCACTCGACCTGGCCGACGCACACGGGCGCGTGCATGTGATCAGTCCCGACGTGGCGCGCAGCCAAACCGGGCATGGCAACGTGATGCCGCAGTCCCTGCACGGCGGCCCGGGACGCGCCGGCGGCGGCGAGGAGCTCGGGGGCCTGCGCGCGCTGCGCTTCCATCACCGGCGCTGCGCCGTGCAGGCTTCCAGCGCGGTGCTGCGAACCCTGCCGCCCGAGGGAGCGTGAGCGGGCGTCGGCAGAGTGGGATTTTCCAGCGGGCCGGCGAGGGTTCGGCTCTCACAACGACATGAGGAGACAAGGACCGTGCAAAGTGCCATTCCCACACCGCCCTGGGAGCAGGGCACGGGCGGTGCGCCGCGCTTCAATTTCGCGCATCACCTGTTCGAGCGCAATTCGCGCCGCCCCGACAAGGCGGCGTTCATCGACGACCATGGTCGCCTGAGCTACGCGCAGCTGGAGCAGCGCTCGCGGCGCATGGCCGCGGCGCTGCGTGCCATCGGGCTGCGGCGCGAGGAGCGCGTGCTGATGGTCGTGCAGGACTGCAACCACTGGCCGGTGGCCTTCCTCGGGGCCATGTACGCGGGCATCGTGCCGGTGCCGGTCAACACCCTGCTGACCGCCGACGACTACGCCTACATGCTCGAGCACTCGCGTGCCCAGGCGCTGATCGTGTCGGGCGCGGTGCTGCCCGCGCTGGGTGCCGCGCTGACCCGCGCCGACCACGAGGTGCGCCAGGTCATCGTGTCGCACCCGCAGGCGCCGCTACACGGCTCGGAGGCCGAGTTCGACGCCTTCGTCGACGCCCAGGCGCCGATGGCTCGCCCGGCTGCCACCGGCCCGGACGATCCCGGTTTCTGGCTGTATTCCTCCGGCTCCACCGGGCGCCCCAAGGGAGCGGTGCACTCGCATGCCAACCCGTACTGGACCATCGAGCTGTTCGGGCGCGCCATTCTCGGCATGCGCGAGAGCGACGTGTGCTTCTCGGCGGCCAAGCTGTTCTTCGCCTACGGCCTGGGCAATGCGCTGACCTTCCCGCTGGGCGTGGGAGCCAGCGTGGTGCTGATGGCCGAGCGGCCGACGCCGCAGGCGGTGTTCCGGCGCCTGAAGGGCGAGGTCGGCGCAGTGCGCCCGACCATTTTCTTCGGCGCGCCCACCGGCTACTCGGGCATGCTGGCGCACCCGGAGCTGCCGTCGCGCGAGCAGGTCGCGCTGCGCCTGGCATCGTCGGCGGGGGAGGCGCTGCCGGCAGACATCGGCGAGCGCTTCAAGGCGCATTTCGGCGCCGACATCGTCGACGGAATCGGCTCCACCGAGATGCTGCACGTGTTCCTGTCCAACCGTCCCGACAACATCCGCTACGGCACCACCGGCTGGCCGGTTCCCGGCTACGACATCGAGCTGCGCGGCGACGACGGCGGCCCGGTGCCCGACGGTGAGCCGGGCGACCTGTACATACACGGCCCGTCGAGCGCGCTGATGTACTGGGGCAACCGCGCCAAGTCGCGCGACACCTTCCAGGGCGGCTGGACCAAGAGCGGCGACAAGTACGTGCGCAATGCCGACGGCACCTACACCTATTCCGGGCGCAGCGACGACATGCTCAAGGTCAGCGGCATCTACGTGTCGCCCTTCGAGGTGGAGGCCACGCTGGTGCAGCACCCGGCGGTGCTGGAAGCCGCGGTGATCGGCGTGCCCGACGACGAAGGCCTGACCAAGACCAAGGCCTTCGTGGTGTGCAAGGATGGATCCAGCGTCGGCGCCGACGAGCTCAAGGCCTTCGTCAAGGAACGCCTGGCGCCGTACAAGTACCCGCGCATCATCGAGTTCGTCGACGAGCTGCCGAAGACCGCCACCGGCAAGATCCAGCGCTTCAAGCTGCGCCTGCGCGAGGCCGGAGCCGAGTGAAGCCCGCGTTCATTCCTTCCCTTCCCGCAGATCCGATGTCCCGTTCCGAAGCCTCTGCCGCTCCTGCCCACGCCGGCGCCCCCGCACGGCCAGCTACCGCCACGTCCCTGGTGCGCGTGCATGCGATGGGCCGTGACCTCGACATCGAATACCAATGGGTCGGCAGCGCCGAACCCGATGCCACGGTGATGGTCTTCCTGCACGAGGGCCTGGGCTCGGTGTCGATGTGGCGCGATTTCCCGCAGCGCCTGTGCGAGGCAGCGGGATGCCGCGGCCTGGTGTACTCGCGCCCGGGCTACGGGCGCTCCACGCCGCGCGCCGCCGACGAGGTGTGGAACCCCGATTTCATGCACCGCCAGGCCCTCGAGGTACTTCCGGCATTGCTGCAGGCGCTGGGGGTGGACCCCGCCGTGCGCGCGCCGTGGCTGTTCGGGCATAGCGACGGCGGTTCCATCGCGCTGCTGCACGCCGCGCATGCCGGGCCGGGTGTGGCGGGCGCCATCGTGCTGGCCCCGCACATCCTGGTCGAGGACATCAGCGTCGAGAGCATCGACAAGGCCCGCGTGGCCTACGAACAGACCGATCTGCGCCAGCGCCTGGCACGCCACCACGCCGACCCCGACTCCGCGTTCTGGGGCTGGAACCGCATCTGGCTGGACCCGCGTTTTCGCGACTGGTCCATCGAGCGCGAGATCGCGTCCATCGCCTGTCCGCTGCTGGCCGTGCAGGGGCTCGACGACGATTACGGCACGCTGGAGCAGATCCGCGGCATCGCGCGCCGCGTGCCCGGCACCGAACTGCTCGAACTGCCCGACTGCGGGCACTCGCCGCATCGCGACCAGCCCCAGGCGGTGATCGACGCCAGCGTGGAGCTGCTGCGCCGGCACGGTGCCTGCCGGTGACGCCAGGCGGCAAATCGCTCCCCTCGTGCCTCTTGAGAAAACGCAGGGCCGCCCCAAGTTTTCTCGACCCCCATGGGGGGCGGGCTGGGCGCAGCCCGGCCCTGGGGGCGCTCTTGAGAAAACGCAGGGCCGCCCCAAGTTTTCTCGACCCCCATGGGGGGCGGGCTGGGCGCAGCCCGGCCCTGGGGGCGCTCACGAGAAAACGCAGGGCCGCCCCAAGTTTTCTCGACCCCCGCGGGGGGCGGTATGGCGAAGCCTGCAGCGCAGCGAACGGGTTGGCACCTACGGACCAGAACACCAGTCGTCGGCATCGGGCGGCTTGAGACACGACTCGACGACGAAGGTGTAGTTGGCCTCGCCGCCTGACGGCTGGCACACGCAATACATGTGGTTCTGCGCGTCGGCGAAGCGGAACTCCCGGCGGCTGCCGGGCTTCATGACTCCCTCGGGTTGTCCCATCCACCAGTTGTTGACGGTCAGGTAATGTCCCTGTCCGAGGAACAGGCCGCCGGGTACCTCGACGCCGTTGATGCGCAAGCTGCCGCGTATCCAGAAGTTCAGCTGATCCGGATGCGTGGTGTCGGACAGGAAAGGGTGCAACACGAACATGCGGTAGTCGGCCATGCCAAGCGCCTGGCGCCAGAGCATCGCCATGTCCTCGCTGCCCTTGCGCGGGGCCTGCACGTCGATCTTGAGTTGGCCGTCCAGCTCCTGCACGTCGATGCGGCCGAAGGGGAGCTTGCCGGTGACATGACCGCTCTCGAACAGGAAATCGATGCTGGAGATTCCCCAGCCGTGGCGCAGCACGACCTGGTTGTCGCGCTCGATCGCCTGCGGCATGCCGCCGCGCGCGGAAGTCGAAAGGGTTTGCGCTGCCGCCGGCGGCAGCAGCAGGGCTGTGGTCAGCCCCAGGACAGGCCATTTCAATGTGGGCTCCGGATGTTCGGGACAAGGGTTCTGCTTGGACAACGCCAGGCGCGACGGGTTCCCCTGCCCCGATGGGTCGCGCGGGTTTCGCGCGTGCCCGGCGCGAACTATGTTGGCGGGTCTGGTCCTTCAACAGCCTGTTCAAGCACGGAGCACACGATGCAAACCACCCGCCTCGGCCGAACCGGCCTGACCGTCTCGCGCACCTGCCTGGGTTGCATGACCTACGGCGAGCCCACGCGCGGCAACCACGCCTGGACCTGGACGAGCAGGCCAGCCGGCCGCTGATCCGCCAGGCGCTGGAACTGGGCATCAATTTTTTCGACACCGCCAACGCCTACTCTGACGGCAGCTCCGAGGAAATCCTCGGCCACTCGCCGCATCGCGACCAGCCCCAGGCTCCTAGGCGGTGATCAACGCCAGCTTGGACTTCCTGCGGCGCCACGGCGCGCCGGATGGACCGTCCCCAAGGGCCGGGGTTCGTCGCCGGTTCGGCGTCAGTCGTCGGGCCCGGGAGGTTTCAGGCAGGAGTCGACGTTGAAGGTGTAGCTACCTTCACTGCCCTGGCCCTGGGTGAGGCAGTACAGGTGGTTCTGCTCGTCGGCGAAGCGCAGTTCCCGTTCCGCGCACACCACCCACACCGCCGCCGACTGCCCGAACCACCAGTTGTTGACGGTCAGGTAGTGCCCCTGGCCCAGGTAGACCCCGCCGGGCACTTCGATGCCGTTGATGCGCATGCGGCCGTGAATCCAGAAGTTGAGCTTGTCGGGGTGCCCGGTGGCAAGGCGCCCGGGCTTCAGCACGAACATGTGGTAGTCGGTGTTGTCGAGGGCCGCGCGCCAGCTCTGCGCCACCTCCTCGCTGCCCTTGCGCGGGGCGAGCACGTGCATTCGCAGCTCGCCCTCACGGGTATCCGAGTACACGCCACCGAAGGGAATGTTGCCGGTGACACGCCCGTCTTGGAAGCTGAACTCGATGCTGTGCACGCCCCAGCCGTGGCGTAGCACGACCTGGTTGTCGCGCTCGATCGCTCCCTGCAGGTCGGCGCCTTGCGCACGCGCCGGTGGGAGTTGCGCCACTGCCGCAGGCGGCAGCAGCAGGGCCGTGATCAGCCCGAGGGTTGGCCATTCCATGGTGTGCTCCGATCGCTTGTCGAGCATGGACTTCGTTAGACACCGAGCCAGGCGGCTGGTTCCCGCGCGCGTTCCCGCCGGCGCAGCCGTCGCGCTCCCGCGACAGGCTGTTCGGTCCCACGCGGCGCTGCGCGCAGCGCGCTCGCGGGCTATGCTCGTGGTCTGGTCCTTCAAGCACGGAGCACACGATGCAAACCACCCGCCTCGGCCGAACCGGCCTGACCGTCTCGCGCATCTGCCTGGGTTGCATGACCTACGGCGAGCCCACGCGCGGCAACCACGCCTGGACCCTGGACGAGCAGGCCAGCCGGCCGCTGATCCGCCAGGCGCTGGAACTGGGCATCAATTTTTTCGACACCGCCAACGGCTACTCGGACGGCAGCTCCGAGGAAATCCTCGGCCGCGTGCTTCGCGAGCATGCCCGGCGCGAGGAGATCGTGGTCGCCACCAAGGTGTATTTCGGTTCGCGGCGCGCGCCGAATATCGGCGGCCTGTCGCGCAAGGCGATCTTTTTCGAACTCGACGCCAGCCTGCAACGCCTGGGCATGGACTACGTGGACCTGTACCAGATCCACCGCTGGGACCCGCACACCCCCATCGAGGAAACCATGGAGGCGCTGCATGACGTGGTCAAGTCGGGCAAGGTGCGCTACATCGGCGCATCGTCGATGTACGCCTGGCAGTTCGCCAAGGCGCAGGAGGTGGCGCGAGCCCATGGCTGGACAACCTTTGTCAGCATGCAGCCCGAGTTGAACCTGCTGTATCGCGAGGAGGAGCGCGAGATGCTTCCGCTGTGCCGCGACCAGGGCGTGGGCGTGATTCCGTGGAGCCCGCTGGCGCGCGGCCGTCTGGCGCGCCCGTGGGGGCACAGCACCCCGCGCATGCAAAGCGATGCCTACGGCGCCAGCCTGTTCGCGAACACCGAGGCGCTCGACCGCCCGGTTGCGCAGGCGCTGGACGCGCTGGCCACGCGGCGCGGCGTGCCGCATGCGCAGCTGGCGCTGGCCTGGGTGCTGCAAAGCCCGGGGGTGACGGCGCCCATCATCGGCGCGTCCAAGCCCCGACACCTGCTCGACGCGGTGGCCGCGCTGGACGTGCAGCTGTCGCCCGACGAGGTCGCCGAGCTGCAGGCGCCGTACCAGGCTCACCCGGTGGTCGGCTACGAGTAAGCCAGGCGGATCGGGCGCGCGGATCAGGCACACGGATCAGGCACACGGATCAGGCACGCGGACTCGTGCCGCTCGCGCCGCTCGTGCCGCTGGCGGACCCGCGGGCCTCAGGGCTCGTCCTGCGCCCTCAGCGCGCGACACAGACCCACGACGAACTGGTTGTTGGACGTGGCCCGCAGGCAATAGGCAGTGTCGTGGGTGACGTCGTCCTTGCGGGGCAGGCGCAACTCGGAACAACAGCGGTTCGCGCCCGCGTGGATGTTGCCGATCCACCAGTTGTTGGTGAACACGCGGTGCCCCTGGCCGATGTAGAACAGGTCCTCGACCTGCTCGCCATTGATCCACAGATCACCGCTGAACCAGAAATTGAGCTTCTCGGGGCGCGTGGTGTTGCCACTGACAACGTCGGCGCCCGCCATGTGGTGGTCGTCGCGGCCGAGGCGCTCGAACCATTCATTGGCCATCTGCTCGCTGCCACTGCGCTCGGCGTACGCGTGCAGGATCAGCCGGTCGGCGCGCAGTTCGTTGCCCACGCCGCGCATCGCGCCCCTGGCGGTGGCCTTGCCGTCGTGATACCTGAAGCCCAGGTCGGTCACGTCGGGGCCGAAGATCAGTTCGATCTGGTTGTCGCGCACCGTTCCCTGGAGTTCGCTGGGCTGTTGCGCCCGCGCGGGAGGGGGGGGAGTGAGGGGATTTGCGGAGGCGGCGCAGGGCGCCAGGCAGATGGTGAAGGACAGTGCGGCGACGGCAGGTTTCATCGAGGCTCCGGGAGGAATCGAGTGGCAGGCTCCGGCGGGCGCGATGCCCGGCCGGGAAAGCCACTTCGAGACAGCCGCGCGCCGGAAGTTCCCCGGCCCGTCGCCCGCCATGCGCCGCGCGCGGCGCCGGTGCGCCGGTGAGCCGGGCTCACGAGAAAACGCAGGGCCGCCCCAAGTTTTCTCGACCCCCACGGGGGATGAGGCCGGACCAGCTGCTGTGCCTGCGCACAGCAGCGCGCCAGCCGAATCCGAGCAGCCTGCAAGCTGCGAGGTGGAACGGGTCGGGCCCCAGGCCCGGCCCTGGGGGCGCTCAGACCCCCATCTCGGCGAATACCTCGCGAGCCACGCGGAACGCATCGAGCGCGGCAGGCGCTCCGCAGTACACGGCGGTCTGCAGCAGGACTTCCTTGATCTCGTCCTTGCTCAGCCCGTTGGCGAGCGCGCCGCGGACGTGCAGGCGCAGCTCGTGCGGGCGGTTGAGCGCGGTGATCATGCCCAGGTTGAGCAGGCTGCGGTCGCGCCGCGCCAGCCCGGGGCGCGACCAGATCTCGCCCCAGGCGTACTCGGTGACGAGTTGCTGGATGTCGCGGGTGAAGTCGTCCGCGTTGCGCAGCGAGTTGTCGACGTACTCGGCGCCCAGCACCTCCTTGCGAATGGCCAGGCCTTGTTCGTAGCGTTGTTTGGAGTCCATGGGGTGTTCGATGGGAATGCCCCGGCACGCGCCGGGTGCCTTCATCGTAGGAGTTGCATCACGGTTTGTGAAAGGCGATGAACAGCCCGGCCAGATGGATGCCGAACTTGCTCATGTCGGTGCGGTTGAGCAGGACATGCCGGTTCATCTGGTACATCCAGTCGTCCATGTGCACGTCGATCACGTGCCCGTGGTAGGGCAGCGCCAGCACGTAGTTCCAGTGGAAGGCATTGCCGTCGGCAGCGCCCGCGGCGGTGCCGACGATGTCGCCGGCCGTGCCGGTGTAGCGCCGCATGCCGCCGGCGTCGGGCTCGCGGTGCAGGTGCCACACGCGCTCCTGGGTCTTGCCGTCGCTGTAGGTGAAGTGCTCGGTGAGCGTTCCATTGTCGCCGTGCCACACGCCCAGCAGGTCGACGTGGAAGCGCCGCACGACCTTGCCCGAGCGGTCGAACACCAGGCCGTCGGCGCTCAGCGGGCCGTTGAAGTAGGACTCCAGGCGCAGCTCGGGCTGCTGGTCGTGGTAAGCGGCTGGCGTGACGGTGCTGCAGGCGCTGAGCAGCAGGCCGGCTGCGGCGGCGATGAACCAGGGGGAGACAAAGCGCAGGAATTTCACCACGGGACCTCCGGATCGGGTTGGATGCAATGGGGGGGCTGCTGCGTGCCGGCGATCCAGCCACGCCACAGCAGCAGCGCCGACAGGGCCTTGAGCGCGCAGGGCAGCAGGCAATAGGCGACCACCAGCGGCGGCAGCGCCGCGAGCTGCGGCTGCCCGGGCCGATAGCCGAGCCACTGCAGCAGCGGCAGCGCGAGCCCGGCGGCCAGCGCCAGCGCCAGCTTCGTGGCCAGGTTCCAGACCCCGAAATAGCTGCCTTCCAGGCGCCCGCCATGGCCGGCGGCGGCGATCTCCTGGCCCAGCAGCGCCGGCGGGATCGCCAGGTCGGCGCCCAGGCACAGCCCGGACGCGGCGCAGACCAGCGCGAAGCCCCAGCGCTGGCCGGGCTGGAGCAGCGCGGCGAAGCCGAAGCTGGCGATGGCCAGCAGCGTGCCGGCCAGCCAGGCGCGCGCCGCACCCAGGCGTCGCACCGCGCGCAGCCACAGCGGCATGCCGGCCGCGCCGGCCGCGAAGTAGGCCAGCAGGTAGCCGGCAGCCCAGTCGGGTGCCTGAATGCGGTCGCGCACGAAGAACATCACCAGCGTGGCCGGGACCGAGGCAGCCGTGGCGCCGGCCAGGTACACGGCCAGGAGTCGTCGAACGCGGGGTTGGCGCAGCGGCAGCAGCGCGCGCTGCCAGGCCTGGGGCAGGCGTCCCGCCGACGCGCCGTGCGGCGCCTGCCCGGCGGGCCGTGGCAGCGGCGCGGCGCGAAGCAGCAGCAGGGCCACGCCGAGCGCTGCGCTGAAGGCCAGTGCCAGCGCCAGCGGGCCGCGCGTGCCAGCGGCCGCCGAGGCCACCAGCACGCCGGCCAGGCCCAGGCCTTCACGCCACGCGAACACGCGTGCCTGCTGCTCGGCGCCGCTCCCCAGGCGCAGCGCCCAGGCCTGGTGCAGCAGGCCCAGAGCGCTGTAGCCGGCGTAGGTCAGGGTCAGCAGCGCGAGCAGCGCGGCGATGAACGGCAGGCGATGCGCCTGGTAGTCCAGCCAGGAGGGCAGGGCCATCAACCCGCCGAAGCCGGCGGCCATCGGCAAGGCCCAGGCCAGCATCACGCCGCGCGCCCTGCCTCGCGCCAGCGCATGGTCGGCCAGCAGGCCCAGAGGGGGGTCGACGACGGCGTCGAACAGGCGCGCGCCCAGCAACAGCAGGCCCAGCAGGCCCAGCGACATGGCGCTGCGCCGAGCATAGTCGGCGGGCAGGAAGGCCAGCAGCGGCAGCGCGGCGAAACTCAGCGCGAACTGCAGCGCCGCGAAGCATGCCAGCCTGGCCGGCGTGAGCGGTGAGCGCCTGCTCAAGGCCCGGCTCCCGCCAGCAGTTCCCGGCGCAGCTGCGCGTGCGTGGCGTGGGGGCCGAGCCAGATGCCGAAGAAGGCTCGCGCGAAGTCCTCGCCGTCGATGCTTCCCAGCAGCTTTCCGGCGGCCAGGAACTGCGTGGTCGGCCCCGACGCGGCATGCGGAAGGTACACGCCGCACAGCGTGTTGCCGGGGTGCACGTCCGGGAACACAGCGCGCATGCGCTGACGCCAATGCTGCAGCTCTTGCGGGCTGGCCTGCCCGCGCATGAGCTTGGCGCTGGCATCGGCCAGTTCGGCGCCGCCGATCGAGCGCGCGTAGCGCAGGCGCAGCGCCAGCGCCTGCGATCCCAGCGCGGAGGCATCGATTCCTGCGGGGCCGCTCCACAACGTGGCGTCGTAGACCGACAGGCCGAACCAACGCAGCTTGCCGCTGCCGATTTCCCTTGCCGGTTGCGCCAGGCGCTGCACGCAGGCGGGAAGCTCCCGGGCCGGTGCCTGCGCCGCGGCTGCCAGCAGGGTTCCTGCCAGCGCGGCGACGCAGACCCTTCGGCGCATCAGGGCCTCCCGCTCTTGCGCAGCGTGAACTGCACGACGTCGGTCGAGCCCTGCGCGAAGCCGGCCTCGCAATAGGCCAGGTAGAAGTCCCACAACAGGCGAAAGCGCTGGTCGAAGCCCTGCTCCTGCAGCGACTGCGTGACCTGCGCGAAGCGCTGGCGCCACGCCGCCAGCGTGGTGGCGTAATCGCGCCCGAACGCGAACTCGTCGACGACCTCCAGGCCCGCCGCGGCGGCGAGTTGGCGAAACAGCTTGCGCGTGGGCAGCATGCCCCCCGGGAAAATGTACTGCTGGATGAAGTCGGTGCCGCCGCGGTAGCTGGGGAACAGCGCCTCGTCGATGGTGATGCTTTGCACGCAGGCGCGCCCGCCCTTGCGCAGGCTGCCTGCGAGCACCCGGAAAAACCCCTTCCAGTAGCGTTCGCCGACGGCCTCGAACATCTCGATCGACGCCACCGCGTCGAAGCCGCCGGCCGGAGTGATGCCCGCCATGTCGCGGTAGTCCATCAGGTGCAGCCGGGCCTGCCGGTCCAGGCCCGCCGCGCGCAGGCGCTCGCGCCCCCATTGCAGCTGCTCGCGCGACAGGGTCACACCATCCAGACGCAGTCCGCGCCGAGCCGCCGCTTCGGCGAAGGCTCCCCAGCCGCAGCCGATCTCCAGCACCCGCGAGCCCGCTTGCACGTCGAGCTGGCGCAGCACGCGATCGATCTTGTGCTGCTGCGCCTGCTCAAGGTCCAGCCCGGGTGCGTCGAACAGCGCGCTGGAGTAGTTCATGCCCGGGTCGAGCCACAACTCGTAGAAGGCGTTGCCGATGTCGTAGTGGGCGTGGATGTTGTGGCGGCTGCCGCGGCGCGAGTTGGCGCGCAGCGCATGGCGCAGCCGAAGCAGCCAGGTACCCCAGGTGCTGCCGTACAGGGTGCGCTGTAGCGCGTCGCGGTTGAGCAGAAGCAGGCGCAGCAGGCGCGGCAGGTCCGGGGTGGTCCAGCGTTGCTCGAAGTAGCCTTCGCCGAAGCCCACGTCGCCCCTGCGCAGGGTTTCGCCGAACACGCGCCAGTCGAGCACTCGCACCTGCAGCGGCGCCTGCTCGCCGACCGCATGCTCTCCGAAGTGCATCGCGCGCCCGTCCGGAAGCACCACCTCGAGCCGGTCGCCGCGCAAATGGCGCAGAAGTCCCAGTACGCTGCGCGCGGCGGCGGGCAGGCCTTGCAGCGCCGCGGGCGCGGCGTCGCCGATGGCGGCGGTGGAGGACGCCGAGTTCATGGCTTCGCGCGCAGCAGCGCCTGGATGCGGGACATGAACTCGGGGCTATCCGGCGTGGTCGTGCTCGGGTACTCGGCGACGAACTTGCCGTCACGTCCGATCACGTACTTGTAGAAATTCCACTTGGGCTGCACCCCGCTGGCATGGATCAGCTGCTGGTACAGCGGGTTCGGGCTGGGTTCCGTGACATGCGTGATCTCGAACAGGGGATAGCGCACGTCGTAGTGCTTGCGGCTGAAGGGCACGATGCTGCTGGCCTTGTCGAATTCCTGGTGGAAGTCGTTGGACGGAAAGCCCAGCACGACCAGGCCTTCGGGGCCGAACTTCTTGTACAGAGCCTGCAACTGGCCTTCCTGCGGCGCGAAACCGCAAAAGCTCGCGGTGTTGACCACGACCACCACCTTGCCGCTGTACTGGCACAGGCTCACCGGCTTGCCGGTCTGCAGGTCGTTGAACGTGTGGTCGAGCAGGGCGGGGCAGGTCGACGAGGCGGTCGCGGGCATCGCCGCGTGGGCCGCGGCGGGCGACGTCGCGGCGCGTGCCGGCCCGGCAGCGAGGCCGACCAGGGCGACAAACACGATGGACAGCAGCTTGTTCATGGGTCTGGGACGTCCGGTGAAAGGGGTTGATTGGACAAATCATGCTATTTGTCCTGGACAAAAGCAAACGGTTTCGCCGAATCACCTTGTTTGCAACAAGGGATTCGCGCCTTTGTCCAGGCCGGCGGCAGGCAGCGCAGCGCGCGCCTGCAGGTCCATACGCCCAGGCGGGCGCAGTGGATTCAAGCTGCCGGTCTCCCTTGGCTCAGCTTCGCGCGAGCGTCAACCTGGTCGCTGCCGGGCACCGCCGCGCGGATGCCGCGCTACGCCGCTCCGCCACCGCGCCCGTAGGCGTCGTCCAGGCGTTCGATGTCGTCCTCGCCCAGGTAGGCGCCGGACTGCACCTCGATGATCTCCAGCGGCATGCTGCCGGGGTTCGACAGGCGGTGCGTCTCACCCAGCGGGATGTAGGTGCTCTGGTCCTCGTGCAGTTCCAGCGAGCGGTTGCCGCAGACGATCCTGGCGCGCCCCTTGACGACCACCCAGTGCTCCGCGCGCTGGCGGTGCCTCTGCAGGCTCAGGCTGCCTCCCGGCTTGACCCAGATGCGCTTGACCTTGAAGCGCTCTCCCTCGTCGACCTGGTCGTACCAGCCCCATGGGCGATGCACCTTGCGGTGCACGCTGTGCTCGAAGCTGCTGCGCTGGCGCAACGCCTCCACCAAGGTCCCCACCTGCTGGCTGTGCTCGCGCCGGGTCACCAGCACGGCGTCGGGCGTCTCGACCACCACCAGATCGTCCACTCCGACCAGCGTGACCAGCCTGCCGCTGGCGTGCACCAGGTTGTTGCCGCCGTCGCGGATCAGCACGTCGCCATGGCGCAAGTTGCCGTCGCGATCCTTCGGAAACTCCTCCCAGACGGCTCCCCAGCTTCCCACGTCGCTCCAGCCGGCGACCAGCTCGACCATGCCGAGCTCGATGCCATGGGACGCGCAGTGTTCGAGCACCGCGTGGTCCACCGACCGATCGGGGGTCGACGCGAAGGCCGGTGCATGCGGGCGGATGAACCGGGTGTCCAGGATGGTTTCCGTGCTGCGCAGGCGCCAGGCCTGGCGAAGCGCTGCATCCATGTCCGGGCACAGCCCGGCGAGCGCGTGCAGCCAGGCCGAGGCCTTGAGCACGAAGATGCCCGCGTTCCAGTAGTACTCGCCCTGCGCGACGAAGGCACGCGCCCGGGCCTGGTCGGGCTTTTCGACGAATTCGAGCACCTTCAGCGCCTGCTGCCGCCCGGCCTGCACGCGAATGTAGCCATAGCCCGTCTCGGGGCGGTGGGCAGGCACGCCGAGAAGCACGATCGCTCCCGACTGTGCGGCCAGCGCGGCACGCTGCACGGACTGCCCGAACGCAGCGGCGTCGCGCACGCGCTGGTCCGACGGGCACACGACCAGCACCGGATCCTCGCCGGCGGACGAGGCCTCCAGCGCCGCCAGGCTCAGCGCCGGCGCCGTGTTCCTGCCCTGCGGCTCGAGCAGCAGCGCGGCGGGCCCGATACCGATGTCCTGCAGTTGCTCGACCGCCACGAAGCGGTGCTGCTCGTTGGCGACGATCAGCGGGGCCCGCACCGCGACATCGGGGGTGGCGATGCTGGCCAGGCGCCGCACGGCAGCCTGGAACAGGCTCCCGTCCTCGCCCAGTTCGAGGAACTGCTTGGGCATGCTGGCCCGCGACAGCGGCCACAGCCGGGTGCCGGAGCCCCCGCACAGGACGACGGGCTGGATGGTAATCATGGTGCAAGCGCTCGAAGACCGGGGATTCGACGCACAGCGTAGCCGACGAGGCCGCCCGGGTGCGCGGCGCACGCGGTCTCGCACCGCTGCGCGTCGCTTGCTACGATGGCCCGACGCAGCTTTGCCGGGGAAGCGACATGCTCAAGCTCAAGGGTTGGTTCCTGCTGGTCATGGGATTGGGCATGCTGCTCATCGCGCTGCGGGGGCTGGTGAAGGGCGAATTGCCCGCGGGTCGCGGTGGCTGGAACCTGCCGGACGGCAAGGTCAGCCGAGCCGACCAGCCGCTGTCCTTCTGGCTCATGTTCCTGCTCGACGCATCGATCGGCCTGATCTGCCTGCGCTACGCCGTTCGCTGGCTCTGACGATTCGACGCGCGGCATCGCGAGCACGGGTACTCTCTCGAGGAAGCGCAGGGCCGCTCCCAAGTTTCCTTGATCCCCACGGGCGACGGGCCGGGCACAGCCCGGACCTGGGGGCCCTCAGAAGCTGCTCACCACGGTGACCCCGGTGCCGGCGAACTCGTCCATCCGGGTCAGCACGTCGATCGACTCCTCCAGGCTCACCATGCGGCCGACCAGGCGCCCGGGGTCGACCCTGGCGTGGTCGAGCAATGCGAACATCGTGCCGTAGCGGTGGGCCTGCATGCCGTGGCTGCCGACGATCTCCAGCTCGTTGGCGATGACATGGCTCATCGGAATGGCCGGCGTGGCGTGCTCGCCCAGCATCAGCCCGACCTGCACATGCCGGCCGCGCTTGCGCAGGTTGCGGATCGAATGCATGCAGGTCGTCGGATGGCCGAGCGCGTCCAGCGACACATGCGCTCCACCCGAAGTGATTTCGCGCACCGCCTGCACCACGTCGCCCACCTGCGCGGCGTTGACGGTGGCGGCCGCGCCGAGCGAGCGTGCCAGGTGCAGCTTGTCGTCGGCGATGTCGATCGCCACCACATTGGCACCGGCCGCGCTGGCGATCATGATCGCCGACAGGCCGACGCCTCCGCAGCCGTGCACGGCGACCCACTGGCCCGCCGACACCCGCCCCTGGTCGACCACGGCGCGATACGAGGTGATGAAACGGCAGCCCAGGCTGGCCGCCGTGGTGAAGTCCATGGCGTCCGGCAGGCGCACCAGGTTCAGGTCGGCGTGGTCGATCGCCACGTATTCGGCAAAGGAGCCCCAGTGCGTGAAGCCCGGCTGGAACTGATGGTCGCAGACCTGCTGGTTGCCCGAGTGGCATTCGGGGCAATGGCCGCAGCCGGCGACGAAGGGCACGGTGACGCGGTCTCCGGGCACCCAGCGTCCGACCTCGCGGCCCACGGCGACCACCACGCCCGAGAACTCGTGTCCCGGAACATGGGGTAGGCGAATGTCCGGATCGTGCCCCATCCACCCGTGCCAATCGCTGCGGCAAACTCCCGTGGCCTTCACCTGGATCACCGCGCCGTCGTCGCGGGGTGAAGGATCGGCAACTTCGCGCAGTTGGGGACGAGCACGGAACGAGTCGTAGATCACGGCCTTCATCGGAGTCCTCGGTCAGGCTGGCACAACGCCGGCGCCCAGGCATCGTAGCGTGGGCTCGCGCTTCGCTGTCGCTCGTGGAGCCACGGCGGCACGGCGGCACGGCGGCACGGCGGCACGGCGGCACGGCGGCACGGCGGCACGGCGACGGGGCGCACGGCGACGCGAATCGGCCACGATGATGATGCCGCACAGTGCGCGCAGCCTTGGGGGGCAGGCGTTAGCATGGTCGGCCGGAATCTGCCGGCCGCACAGACTCGGCTCGCCGTGCAACAGCCCCCCACCCACTTCCCCACTGCGATGTTCGCGAGCTTCGCTGGCGTATGGACCCCGTTGCTGCATTTGCGCGAGGTCGGGACGGCACCACGTGCGGTCACGCTGGCAGGTGAGAGATTGGTCGTTTTTCGACAGCCAGGCGCAGACGTCGCGGTGTTGCTGGATCGATGTCCGCATCGCGGAGCTGCCCTCTCATTGGGCCGCGTGACGCCGCAGGGGTGCATCGAGTGCCCGTTTCACGGCTGGCAATTCGACATGCGAGGCCGAAATTGCCATGTGCCATTCGACCCCGATGCCAAGTTGGCGCGGCTATCGGCTCAGGCGCTGCCGACACGTGTCGTGGGTGATCTGGTCTGGGTGTACACCGATCCGGCGGCCGATGCGCCTGCCGAGCCCGTCGTTGCCGAAGGGCTGCGTGCCGTCCGGCTGACCCGCACCTATGTTCAGCGCAGCTGGCGTTGCCACTGGACACGGGCCATGGAGAACATGCTGGACAGCCCGCATCTGCCGTTTGTGCATCGGCGCACCATCGGCAAGTCGATGTCGCGTCAAATGACCCCGCAATCGCGCCTGGAGGTTCGTTGGGAGGCAACGCCCTGGGGTGGACGTACCAAGGCTGTGCTCGATGGGCGAGACGGCGGCGCCTTCCTCGAGTTCTACAAGCCCAATGTGATGGCGCTGCACATTCCCGTGCCGGGGCGGCATTTGCGCATCCACGCGCTGGTGATTCCTGCGGAGCCAGGGACCACCCGTCTGATGATCTGCCAGTCGCGCGATTTCGCGCGCAGCCGATTGCTGAATCCCGTGTTCTCATGGATGAACCGTCGCATCGCGGATGAGGATCGCGCCGTGGTCGAATCCATCGGCAGCGATGAAGTCCCCACTGCTGCCGAGCAGGCATCGGTAGCCACCGACCGGGCCACGCTGCAGTTCCGGAAATACTATTTCGAGTCCCTGCGGGGCAGCGTCAGCCACCCACGCTCCCCATAGGGTCCACGAAGTCAACGATCAGAAGGGCCAGGGCGATAGCTTCCGTTACCCCGACCCGAAGCAGATCAAGCTCGATGCGGGCAACGCCCGCCGCGACTTCCTGCACAAGACCTCGACCACGATCAGCCAAAACCACGCGATGGTGTGTATTGAGGATTTGCAGGTACGGAACATGTCCCAGTCGGCGGCGGGAACGACCGAGAAACCGGGAAGAAATGTTCGGGCCAAGTCCGGCCTGAACAAGAGCATCCTCGACCAGGGATGGTTCGAGTTCCGCCGCCAACTCGACTACAAGGTGGCGTGGCGCGGCGGCTGGCTGGTCGCCGTGCCGCCGCAGTACACGAGCCGCACCTGTCCGTGCTGCGGCCACGTGTCGGCCGAGAACCGCAAGACGCAGGCGCAGTTCCTCTGCGTCGCATGCGGGTACGTGAACCACGCCGATGTCGTCGGCGCGATCAACATTCTCAGGGCGGGACACGCCCGTTGCGCCTGTGTTCCGGAGGGGATTGCCTTCGGTCAAGTGAGCGGTGCAGCCATGCCGCCAGCAGCAGGAACCCACCGAAGCGACTCAGGGGTGGCACCATGTCACGCCTGAGCGCCGTAGGAATCCCCGCCCTTCCCGCGCAAGCGGTGGCCGAAGGCCAAGGGCGGGGAGGATGTCAATGCATGGACAGGTCATTCAGTCACTGGAATGCGCAGGGGATGGATCGGCAGCACGGCACTGGCTACGACGCTGGTATCCAGCGTTTGTATATTGACGTCATGTCGTGGACGTGGTCGGGGCTCGAATATCCGGGGCACCAACAACCCGCTGACTTCGCAGGCGGTCGCTGCATGCGCCGCCCCGCAGACCGGGCCCTTCGTCGCGGTGTCACTGACCGGGCAGGTCGGCCAGGCTCAGTTCAGCAATGGCGGTGCCGTGCTGACCCGGCAGCTATCCGTCGAGTTTCTCCAACAACACGCCGTCGAACTGACAGCGAGCGAGCGCGCAGGGCATGGGTCGCGCCATGCCGTCCCTGACACGCGACCCCCTGGGGTATTTCAACAGCCTGTTACGGCAGCATCACCACGTTGACATGCTCGGAAACCTCGTGGACCGGGCGCAGGCTTCCATGGCATGGCGCCATCGCCGTGTATGGGTGCAGCGAGTGCAGGTAGTCGATGATCAGGGCGTCCGCCTGGGATCTTTCGAAAATGATGAGGGGATGCTCGCGCTGGATGGTTTCGCGCGCGCCTTGAAGAACCTGAAGTTCATGGCCCTGGACATCGATCTTCAGGATGTCGACCGAAGCAAGTCCCTGCTGGTCCAGGGTGGACACCCTGACCGGGAAATGGTCGAGGGTGAATTCGCCGATCCTCGCCCTGGTGATCGCGTCGTCGAACTGCGCCGGATGCAGGCTGGCCTCGCCGTAGATGTGCACGTCATGGCGTCGCGGCACATAGATGTCCATGGTGCCCGGTGCATCCGAAAGGCCGACGAGGTCGTAGCGGAAGCGCGGTCCCAGCAGGGTGCCGGTGAGCTTGAGAAAGGATTCGAGCGAAGGGTTGGCTTCGAAGGAGTGGATGCACGCCTTCCTGAAAAGCCGCCCGAAGTCGATGGCCGACTGGCCGATATTGGCGCCCACATCGACGATGCTGATCCGGCCCTGTCGGTCGACCAGCCGGGAAATGGCACGGAAATCCGGCTCGAATAGCGGGCCGAGCAGGTATCGGAGGGCCAACTCCGTCCTTTTCGCTGTGTAGAACAGCCGCGGCGCGCCGCTGATCAGGATCGAAATCGCCCTTCGATTCACTCGTGCCTCCCCATGGTGGCCTGCTGCGCGCCGGCTCGCGCGCAGCAGGCCGTGCCGCGTGCAGGTCTCAGCAGTCCTGGCGCATCGTATCCGGCACCGAGCCAGGCGCAACCGCTACTCGCGCGAATCTTGACCGCGCAGGGATTGAGCGCCTGGAAATCGCGCATTCGTGTTCCGGGCCGCGGGGCGGCAGTTCGGCTGCAAGCATCCTTTCGACACCCCTGGCGGTGAGCCGCGGCGCCGCGACGGCGCGGGCGCTGACACGAGTTCACCACGATGCCGTGAACGCCATTGCGTGGTCGGATCCATCGGCAGCGATGAAGTCCCCACTGCTGCCGGGCAGACATCGGTAGCCACCGACCGGGCCACGCTGCAGTTTCGGAAAATGCTGTTTCGAGTCCCTGCGGGGCAGCGTCAGCCACCCACGCTCCCCATAGGGTCCACGAAGTCAACGATCTGAATGAATGACGTCGCGCAGCGGTCGAGGGCGTATGATGTGTATGGAGCGCACGAGTTATACACCTATGCGTACCAACATCGTGATTGACGAGCAGCTGATGCAAGACGTCCTGCGCGTGACGGGCCTGAAGACCAAGCGCGAAGCGGTCGAGCTTGCGCTGCGTGCATTGTTGCGGCTGCGGCAGCAGGGTCGAATTCGGGAATTGCGCGGCAGGCTGGACTGGCAGGGCGATCTTGAAGCGATGAGGACAGACGAATGATCCTTGTCGATTCCAGCGTCTGGATCGACTATTTCCGCGGGTTCTCCACGCCGCAGACCGACTACCTGGACGGGGTGTTGGGAGTGGAGGCGGTCTGCATCGGCGACCTGATCCTGACGGAAGTTCTACAGGGCTTTGTTCAGGACCGCGACTTCGATCGCGCCAAGGACCTGCTCGCAACCTTGGACGTCGTCGAGCTCGGCGGGCGCGATGTCGCGGTTCGGGCAGCGACCTACTTTCGCCGGTTGCGGCGACTCGGCATCACCGTGCGCAAGACCATCGATACCGTGATCGCCACGCGCTGCATTGGCGATGGCTTGACTTTGCTCTACAGCGACCGGGACTTCGATCCCTTCGTGCGCCATCTCGGCCTGCGCGCTGCCTTGTCCTGATCGCTGGGGACAGCCGGCACCATGTCTTGCCGTTGTCGGGTCGCGGGGGTAGGCAAATCTCGCAACCTGATGATCGGCCGCTGAAAATCCACGGCACCATGGCGGGTGCTTCTGGATTGTAAGGCGAATTTGCATTACCATGGACTCTTCCAATCGCTGCGCTGCAGGGGCAGATCATGGCCATCTTGACGGTGACTGCGCGAGGGCAGGTGACCCTGCGCAAGGACGTTCTGCAACATCTGGGCATCAAGCCGGGTGACAAGCTTGAAATCGACTTGTTGCCGGACGGCCGCGGTGAGTTCAGGGCGGCCAGGCCGACCGGGACCATCGATGGCTTCGTCGGGCTTCTCGGCGGCAGGACGGCGAAGGTCGCCACGGTTGAGGAAATCAACGAAGCCGCTGCGCAAGGCTGGGCCGACGAGGGCAGGCCTTGAAAATCGCCGTCGATACCAATGTCCTCGTGCGGGCCGCCGTCGGTGATGATCCCGCGCAATCCGACCGCGCTGCCCGAACCCTGCGGGACGCGGAATTGATCGCCGTCCCCGTGCCGATCCTGTGCGAGTTCGTCTGGGTGCTGCTCAGGGTCTATGCCTTCGCACCGGCGGATGCCGCGGCGGCGATTCGAGCCTTGCTCGCGGCCACCAACGTGGAGGTGAACCGGCCAGCCGTCGAAGCGGGCCTGGCGGTACTTGAAGCCGGCGGCGATTTCGCCGACGGGGTCATCGCCTACGAGGGCCGCTGGCTTGGCGGAGAGACCTTCGTGTCTTTCGACAGCAAGGCCGTGCATCTGCTTGCGGCACAGGGGCACTCCACCGCCTTGCTGTGATTCGCGCGTCGCCGAGGAACCGCGCCTTCGCCATGAGCCTGAGCTGCGCGCGCGTCCCTGGCGACAGGATTCAGACTGCCGACAGGCACGCAGGCGTCGAGGCGTCCAGGACGAGGCAAAGACCCAGCCGGAACAAATGTCGTGAAGAGAGCGACAATTGTCTTTGCTGGCTGATTTCTCCTGAGGTGCCATCATGGAAAGCACAAAGACTCCGAATGCTCCGAAGGTTCGTGCCCCGAAGCCTGTCGCTCCAAGCGACCGCACCCGTCGTGCTCGCACCGCTCACGTCGTGGTGCAGGCGGAGTCTTCGCGTGAAGCTCGAATCCTGGCGCGGTCCATCGATCTTCTCGGGGGAGTCCGGTCCATCGACGAACAGGTGGCGCAGATCCTCAAGAACGCCGAGGCCGGGCGCATGGCGTTGCACAAGGCCATGCGCGAGGGAAGGTTCTCCTATTCGTCCCTGGGGGCGCTGGTCGATGGGCTCAGCGAGCTCAAGAGGAAGGACGTGGCCGATGTGATTGGGGTGAGCAGCCGAACTCTCGAGCGCCAGCGCGCCGCACCCGACCGACCAATGCCCGCCGACGTGGCCAGCAGGACCTGGATGCTGGCCGAGACCATCGCCAAGGCCGCCGAAGTCTTCGGCGGTCTCGAGCAGGCCGAGAAGTGGATGGGCAAGCCTGCGATGGGGCTGGATGGTTCCCGGCCGATCGAGATGCTGCAAACCGTCCAGGGGGCTGAGGTCGTCAACGACTTCCTGGGCCGGCTTGAATACGGCGTCTACAGCTGAGCACGCCATGACCCCATTGCCTGCAGCACTGGATCCACAGGCGCGTCTCATCGCCTGGAGGCTCGACAAACAGGCTCATGCCCAGGAATGGGACAGTGGGGAAGGCGCCAGGCTGTTCGGCGGCAGATGGAACCCCAAGGGGCTCAGCGTTGTCTATTGCAGCCTCGACCCGGCGACTTGCATCATGGAAGCGGCCGTGCACAAGGGTTTTCCTGTGCTGGATACCCAGAGACACATCCTGACCAGCATGCAGATCCTCGACCCGAGGTCGGTGCGAATCATCAGGCCGGGTGATGTACCCAATCCCGCCTGGCTCGATTCCGCCACGCCCAGCGCCGGACAGCAAAAGTGGAGCGCCGACCTCCTGGCGCAGCACCCATTCGTGATGTTCCCCAGCGTGGTTTCCAAGCGGAGCTGGAACCTTGTCTTCCAGCCGTCGATGGCCAAAGGTCGTTACCTGCTGGCAGACCAGGAAGTGCTTTCGATCGATGGGCGACTGAATCCGCCTGCGCCGTGAACGCGACGATGCTCCAAGCCTGCCCTGCCCGTCGATCCGGTCGGGAAACCGCCGAAGCCCGAGCGCCGGCGCGCCAACGTCGAGCTGCACCACAAGGCCCGGCTGAGGGACCGCGAGGTCGAGCTGCTGGATGCCGAGCCGGCCAGCAACGTGACGCCGATCCACGGGGCTGCGGCATGAGGCGCGCCAGCCGAGGCAGTCTGCGCCCTGTGCGAGGCCATAGCAAAAAAGCGATAAAATGAGCCCATGGACCGTGGAGATTCATCCACGCCGCGGAGCCCGAGCTTCGAGCGCTGCCGGCGGACATGCAGGCGCGCTTTCTTCGCATCGCCGAGCTGCTGGAGGGCTTCGGTCCGCAGCAGGTCGGCATGCCTCATGTGCGCCCACTCCAGGGCAAGCTGTGGGAGATGCGCATGCAGGGGAGGGCGGGGATTGCCCGCGGTGTGTACGCCGCCCTGCAGGGCCGCACGCTGATCGTGCTGCATGTGTTCGTGAAGAAGACGCAGACAACCCCGCGAGCTGCCATCGAGGTCGCGCGCAAACGCCTGGAGGCCATGCGATGAAGTCCCTGAAGCAGATGAAGGCCGAGCTGATCGCCGCGCCCGAGGTTCAGGCAGAGTACGACGCCCTGGCCGATGAGTTCGCCATCGCCCGGGAGCTGATTTCCGCGCGGGCGCGTGCCGGGCTTTCGCAGGCAGAAGTAGCGCAGCGCATGGGCACGACGCAGAGCGTGGTGGCCCGCCTGGAGAGCGGCCGTCGACCGCCGTCGCTGCGCACGGTGCAGCGCTACGCCCAAGCTGTCGGCGCTCGGGCTGTTGTTCGCATCGAGGCCTGACGGTTCGCGCCGGGCTACCCCGACCGGGGGAAACGCGGGAACCTTCACCCGCCTGCCTGGCGCCCACCATCGAAGGGCGCTTCAAGGAATTTCATTTGGTGCCGGGAGGGGGACTCGAACCCCCACACCATTTCTGGCGGCGGATTTTGAGTCCGCTGCGTCTACCGATTCCGCCATCCCGGCCAAGCCCACCATTATTCCACAGACGGGTTCCTCGGCTCAGCCGGTATTGCGAAGGCCCGCGGCGATGCCGTTGATGCTCAGGTGGATGCCGCGGATGGTGCGCTCGTCGGTGTGGCCGTCGCGGTAGCGCCGCAGCAGTTCCACCTGCAGGTGGTTCAACGGATCGATGTAGGGAAAGCGCGCGCGAATGGAGCGCGCCAGCGTCGGGTTGGTCTGCAGGAACTGCTCCCAGCCGGTGATGTCGCGCAGCGCCTGCACGCTGCGCTGCCACTCCTGCTCGATGGCGCGAAACACGCGCCGGCGCAGCGCTGTGTCGCCGACCAGCTGCGCGTAATGCGACGCCACCGCGAGGTCGGTCTTCGACAACACCATGTCCAGGTTCGACAGCAGTGCCTGGAAAAAGGGCCACTGGCGGTGCATGCGGCGCAGCAGCTCGGCGCCCTCGTCGCCATGCTGGTCGATGTAGTCGCGCACGGCCGAGCCGAACCCGTACCAGCCGGGCAGGGCGATGCGGCATTGCCCCCACGAAAAACTCCAGGGGATCGCGCGCAGGTCGGCCAGCTCGGTGCTGGGCTTGCGCGACGCCGGGCGGCTGCCGATGTTCAGTCCGGCGATTTCGCGGATCGGAGTGGCCGCGTGGAAATACTGCGCGAAGCTCGCGTCGCCGTACACCAGCTCGCGGTAGGCGTGCATCGCGGACTGTGACAGCTGCGCCGCGGCTTCGCGGAACTGCGCCGGCGCCGCAGCGCGGGTGCCGCGCACGCGGGCGACTCCGGCCTGGCGAGGTGCGGCCAGCAGCGTGGCCTCCAGCGTCGCCGCGACCAGGGTTTCCAGGTTGCGCCGGCCGATTTCGGCGTTTGCGTACTTGCTGGAAATCACTTCGCCCTGCTCGGTCAGGCGAATGCTCCCGCCCACGGTGCCGGCGGGCTGCGCCAGAATGGCTTCGTAGCTGGGACCGCCGCCGCGGCCCACGCTGCCGCCGCGGCCGTGGAACAGGCGCAGGCGTATGCCGTGCTGCTCGCCGAGGCGGGCGAACAACTCGGCCAGCGCCACCGAGGTCTTGTGCAGTTCCCAGTTGGAGGTCAGGTAGCCGCCGTCCTTGTTGCTGTCGGAATAGCCGAGCATGATCTCCTGCAGCGAGCCGGAGGCCGCAACGAGATCGGCGATGCCCGGCAGCTCGTACAGCCCGCGCATGATCTCGGGGGCGTTGCGCAGGTCGGCGATGGTCTCGAACAGCGGCACCACGATCAGCTCGGCATGCGCGCCCGGGTTGCCCAGCGTGCCGTGCAGCAGGCCGCATTCCTTTTGCAACAGCAGGACCTCGAGCAGGTCGCTGACGCTTTCGGTGTGGGAAATGATGGTCTGCCGAACCGCCTGCTCGCCGAGGTCGCGCCGCGCCTGGCGAGCGGCCTCGAGCACCGCCAGCTCCGACAGGGTCAGATCGCTGTAGTCGGCATCGGGAACGCGCAACGGGCGCGGGTCGCGCAACATGCGCAGCAGCAGCTCGAGGCGAGCCGCCTCGTCCAGCTCGGAATAGTCGTGGCAGATGCGGGCGTGGCGCAGCAGCTCGACCAGCACGGCCTCGTGCTTGTCCGAACTCTGGCGCAGGTCGAGCGTGGCGAGGTGGAAGCCGAACACCTCGACGGCGCGCAGCAGCGGCTCCAGGCGCATGCCGGCCAGCGCGCCGGCGTGGTGCGCCTGCAGCGAATCACGCACCACCCGAAGGTCCCCGGCCAGCGCCTCGGAGTCGGCATAGGGCTCGGCCGGCCCGACCTCGTGGCGCAGCGCTTGCGTGCCGCCCAGCTTGCGCAGCGTGGCCGCCAGGCGGGCGTACACCCCGATCAGCGCGCGCCGGTAGGGCTCGTCGCGACGATGCTCGCTGGCGTCCGGCGATGCCTCGGCCAGCGCCAGAAGCTGCGGGCTGGCGCTGGCCAGCATCAGCGAGACCGACAGCTCGGCGCCCAGTGCGTGCACCTGGTCCAGGTAGTGGTTGAGCGCCGTGCGCGCCTGCAGGCGCAGCGCGTACCGAAGCGTATCGGCGGTGACGAAGGGGTTGCCGTCGCGGTCGCCGCCGATCCAGTGACCCATGCGGAAAAACGATGGCAGGCGCCAGGGCTGGCCGTCGGCACGCGGGAACAGCTCGTCCAGGTCCTGTTCGAGGTCCAGGTACAGGCGCGGCACCTGTTCGAAGAAGGTGCTGTCGTAGTAGGAAAGCGCGTTCTTGATCTCGTCCGACACCCGCAGCTTGGTGAAGCGCAGCAGTCGTGTCTGCCACAGTTGGGTGATTCGCGCGCGGAGTTCGGCGTCGATCTGGCGCTGTCGTCGCGGCGGCACGCGCGTGTCGCGCTCGGCCAGCAGCCGAGCGACCATGCGCTCGGCGTCGAGCAGGCTCTTGCGCTGCACTTCCGTGGGATGCGCGGTGAGCACGGGGGAGATCAGCGACTGCGCGAACAGCTTCTGCAACTGCTCCGGCGTGACTCCGGCGCGGCGCATCTTGTCCAGCGCGGCACGCATGCTGCCGGCCTGCGGGCGCGCGTTCGCCAGTTCGTGCGCCTGGCGGCGCCGAAGCACGTGGCGGTCCTCGGCGATGTTGGCCAGGATGGAGAAATAGCTGAAGGCCCGGATCACGCTCACCGCCTGGTCGCGAGACAGCCCGGCCAGCAGCTTGCCCAGTGCACTGCGCTGGCGGGCATCGCCCTCGCGGTGAAAGCGCACCGCGAGCTGGCGCACGCGCTCGACGGTGTCGAACATGGCCTCGCCTTCCTGTTCGCGAATGACCTCGCCCAGCATGCGCCCGAGCAGGCGAATATCGTCGAACAGGGCGGAGTCGTCGGACGCGGGCGGCTTGGTCGGCATGGTGGCGGGTCGGCAGGGTGGGCGGCCCGCGCCTGGCGCGGGCCGGTGGCCGGTGGCGACCGGCGGCGGGGCTGATGCTAGCAGCGTGCCGCAGCGCGGAATTGCGCTGCGCCAGCGCCGGGGTGTGGCCGCGTGCCTGCCTGATAGCATCCGCGCATGACCCAAACGACCTCCGATGCCGCCGACAGCCGCGGCGTCGAGCTGGTGATCGCGTCGCGCGAAAGCCGCCTCGCCCTGTGGCAGGCCGAGCATGTGCGCGCTCGCCTGCTCGAGCTCGATCCCGCGCTGCAAGTGCGCATTCACGCCATGACCACGCGTGGCGACCAGATCCTCGACCGCAGCCTGTCCAAGGTCGGCGGCAAGGGCCTGTTCGTCAAGGAGCTCGAGACCGCCATGCAGCAGGGCCAGGCCGACCTCGCGGTGCATTCGCTCAAGGACGTGCCGATGCAGCTGCCCGACGGCTTCGAGCTGTGCGCCATTCTCGAGCGCGAGGACGCGCGCGATGCCTGGGTGTCGACACGCGCCGCTCATTTCACGGAACTGCCGCGCGGCGCGGTGGTCGGAACGTCGAGCCTGCGCCGGGAAATGCAGATCCGCGCGCTGCGGCCCGACCTGCAGGTGCGCGCGCTGCGCGGCAACCTCGACACGCGGCTGCGCAAGCTCGACGAAGGCCAGTTCGATGGCATCGTGCTGGCTGCCGCGGGCCTGCTGCGCCTGGGGTTGCGCGAGCGCATCCGTGCCTTCATCGACACCGAGCAGATGCTGCCCGCGCCGGGTCAGGCCGCGCTGGGCCTGGAAATCCGCGCGGGCGAGGGCGCGCTGGCGGCACGCCTGGGCTCGCTGCAACATGGGCCCACCGCGCTGGCGGCGCTGGCCGAGCGCGCGCTGGCGCGTGAACTCGGTGGCAGCTGCAGCACCCCGCTGGGCGCGCATGCGCGCTGGGGCCTGGGCGGCGGCGAGCTGCAGCTGCGGGCCGTGCTCGGCCTGCCCGACGCGTCGCGGGTGCTGCGCGTGCAGGTGCACGGCGCGGTCAGCCATGCCGAGCAGGCGGATGAACTCGGGCGCCTGGCGGCTCAGCGCCTGCGCGAGCAGGGCGCGCAGGCGCTGCTCGACCAGTTGCGCGCGGCGTGAACGCGCCGTGCGGGGCCGCCATGCGCACATGCCGGGGTCCCGCGAGCAGTCTGCCGGCGATCTGGCGCCTGGCGCGATGCCGCAACTGATCGTCACCCGCGCGCGCGACCCTCTGGCGCCGCACGCCGATGCCCGCGCCGACACGTCCCTGCGCGCGGCCGGCGTGCAGTTGCACGAGTTCGCGTTGATTCATATCGTGCCGCCGGCCGACGTCGACGCCGCGCGCGCGCTGCTGGACCGGCTGGAGGAATGGCAGCTGGCCGTGCCGGTGAGCCCGTCCGCGGTCCAGGCCGTTCTGGGCCTGCGCCGCCGTGCCTGGCCGGCTAGCTGCGCCGTCGGCCTGATCGGTGCGGCAAGCCGCGAGGCCTTCGAACAGGCGCTGCGGGCGCGCGGCGAGCCGGTGCGCGGATTGCGCTTGATCTGCGCGCAGCAGCCCGGCGCGGACTCCGAGGCGCTTTGGCAGGCCTTGCACGCATGGCGCGACGACTGGCGCGACGCCCGCGTGCTGATCCTGCGCGGCGACGGCGGGCGCGACTGGCTTGCCGGCGTGCTGCGCGAGCAGGGCGCCCACGTGGAGGTGCTGGAAGCCTACCGGCGCGTGGCGCCGCCGCCCGAGGCGGCGCGGCTGGCGCGCCTGCGCGAGTTGCTCGCGACCGGCGCGCCGTGGCAGATCGCCGCCGCTGCGGCGGTCGACAACCTCTGTGAACTGCTGCGTGCCGCCGGACAGGAGCCGCGACCCGCGCTGGCCGGGCTGCGCGCGCTGGTGCACCACGAACGCGTGGCCGACGCTGCGCGAGCGGCCGGCTTCGGGCGGGTCGACGTGGTCGAGTTCCGTGCCGAGGCCTTGCTGGGGGCCTTGCGTTGAGCCGGACGGCCGCGCATGCCGCCCGCGCGGCGTGGCGCGTACCCCCCATGCCGGACGCGTGCTCGGGACTTCCACCTGGCAGGCCGACGCAGCTTGCCTAGAATCGCCTGCATGTCCGAGAACACCGCCCCCGACGATCATTCGCCCGCGCCGACTCCGATCCCGGCGGCCCCAGCGGCCGGCCAGGCTGGTGGCGTGCCGCCCGGCGCGACCCTGCAGCCCGTGGCCGGCGCCGCGCAGCCGCCCGCGCGCCAGTCCCAGCCGATGCTGTGGCTGGCGGTGCTGGTGCTGCTGGTGCTGCTCGGCCTGTCGGCCTGGTGGTCGAGCCAGCGCCTGTACGCCACGCAGGCCGAGATCGCGCAGCGCCTGCAGCAGGCGCAGACCCATGCGATCGAGGCGCGCACCATCGCGTCGCAGAACGTGCAGGCCACGCGCGAGCTGGCTGCCAAGCTGGCGGTGCTGCAGGCGCGCGAGCAGGACCTGGCGGCCCAGCGCGAGGCCTTGCAGCAGCTCGTGCAGGAGCTGGCGAAGAGTCGTGACGATGCTTTTCTGGGCCAGACCGAGGAGCTGATCGCGCTGGCCCAGCAGCAGGCCGAGCTGACCGGCACGCTGCAGCCGCTGATCGGGACGCTGCAGGCCAGCCTGCAGCGCCTGAAGCATTCGACCAATCCGCGCGCGGCGCTGGTGGCGCGTGCCGTCGAGGCCGACCTGGCGCGCCTGAAGTCGGCGCTGGTGCCCGACGTCCCGGTGGCCGCGCAGCGCCTGGACCAGCTCGCCGGCATGATCGACGGCCTGCAGGTGCTGGGTTCGGCGCAGCCGCTGCAGGGCGCGTCGGCTCCGGTCGCGTCGGCCTCGGCCGGCGCGGCAGGCGGCTGGAGGGCGTGGCTGGGGCGCTGGGGGAGCGCCGCGTGGCGCCAGGCTCGCCAGCTGGTCACGGTCACCCGCATCGACCGCCCCGAGGCCCTGCTCGAATCGCCTTCGCAGCACGCCTTCCTGCGCGCCAACCTGAAGCTGCGCGTGCTCAACGCCCGCCTGGACCTGCTGTCTCGCAATGCCGTGGGCTTCGACGCCGACATGCAGGCCGTCCAGCGCGCGCTGCGAAGCCAGTTCAACGCGCAGCAGCCGGCGACGCAAATGGCGCTGGCACTGGCCCGCCAGGTGTCGCAGGTCAACCTGACGGCGCAGCCGGCGGCGGAGCTGCAGTCTCTGCAGGTGCTGGCGGGCCTCGGCCTGGGGAGCGACTGATGCGCTGGCTGGCCTGGCTGATCACTCTCGGGCTGGCGGCGGCGCTGCTGGCCATGGCCGCCAGCGGGCGTCCCGGCAACGTCGCCATCCTGCTGCCGCCCTATCGCATCGACCTGTCGCTGAACCTGGCGGTGCTGCTGCTGCTCGTGACCTTCGGTCTGCTGTACGTTGCGGTGCGCGCGCTGAGCCTGCTGCTGGGACTGCCGCGGGCGGCCGCGCTGTTCCGCTCGCGCCGTCGCAAGGAGGTCGCCGCGGCCGCGCTGCACGAGTCGCTGCTGCACCACCTCGGGGGGCGCTTCCGGCGCGCCGAGCGTGCCGCGTCGCGCGCCGCGGAGGTCGAGGCCTTTCGTCCCGGCGCACTGCTGACGGCGGCGCAGGCTGCGCAGGCCATGCAGGCCTACGAACGCCGCGACGCCTACATCGATGCGCTGCCGCCGGCGGCCCGCGAGACCGGCACGCTGCTGCAGGCGCAATGGCAGATCGAGGCACGCGACGCGCAGGCCGCGCAGCGTGCGTTGCGCGGCCTGTCCGGCGGGCTGCAGCGTCGTACGCAGACCCTGCGCCTGGCGCTGGCCGCGGCGCGAGCGCTGCACGACCACGCCGAGGTGCTGCGCCTGGCCGGCGCCTTGCGCAAGCACCACGGCCTGCACCCGGCCGCGGCGCAGGCCCTTCTCCACGGCGCCGCGCTGGGCCTGATCCGCCAGGCCGGGCACGATGCCGAGAGCCTGCGCGCGATGTGGAAGTCCTTCGAGCCGGCGCTGCGCCACGACCCGCAGGTGGCGGTGGCTGCGGCGCGCGGGCTGGCGCTCGCCGGCGAGCCGGGGCAGGCGCGAACCTTGCTGATCGAGGCGCTGCGCATGCCGCAGGCCGAGCCGGCGGCCCTGATGCCTGCGCTGCGCGGCATGCTCGGCGGCATCGACGCCAGCTTCGTCGCGCAGGCCGAGGCCTGGATGGACCGCTGGCCGCAGGAGGCGCAGGCCAGTTTCCTGGCTGCGCGCGCCTGTGTCGAGATGGAATTGTGGGGCAAGGCGCAGCAGTATCTGCAGCGCGCGCTGGAGCAGTGCCAGCCCGACGAGCGCCGCCTGCGCGGGCAGATCCACGCCGCGCTGGGACGGCTGCAGGAACGCATTGAGCGCGAGGACCAGGCCATGCGGCATTGGCGCCTGGCCGCGCTCGACCTGGGCAACGACGACAGCGCCGGGGCCGGCGGGGCCTGAACGGCCATGGGCCTGGACACGCGCCCGCGCGCGCAGGTGCGCGCCGGACCGGCCGCGCGCCTGCGATCGTGGCTGCGGCGTGAGCGCCTGCTGCTGCTGTTCGGTGGCCTGGCGCTGGTGCTGGGCGTGCTCGACCCGGCGCCAGGCACGCGCTGGCTCGAGTGGCTGCAGGCGCCGACCCTGCTCGGGCTGTTCGCGCTGCTCGTGAGCATCGAGGGCATCCGCGCCAGCGGCGCCGTGCAACGCGCCGCCGGCGTGCTGGCCCGCCGCGCACGCACCCAGCGCGCGCTGGCGCTGCAACTGGTGCTGGCGGCGGCGCTTTCATCGATGCTGCTGACCAACGATGTCAGCCTGTTCCTCGTCGTGCCGCTGACGGTCGCGCTGGGGCGCGGCACCGAGCTGCCCGTGCTGCGCCTGGTCATTCTCGAGGCGCTGGCGGTCAACGCCGGCTCCACGCTGAGCCCGGTGGGCAACCCGCAGAACCTGCTGCTGTGGCGCCACTCGGGATTGTCGATGCCGATGTTCGCATGGCACATGCTGCCGGCGGCAGCAGTGATGCTGGCCTTGCTGGTGCTGACCGTGTGCATGCTGGTGCCCGGGCGCGCGCTGCGCGTCGGCGGCGACGGCGCCGTCGCCATGCCGCCGCTGCGGGGGCGCCTCGGCGCGGTGTCCGCGCTGCTGCTGGGCTGTGTGCTCGTGCTGCTGCAGACCGGTCGCGCCGGGCTTGCCGCGCTGCTCGTGCTGGGCGTGTTCGCGCTGGCCTGGCGCGAGGTGCTGCGTCGCGTCGACTGGGGCTTGCTGGGCACGCTGGCGGCGATGTTCGTGGGCCTGGGCCACCTCGCGCAGTGGCCGCCGCTGCAGGCCTGGCTGCTGCGGGTCGATTGGCACCAGCCTCAGGTTGCCTACCTGGGAGGCGTGCTGCTGTCGCAGCTGCTGAGCAACGTGCCGGCCAGCGTGCTGCTGTGGCCGCAGACGGGGCACGCCACCGCACTGGCCGTGGCGGTCGACGTCGGCGGCTTCGGGCTGGCGCTGGGCTCGCTGGCCAACCTGATCGCGCTGCGCCTGCACGGCGGCCACGGGAGCCTGCGCGAGTTCCACCGCATCAGCGTGCCGTTCCTGCTGGTGTGCGCCCCGCTGGTGTGGCTGGTGCAGCGCGCGCTGGGCTGAGCCGCGCACGCTTCCAGGGCAGGCCGGCCGCGGGCATGCCAGAATGTAGCCAGGAGAACCTCGATGCCCTCGTACAAGACCCTCGAACAGACCATTGGAAACACTCCGCTGGTGCGCCTGCAGCGCATCGGCGCGGCGGACAATGCGCGCCGCGGAAACGTCGTCCTCGCCAAGCTCGAGGGCAACAATCCGGCCGGCTCGGTGAAGGACCGCCCGGCGCTGTCGATGATCCAGCGCGCGGCTGAGCGCGGCCAGATCCGTCCCGGCGACACGCTGATCGAGGCCACGTCGGGCAACACCGGCATCGCGCTGGCGATGGCCGCGGCCATCCTGGGCTTTCGCATGGTCCTGATCATGCCCGAGGACTTGTCGATCGAGCGCGCGCAGACCATGCGCGCCTATGGCGCCGAGCTGGTGCTCACGCCCAAGGCCGGGGGCATGGAGTACGCGCGCGACCTCGCCGAGCAGATGCAGCGCGAAGGCAAGGGCTTGGTGCTGGACCAGTTCGCCAATCCCGACAACCCGCGCGCGCACGTCGAGACCACGGGCCCGGAGATCTGGCGCGACACCGACGGCACCGTGACGCATTTCGTGTCGTCGATGGGGACCACCGGAACCATCACCGGCGTTTCCACCTATCTGAAGCAGTGCAACCCGGCCGTGCAGATCGTCGGCGCGCAGCCCGACGAGGGCTCGCGCATTCCCGGAATCCGCAAGTGGCCGCAGGAATACCTGCCGAAAATCTACGAGCCGCAGCGCGTGGACCGCGTGGAGTCGGTGAGCCAGTCGGCGGCCGAGGCGATGGCGCGGCGGCTGGCGCGCGAGGAAGGGCTGTTCTGCGGCATCAGCTCGGGCGGCGCCTGCGAGGTGGCGCTGCGCCTGGCGCGCGAGCTGCGCGACGCCACCATCGTGTTCATCGCCTGCGACCGCGGCGACCGCTACCTGAGCACCGGAGTGTTCCCGGCCGGCTGATGATGCGCCGGCGGGTCTAGAATTGTCGGTTTGGATTCGGTTCGAGGACGAGGATTGCGATGAGCGGGCAAGGCGCAGCGGCGGAACAGGTGGATGTGGAAGTCGATGCGCGCGGCATGAACTGCCCGCTGCCCATCCTGAAGGCCAAGAAGGCGCTGTCGGGAATGCAAAGCGGCCAGTTGCTGCGCGTGCTGGCCACCGATGCCGGGTCGATGCGCGATTTCCAGGCCTTCGCCCGCCAGACGGGCAACGAGCTGGTGGCGCAGGTGCAAGGCGACGGCGGGGTCATCTCGCACATGCTGCGCCGGCGCTGAGCGCCGGCTGCGCCCGCGCGGGCCCCGCGCCGGGTGTGCCCGTCAGGGCAGTTGCAGCTGCTTGAGATAGGCGGCCAGGGCCTCGCCCGTCTCCGGGTGCTCCAGTCCCAGTTGCACGGTGGCTTCCAGGTACCCCTGCTTGCTGCCGCAGTCGAAGCGGCGCCCGCTGTAGCGATAGGCGTAGACCGCCTCCTCGGCCAGCAGCGCGGCGATGCCGTCGGTGAGCTGGATTTCCGAGCCCGCTCCCGGTGCGACATTGCGCAGGTGATGGAAGATGCGCGGGCTGAGCACGTAGCGCCCGACCACGCCCTGCGTGCTCGGAGCGTTCTCCGGCGCAGGCTTCTCGACGATGGCGTCCAGCGAGGTCAGCCCGGGCAGGATCTCCTGGCCCTTGACGATGCCGTAGCGCCGCGTGTGCTCGCGCGGCACCTCCTCGGTGGCGATCACGCTGCGCCCGTGGCGCGAGTGCACGTCGACCATCTGCGCCATCACCGGCGGCGTGCCGACCAGCAGGTCATCGGCCAGCAGCACGGCGAAGGGCTCGTCGCCCACCAAGCGCTCGGCGCACAGCACGGCCGCGCCGAGGCCGTTGGCCACCGGCTGGCGCACGAACACGCATTGCACGTCGGCGGGCTTGACGCTGCGCACGACCTCGAGCAAGGCCTGCTTGTTGGCCGCGGCCAGTTCGTTCTCGAGTTCGTAGGCGGTGTCGAAATGGTCCTCGATGGCGCGCTTGTGACGCCCGGTGACGAAAATCATCTCGGTGATTCCCGCCGCGTAGGCTTCTTCCACCGCGTACTGGATCAGGGGTTTGTCGACCACCGGCATCATCTCCTTCGGCGTGGCCTTGGTGGCCGGAAGGAAGCGGGTGCCGAGACCGGCAACGGGGAATACGGCCTTGGTGATGGCTTGGGGCATGGTTCGTCTCGCTTTGGCGTTGGAACACAGCATAACCGGCCGTCATGACGGCTTGGCCATGCCACGAAGCGCGGGGCACGGCGCGTGCGCCGTGCCCTCGTCGGGGGCGCCGCCGGATCAGTCGGCGCCCAGGCGCGCGAGCTGTTCGCGCACCTTGTCCAGCGTGGCCCCGAACTCGGCCACGCGGCGTTTTTCCTGCTCGACCACGGCGGCCGGCGCACGCTCGACGAAGGAGGCGTTGCCGAGCTTGGACTGCGCCTTGGCGATCTCGCCGTCCAGGCGCTGCACCTCGCGCTGCAGGCGCTGGCGCTCGGCGTCGCGGTCGACCTCGATGAACAACGCCAGGCTGGCCTCGCCGACCACCGCGGTGGGCGCGGCCTGCACCGCCGCTGCCCACTGCTCGCGGGTGTCGAACACGCGCAGTTCCGACACCCGTGCCAGCGCCTGCAGGGCCGCTGCGTGACGCTGCAGCAGCGCGGTGTCGCCGCAGGCCAGCAGCGGCAGGCGCTGCGCCGGCGACACGCCGAGTTCGCCGCGCAGGTTGCGGCAGGCGTCGACGAGTTGCTTGAACGCGGCGATCTCGGCTTCCGACACGGGGTCGAGCTTGGATGCCTGCGCCTCGGGGTAGGGCGCCAGGCTCAGCGTGGCGCCGCCGCGCCCGGCCAGCGGAGCGACCTTGTGCCACAGCTCCTCGGTGATGAACGGGATGATGGGATGCGCCAGGCGCAGCACGGTCTCGAGCACGCGCAGCAGCGTGCGCCGCGCGCCGCGCTGCAGCGCCGGGCTGCCGTGGGCGATCTGCACCTTGGCGATCTCGACGTACCAGTCGCAGTACTCGCTCCAGGCGAACTGGTAGATGGCCTGCGCGGCGAAGTCCAGGCGGTAGTCGGCCAGGCCCTGCGCGACCTCCTGCTCGACGCGCTGCAGCAGCGAGACGATCCAGCGATCGGCGGCGGAGAAGTCGAGGTAGCCGTCGGGGCCGCAGTCGCCGTGGCATTGCGCCATGCCGCGTTCGTGCTCGTCGAGGGATTCGACCTGCATCAGCACGAAGCGGGTGGCGTTCCACAGCTTGTTGCAGAAGTTGCGGTAGCCCTCGCAGCGCTTGGAGTCGAAGTTGACATTGCGTCCCAGCGTGGCCATGGACGCGAAGGTCAGGCGCAGCGCGTCGGCGCCGAAGGCCGGGATGCCGTCGGGGAATTCCTTCTCGGTGGCCTTGCGCACCTGCGGAGCCAGTTCCGGGCGTCGAAGCCCGGAGGTGCGCTTTTCCAGCAGCGGCTGCAGGGCCACGCCGTCGATCAGGTCCACCGGGTCGAGCACGTTGCCCTCGGACTTGCTCATCTTCTTGCCGTGGGCGTCGAGCACCAGGCCGTGGATGTAGACGTCTCGGAAGGGCACGCGCCCGGTGAAGTGGGTGGTCATCATGATCATGCGCGCCACCCAGAAGAAGATGATGTCGTAGCCGGTGACCAGCACCGACGACGGCAGGAACAGATCCATCTCGCGCGTGGCATCGGGCCAGCCCATGGTCGAGAACGGCACCAGCGCCGACGAGTACCAGGTGTCGAGCACGTCCTGGTCGCGCTCGAGCGTGCCCTGGTAGCCGGCGGCGCGCGCCTTGGCGTAGGCCTCCTGCTCGTCGCGCGCGACGAACAACTCGCCACCGGTGCCCCACCACGCCGGGATCTGGTGCCCCCACCACAGCTGGCGGGAGATGCACCAGTCCTGGATGTTGCGCATCCACTGCTCGTAGGTATTGACCCAGTTCTCGGGCACGAAGCGCACCTGGCCGCTGCGCACGGCGTCGAGCGCCTTGTCGGCCAGGCTGCGGCCGTCGGGCCCGGGTTTGGTCGTGGCGACGAACCACTGGTCGGTGAGCATCGGCTCCACGACCTGGCCGGTGCGCGTGCAGCGCGGGATCATCGACTGGTGCTTCTTCACCTCGACCAGCGTGCCGTCGGCCTGCAGTTGCGCGACCACGCGCTTGCGCGCCTCGAAGCGATCGAGCCCGCGCCAGGGCTCGGGCACCTCGTCGTTGGTGCGCGCGTCGGCGTCGAGCACGGCGATCATCGGCAGGCCATGGCGCTGGCCGACCTGGTAGTCGTTGAAATCGTGCGCCGGCGTGACCTTCACGGCGCCGGTGCCGAACTCGCGATCCACCGCGGCGTCGGCGATGATCGGGATCAGGCGCCCGCTCAGCGGCAGGCGCACGCGCCTGCCCACCAGCGAGGCATAGCGCTCGTCGTCGGGGTGCACCATCACCGCCGTGTCGCCGAACAGGGTCTCCGGGCGCGTGGTGGCCACCACCACGCCGCCGCTGCCGTCCTCCAGCGGATAGCGCAGGTGCCACAGCGAGCCTTCCTCGGCGGCGCTTTCCACCTCCAGGTCGCTGACCGCGCTGCGCAGCACCGGGTCCCAGTTGACCAGGCGCTTGCCGCGATAGATCAGCCCCTGCTCGTACAGGCGCACGAAGGTTTCCATGACGACTCGCGAGAGCTTGTCGTCCATCGTGAAGTACTCGTACTTCCAGCCCAGCGAGTCGCCCATGCGGCGCATCTGGCGCGCGATGGTGCTGCCCGAATGGCGCTTCCATTCCCACACGCGGTCGACGAAGGCCTGGCGCCCGAGGTCGTGGCGGCTCAGGCCCGACTGCTGCAGCTGGCGCTCGACGACGATCTGCGTGGCGATGCCGGCGTGGTCGGTGCCCGGAACCCACAGGGTGTTGAAGCCGCGCATGCGATGCCAGCGCGTCAGCGTGTCCATCACCGTATGGTTGAACGCGTGGCCCATGTGCAGCGTGCCGGTCACGTTGGGAGGCGGCAACTGGATGCAGAAGGACTTGCGCGCCGGATCCAGCGACGGGTCGAAGCAGCCGAGCTGCTCCCAGCGGGCGCTCCAGCGCGCCTCGATGTCGGCAGGCTCGAAAGACTTGGCGAGTTCGGTCATACGTAGGGCAGGCGATGTCGTGGCCGGCGGGCCAGGGGAGCGCGGTGCGCGCAGGCATCCGGGCGAGGGCCAAAAGCCAAGGATTGTAGGCGGGGCCGAGCCGCGAGCACGACCCGGCTCCTACAATGCCGGGCCATGTCCGACCTGCTCGCACGCCTGAACCCGGAACAACTCGCGGCCGTCACGCTTCCCGCGCAAAGCGCGCTGGTGCTGGCCGGCGCCGGCAGCGGCAAGACCCGCGTGTTGACCACGCGCATCGCCTGGCTGATCTCGACGCGCCAGGCCTCGCCGGCGTCGATCCTGGCGGTCACCTTCACCAACAAGGCGGCCAAGGAAATGCTGGCGCGCCTGTCGGCCATGCTGCCGATTCCCCTGCGCGGCATGTGGATCGGCACCTTCCACGGGCTGTGCAATCGCTTCCTGCGCGCGCACTGGCGCAGCGCGGGCCTGCCGCAGACCTTCCAGATCCTCGACACCCAGGACCAGCTGTCGGCCGTCAAGCGCGTGCTCAAGGCGCTGAACGTCGACGACCAGCGCGCGCCGCCCAAGCAGGTGCTGTGGTTCATCAACGGCTGCAAGGAGCGCGGCATGCGCGCGGCCGACTGCGACGTGCACGACGCGCATTCGCGCCTGTTCGCCGAGATCTACACGGCCTACGAGGCGCAGTGCGAGCGCGAGGGCGTGGTCGATTTCGCCGAGCTGCTGCTGCGCAGCTACGAGGTGCTGCGCGACCACCCCGAGGTGCGTGCGCACTACCGCGAGCGCTTTCGCCACATCCTGGTCGACGAGTTCCAGGACACCAACCGCCTGCAGTACCAGTGGCTCAGGCTGCTCGGCGGCCCCGGCGAGCAGCAGCCGGCCGCCGTGCTGGCGGTGGGCGACGACGACCAGAGCATCTATGCCTTCCGTGGTGCCCACGTGGGCAACATGGACGACTTCCAGCGCGACTTCCACGTGCGCCACCTGATCAAGCTCGAGCGCAACTATCGCTCGCACGGCTACATCCTCGACGCGGCCAACGAGCTGATCGCGCACAACACGCGGCGCCTGGGCAAGACCTTGCGCACCGACGCCGGCGAAGGCGAGCCGGTGCGCGTGATCGAGCACCCCACCGACCAGCAGGAGGCGCTGTGGCTGGTCGAGGAGATCCGCCTGTTGCTGCGCGAAGGCTTCGCGCGCGAACAGATCGCGCTGCTGTACCGCTCGAACGCCCAGTCGCGGGTGATCGAGGGCGCGCTGTTCAACGCCGGCATTCCGTACCGCGTGTACGGAGGGCTGCGCTTTTTCGAGCGGGCCGAGATCAAGCACGCGCTGGCCTACCTTCGGCTGCTGCACAGCATGCGCGACGACAACTCGCTGCTGCGCGTGGCGAATTTCCCGCCGCGCGGCATCGGCGCGCGCACCCTGGAGCAGCTGGCCGATGCGGCGGCCGCGCGCGGCGTGGCGCTGGGCGAGGCCATCGAGCAGGTCGGCGGGCGTGGCGGCTCCAGTCTTCAGGGCTTCGCCGAGCTGGTCCAGCGCATGCGCGCGGCGTGCGAGTCGCTGAGCCTGCCGGAAACCGTGCGCCTGGTGCTCGACGACAGCGGGCTGCTCGATCACTACCGCGGCGAGCGCGACGGCCAGGACCGCGTCGAGAACCTGGAGGAACTGGTCAACGCCGCCGCGGCATTCGTCACGCAGGAGGGCTTCGGGCTGGACGCGCGCGCCATGCTCGAGCAGCCGCTGGGCAGCCAGGCAGCGCCCGACGAGCAGGCCGGGCAGCTGGCGGATGCCGGCATCGACCCGGCCACCGGCGAGACCCTGTCGCCGCTGGCGGCGTTCCTGGCGCACGCATCGCTCGAGGCCGGCGACAACCAGGCGCAGGCGGGGCAGGACGCGGTGCAGATGATGACCGTGCACGCAGCCAAGGGGCTCGAGTTCGACGTGGTGTTCATCACCGGGCTGGAAGAGGGCCTGTTCCCGCACGAGAACGCGCTCAACGAGGCCGATGGCATCGAGGAGGAGCGCAGGCTCATGTACGTGGCGATCACGCGCGCGCGCAAGCGCCTGTACATCAGCCACGCGCAGACCCGCATCCTGCATGGGCAGACGCGCTACAAGCTGCCCAGCCGATTCCTCGAGGAGCTGCCGCAGGAGGCCCTCAAGTGGCTCAGCCCGCGGCAGGGCGGTTTCGGGGTCGGGGGCATGCTCGGGCAGGCCGTGCGCGCAGGCGTCGACGCCACGGCCTTGGCGCCTTCCACGCCGCCGCCGCCAGCCGTGCCGGGTGGCCTGCGCGTCGGCCAGGCGGTGTTCCACAACCGCTTCGGCGAGGGTGTCGTGCTGAGCCTGGAAGGGCGCGGCGAGGACGCGCGCGCGCATGTGCGCTTTCACCGCCACGGCACCAAGTGGCTGGCGCTGGCGGTGGCCAGGCTCACCCCCGTGGATTCGTGACCGCGGGCTGCCGGCGCACCCCCAGCGCGGCGCCGACGATGCAGGCCGCACCGAGCAGTTCCGGTTTCGCGGGCAGCCGGCCGCTGTGCACGGACTGCAGCACCATTCCCACCGCGACCCCGAAGTACAGCAGCGGAGCCAGGCCGGCAGCACGGGTGCTGCCCCGGTAGGCCAGGGTGCGGAACCACTGGTTGCCCAGGCTGCACAGGCCGCCCAGGAACAGCCAGGCGAGCGCGAGCGCCGTCGAGCCCGTCGCGGCCGGCAGGCTGCGGGGCATGGTGACAAGAGCCGGGGCCAGGCACATCGCGCTGCACCAGAAGAAGGTCTGCGCGACCACGGTCGAGTCGCGGTCTTCGGCGCTGGCCAGGAACAGGGTGAATTGCGACAGTGCGTAGAACACGCCGGCGGCCAGGCCCGGCAACAGATCCGCGGCCCCGGGCGCGCCGGCTTGCGCGTGCAGCAGCCAGACGCCGGCGAAGCCCAGCGCCGACCATGCCAGCGCGCCGCGGGCGAGTGCCTGGCGGCGATACGCGGCCTCGATGCCGACCAGGAACAGCGGCCCGGTGTTGTAGAGCACGATGGCCACGAACAGGCCACCACTGCGGGCGCAGGCCAGGAACAGCGCCTGCGAGCCGACGAGAAAGGCGGCGCGCAGCAGGTGCACCGGGCGTGGCCGCCCGAGCGCCCGCAGCAGCCGCGGACCCAGCGCTGCGCCAAGCAGCGCCAGCGGCACCGCGAAGCGGCCCAGCAGCACCGTCCACGGTCCGAGCCGATCCATCGCCTGGACGCAGAAATAGCCCGACAGCGAGAACATGCTGGTGGACAGCAGCATGTACGCCCGGCTGCCGAGGCGCCTGGGGGCATGGCTGGTCATCGTGCGCGGCTCCCCGGGTTCAGCTCCGGCCTGCGTGTTCGGGCCGCGGCGGGTCGTTGAGCCACAAGTCGCCCTGCATGATCCTGCGCGCCGTTCGCAGCACCGACAGGCGCTGCAGGTCGATCAGGCCCGCGGCCTCGCGCACGCGCACGTGCACGTCCAGCACCCCCGCGGGATGCGCGATGCGCAGCCGGTCGTCGCTGCCGCACGTAGGGGCGCTGCCGCTGGCCAGCGTGCCTGCGCAGCGAGCCGCGGCGGCCAGCGCCAGCGCCCCGGTGACGGCGTGCGCGGCGTGGCAGGCCTGGGGGATGAAATAGCGCGAGTACAGCGTGGCGTGCTCGGGCCCGCTCGCGATCAGCGCGACCTTGGGCGCGACGCTTCCCGCCACGTCCCCCAGCCCGTCGCGCCTTGCCGCGTCGCGGCGAAAGGTCTCGATGCGGCGCAACAGGGCCTGGTCTTCGTTCAGGGTCTGCGCGGGCTCGGCGCCGCTCAGCCCGAAATCGCAGGCGCGCGCGATGAGCAGCGTGGTGGCGCAGCGCACCAGCGTGTATTCGATCGCGCCCGCCCTGCCGAGCCGATGGCCGGCGGGGAACAGTTCGCGCTCGGCACGCGGCGGTGCGGTCGCGTAGTCCAGTTCGATCGGAGAGCCGGTGCCGGGCACGCCGTCGATGGCACAGCTGCCCTCATAAACCGGCCTGCCGTCGCGCGTGGCGAAGACCACCCGCACGATGTCTCCGGTGTTGACGCTGCGCACGCGCAGGCAGGTACTCGGCGTGTTCGCCGGCACCAGCCCCGATTCGACGGCGAACGGCCCGACGCCGGCGAGAATGTTGCCGCAACTGAGCGAATCGTCCAGGCGTCCACGGCGCAGGTCGGAGACCTGCGCGAACCAGTAATCGAGATCGGCCTGGCCGCATCGGGCGCGCGCGACCACGGCGATCTTGTTGGCCAGCGGGTCGAGTCCGCCGAGGCCGTCGATGCCCCGGTCCGAGCCCGAGCCGACGGCACGGCGCAGTTGTCCGAGCATGCCTTCCCGCTCGCGCGCCAGGTCGTCGCGGCGAAAGAACAGGCCGCGGGACGTGCCGCCGCGCATGATGGTGCAGGGCAGGGCGTGATCCGCGCGGCCTGCAGCCGGCGGCGGCAGCGCTTCCACGCCGACGGCGGTGCCGCATGCGCCCTCGGGAGCGAACAACCAGGCAGGGGCCATGGCACCCTCCGACTTCGGGGGTCGATTCGCGAGGTGCAGTGTCGCGGCACCTGCATCGACCGGGTCAGCTCCCTGAGTGCCCACTGGCGGGGCCTGGCATGCGTTGCCTTGCCGGCAAGCGCTGCGAGGCGCAGTCTAGCCGAGCGGGCGGCCGGCTAAGGGATAACCCGAATTCCCGAAAATTCCCTGCGAAGAGCTAGCAGGCTGTTGAAATACCCCAGGGGGTCGCGTTGGTGCAGAATCGGGATGATGGGCGTGCGCCGGATCGCAGCGCGGGCTGGCCGCCCGCGCAAGATCCGGGGTGCGGCCAGCGCCCGATTCTGCACCAACCCTTCGGGCGCAGGCGCTGCGGGCGATCTGCGGCGTTACCCAAGCAGGCCAGGCGTCCAGCCTGGCCTTGGCTTGGGCGCCTTGCAGCTCATCCCGCAGCGCCTGCGCGCGGCCCCCTGGAGTATTTCAACAGCCTGCTAGGGAACAAACGCCCACGCTCCTACGGGGCGGGCGGCTCGGCGGCTTCGGGCTCGCCGAGCAGGCTGTGCACACTGGCCTGGAAGGACAGCGCGAAGGGCGTGAACAGCAGCAGGGAGATCGGCAGCACCAGCAGCATGCCCCGCTCGGCGCCCAGCCCGAGGGCGCCCGCGCCGAGCATGCCGGTGACGAGCCCGGCGGCGAACAGCCCCCACCACTGCACGACGAACAACGCGAAGGCGCCGAGATTGCGCAGCACCACGACAAAGCTGGTGAACAAGGCCTGTGCCGGGCTCATTCCCCACCAGGCCACGAGCGGCGGCGCGAACCAGAAGGCCATGGATACCGGCACGTAGGCGAGCATGGTGGTGAGCGCCGCGTGGCGCAGCATGCCGTCGCCGATCGCCTGCCGGGTCGGTGCGGTCGAGAACAGCAGCATGCGCAGCAGCGTGCCGCCGTCGGCCAGCGCCGACAGGCCCAGCACCGCCAGCAGCGCCAGTGCGTACAGCAGGCACAGCACCAGCATCGCACGAACCCGCCGCGGCGGGCCTTGCAGGCCGCTGAGCAGCACGTTCGGCCAGGCCGCGCGCCGCTGAGCGATATTGCGCGAGGCCTGCATGAAGCCCAGCGTGGTCAGTTGCGTGGCGCCCAGTGAAAGCAGGCCGCCGAGCAGGGGCAGGATGGGCAGCAGGCCGATGACCGTGACGTAGACCAGCACCAGCAGCAGGGCCTGCAGGGGCTGGCGCAGCAGGCAGGCGAATCCGAAGCGGACCCACGAAAGGCCCTCGCGTGCGGGAACCGTGCGCAGCAGCATCTCGTTCAGCTCAGCAAAGGGCGCAGACGGGTTTCCGTCTGGCGCTGGCGCAACACGCGCTCGAAATGCGCGGGGTCATGGGGCTGCAGCAAGTGCGCGTCTCGCGGTAGGTGCAGGTCGGCCAGGCGCGACACCCAGAAGCGCAGCGCCGCCGCGCGCAGCGCGTCGGGCAGCAGTTCGCGCTCCAGGGGTTGCAGCGGGCGCAGTTGCTGGTACGCATCGAGCAGCGCGGCGCGGCGCTGGGCATCGAAAGCGCCGCTGTGCAGTTCGATGCACCAGTCGTTGAGCGCCACGGCCAGGTCGAACAACCAGGTGTCGACTCCTGCGAAGTACCAGTCGAACACTCCGCTGAGCCGGTCGTCGTCGAACAGCGCGTTGTCTCGAAACAGGTCGGCGTGCACCGCGCCGCGCGGCAGCGACGCGAACTCGGGCGTCGACGCCAGCAGCGTCTGGTGCGCCAGTTCGGACTCCAGCAGGCGCTGCTGCGCGGGCTCGATGCGCGGCAGCAGCGCCGGCGCAGTGGCGCGTTGCCAATCGAGCCCGCGCAGGTTGGGCTGGCTGGGCACGAAGTCGCGACTGGCCAGGTGCATGCGCGCCATGCAGGCCCCGATCTGCGCGCAGTGCGCGGGGGTCGGCTGCAGCACGCTGTGCCCGCGCAGGCGGGTGACCAGCGCGGCCGGCTTGCCGTTGAGCTCGTGCAGCACGCGCCCGTCGCGCGCCGGCATCGGGTCGGGCACGGCGATGCCGTGCGCCGCCAGATGGTGCATCAGTTGCAGGTAGAAGGGCAGCTGCGCTGCGCCGAGGCGCTCGAACAGGGTCAGCACGAAGCGGCCCCGCGTGGTGCTGATGAAATAGTTGGTGTTCTCGATGCCGCTGCCGATGCCCTGCAGCTCGGTGAGTTCACCGAGGTCGAAGCGCCGCAGGAACTGCGCGGCCTCGGCGGTGTCTACGGGGGTGAATACGGCCATCTGCGGTCGGGCGCGGTTCGGGGTTGCAACGGTTCGATCGCATCGCGCCGGCGGGTCGGGCCGGCGCGCCAGGGGACATTCACCGGAACGTGCCGATGCGCCACTGCATGCGCCCCTGCATCGAGCCCGGTTCGGGCTGCGTGGGGGCAGGCGGGACGATGTCGTAGCGGGCTCCGCCGTGCAGCGGCTGCACCTCGATGCGGGTGGTGGCGCCGCGCACCTGTTGCTCCTCGATGCGCACCGAACGATCCTGCGTGACCAGGTGGCGCACCAGGGGCTCGGGATAGCGCGGCGCCGGCTGCGAGGCAACCAGGCGCGGCGCATGCGCAGGCGAGCGCGAAGCCGAAGACGGGGCGGCCGCCATGCAGGGCGCCGCCAGCGCGGCCACGATGGCCGCTGCCGACGCGGGCAGGTACACGGGCACGAACGCGGCGCGGGCTTCGCGCCGGCAGGCGCACAGGAGTCGCACGACAGGCTTCATGCCGGCGATTCTAGCTTTGCCGGGACCGGGCGCCGCGGCCCGGACCGATAATTGCCCCATGACCCTGAATTCCGATGTCGTGCCGATGCTGCTGCTGGTCGACGGCTCCAGCTACCTGTACCGCGCCTACCACGCGATGCCCGACCTGCGAGGCCCGGACGGGGCGCCCACCGGCGCGCTGTACGGCATCACCGCGATGCTGCGGCGCCTGCGCCAGCAATACCCGCCCGAGAAGGGCTTCGTGCACGCCGCGTGCGTGTTCGACGCCAAGGGGCCCAACTTCCGCAACGAGCTGTACGAGCACTACAAGGCCCATCGGCCGCCGATGCCCGAGGACCTCGCGGCCCAGGTGGAGCCGATCCGCGAGGTGGTGCGCCTGATGGGCTGGCCGCTGCTGGTGGTGCCCGGAGTCGAGGCGGACGACGTGATCGCCACGCTGGCGGCGCAGGCCCGCGCGCGCGGCATGCGCACGCTGGTGTCGACCGGCGACAAGGACCTGGCACAGCTGGTCGACGAGCACGTGACGCTGGTCAACACCATGACCAACGAGTTGCTGGACGAGGCCGGCGTGCTGGCCAAGTTCGGCGTCGCGCCCGATCGCATCGTCGACTACCTGTGCCTGGTCGGCGACGCGGCGGACAACGTCCCGGGGGTGCCCAAGGTGGGCCCGAAGACGGCGGTCAAGTGGCTGCAGGAGTACGGCAGCCTGGAGGGCATCATCGAACATGCCGGCGACATCGGCGGTGTCGTCGGGCGCAACCTGCGTGAGAGCCTGCAATGGCTGCCGTGCGCGCGCGAGCTGATCACCGTGCGCGCCGACTGCGCGCTCGACGGCCATGCCCGCGATCTCGACCACGAGCTCGTGGTGCGCGCCGAGGACGACGCGGCGCTGGCGCCGTTCTTCAACCGCTACGGGCTGCGCCGTTTCCTGCACGAGCTGCCGGCGCAGCCGACGGGGGAGGCCGCCGCCCCCGCGCTCGAGATCGCGCAGCCCACCGCGGTGGCGGCGCCGGCGGAGTACGAGACCGTGCTCAGCCTGGAGCGCCTGCAGCACTGGCTGGGGCTGATCGGGCAGGCCGAGCTCACGGCGCTGGACACCGAAACCGATTCGCTCGACCCGATGCACGCGCGCCTCGTGGGGATTTCGCTGGCGGTGCGCCCCGGGCAGGCGGCCTACATCCCGCTGGCCCACTCCTATCCGGGATGCCCCGAGCAGTTGCCCATGCAGCAGGTGCTCGACCTGCTGCGTCCGTGGCTGGTCGACGCGGCGCGCCCGAAGTTGGGCCAGAACAGCAAGTACGACCGCCACGTGCTGCTCAACGCGGGCATCGAGGTGCGCGGCTACGTGCACGACACGCTGCTGCAGAGCTATGTGCTGGAGGCCCACAAGCCGCACGCGCTCGACAGCCTGGTGCAGCGCCACCTCGGGCGCGACGACACGCTGAGCTACGAGCAGGTCTGCGGCAAGGGCGCCAGGGCGATCACCTTCGACCAGGTCGACCTCGAGCTGGCCACGCGCTACAGCGGCGAGGACGCCGACCTGTGCCTGCAGGTGCACCAGCGCCTGTGGCCGCACATCCAGGCCGACCAGGGCCTGGCGCGCATCTATGCGCTGGAGATCCAGGTCAGCGACGTGCTGCAGCGCATGGAGCGCGCGGGCGTGCTGATCGACGCCGACGCGCTGCGCGCGCAAAGCGGCCAGATCGGCACGCGCCTGCGTGAACTCGAGCAACGCGCCTTCGAACTGGCGGGCGAGCCGTTCAACCTCGGCAGTCCGCGCCAGATCGGCGAGGTGCTGTTCGGCAAGCTGCAGCTGCCGGTGCAGAAGAAGACCACCGGCGGCGCGCCATCCACCGACGAGGAAGTGCTGGAAAAGCTGGCCGAGGACTATCCGCTGCCGCGGGTGATCCTGGACCATCGCGGCCTGTCCAAGCTGCGCAGCACCTACACCGAGAAACTGCCGCAGATGGTCGACCCGGACACCGGACGGGTGCATACCAACTACGCGCAGGCGGTGGCCGTGACCGGACGCCTGGCTTCGAACGAACCGAACCTGCAGAACATCCCGGTTCGCACTCCCGAGGGCCGGCGAATTCGCGAGGCCTTCGTCGCGCCGCCGGGCTGTCGCATCGCGTCGAGCGACTATTCGCAGATCGAGTTGCGCATCATGGCCCACCTGTCGCGCGACGAGGGGCTGCTCAAGGCCTTCGCCGCCGGCGAGGACATCCACCGCGCGACCGCCGGGGAGATCTTCGGCGTGGCTCCCGCGGAAGTCAGCAACGACCAGCGGCGCATGGCCAAGGTGATCAACTTCGGGCTGATCTACGGCATGAGCGCCTTCGGGCTGGCGCGCAACCTGGGCATCGAGCGCGACGCCGCGCAGGTCTACATCGGGCGCTACTTCACGCGCTACCCGGGCGTGGCGGCCTACATGGAGCGCACGCGCGAGCAGGCCAAGTCCCAGGGCTACGTGAGCACCGTGTTCGGGCGCCGGCTGTGGCTGCCCGAGATCAACTCCCCCAACGGCCCGCGCCGCGCCGCCGCGCAGCGCGCGGCGATCAACGCGCCGATGCAGGGCACCGCCGCCGACCTGATCAAGATGGCGATGATCGCCGTCGAGCAGGCCTTGCTGCGCGAAGGCCTGCGCACCCGGATGGTCATGCAGGTGCACGACGAACTGGTGCTCGAGGTTCCCGACGCCGAGGTCGACTGGGTGCGCCAGCAGATCCCCGCGCTGATGGCCGGCGTCGCCGAACTCGACGTCCCCCTCGTCGCCGAACTGGGCATCGGCCCCAACTGGGAGGAGGCGCATTGATGGTGGGCCCCCTTCGTCGCCGGGCGCGAGCCCGGCTCCGTCCCCCCGAGGGGGACAACCCCTGCCTTGGGGCGGCCCTGCGGCAGGAGGTTTCCTGGCTGCGCGGGATGTCGCGTAGGCGTGGCGTTTTCAGGCGGGCTCCATAGCCGCCTGCGGCGGCCCAAGACAAACACCACGCAGCGCGGCCGGCCTGGGCCGCCGCAGGCGGCTATGCACCGCCACCTGAACCCCGCCGCATCTGCGAGGCTCTCCACTGTCGAGGGCACTCCCACCGCAGGGCCGCCCCAAGGTGGGGTGCGTCCCCCTCGGGGGGACGGAGCCGGGGTCGCCCCCGGCGACGGAGGGGGCTCACCTCCAGGAGGGGGCTAACGGACTACCAGGACCGGGATCTTGGTGTGGGACAGCACGCGGGCGGTCTGGCTGCCGAGCAGCGCGGAGGTCAGGCCGCCGCGGCCGTGGGAGGACATGACGATCAGGTCGATCTTCTCGCGCTCGGCCACCGCCAGCATGCCGCGCCAGGCCAGCGTGTCTTCCTGCACCGCGGTGTTGCACTCGACGCCGGCTGCGCGCGCCGCGTCGGCCACGGTCTGGACGGCTGCCTCGGCCTGCGCGCGGATGGCTTCCTGCCAACCCTCGATGCCGGTGGGCATGACCTCGATGGCACCGATGTAGGGGTACAGGTCGATCACCGAGACCGCGGTCAGGCGTGCGCCCTGCAGCTTGGCCTGCTCCAGCGCCACCGGCAGCGCGCGCTGCGCGAACTCGGATCCGTCGGTGGGAACCAGGATGTGCTTGAACATGATGCGAATCTCCGTTTGCGTTGGGTCAAGTCGCGCGGCGCTGCGCGGCTCAGCGTACGACCAGCACCGGCAGGCGCGAATGCGTGAGCAGCTTCTGCGTCTCGCTGCCCAGCAGCACCGCCTGCACGCCGCGGCGTCCATGGGAGGCCATGACGACCAGGTCGCAGCGCTTGAGTTCGGCCGCGTCGAGCAGCGCCTTCCAAGGGTGCGGGTCCTCGGAGATCACGCATTCGCAGGCCAGGCCCGCCTGCTTGCAGGCGTCGACCAGCGGCTGCAGCGCGGCGTCCGCGGCCCGCGTCGTGGTGGCGCGGTATTCGTCGGCGGTGATGGGCACCGCATCGGCCAGTCCGGCGTAGGGGTAGGGATCGGTGACGGTGGCGCCGACCAGCGGGATGTTGCCGCATTGACGAGCCAGCTCGATCGCCGGCGCGATGGCCTTGGCCGCGGTGGCTGAACCGTCGAGGGGGATCAGGATCTTCGTGTACATGGTTCGAATGCCTCCTGCGCCCGAAGGAGCGCTCGACCATTATGCTGCCTGTCCCCGTGCCGCCGTGTGTTGATCTGCGGCAACCTTGCCGGCGGCGACGGCAATACTCCCCGGCGCAGTTGGCCCTGGGGGCGCTCAGGGGCGCGGCCCGCGCGCCACCGGGCGCGCCGGATCGGAGCACCACTGGCTCCACGAGCCCGGGTACAGGCGCGCGCCGCACAGCCCGGCCAGCTCCAGCGCGAGCAGGTTGTGGCAGGCGGTCACTCCCGAGCCGCACTGGCTGACCACCTGTGCCGGCGCGCTTCCGTCGAGCACTCCCAGCCATTGCTCGCGCAGGTGCTGCGGCGAGCGGAAACGCCCGTCGGGCTGCAGGTTGTCGCGGAAAAAGCGACACACTGCACCGGGGATGTGCCCGCCGACCGGGTCCAGGGTCTCGCCTTCTCCGGCGTAGCGTTCCGGGCTGCGGGCGTCGACCACCAGGTGGCGACGTGGCGCGTGCCGGACATCGGCGAGGAGTTCGTCGACATCGATGGTCGGCATCGCCGGGGCGTCGGCGGCGACGAAGTCGCCTTGCGCTCGCGCGGGCGCGGCGCCCGTCTCGCACGCGCCGCCGGCGTCCAGCCATGCCTGCCAGCCGCCGTCGAGTACCGCCACCGACGTCACGCCCAGCCAGCGCAGCAGCCACCACAGGCGCGCCGCGTAGGGCGAGAAATTACGATCGTAGGCGACCACCGGCTGTCCGCGGCGCAGCCCGAGGGCGGCCAGGCGCGCGGCCAGCGCGCCTGGCCGCGGCAGCGGGTGGCGGCCGCTGCCCGGGCCCGTCGGGCCGGACAGGTCCCGGTCGAGGTGCATGTGCACCGCGCCCGGGACATGCCCGCCGTGGAAGGCCTGCAGGCCGGCGTCCGGCGCCGCCAGGTCGTGGCTGCAATCGACGACGAACACGTCGCCCAGGCGCTCGCGCAGTTGCGTGGCGTCGATCAGGTTGGCGGGAAACTCCGCTCGGGCCGGGTTCATCGAGTGGTTCCTTCAGTCCGATTCGGGCAGGTCCAGGCGGGCGCGCCACCACTGGTGGAAATGCCGCATGCCGTCTTCCATCGGCGACTGGTACGGGCCGTGCTGGTCCTCGCCGCGCTGCAGCAGCGCCAGGCGTCCGGCGTCCATGCGCAGCGCGATCTCGTCGTCCTCGACGCAGGTCTCCATGTACGCGGCGCGCTCGGCCTCGATGAACTCACGCTCGAAGGCGGCGATTTCCTCCGGGTAGTAGAACTCCACCACGTTGAGCGTGCGCTGCGGCCCCTGGGGGTACAGCACCGAGACCACCAGCACGTGCGGATACCACTCGACCATCACGTTCGGGTAGAGCGTGAGCCAGATCGCACCATGCTCGGGCGGCACGCCCTGGCGGAACTTGAGCAGTTCCTCGTGCCAGCGCGCGTAGACCTTGCTGCCGGCGCGCCCCAGCGCGTTGTTGACCCCGACGGTCTGCACGCTGAAATGGGTGCCGAATTGCCAGCGCAGGTCGTCGCAGGTCACGAAATGGCCGAGTCCCGGGTGGAACGGCGCGACGTGGTAGTCCTCCAGGTAGACCTCGATGAAGGTCTTCCAGTTGTACTCGCACACATGCTGCTCGACGTGGTCCAGCACATAGCCGCTGAAGTCCAGCTCGGCCTTGTTGGCCATGCCTGCCAGCGCCTGCGCCACGTCGAAGCCGTTGCGCTCGAACAGCAGCCCGTTCCAGTTCTGCGGCGCGTCGTAGCGCTGCAGGTGCAGGCAGGGGTCGTGGTCGAAGTGCGGCGCGCCGATCAGGCGGCCCTGCAGGTCGTAGGTCCAGCGGTGCAGCGGACACACGATGTTGCGCCCGGTCTTTCCGCGTCCGCGCAGCATCACCGCCTGGCGGTGGCGGCACACGTTGGACACCAGTTCGATTCCGCCGGCCGAGCGCACCAGCGCGCGGCCCTCGCCCTCGTGCGCCAGCGCGCAATAGTCGCCCACCTCGGGTAGCGCCAGTTCGTGCCCGAGATAGCGTGGCCCGACATCGAAGATGAGCTGCTTCTCCCGGGCATACAGATCAGGGTCGAAGTAAGACGCAACCGAGAGCTGGGTCTTGCTTGGGGCCAGATGTACGCTTTGCAGGCTCAAATCCGACATGATGGGCTTGAAATCTCCTGAAAAATCATAGGGCTATGAAAGGGGCCATTGTAAACACGATGGCGCGCACGAGCCCGCGCGGGCGCGGATGGGCTTCAAGGCGATAAAATTCACCATTTGACCAGCCGGATTCCGGGCCCGCGTGCGAGCGGGCCGGTGCGGGGCACCGGCATGCCGGAATTCCGACCATGAACGCAACCACGCGCAAGCAGGCGCAAGCCTCGCAGCCGGCCAGCTACGAGCAGGCAGCGGCCGAGCTGGAGCAGCTCGTGCAGCAACTCGAATCCGGGCAGATGAGCCTGGACGACACCCTGAAGGCCTATGCGCGCGGCTCGGAGCTGCTGCGCTTTTGCCGCGAACGCCTGCAGGCGGTGGAACAGCAGGTACGGATCCTGGACGGTGGTGAACTCCAACCCTATGCCAACGAGCGCGCTGGCGACGACTGACGCGCCGGCGAGCGGCGGCGGCGCCGAGACTTCGCGCGCGACGCCCGCCGGTGCCGATTTCGACGCGTGGGCGGCGCAGCGGGCGCAGCGGGCGCGCGAGCTGATCGAGCGCCACGTCGGCGCCGGGCTGGCGCCGGGCGCCTCGCTGGGCGAGGCCATGCACTACGCGGCCGCGCTGGGCGGCAAGCGCATGCGCCCGCTGCTGGTGTGGGCCACCGGCGAGTGCCTGGGCGCCGACCCGGCGGCGCTGGACGCAGCGGCCCTGGCCACGGAACTGGTGCACGCGTATTCGCTGGTGCACGACGACCTGCCCTGCATGGACAACGATGTGTTGCGCCGCGGCATGCCCACGGTGCACGTGCGCTTCGGCGAGGCCATGGCACTGCTCGCCGGCGACGCGCTGCAGACCCGCGCGTTCGAGGTGCTCACCGGCGACGCGGCGCTGGCGCCCGCGCTGCAGGCCCGTCTGTGCGGGCTGCTGGCCGGTGCGGCGGGCGCCGCCGGCATGGCCGGCGGCCAGGCCACCGACCTGCTGGCCACCGGGCAGCGCCTCGACCTGGACGCGCTGCGCGACATGCACGCTCGCAAGACCGGTGCGCTGCTGCGTGCCAGCGTGCTGATGGGGGTGGCCTGCGCCGCCGAACGCGATGCGGAGCTTGCTGCGCGTTGCGAGCCCGCGCTGCGCACGTACGCCGAGAACATCGGTCTGGCGTTCCAGGTGGTCGACGACGTGCTCGACGCGAGCATGGATTCGGCCACGCTGGGCAAGACCGCGGGCAAGGATGCCGAGCAGGGCAAGGCCACGTTCGTCAGCCTGCTCGGCGTCGAGCCGGCGCGACAGTACGCGCAGCGCCTGCTCGACCAGGCGCTGGAGGCGTTGCGGCGACTGCCGCCGCCGGCGCAGCAGCGTACGCAGCGCCTGGCCGAACTGGCCTGCCGCGTGCTCGCCAGGAGTCACTGAACATGCATTTGCTGCAAGGCATCGACGATCCCCGGGAGCTGCGGCGCCTGGCACCCGAGCAATTGCCCGAGCTCGCGCGCGAGTTGCGCGAGTTCCTGCTGCAGACGGTCTCGCGCACGGGCGGGCACCTGTCGTCCAACCTGGGCACGGTGGAGCTGACCCTGGCGCTGCACTACGTGTTCGACACCCCCCACGACCGCCTGGTGTGGGACGTCGGGCACCAGACCTACGTCCACAAGATCCTCACCGGACGCCGCGAACGCATGGCCGGGCTGCGCCAGTGGGGAGGCATTTCCGGGTTTCCGCGGCGTGACGAGTCGCCCTACGACACTTTCGGCACCGCGCATTCGTCGACGTCGATTTCCGCCGGGCTGGGCCTGGCGCTGGCGTCGCGAGCGAAGGGCGAGCGGCGCAAGGTCGTGTCGGTGATCGGCGACGGCGCGATGACCGGCGGCATGGCCTTCGAGGCGTTGAACAACGCGGGCGTGCATCCGGAGGCCGACCTGCTGATCGTGCTCAACGACAACGACATGTCGATCTCGGCTCCGGTCGGCGCGCTCAACCGCTACCTGGCGCGCCTGCTGTCGGGGCGCTTCTACGCCAGCGCGCGCGACGCGGCCAAGCAGGTGCTCAAGGCGGCGCCGCCGCCGCTGCTGGCGCTGGCACGGCGCCTGGAGGAGCAGGCCAAGGGCCTGGTCGCGCCGGGCACCCTGTTCGAGGAGTTCGGCATCGACTATTTCGGCCCGATCGACGGACACGACCTGAACGCATTGGTGCCGACGCTGCAGAACCTGCGCGAGCGCGGTGGGCCGCGCCTGCTGCACGTGGTCACGCGCAAGGGCCATGGCTACAAGCTGGCCGAGGCCGACCCGATCACCTATCACGGCCCCGGGCGTTTCGACCCGGCGGTGGGCATCAAGCCGCCGGCGGTGGCACCGCGCCCGACCTTCGCGCAGGTGTTCGGCAACTGGCTTTGCGACATGGCGCAGGCCGACCCGCGGCTGATGGCCGTCACGCCGGCGATGTGCGAGGGTTCGGGCATGGTCGAGTACGCGGCGCGCTTTCCGCAACGCTACTTCGACGTCGGCATCGCCGAGCAGCATGCGGTGACCTTCGCCGCCGGCATGGCTTGCGAGGGCCTCAAGCCGGTGGTGGCGATCTATTCGACCTTCCTGCAGCGCGCCTACGACCAGCTCATCCACGACGTCGCGCTGCAGAAACTGCCGGTGGTGTTCGCGGTCGACCGCGCCGGCGTGGTGGGCGCCGACGGCGCCACGCATACCGGCGCCTTCGACATCGCCGCGTTGCGCTGCGTGCCCGACATGGTGCTGATGGCGCCCAGCGACGAGAGCCAGTGCCGGCGCATGCTGAGCACGGCCTTCGCGCTCGACGTGCCCAGCGCGGTGCGCTACCCGCGCGGCGCCGGCATCGGCGCGACGGTGGATCGCGGCGATCTGTCGACGTTGCCGGTGGGGCAGGCCGAGCTGCGCCGCCAGGGCCGGGCGCCGGCGGGCCGGCGTGTGGCGATCCTGGCCTTCGGGCCGGTGCTGCACGCGGCGCTGAAGGCGGCCGAGGAGATCGACGCCAGCGTGGTCGACATGCGATTCATCAAGCCGCTGGACGGCGCGATGCTGCAGCGGGTCGCCGCCGACCACGACGCGCTGGTCACGGTCGAGGAGGGCGCTGCCAGCGGCGGCGCGGGCTCGGCCTGCCTGGAGGAGCTGCAGCGCCAGGGCTGGCGCATTCCGGTGCTCGTGCTGGGGCTGCCCGATGTCTGGCTGGAGCATGGCGACCCGGCCCAGGTGACGGCCGCCGCCGGGCTCGATACCCCCGGGCTGCTGCGCAGCATTCGCGCGCGCTTCGGCGACCTGCTGGGCTGCGCCAACGGCGGACAGCGCCAGGCGGCGAATGCCTGAGCCTGTCGGCTGCGCTGCGTGCAGGCTTGCTGCGCGACCGCGATAATGACTCCTTTGTCAACGGGGTGATCAACCCCCTTGGCGGGCCCGCGCGGGTCCGCCGCCGCAGCCATGAACCAACCCTACGAACCCATTCCCGACGTCCAGAGTTCCCACGATCACCGCCGCCTGGCGATCCAGCGAGTGGGGATCAAGGATTTGCGCTATCCGGTGCTGGTGCGCACGGCCGACGGCGGCGTGCAGTCCTCGGTGGCTCGCGTGGACGCGGACGTGGCCTTGCCGGCGGAGCGCAAGGGAACCCACATGTCTCGCTTTGTCGAGATGCTCGAGGCCAGCGACGCTGCGCTCGACTTCTCCACGCTTGGCGAAATGGCTCGAGGCATGTGCAGGAGACTGGACGCGCAGGCCGGGCGCCTGTCGTTTCGCTTCGCGTTGTTCGTGCGCAAGACGGCGCCGGTCAGCGGGGTGGCCAGCCTGATGGACTACGAGGTCGAGTGGACCGCGCGGGTCGACGGCGACGCCACGCAGGTGCGCGCGGTGGTCCAGGTGCCGGTGAAGGCGCTGTGCCCGTGCTCGAAGGAGATTTCCGCCTACGGCGCGCACAACCAGCGCTCGCACATCACCATCACGGCCGACCTGCTCGAGTCGATGCCGCTGGAAAGCCTGATCCGACTGGCCGAGGAGGAAGCCTCCTGCGAGATCTGGGGCCTGCTCAAGCGCCCCGACGAGAAGTACGTGACCGAGCGCGCCTACGACAATCCGAAGTTCGTCGAGGACCTGGTCCGCGACGTCGCCGCGCGGGTGCGCGCGGAGCCGCGCATCGGCAGCTTCGTGGTCGAGGCGGAGAACTTCGAGTCCATCCACAACCACTCCGCCTACGCCCGCATCGAGGGCTGACACCCCCGGAGGCGGTGCCTCGCGTCAGGCGCCGCCGAGCAGCGCCTTGGCGCGGGTCGACACCTGGGCCATGTCGGCGCGCCCGGAAAGCCGGGCCTTCAGCGCCGGCATCAGCTTGCCCAGAGCCTGCGGGCCGGCCAGGCCGAGCTCGGAGATGATGCCGCGGATCTCCGCATCGAGTTCCTCGGCGCCGAGCCGCGCCGGCAGGTAGGGCTCGAGCACGGCGATTTCGGCGGCTTCCTTGTCGGCCAGGTCGGCGCGCGCGCCGGCCTCGAACTGCGCCCGGGCGTCCCGGCGCTGCTTGATCATGCGCTCGATCACGCTCAGCACCGCCGCGTCGTCGAGTTCCACCCGCTCATCGACTTCGCGCTGCTTGATCGCCGCCAGCAGCATGCGGATGGTGCCCAGGCGGGCGCTGTCCTTGGCGCGCATCGCCGTCTTCATGTCTTCCTGGATTCGGGTCTTGAGTTCGGACATCGCAGCGCAGCAGGCAGTTGGGAGTGCGCGACGGGCGCGCACCGCAAAGACAAAAACCGGCGCTGCCTCGCGGCGCGCCGGTTCCCTGGCGTCGCGCGGCCAGCGGGCCGCAGGCGACGCGTGCGAAGGCGTTCAGTACAGGCGCTTGGGCAGCATGTGGCTGCGAATGCGCTTGTAGTGGCGCTTGACCGCGGCCGCCTTCTTGCGCTTGCGCTCGGCAGTCGGCTTCTCGTAGAACTGGCGGGCACGCAGGTCGGTCAGCAAACCGAGCTTTTCGATGGTGCGCTTGAAGCGGCGCAGGGCAACGTCGAAGGGTTCGTTTTCTTTTACGCGAATCGTGGTCATTGCAAACGGGTACCTAGGGGTCGGGGATTGCGCACGGTGCAGCGGGCGCAATCCGGCGCGGCGCCGCGCCCTGAGCCGCTATCCGGCACGACGATCGGTCTCGACCGTGGCCTTGCGACGCATGCAACGCGACGAAAAAACCTTTAAAGTATACCGAATCGAAGGCGGCGTGCCCAACACCTGCTGAAAATTCCCCGCCGGCTCCTGCGGCCGGCGTCCAGCGGCGGGGCTCGCCGGCCGCTCCCCGGCTTCCCGCCGCCCAGTTTCCCGTCGTAGCGCCTGCCGGCGCGAAAAGCCCCTTGCCAGCCAATTCCCCGCCGAACCCGGAGCGCGTGCGCGTGCTCGGGGTCGAGACCTCCTGCGACGAAACCGGCGTCGCCGTCTACGACAGCCACGCAGGGCTGCTGGGCCATGCGCTGCATTCGCAGGTGGCGCTGCACCAGGCCTATGGCGGCGTGGTGCCCGAGCTGGCGTCGCGTGACCACATCGCGCGCGTGCTGCCGCTGCTCGACGCGACGCTCGAGCAGGCCGGGCTCGGCCTGCACGAGCTCGACGCCGTGGCCTACACCCGCGGCCCGGGGCTGGCCGGCGCGTTGCTCGTGGGCGCCGGCGTCGCGGCGTCGCTGGCCATGGCCGTCGGCAAGCCCCTGCTCGGGGTGCACCATCTGGAGGGGCACCTGCTGTCGCCGCTGCTGAGCGAGCCGGAACTGGACTTTCCCTTTGTCGCGCTGCTGGTATCGGGCGGGCACACCATGCTGTTGCAGGCGCGTGCGCTTGGCGACTACCTGCTGCTCGGGGAAACCGTCGACGACGCGGCCGGGGAGGCCTTCGACAAGTCGGCCAAGCTGCTCGGCCTGGGCTACCCCGGCGGGCCCGAGCTGGCGCGCCTGGCCGAACGCGGCGACCCTCGGGGCTTCGACCTGCCGCGCCCCAAGCTTCATTCCGGTGACCTGGACTTTTCCTTCGCCGGGCTCAAGACCGCGGTGCTCACCCGCGTGCGCCAGCTGGGTCCGGAGCCTGGCGAACAGGCGCGCGCCGACCTCGCGGCGTCGACCCAGGAGGCGATCACCGACGTGCTGGCGGCCAAGGCGGCCGCGGCGCTGGAGCGCAGCGGCATGCGCACCCTGGTGGTGGCCGGTGGCGTCGGCGCCAACCTGCGGCTGCGCGAAAAGCTCGACGCCGCATGCGCGCGCATCGGCGCGCGCGTGCACTATCCGGCGCTGCAATGGTGCACCGACAACGGCCCGATGATCGCGTACGCGGCGTGCCGTCGCCTGCAGGCCGGCCTGGCCCGGGCGCGGCACGACTACGCCTTCGACATCCAGCCGCGCTGGGACCTCGCCGAGTTGTAGGCAGGGTGTAGGCAGGGTGTAGGCAGGGTGTAGGCAGGGTGTAGGCAGGGTGTAGGCAGGGTGTAGGCAGGGCGGGCCGAGGCCGGGCCGTGTCCCGCCGCGGGGCGGGTTTCCAGCTGGTTCAGACTTCCCAGACGCCCTGCGGCTGGAAGTCTTCGTCCTCGCCCTTGCTGGCGTGGCCGCGCGCGTTGCACACCACGCGCGAGTCCCCCACGCGGTAATCGTGCCGGCAGTGCAGGTGCCCGTGCAGCCACAGGTCGCTCAGCCCGATCATGTCGTCGTAGGCGTTGCAGAAGCTGGCGGTGGCGCCGTTGACCGGGTAGCGCGGGTCGGTGCTGCGCAGGCTGGGGGCGAAATGGGTCACCACCACGGTGGCGTCCCAGCGGCCGGGGGCGCTGCGCGGCTGCTCGAGCTGCTCGCGCAGCCAGTCGCGGCTGCGCAGTCCCTCCTGGCGCAGCGCGTGGGCGTCCATCGGGCGCCCGTTGCGCACCGAGCGCTGCACCTGCTCGATGAAATACTTCGCCGCGCGCATGCAGTGCTCGCGCCGCGCCGGACCGAACAGGTCGAAGTCGTTCCACAGCGTGGTGCCGACGAAGCGCACGCGGCGACCGCGCGCCTCCAGCACCAGGGTCTCGCGCTCGAGCATGTGGATGCCGGCGCGGTCGCAGCGCAGGCGCAGCGCCGCGGTGGCGGTGTCGAAATCGCGACCGTCGTACTCGTGGTTGCCGGCCACGAACAGCACGGGAACCGGCCAGTCGCGGAAGCGCTCCAGCGACACGTGTTCGGCGTCGACGTCGCCCGCCAGCACCAGCAGGTCGGCCTGCGGCGCGGGAACGGGTTCGTAGCTTTCGGTCTCGAGGTGCAGGTCGGACAGGAGTTGCAGGCGCATGTCGGCGTGGTTGAAAGGCGTCCGCGTACAAGGTGTCCGCGTACAAGGCGGGTGTCCGCGGACAAGGCGGCCACGGCGACAATGTAGCGGCAATGCGCGATCGGCGGAGTCCGCCAGCACGGGCTCCCGGGTCGCCGGCAAGGCCGGGCCGAGGGGCGGCTTTGGGGGGCGACGGGTCGAATGCGCTAAACTCCTTGTTTTTTCACGGCGTGGAACGGTTTCTTCCGCGTTCGCGAGTTCTTCACTGGAAACTTCAACATGAGTCTGAATCAAGCCACGACGGCGCAAATCGTCGCCGACAACGCGCGCGCAGCCAGGGATACCGGGTCCCCCGAGGTCCAGGTCGCGCTGCTCACCGCGCGCATCAACGAACTGACGGGGCACTTCAAGGTGCACGCCAAGGACCACCACGGCCGCCGCGGCCTGCTGCGCATGGTCAGCCGCCGTCGCAAGCTGCTCGACTACCTCAAGGGCAAGGACGCCGATCGCTACCGCGCGCTGATCGCCAAGCTCAACCTGCGCAAGTAACCCGACGTGAACCATGGGGCGCCTGCTTCGCACCCGCGAGCCAGGCGCCCTGTTGTCATGCGCGGCGCATGGCGCGCCGACGCATCGAGCCGGGAGGCGCTGCTGTGTCATTCCCGGGCTGCTTTGCCCGCACCCGCAGGGCTGCGCAGAGTGTCCCGGGAATGGCATTGTGCTTCCCGCGTTGCCCGCGATGGCGGGCGTATGAACCGGGCGCCGGGCCCAGGCCCGCGGCGCCCGCCGAGCATGGAGTAAGCAATGTTCAACAAGATCACCAAGACCTTCCAGTGGGGCTCGCATTCGGTCACGATGGAGACCGGCGAGATCGCCCGCCAGGCCGGCGGCGCCGTGCTGCTGAACATGGACGACACGGTCGTGCTGGCCAGCGTCGTCGCCGCGAAGTCGGCCAAGCCGGGCCAGGACTTCTTCCCGCTGACCGTCGACTACATCGAGAAGACCTACGCCGCGGGCAAGATTCCCGGCGGCTTTTTCAAGCGTGAAGGGCGCCTGAGCGAGCACGAGACCCTGACCTCGCGTCTCATCGACCGTCCCATCCGCCCGCTGTTCCCGGAAGGGTTCTACAACGAGGTGCAGGTGGTGGCGCAGGTGCTGTCGCTGAACCCCGAGGTGGAGTCCGACATCGCCGCGATGATCGCCGTCAGCGCCGCGCTGGCCGTCTCCGGCATTCCCTTCGACGGCCCGATCGGCGCCGCGCGCGTGGGTTACGTCGGCGGGCAGTACGTGCTCAACCCGAGCCGCGCGCAGCTGGCGGACTCGCGCCTGAACCTGGTGGTGGCCGGCACCGACGCCGCCGTGCTGATGGTCGAGTCCGAGGCCGATCAGCTCACCGAGGAGGTGATGCTCGAGGCCGTGATGTTCGGCCACCAGCAGATGCAGGTGGCGATCGATGCCATCCACGATCTGGTGCGCGACGGCGGCAAGCCGGCGTGGGACTGGCAGCCGGCGCCCCGCGACGACGCGCTGATCGCGCGCATCGACGCGTTGGCCGGCGATGCGCTGCGCGCCGCGTACAAGATCACCAGCAAGCAGCTGCGCACCGACGCGCTGCGCAAGGCCTACGCCGCAGTGCACGAAGCCCTGGCGGCCGATGCCGCCGAGGTCGACTCGACCAAGGTCGAGCAGGTGCTGTTCGACATGGAAGCGCGCATCGTGCGCAGCCAGATCCTGAACGGCGACCCGCGAATCGACGGGCGCGACACGCGTACCGTGCGTCCCATCGAGATCCGTACCGGCGTGCTGCCGCGTGCCCACGGCAGCGCGCTGTTCACGCGTGGCGAGACCCAGGCGCTGGTGGCCGCCACGCTGGGAACCGACCAGGATTCGCAGATCATCGACGCCCTCGGGGGCGAGTACCGCGACCGCTTCCTGCTGCACTACAACATGCCGCCGTACGCCACCGGCGAGACCGGCCGCATGGGCACGCCCAAGCGCCGCGAGATCGGACACGGCCGCCTGGCGCGCCGCGCGCTGCAGGCGGTGCTGCCGAAGAAGGAAGACTTCGCGTACACCATGCGCGTGGTGTCGGAGATCACCGAGTCCAACGGCTCGTCGTCGATGGCCTCGGTGTGCGGCGGCTGCCTGAGCCTGCTCGACGCCGGCGTGCCGCTGAAGGCGCACGTGGCCGGCATCGCGATGGGCCTGATCAAGGAAGACAATCGCTTCGCCGTGCTCACCGACATCCTCGGCGACGAGGACCACCTCGGCGACATGGACTTCAAGGTCGCCGGCAGCGCCACCGGCATCACCGCGCTGCAGATGGACATCAAGATCCAGGGCATCACGCGCGAGATCATGCAGGTCGCGCTGGCGCAGGCGCGCGAAGGCCGCCTGCACATCCTGGGGCTGATGCAGCAGGCGATGGGCGGAGCGCGCACCGAGGTGTCGCAGTACGCGCCGCGCCTGTACACGATGAAGATCAACCCGGAGCGGATCCGCGACGTGATCGGCAAGGGCGGCGCGGTGATCCGCGCACTGACCGAGGAGACCGGCACGCAGATCGACATCGCCGACGACGGCACGATCACCGTGGCGTCGACCGACGCCGATCGTGCGAAGGAAGCGATGCGCCGCATCGGCGAGCTCACCGCGGAGGTCGAGATCGGCCAGATCTACGAGGGCAGCGTGGTCAAGATCCTCGACTTCGGCGCGCTGGTCAACGTGCTGCCGGGTCGCGACGGCCTGCTGCACATCTCGCAGATCGCCAACGAGCGCGTCAACAAGGTCACCGATTACCTGCAGGAGGGCCAGAAGGTCCGCGTGAAGGTCATCGAGACCGACGACAAGGGGCGCTTCCGCCTGTCGATCAAGGCGCTGCTGGGCGAAGGCCCGGACGCGGGCGCCGAGGCCCCCCAGTCCTGATCGCAGCGGCGCTGCGACACCGTCCGGGAGGGAAGCGATGAGCGACGAGGGCTTGGAGCGGGCCGGCGCCGTGATGCGGGTCGCCGAGATCACGCATGCGGGCGGGCCCGAGGTGCTGCGCTGGGCCGAGCGCCCGGTGCCGCGCCCGGCTGCCGGCGAGGTGCTGCTGCGGGTGCGCGCGTTCGGGGTCAACCGGCCCGACCTGCTGCAGCGCAAGGGCGTGTACCCGCCGCCTCCCGGGGCGTCCGACATCCCCGGGCTGGAGGTCTGCGGCGACGTGCTCGAGGGCGACTGCTCGGGCACCTCGCTGCGCGTCGGGCAGCGCGTGGTGGCGCTGGTCAATGGCGGCGGCTACGCCGACTATTGCGTGGTGCCGGCGGGGCAGTGCATCGCCGCGCCCAGGGGCCTGAGCGACGCCGAGGCCGCGGCCATCCCCGAGACCTTCTTCACGGTCTGGCACAACCTGTTTCAGCGCGGCGGACTCAAGTCCGGCGAGCATGTGCTGGTGCACGGTGGCGCCAGCGGCATCGGCAGCACGGCGGTGCAGCTGGCGCGTGCGCTGGGCGCGCGCGTGTGGGTCACCGCCGGCACCGAGGCCAAGTGCAAGGCCTGTGTCGAACTCGGAGCCGAGCGCGCGATCAACTACCGCAGCGAGGATTTCGCCCAGGTGGTGCGCGAAGCCACCGACGGGCGCGGCGTGGACGTGATCCTCGACATGGTCGCCGGGGACTACGTGGCACGCGAGGTGGGCTGCCTGGCCGACGACGGGCGCCTGGTCATCGTCGCGGTGCAGGGCGGCACCGCGGCGGCGTTCGATGCCTCGCTGCTGATGCGCCGCCGGCTGAGCATCACGGGCTCGACGCTGCGCCCTCGCAGTTCGGCGTTCAAGGCAGCGCTGGCGCGTTCGCTGGAGCAGCAGGTCTGGCCGCTGATCGAGTCCGGCCGCGTGCGCCCTCGCATGTACGCGGTGCTGCCGGCCGCCGAGATCGTGCGCGCCCACCAGTTGCTGGAGGCGGGCGATCACGTGGGCAAGATCGCGCTGACCTGGAATTGATTCCGGCGGCCCCGCGACGGGCTCGCCGCACACCCTACAACGAGGAGACGAACGCATGCGCCGAAGCCTGGTCGCCGGAAACTGGAAAATGCATGGCCGCCTGGACGCCAACCGCAGCCTGATCGACGCGCTGGTCGCGGCGCCGCGGCCGGCCTGCGAAGTCGCCGTGTGCGTGCCGTTTCCATACCTGGCGCAGGCGCAGGCATTGCTGGCGGGCTCGGCCATCGCGCTGGGCGCCCAGGATTGCTCGGTGCACGAGCAGGGCGCCTACACCGGCGAGGTGGCGGCCGGCATGCTGCGCGAGTTCGGTTGCAGCCACGTGATCGTCGGCCACTCGGAGCGCCGCGCGCTGCACGGCGAGACCGACGCGACGGTGGCGGCGAAGGCCGAGCGGGCGCTGGCCAGCGGGCTGACCCCGATCGTCTGCGTGGGCGAGACCCTCGAGCAGCGAGAGCAGGGCCAGACCGAGGCGGTGATCGGCATGCAGCTCGACGCCGTGCTGCACCTGCTCGGCGCGCAGCGCTCTTCGCGCATCGTGCTGGCCTACGAGCCGGTGTGGGCCATCGGCACCGGGCGCAGCGCCAGCGCCGAGCAGGCGCAGCAGGTGCACGCGTTCTTGCGTGCGCGCGTCAGGCACCACGGCGCCGACGCCGACGCGCTGCCGATGCTCTACGGCGGCAGCGTCAAGCCCGACAACGCGCGCGAACTGTTCGCGCAACCCGATATCGACGGCGGCCTGATCGGCGGCGCGTCGCTCAAGGCGGCGGATTTCCTGGCCATCGCGTCCGCGGTGCCGAGTCCCTGAAAACGGTCTTTTTCCTGTTCATCATGTCCATTGTCCTGAACCTGATTCTTGTCGCGCAGATCCTGGCCGCGGTGGCCATGATCGGTCTGATCCTGCTGCAGCACGGCAAGGGGGCCGACATGGGGGCATCGTTCGGCTCCGGGGCCTCCGGCAGCCTGTTCGGCGCCACCGGCTCGGCCAATTTCCTCAGTCGCAGCACGGCGGTTGCCGCCACGGTGTTCTTCGTCTGCACGCTGGCGCTGGCGTACTTCGGCAACCGTCCGGCCAGCGGCGGCGGCGTGATGGGAGAGCTCGCCGGCAAGGCGCTGGGCGCTCCGAGCGCGCCGGCCTCCGCCTCCAGGCCCGCAGCCGCCGGCTCGCAGGCCGGCCTGGCGCAGATCCCGGGTACCGCGCAGGCGCCCGCGGCGCATGGCTCTGCGCCGTCGACTCCGCCGGCCAAACCCTGAGCCTGTGAGCGCCCCCAGGGCCGGGCCTGGGGCCCGACCCGCCCCCCGTGGGGGTCGAGAAAACTTGGGGCGGCCCTGCGTTTTCTCAAGAGCCTCCGAGCGCCTGGGCGCGTGCGGCGGGCTCCGGCCTGCTGCGTTGCAGCAGGAATGTCCTGCGAATTGTCAAGCCCCAGCGCGTGACGTCTTTGTCGACACGCAAATGCGCCAGCCGCGACGTTGCGCCGCAGCAGCGCAAGCCTTAAGATTGACGGGTTGCGAACTTGCGGCCCGATTGCGATGGGCCTTGCTGCGCGGGGGCCCGGGGCCGGCTTGACGGTCGTCTGAGGTTCTGAAGGGGCGGAAGGGCACACAGCCCCTTCGTTGCGGCAAGCGCCGGTGATCGACCGGCTGGCGGGTACGCAGCGAGACATGAAGCAGGATCCGGCAGGCCTTCGCGGCCTGGCAGTTCATGCTGCGGGTGGCGCAAGCCCGCGACGCTTGCCGCGGGCCGCGGTGGCGCTTCCTCCTCAGGAGCGCGTCAGGTCTGTGGCAGGTTGAGAATCGTCGTTGCCGACGTGGTGAAATTGGTAGACACGCTATCTTGAGGGGGTAGTGGCGAAAGCTGTGCGAGTTCGAGTCTCGCCGTCGGCACCAAAGAACAACAGCGGCCCGCGTACGACATGCGGGCCGGACAGCCACCGCGGCAGCAGCGGAGCTGTATTGCGCGAATCAGCCGGGAGTGGGCGCTGCAGGCATGGCCCGCACTCGCGGCACTGACGTGACGAGGAGGGCGTGATGTTCATCGAGCAGTACCTGCCGGTCTTGTTGTTCATCGTCATCGGCGTGGCGGTCGGCATCGCACCGCTGGCGCTGGGTCGACTGCTCGGCCCCTCGCGCCCGGACAGCGCCAAGAACTCCCCCTACGAATGCGGCTTCGAGGCCTTCGAGGACGCGCGCATGAAATTCGACGTGCGCTACTACCTGGTCGCGATCCTGTTCATCCTGTTCGACCTCGAGATCGCCTTCCTGTTTCCCTGGGCAGTCGCGCTGAAGAAGATCGGCGCCGCCGGGTTCTGGGCCATGATGATCTTCCTGTCCATCCTGGTCGTGGGCTTCATCTACGAGTGGAAGAAGGGCGCGCTCGACTGGGAGTGATTGCGCGGCGTTCGGCGCCGGACATGTCCCGGCACCCCGGTGAACCAGGTTTTGAGGATAGCCATGAGTATCGAAGGTGTTCTGAGCGAAGGTTTCATTACCACCACTGCTGACAAGCTGATCAACTGGACGCGTACGGGTTCGCTGTGGCCGATGACCTTCGGCCTCGCGTGTTGCGCGGTGGAAATGATGCATGCGGGCGCTGCGCGCTACGACCTCGACCGCTTCGGCATCGTGTTCCGTCCCAGCCCCCGGCAGTCCGACCTGATGATCGTCGCCGGCACGCTGTGCAACAAGATGGCCCCGGCGCTGCGTCGCGTGTACGACCAGATGCCCGAGCCGCGCTGGGTGGTCTCGATGGGTTCGTGCGCCAACGGCGGCGGCTACTACCACTACTCCTACTCGGTGGTTCGCGGCTGCGACCGCATCGTGCCGGTGGACGTGTACGTGCCGGGCTGTCCTCCCACCGCCGAGGCGTTGCTGTACGGACTGGTGCAACTGCAGAACAAGATCCGCCGCACCAACACCATCGCCCGCTGACCCGCTTTCCTTGCTGAAGGCTTCCTTACCAGGCCTGTTTCCCCGATGTCCAGCAACCTCGAACGGCTTCAAGACGACCTCCGGCAGCAACTGGGCGAGCGCCTGGTGCGCATGCAGGCGGACCTGGGTGAAATCACCATCGAAGTTCCCGCGGCCTCCTACGTCGAGGCCTGCACGCTGCTGCGCGACGCGCCGGCCCTGCGCTTCGAGCAACTGCTCGACCTGTGCGTGGTCGACTACCTCGGCTGGGGCGACGGGCTGCGCGACGGCCCGCGCTACGCGGTGGTGCTGCACCTGCTGTCGGTGAGCAACAACCAGCGCCTGCGCGTGCGCGTGTGGTGCCCCGACGACGACATGCCGGTGGTGGCGTCGATCAACCCGGTGTGGAACAGCGCCAACTGGTACGAGCGCGAGGCCTTCGACCTGTACGGCGTGGTGTTCGAGGGTCACGAGGATCTTCGGCGAATCCTGACCGACTACGGGTTCATCGGGCATCCGTTCCGCAAGGATTTCCCCGTCAGCGGCACGGTGGAAATGCGCTACGACCCCGAGGCACGCAGGGTGATCTACCAGCCCGTGACCATCGAGCCGCGCGAGATCGTGCCCCGCGTGGTGCGCGAGCCCGGCTATGGCGACCTGCCGCGCGAGCGCAATCAACCCCAGGCCTGAGCCACTGGATACGACATGGCCGAGATCAAGAACTACACGCTGAACTTCGGACCCCAGCACCCGTCGGCGCACGGAGTGCTGCGCCTGGTGCTCGAGCTCGACGGCGAGGTGATCCAGCGCGCCGATCCGCACATCGGACTGCTGCACCGCGCGACCGAGAAGCTCGCCGAGACCCGCACCTTCATCCAGGCGCTGCCGTACATGGACCGCCTGGACTACGTTTCCATGATGTGCAACGAGCACGCCTACGTGCTCGCCATCGAGAAGCTGCTGGGCGTCGACGTGCCGATCCGCGCGCAGTACATCCGCGTCATGTTCGCCGAGATCACGCGACTGCTCAACCACCTGCTGTGGCTGGGCGCGCACGCGCTGGACTGCGGCGCCATGACCGTGTTCCTGTACGCGTTCCGCGAGCGCGAGGACCTGTTCGACGTGTACGAGGCCGCCTCCGGCGCGCGCATGCACGCCGCGTACTTCCGCCCCGGCGGCGTCTACCGCGACCTGCCCGATCGCATGCCGCAGTACCGCACGTCCAGCGTGCGCGGCCCGCGCGAAGTGGATGCGCTCAACGCCAATCGCCAGGGCTCGGTGCTCGACTTCATCGACGATTTCACCAAGCGATTCCCGAAGTACGTCGACGAGTACGAGACGTTGCTGACCGACAATCGCATCTGGAAGCAGCGCACCGTGGGCATCGGCGTGGTCTCTCCGGAGCGCGCGCTGCAGATGGGCTTTTCCGGCCCGATGCTGCGCGGCTCGGGCTTCGAGTGGGACCTGCGCAAGCAGCAGCCTTACGACGTCTACGACCGCATGGACTTCGACATCCCGGTGGGCAAGGAAGGCGACTGCTACGACCGCTACCTGGTTCGCGTCGAGGAGATGCGCCAGTCCAACCGCATCATCCAGCAGTGCGTGCAGTGGCTGCGCGCCAACCCCGGGCCAGTGATCACCGACAACCACAAGGTGGCGCCGCCGTCGCGGGTGCAGATGAAGACCAGCATGGAGGACCTGATCCACCACTTCAAGCTGTTCTCCGAAGGATTCCACGTGCCCGAGGGCGAGGCCTATGCCGCCGTCGAGCACCCGAAGGGCGAGTTCGGCATCTACCTGGTGTCGGACGGCGCCAACAAGCCCTTCCGCCTCAAGATCCGCGCCCCCGGCTTCCCGCATCTGGCAGCGATGGACGAAATGTCCCGCGGCCACATGATCGCCGACGCCGTGGCAATCATCGGCACGATGGATATCGTGTTCGGCGAAATCGACCGCTAAAGACCCATGCTGTCTGAAACCACCCGCCAGCGCATCGACCGCGAGCTGGCCAAGTATCCGGCCGACCAGAGGCAGTCGGCAGTCATCGCGGCGCTGTCCATCGTGCAGCAAGAGCGTGGCTGGATCTCCCCCGAGTCCGAAGTCGAGGTGGCCGAGTACATCGGCATGCCGCCGATCGCGGTGCACGAGGTGGTGACCTTCTACAACATGTTCAACACCCGGCCGGTGGGGCGCTTCAAGCTCAACGTGTGCACCAACCTGCCTTGCCAGCTCGGCGGCGGCGCGCAGGCCGCGCAGTACCTGAGCGAAAAGCTCGGCGTGGCGATCGGCGAGACCACCGCGGATGGCCTGTTCACGCTGCAGGAATGCGAATGCCTGGGCGCCTGCGGCGACGCGCCGGTGGCGCTGGTCAACGACCGCAGCATGTGCAGTTTCCTGAACCGCGAGCGCATCGATGCGCTGATCGATTCCCTGCGTGCGCAGGCCAAGTCGGGAGGGCAGGCGTGATGAATTTCGCGTCCCAAGGAGCCGAGACCTGTTTCCACGGCCGGCACATCAAGCCGCAGATCCTCGCCGGTCTGGACGGCGCCAACTGGCATCTCGAGCACTATCTGCAGCGCGACGGCTACAAGGCGCTGCGACGCATCCTCGGCGCCGACGGGCAGCCCGGCATGAGCCCCGAGCAGGTGATCGCCGAGGTCAAGGCCTCGGCATTGCGCGGGCGCGGAGGCGCGGGCTTCCCGACCGGACTGAAGTGGAGTTTCATGCCGCGCCAGTTCCCGGGCCAGAAGTACCTGGTCTGCAACTCCGACGAAGGTGAGCCGGGAACGTTCAAGGACCGCGACATCCTGCGCTTCAACCCCCATATCGTCATCGAGGGCATGGCCATCGCGGCGTACGCGATGGGCATCAGCGTGGGCTACAACTACATCCACGGCGAGATCTTCGAGGACTACGAGCGCTTCGAGCAGGCGCTCGACGAGGCGCGCGCCGCCGGGCTGCTGGGCGACAACATCCTGGGCAGCGGGTTCAACTTCCAGCTGCATGCGTCGCACGGCTTCGGCGCCTACATCTGCGGCGAGGAAACCGCGCTGCTCGAGTCGCTGGAAGGCAAGAAGGGCCAGCCGCGCTTCAAGCCGCCGTTCCCGGCCAGCTTCGGGCTGTACGGCAAGCCCACGACCATCAACAACACCGAGACCTTCGCCGCGGTGCCGTGGATCATCCGCAACGGCGCTGCCGCCTATGTCGAGGCCGGCAAGCCCAACAACGGCGGCACCAAGATCTACTCGGTGTCGGGTGACGTCGCGCGTCCCGGCAACTACGAGGTGCCGATGGGCACGCCGTTCGCCGAACTGCTGGCGCTGGCCGGCGGCGTGCGCGGTGGACGCGGGCTGAAGGCGGTGATCCCCGGCGGCTCGTCGGCTCCCGTGCTGCCGGCCTCGGTGATCATGGACTGCACGATGGACTACGACTCCATCTCCAAGGCCGGCTCGATGCTGGGCTCGGGGGCGGTGATCGTGCTCGACGACACGCGCTGCATGGTCAAGTCGCTGCTGCGCCTGTCGTACTTCTACCAGCACGAGTCGTGCGGCCAGTGCACGCCGTGCCGCGAGGGCACTGGCTGGTTGTGGCGCGTGGTGCATCGCATCGAGCACGGCCAGGGCCGCCCCGAGGACCTGGATCTGCTCAATTCGGTGTCGGACAACATCGCGGGGCGCACCATCTGCGCGCTGGGCGATGCGGCGGCGATGCCGGTGAAATCCTTCGTACGCCATTTCCACGCCGAGTTCGAGCACCACATCGAACACAAGACCTGCCTGGTGCCGGCCTACGTCTGAGAAGGCGCAGCCCCGCCGCTGCAACGCACCCCCGAGAGACTCTCACGTCATGGTTGAACTCGAAATCGATGGCCGCAAGGTCGAGGTGCCCGAAGGCTCCATGGTCATGGACGCCGCGCGCAAGCTCGATGTGTACGTGCCGCATTTTTGCTACCACCCCAAGCTGTCGATCGCGGCCAACTGCCGCATGTGCCTGGTCGACGTCGAGAAGGCGCCCAAGCCGCTGCCGGCCTGCGCCACGCCGGTCGCCCAGGGCATGATCGTGCGCACGCGCTCCGAGCGCGCGGTACAGGCGCAGAAGGGGGTGATGGAGTTCCTGCTGATCAACCACCCGCTGGACTGCCCGATCTGCGACCAGGGCGGCGAGTGCCAGTTGCAGGACCTCGCCGTGGGCTACGGCGCCTCCAGCTCGCGCTACACCGAGGAAAAGCGCGTGGTGTTCCACAAGAACGCCGGGCCGCTGGTGGGCATGGAGGAAATGACCCGCTGCATCCACTGCACCCGCTGCGTTCGATTCGGCCAGGAGGTGGCCGGGTTGATGGAGCTGGGGATGGCCCACCGCGGCGAGCATTCGGAGATCACGACCTTCCTCGAGGGCTCGATCGAATCCGAGCTGTCGGGCAACATGATCGACCTGTGCCCGGTCGGCGCGCTGACCAGCAAGCCGTTCCGCTTCGCGGCGCGCCCATGGGAGCTGTCGCGGCGCGCATCGGTCAGCCCGCACGACAGCATCGGCGCCAACCTGGTGATGCAGATCAAGGGCAACAAGGTCGTGCGCGTGGTGCCCCAGATCAACGAGGCGGTCAACGAATGCTGGCTTTCCGACCGTGACCGTTTCAGCTATGAAGGCCTGACCAGCGCCGACCGCCTGACCCAGCCGATGGTGCGCGACGACGGGCAGTGGCGCGAGGTCGACTGGCCGACCGCGCTGAGCTTCGTCGCCAACGGGCTCAAGCGCGTGGTCGAGGTCGAGGGCCCGCAGGCGCTGGGCGCGCTGGCCTCGGCGTGCTCGACCAACGAGGAGCTGTACCTGCTCGGGCGCATCGTGCGCGCGCTGGGCAGCGAGAACATCGACACCCGCCTGCGCCGCGCCGACGTGGCACCGGAGCTGGGCGTGCCGTCGCTGGGCATGGCGCTGGCCGAAGTCGGCCAGCTGCAGTCGGCGCTGGTCATCGGATCCTTCCTGCGCAAGGACCATCCGCTGCTGGCCGCGCGCCTGCGCCGCGCGGCGCGCGCAGGGACCCAGGTCAGCGTGCTGCATGCGAGTGGCGACGACGCGATGATGCCGCTGCATCGCTCGCTGGTCGCGGCGCCCAGCGCCTGGGTGTCGCAGCTGGCCGAAGTGGCGGCTGCGGTGGCCGACGCCGCCGGTGCCGCGCGTCCGCAGGCGCTGGCCGGCATCGCGCCGTCGCAGGCCGCGCGCGAGATTGCCGCGAGCCTGCTGGGCAGGCAGCGTGCGGTGGTCTGGCTGGGCAACGCCGCAGCCCAGCATCCGCAGGCTTCGACCCTGGAGGCGCTGGCGCGCTGGATCGCGCAGACCGCCGGGGTGCCGTTCGGCTTCACCGTCGAGGCGGGCAACACCGTGGGTGCGCATCTGCTCGGCGGCGTTCCGCGCGCGGGCGGACTGGGCGCCGCGCAGATGCTCGACAGGACCCCGAACGCGCTGGTGTTGCTGGGCGTGGAGCCCGAGCTCGACCTGTTCGACGGTGCCGCCGCCGCGGCCGCGCTGCGTCGCAGCGCCTTCGTCGTGGCGATGAGCGCCTATCGCAACCCGCTGCTCGACGAAGTCGCGCAGGTGCTGCTGCCGGTGGCGCCGTTCAGCGAGACGGCGGGCAGTCTGTTCAATTGCGAAGGGCGCCTGCAGTCGTTCCAGCAGGTGGCGCCGTCGCCGGGCGTGTCGCGCCCGGCGTGGAAGGTGCTGCGCGTGCTGGCGCACGAGCTCGGCCTGCCGGGCTTCGAGTACGACACCGCCGAGCAGGTGCGCGAGGCCGCGCTGCGCGGAGTCGACGTCGCCGCGATGCTGGCCGCGCCGCAGGCGCAATTGCCCCAGCAGCTCGGCGCCGACGCGCCAGCGCCGGCCGCCGGCTCGTTCGAGCGCGTGGCCGATGTTCCGGTGTACTCGAGCGACGCCATCGTGCGCCGCTCGCCGTCGCTGCAGCGCACGGTGGACGGTCAGCGCGCCGCCCAGATCGCGCTGCCGCGCGACGCCTGGGAGAGCCTGGGCCTCAAGGCCGGCGACATGCTGCGCGTGGAGCAGGGCGCGGCCAGCGTGGAGCTGCCGGCCCGCCTGGACGCCATGCTGGCCAGCGGCGTGGTTCGCATCGCCGCGTCGCATCCCGCCACGCAGGCGCTGGGGCCGATGTTCGGCCGTGTTCTTCTGCACAAGGTCTGAACCATGCTCGACGCCTTCACTTCCGGTGGTCTCAAGCTGCTCGGCCCGGTGGCCTGGCCGGTGCTCTGGGCCATCATCCGCATCGTCGTGATCGTGCTGCCGCTGTTCGGCGCGGTGGCCTACCTGACCCTGTGGGAGCGCAAGGTCATCGGCTGGATCCAGGTTCGCATCGGTCCCAACCGCGTGGGTCCGTTCGGGTTGCTGCAGCCGATCGCCGACGGCCTGAAGTTCATCTTCAAGGAAATCGTCGTCCCCACGCGATCGAACCACTTCCTGTTCGTGCTGGGCCCGATCATGGCGCTGATGCCGGCGCTGGCGGCCTGGTCGGTGGTTCCGTTCAGCCCCGACGTCGCGCTGGCCAACGTCAACGCCGGGCTGCTGCTGCTGATGGCCATCACGTCCATCGAGGTGTACGGCGTGATCATCGCCGGCTGGGCTTCGAACTCGAAGTACGCCTTCCTGGGCGCGATGCGGGCCTCGGCGCAGATGGTCAGCTACGAGATCGCGATGGGCTTCTGCCTGGTGGTCGTGCTGATGGTTTCGGGAAGCCTGAACCTGACCCAGATCGTGGTCGGCCAGCAGCACGGGCGCTTCGCTGCCATGGGGTTGAACCTGCTGTCGTGGAACTGGCTGCCGCTGCTGCCGATCTTCGTGGTCTACATGATCTCGGGAATCGCCGAGACCAACCGTCACCCCTTCGACGTGGTCGAGGGCGAGTCGGAGATCGTCGCCGGGCACATGGTCGAGTACTCGGGCATGTCCTTCGCGCTGTTCTTCCTCGCCGAATACGCCAACATGATCCTGGTGTCCTTCCTCGCCGCCATCATGTTCTTCGGCGGCTGGGATGCCCCGGTGGCTGCGCTGTCGTTCATCCCGGGCTGGATCTGGCTGTTCGCCAAGGCCTTCGTGCTGGTCACCATGTTCCTGTGGGTGCGCGCGACCTTCCCGCGCTACCGCTACGACCAGATCATGCGCCTGGGCTGGAAGATTTTCATTCCGGTGACCCTGGTGTGGCTGGTGGTGATCGGCGCCTGGATGCAGACCCCCTGGTCGATCTGGAACTGAACCGGAGTTCGCGATGTCCGCAGTACTCGATACCTTCAACAGTTTTTTCCTGGTCGAGCTGTTCAAGGGCCTGGCCCTGACCGGCAAGTACGCGCTGCGCCGCAAGATCACGGTGCAGTACCCCGAGGAAAAGACCCCGATGTCGCCGCGCTTCCGCGGCCTGCACGCGTTGCGCCGCTATCCCAACGGCGAGGAGCGCTGCATCGCCTGCAAGCTTTGCGAGGCGGTGTGCCCGGCGCTGGCCATCACCATCGAGAGCGCGCAGCGCGCCGATGGCACGCGGCGCACCACGCGCTATGACATCGACCTCACCAAGTGCATCTTCTGCGGCTTCTGCGAGGAGAGCTGCCCGGTGGACTCGATCGTGGAAACCCACATCTTCGAATACCACGGCGAGCAGCGCGGCGACCTGTACTTCACCAAGGACATGCTGCTGGCCGTGGGCGACCGCTACGAACACGAAATCGCGCCCAACAAGGAGGCCGACGCGCCTTACCGTTGAGGCCTTCACGCGCTCCGAGCCCGCGTCGCCATTCGCACCATTGCCATGACCATCCCCACCGCGCTGTTCTATCTGTTCTCGGCCGTGCTGCTGTTCGCGGCGTTTCGCGTGATCACCGCGCGCAACACCGTGCACTCGGCGCTGTACCTGGTGCTGGCTTTTTTCCAGGCCTCGACCATCTGGATGCTGCTGCAGGCCGAATTCCTGTCCATCGTGCTGGTGCTGGTGTACGTCGGCGCGGTGATGGTCCTGTTCCTGTTCGTGGTCATGATGCTCGACATCAACATCGACCAGATGCGGCAGGGCTTCTGGCGCTATTTCCCGGTGGCCGCGCTGGTGGGCGTGTTCATCGTGCTGGAAATGGCCGCGGTGCTGATGCAGGCCTTCCAGATCGGCGGCGCCACGGCCGCCGCGCAGGTGGGCGGCCAGGCGCTGACCCCGGCCGCGCATGCCGCCGCGCAGATTCCGAACACCGAGCTGCTGGGTCGCGTGCTGTACGGCGCGTACCTGTACCCGGTGGAAATCGCCGCCGTGATCCTGCTGGTGGCCATCATCGCCGCGATCGCGCTGACCCTGCGCCGCCGCAAGGACACGAAGACCGTGCGCGTGGCCGACCAGCTGCGCGTGCGGCGCAACGACCGCGTGCGCCTGGTCAAGATGCCGGCGCATTCGCAGGCCGCGGCACCGGCCGCCGCCGACAAGGGGGAGTAAGGACAATGCTCGGTTCTCTCAGTCTCGCTCACTACCTGGTGCTGGGCGCCATCCTGTTCGCCATTTCGGTGGTAGGGATCTTTCTCAACCGCCGCAACCTGATCGTGCTGCTCATGGCCATCGAGCTGATGCTGCTGGCGGTCAACCTGAACTTCGTCGCCTTCTCGCATTACCTGCAGGACATGGCGGGGCAGGTGTTCGTGTTCTTCATTCTCACCGTCGCCGCCGCCGAGTCGGCGATCGGACTGGCCATCCTGGTCGTCCTGTTCCGCAACCTGTCGACCATCAACGTCGACGAACTCGATTCACTCAAGGGCTGAGGCATGGCTGGCACCATCAATCCCACGCTGTTGCTCGTCATCGCGCTGGC
>JAJZTW010000110.1 GCA_021847345.1 Pseudomonadota bacterium
CCCCGAGCTCAGGCGTGCCGCTGTCATGCTGGCTCGGCGCATGTGCTCGGGAAAGCGCCAACGCGGCTCGAGGTACTGACAGAAGGTCAATGCCGGATGGTCCTGCAGATTGGCGCCGACCCCGCGCGACTCGTGCACGAGGGCAATCCCCATCTCCCGCAAGTGCTCCCCCGGGCCGATGCCCGCACGCATCAGCAGCGCCGGCGACTGAAGCGCGCCGGCACTGAGCACGATCTCACCTGCAGCGATTCGCAGCAGGCGACCATCGGTGGCTCGAGCCAGCACTGCGCGCGCCTGCCTGCCTTCCAGTTCGAGGCCCTGGACCGTCGTGCGCGTGAAGAGGCACAAGTTGGGTCGCCTGCGCGTGACCGGATCGAGGTAGGCAATGGCCGCCGAGACTCGGCGGTCGTACAGGTTCGAGAATGCCGCGGGGAATACACCGTCGCCGACCTCGGCGTTCTGGTCCAGCAGCAGCGGCAGTCCCTGACGCTGCAGGGCATCGGCGAAGGCGGTGCAGAACGGGGGCCAGGACTCGGGAAAAATGCGCCGGATCGGCAGAGGCCCACTGCGTCCGTGCAATGGGCCGTCGAAGTCGACATCGCGCTCGAGCCGCCGAAAGAACGGCAGCACGTCGCGCCATCCCCAGCCGCTGGCGCCCAACGCCTCCCACTCGTCGTAGTCGCGCGCAAGCCCGCGGTTCGCCGCCTGCACGTTGATGCTGGAGCCGCCGCCGACCACCCGCGCCTGCTCGTAGCGGCGTGCCGGCGCGTCTCGCGTGGCGCGGACCTCGAGCCCCGGCCACGTCCAGGTGTCCCCCTGGAACAGCGGCAGTGGATAGCTGTCGAGGATTTCCGGCGGGACGTGCTCCGGAGGTGTGTCCTCCCCCGCCTCGACAAGGGCGACACGCAGTCCGGGATCCGCCGACAGGCGACTCGCCAGCACGCACCCGGCGGAACCCGCGCCGACGATCACGACGTCGAAGTCGCCGACTCCCACCGCAGGGCCGCTCATTGGCCTGCCCTCCTCGCGGCGCTCATGCCTCGCACTCCCGGGCGCGCTCCTGACGCAGCCCCTCCCAGCGCCGACCGATGCGGTCGTGCTCGAAGCCGAGCAGGTCGAGCACCCGCCCGACACTGTGATCGACGATGTCGTCGACGCTGCGCGGATGCGCGTAGAAGGCGGGAACCGGCGGCATGACGATGCCGCCCATTTCGGTGACGCTGCACATGTTTCGCAGATGCGCGAGGTTCAACGGAGTCTCGCGTGCCACCAGCACGAGCCTCCGGCGCTCCTTGAGCACGACGTCGGCGGCGCGCGCGATCAGATTGTCGGCCAGCCCGTGGGCGATCGATGCCAGGGTCTTCATCGAGCATGGAGCGACGACCATGCCCGCGGTCAGGAAGGAGCCGCTGGCCACCGCGGCGCCGATGTCGCGAACCTTGTAGCAGACATCGGCCAGCGCCTCGATGTCGCATCGCTTGAGTCCGAGTTCGTGCGCGGCGGTCAGCGCGCCCGAGTCGGACACGATCAGGTGGGTCTGCGCCTGCCCGCCCGCGCGCAGCGCCTGCAGCAGGCGCACCCCCAGGATCGCACCGCTGGCGCCGGAGATGCCGACGATGACCTTGCGCGTGCCACTCATGATTCAGCCGATCCAGTGTGCGGCGTCGGACGCCTCGAAGGCTCGCAGGTCGCGTGCCGGGTCGACCTCGTCCTCGCCGGGAATGCGCACACGCGTGAACACATGGGCCTCGTAGACCACCGGGCGCGTGGCATCGAGCCCCATCTTGGCACTGATCCCCTGATGGCGTAACGCCGATGGGTCGTCGCCCGGTGGCATGCCCACCGTGGTCGATGGATCGAGCACCGATCCTTGCGCACCACCGACGACCACCAGATCGCGATCCGCCTGGAATCGCGTGGCCACGGCCCACTCGACCTCCGCGGGGTCGTGCACGTTCACATCGGTATCGACCACGACCACCTGCTTGATGTCGTAGTGGGCACCGAAGGCCGCGAGGATCACGTTCTTGGCCTCTCCCTCGCGCTTCTTGTCGAACTGCACGTACAGGTGGTAGCGCCCCACGCCTCCAACCGAGAGATGTACGTCCGTCACCCTGGGGTGGCTGCGCTGCAGCAACGAAAGCAGCGAGGCCTCGCGGGGGATCGAACCGAGCAGGAGATGCTCCATCTCCGCCGGCACGATCGTGTGGAACAGCGGGTTGCGCCGGTGCGTGACCGCGTCGACCTCGATGACTTCGCGATAGGCCCGCTCGCTGTAGTAGCGCGGGAATTCACCGAACGGCCCCTCCAGCTCGCGCGTGTGCGGCAACAACCGCCCCTCGATGATGATTTCCGCATCCGCGGGGACACGCACCTCGCTGCTCAGGCACTTGACGACGCGCAGCGGCGCACCGTGCAAGGCGCCGGCGACCTCGAGTTCGTCATGGTCGATCGGCAGGATGGCCTGAGAAGCCAGCATGGTCACCGGGTCGACGCCGATCGCGATTGCCACGTGCAAGGGTTGGTCGCGTTCCTCGGCGCTGCGGTGAAAGGCCTGCAGGTGCCGGGGCAACAGCAGCGCGGCCATGCGGCGTGGCGCATGCACCTGCAGGCGATGGATCGATACGTTCTGCACGCCGCTGGAAGGGTTGCGTGCGATCGCCAGCCCGGCGGTGATGTACGGGCCGTTGTCATGCTCGCTATGCGTGGGGATCGGCAACAGCTGGCGCAAGTCGAGGTCGTCCACATGGCGTACTTCCTGGCATGGCGCCGGCCCCGTCACCTCGGCCCAGGGTACCGGGCGCTCGACCGCCTCGCGAAAGCGCTGCAGCAAGTGCGCCTCCTCCACCCCCAGCGCCTCGGCGATCCAGGCGCGGCGCGACATGAAGCCGCTGACCACGGAAAACTCGTGCCCGTCGGGGCGCGGGAACAGCACGGCCTGGCGGCCATCCAGGCGCTTGGCAATCGCGGCCAGTTCGTGTTCCAGGCGCACGCCGTCACGTGCCACGGCCAGACGCGAGCTGGCGCCGAGATGCCGCAGCCAATCGCGCAAGCTGCTCACCGGAGAGTTCGTGTGTCGAGGAGTCATGAGTGCTGCTGTGCGCCTGCATGAAAAGTGAACTTGAGCCCAGTCTAGACGGCGCTTTCGCATCATCTCCAATAGTGTTTATTGAACTTACAAATCATTTTTTATGATTTTTCTTGGCGTTCATTCGATGGCACGATGCACAGTGAGACTGAGCTCCAAGCGCTCCCTGGACATTCACTGATCTGGACCATCACTTTCTTTGATTGCTCTATCGAGGCAATGAGCATGGACCTTAGGCAAATCCAGTACTTCGCAACCCTGTTCGAGGACGGGTCGGTGACGCGCGCCTCCAAGCGCCTGAACATCGTGCAGCCTGCGCTCAGCATGCAGATCTCGCGCCTGGAGGAAGAACTGCAGCTGCGCCTGTTCGAGCGCGGACGCCAAGGCATGACCCCGACCGCCGCCG
>JAJZTW010000007.1 GCA_021847345.1 Pseudomonadota bacterium
CACCTCGCAGCTTGCAGGCTGCTCGGATTCGGCCGGCGCGCTGCTGTGCGCAGGCACAGCAGCTGGTCCGGCCTCATCCCCCGTGGGGGTCAAGCAATCTCGGGGCGGCCCGGCGATTGCTTGAGAGCCCGCGCGCCCGGGCTCAGCCGGTGTGCGTCGGCCCCGCGTGGGCGCGCTCGTCGGCCAGCCAGCGCAACACGGGAATGGTTCCCGGCAGCACCGGCTGCACCTGCACCGGCAGGCTCTGCCAGGCCAGGCGCTGGCCCTCGCAGGGGCGTGGGTCGCCGCGCCAGCGGCGCACCTTGCAGAACTGCAGTTCCACGCGCGCGTGCGGGTAGTCGACGAGGCACGAACGCCAGAATGGCGCGTGCTCGATCTCGATGCCGAGTTCCTCGCGAAGTTCGCGCCGCAGCGCCTGCTCCAGGGACTCGCCCGGCTCGATCTTCCCCCCGGGGAATTCCCAGTAGCCGGCGTAGGGCTTGCCGGCCGGGCGGTCGGCCAGCAGGAAGCGCCCGTCGTCGAGCAGCAGCACGCCGACGGCCACCGCCACCGGCGTCCGGGAGGCCTGCACGCAAGCCGGCTGCGACATCAATCCCGCGGCGCCGGCTTGCGCTTGCGCCCGCAATAGTCGCGCGCGAACTGCCACGCGATGCGCCCGGAACGCGAACCCCGCTCCAGCGCCCACAGCAAGGCCTCGGGATGCGCGGCACGCGCCTGCTGCTCGCTCAGGCCGAAGGACTGCAGCCAGTGCTCTGCGATGCGCAGGTAGTGGTCCTGGTCGAAGGGGTAGAAGCTCAGCCACAGCCCGAAACGATCCGACAGCGAGACCTTCTCCTCGGTGCCCTCGCCGGGGTGGACCTCGCCGCTGTCGTCGTGCGTGGCCTGCAGGTTCTCGTGCATGTACTCCGGCAGCAGGTGGCGCCGATTCGACGTGGCGTAGATCAGCACGTTTTCGGCGGTGCCCGCCACCGAGCCGTCGAGCACCGACTTCAGCGCCTTGTACCCGGGCTCGCCCTGGTCGAAGGACAGGTCGTCGGAGAACACCACGAAGCGCTCACGCCGGGCGCGTACCAGGTCGACCAGCTCGGGCAGGTCGACCAGGTCGGCCTTGTCCATTTCGACCAGGCGCAGCCCCTTGGGCGCGAAGGCCTGCAGGCAGGCGCGCACCAGCGAGCTCTTGCCGGTGCCGCGCGCTCCCGTGAGCAGCACGTTGTTGGCCGGGCGGCCGGCGACGAACTGGCGGGTGTTGCGCTCCAGGCGCGCCTTCTGCTCGTCGATTCCCTGCAGGTCGTCGAAACCGATCACGGCCGGTCGCGGCACCGGCTGCAGCCAGGCCTGGCTGCCGCGGCGGCGCCAGCGAAACGCCACCGCGGCGTCCCAGTCAGGCTGCGCCAACTGCGGGTCGGCCAGGCGCTCCAGGCGGCCGAGCACGCGCTCGGCCTGCTCGAGCAGCGCAGCCAGGCGCAGCCCGAGGTCGGGCAACTCGCCCGCGGAGGTCTTGCCAGCCATGCTCAGCTCCGGTAATCGGCGTTGATCGACACGTAATCGTGCGACAGGTCGCAAGTCCACACCGTCGCCGCATGCGTGCCGCGGCCGAGCACGATGCGCACCGCGATCTCCGGCTTGGCCATCACCCGCTGACCGTCGGATTCCTGATAGTCGGGATGACGCCCGCCACGCGTGGCCACGTGCACGTCGTCGAGAAACAGCTCCACGCCGTCGACGTCGAGGTCGTCGACGCCGGCATAGCCGACCGCAGCCAGGATGCGCCCGAGATTGGGGTCGCTGGCGAAGAACGCCGTCTTGACCAGCGGCGAATGCGCCACCGCGTAGGCCACGCGCCGCGCCTCGCTCACGCTGGCGGCGCGCTGCACCTCGATGGTGATGAACTTGGTCGCGCCCTCTCCATCGCGCACGATGGCCTGCGCCAGGCGTTGCGCGACGCGCACCAGCGCATCGCGCAACGCCAGCGCCTGGGTCGACACGGCGTCGCCGATCGGCGCCAGCGCGCTGCGCCCGGTGGCGGCGATGACCAGCGAGTCGTTGGTCGAGGTGTCGCCGTCGACGGTGACGCAGTTGAAGGACGCGTCGGCCACGTCGCGCACCAGCTGCGCCAGCAGCTCGGGCGCCACCGCGGCATCGGTGGCCATGAAGCCCAGCATCGTGGCCATGTCGGGGCGGATCATGCCGGCCCCCTTGGCGATGCCGGTGACGTGCACCGGCACGCCGTCGATCAGCACGCGCTCGCTGGCCGCCTTGGGCACCGTGTCGGTGGTCATGATGGCGGCCGCCGCGTCGGCCCAGGCATCGGCGCGCAGGTCGGCGATGGCGCCCGGCAGCCCGGCGCGCAGGCGCTCCAGCGGCAGCGGCTCGAGGATCACCCCGGTGGAAAAGGGCAGCACCTGCGCCGCCGGCACGCCGAGCAGCGCACCGAGGGATTCACAACTGGCGCGCGCGGCGGCGAGCCCCGGTTCGCCGGTGCCCGCGTTGGCGCAACCGGTGTTGACGACCAGCGCGCGCAGTTCGGCGCAGCGGCCCGGGCCCAGGTGCTCGCGACAGACCTGTACCGGCGCGGCGCAAAAGCGGTTGCGCGTGAACACGCCGGCGACCCGGGTGCCGGGATCGAAGGCGAACACGGTCAGGTCGCGCCGGCCCGGCTTGCGAATGCCGGCGGCGGTCACGCCGATTCGCACCCCCGGTACCGCGTGCAAGGCCGCTGAGTCCGGAGCTTGCAGATTCACGGCCATGGCCGTCTCCCCCCTGGATGAAAACGAGCGACGGTCAGGAAAGCCTGCCGTGGCACTGCTTGTACTTTTTCCCGCTGCCGCAAGGACAGGGGTCGTTGCGCCCGACCTTGGGCAGCTCGTTGACCACCTGCTGCACCACCGGCGCGGCGGCCGCGGCGATCGCCGCGTCGGCCTGCTCCTGCGCCTGCGCTTCGGCGGGAGACTGCATGGCCCCGAAGGCCTCCGGATGCTGGAACGCCAGGTTGTGCAGGCTCTGCGCGCGCTGCTCGATGGTCTCGGCGGCGCTTTGCGCCTGCTCCTGGGTCTGCACCTGCACGGTCATCAGGGTACGCGTGACATCGTTCTTGACCGCGTCGAGCATCTGGCCGAACAGCTCGAAGGCCTCGCGCTTGTACTCCTGCTTGGGCTGCTTCTGGGCGTAGCCGCGCAGGTGGATTCCCTGGCGCAGGTAGTCCAGCGCGGCCAGGTGCTCGCGCCAATGCTGGTCCAGCGACTGCAGCAGCACCATGCGCTCGAAGCCGGCGAAATTCTGCGCGCCGACCAGTTCCACCTTGGCGCGGTAGCGCGCATCGACCTCGCGCAGCACGTGCTCGAGCACATGCTCGTCGGTGACGGTCTGGTCGGCGTCGACCCAGGCCTTCAGCGGCAGCTCGATCTGCAGTTCCTCGCGCAGCGCGCGCTCGAGCGACGCGATGTCCCACTGCTCCTCCATGCTCTGCTCGGGAACGTGGGTATGCACCAGGTCGCCGACACTTCCGGCGCGCAGGTCGGAGATCTGCGCGCCGACGTCCTGGCTGTCCAGGATGGCGTTGCGCTGCTCGTACAGGATCTTGCGCTGCTCGTTGGCGACGTCGTCGTATTCGAGCAGCTGCTTGCGAATATCGAAGTTGCGCGCCTCGACCTTGCGCTGCGCCGATTCGATGGCCCGCGTGACCATGCCCGCCTCGATGGCCTCGCCTTCGGGCATTTTCAGGCGGTCCATGATCGCGCGCACCCGGTCGCCCGCGAAAATGCGCATCAGCGCGTCGTCGAGCGACAGGTAGAAGCGCGACGAGCCCGGGTCGCCCTGGCGCCCGGAGCGCCCGCGCAACTGGTTGTCCACCCGCCGCGACTCGCTGCGCTCGGTGCCGACGATGTGCAGTCCGCCCTGCGCGATGGCATGGTCGTGCAGGGATTGCCACTCCGAGCGCAGCGCGGCGATGCGACGCTGCTTTTCCTCGTCGTCGAGATTGGCGTCGGCGGCGATGAACTCGCACTGCTTCTCGACATTGCCGCCGAGCACGATGTCGGTGCCGCGCCCGGCCATGTTGGTGGCGATGGTGATCATGCCGGGCCGGCCCGCCTGCGCGACGATCTCGGCCTCGCGCGCGTGCTGCTTGGCGTTGAGCACCTGGTGCGGCAGCTTTTCGCGGTTCAGCAACTGCGACAGATGCTCGCTGGACTCGATCGAGCCGGTTCCGACCAGCACCGGCTGGCCGCGCGAATAGCAGTCCTTGATGTCCTCCACCACCGCGCGGTCGCGCTCGGCGGAGGTCTTGTAGACCTTGTCCTGGTGATCCTTGCGCTGGCTCGGGCGGTTGGTCGGGATGACCACGGTTTCCAGGTTGTAGATCTCCTGGAACTCGAAAGCCTCGGTGTCGGCCGTGCCGGTCATGCCCGCCAGCTTGGCGTACATGCGGAAATAGTTCTGGAAGGTGATCGACGCCAGCGTCTGGTTCTCGCTCTGCACCTGCACGCCTTCCTTGGCCTCCACCGCCTGGTGCAGACCGTCGGACCAGCGCCGGCCGGCCATGATGCGTCCGGTGAACTCGTCGACGATCACGACCTCGCCGTTCTGCAGCACGTAGTGCTGGTCGCGGTGGTAGAGGTGATGCGCGCGCAAGGCGGCGTAAAGATGGTGCACCAGCGCGATGTTGGCGGCGTCGTACAGCGTGCTGCCCGGAGGAATCAGGCCCATCTCGCCGAGAATGCGCTCGGCCTTCTCGTGGCCCGATTCGGTCAGGTAGACCTGATGGCTCTTTTCGTCCACCGTGAAGTCGCCGGGCTTTTCCACGCCCTGGCCGGTGATCGGGTCTTCCTCGCCGATCTGGCGCTCGAGCTGCGGAACGACACCGTTGAGCTTGACGTACAGCTCGGTGTTGTCCTCGGCCTGCCCGGAGATGATCAGCGGCGTGCGAGCCTCGTCGATCAGGATCGAGTCGACCTCGTCGATCAGCGCGTAGTGCAGCCCGCGCTGCACGCGCTCGGCGGGCTCGAACACCATGTTGTCGCGCAGGTAGTCGAAGCCGTATTCGTTGTTGGTGCCGTAGGTGACGTCGGCCGCATACGCCGCCTGCTTGTCCTCGCGCGACAGGTTGGACAGGTTGATGCCCACGCTCAGACCGAGGAAGTTGTACAGCCGGCTCATCCACTCGGCATCGCGCTGGGCCAGGTAGTCGTTGACCGTGACCACGTGCACGCCCTTGCCGGCCAGCGCATTGAGATACACCGCCAGCGTGCCCACCAGGGTCTTGCCCTCGCCGGTGCGCATCTCGGCGATCTTGCCGGCGTGCAGGGCCATGCCGCCCATCAGCTGCACGTCGAAGTGGCGCATCTTCAGCGTGCGCTTGCCGCCCTCGCGCACGACGGCGAAGGCCTCGCACAGGATGTCGTCCAGGCTCGTGCCGGCTGCCACCCGCTCGCGGAACTCGACGGTCTTGGCGCGCAGTTGCTCGTCGCTGAGCTTCTCGAACTGCGGCTCGAGCGCGTTGATGCGCTGCACGTTGCGCCTGTACTGGCGCAGCAGGCGTTCGTTGCGGCTGCCGAACAGGCGGGTGAGGAAAGTTGCGGGCATGGGTCTGGTGGTTCTCGGGCTCGCGCAAGGCGGCGAGCGCCCCACGCCGGAGGCACGGGCCCTGCAAGCCTTCGCGCGAAAACACCATTCTAGTCACGCCCGGCCGGCGCACGCCGGCTGGGCACACTGAGCGACAATGGCCCGCCCGGCACGCCTTCGCAGGCCTTGCCGGTGCCGCCACCGCTCCATGAACCGACCCGCCAGCCCCCCTCCCCGCCCTGCCCGGCGCCGTCCGGCACAGGCGGGGTCGCCCGCGCGCCACTCCGCCACGCTGCGCCAATGGATGCAGCGCACGCCCACGTTGCAGGGCCTGCGCGAGCAGGCCCGCAACTCGCGGGACATGGCCGGGCTGCTGGCGCAGGCGCTGCCGCCCGAGCTCGCCGCGGCCGTGTTGCCGGGGCGTTACGCCGACGGCAGCTGGACCCTCAACGCCAGTTCGTCGGCGGTGGCGGCCAAGCTCAAGCTGTTCGTGCCGCTGCTGCTGCGCCGGCTGCAGAAGGAGGGGTGGGTGCTGACCCGAATCCAGGTACGGGTGCTGATGCCGGCGGCGGCTCCGGCCGGTGCGCCCGTGCCGGCAACGCATGCGCCGGCCCCTGCCGGGGTGCGCCAGCGACTGCGCGAAATGCTCGAGCGACGCAAGGCGCAGCAGGACTGAACGGGAGCGAGCGCGGCAGGCGCCCGGCGCCGCGGCTCAATACAGGCTTCGCACGCTGGCGCGAAACCCCTCGGGCGCCTGGCGCTCGTCGTCGAACACGACCATCTCGAAGGCGTCGGGGTCGCTGCCCAGCGCACGCAGCAGCGCGTTGTTGACCGCGTGGCCGCTGCGGTAGGCGCTGTAGGCACCCAGGATCGGGTGCCCGATGACGTACAGGTCGCCGATGGCGTCGAGCATCTTGTGCTTGACGAACTCGGCGTCGAATCGCAGGCCGCCCTGGTTGAGGATTCGCGACTCGTCCATGACGATGGCGTTTTCCAGGCTGCCGCCCTGCGCCAGCCCGATCTCGCGCAGCGCGTCGACATCGCGCATGAAGCCGAAGGTGCGGGCACGGGCGATTTCGCGCACGTAGGCGGGCATCGAGAACTCGAAGCTGTAGTCCTGTGCCGTGCGGTCGATCGCCGGGTGGGCGAACTCGATGGCGAAGTCCAGGCGAAAACCGTCGTGGGGCTCCAGGCGCGCCCACTTCTCGCCGTCGCGCTCCTGCACGCGAACTTCCACCGGCTTGCGCACGCGCACAAAACGCCGCGGCGCCGGCTGCTCCTGCAAGCCGGCCGATTGCAGCAGGTAGACGAAGGACGAGGCCGAGCCGTCGAGGATCGGGATCTCCTCGGCATCGACCTCGATGATCAGGTTGTCCACGCCGAGCCCGCAGCATGCGGACAGCAGATGCTCGACGGTGTGGATCTTGGCGTCGCCGCGGCCGAGCGTGGTGGCCATGCGCGTGTCCACCACCGCCTGCGGGCTCAGCTCGATGCTCACCGGCTGCGGCAGGTCGACGCGGCGCAGCACGATGCCGCTGTCGGGCGGCGCGGGCAGCAGGCTCAGTTCGACACGCTCGCTGCTGTGCAGGCCCACGCCGACGGCGCGGGTGGCCGAGCGGATGGAGCGCTGGGCGAGCATCGACGGGCCTCGGGAATCTGCTTTTTTCAATCGAAACCTGCTTTTCTATTGTTATCGTTTATTTTAGCCTGCCGACGACGGGCATGCAGGCCGGGCGCGCCGCGGCGACGCCAGGGCAGGTGGCGCGCCCGCGAGGCGGGGACGCCGACGCGCGCGGGGTCACGGGGAGACCCTGCGCCGCGGCGCTGCCCTGCCGGGCGGGCGCTGATCCGGAACGGTCTTGCGCGGCCGCGCTCAGTCGGCCTGCTTGCGCAGGAACGCCGGGATTTCCATTTCCTCCATGCCTCCCTGCATCAGCGCATTCACGTGCGCCGACGGCGCGCCGCCACGCGGATTGCGCCAGATCGCCGGGATCTGGCTGCTCTCCACCGCCGCCGCGCTGCCCAGCGCGGCGCCCATGCTCAGCGGCGCCGCGTCGGTACCGGTGCGCAGCACGGTCAGGGTCGGCGCGACCTTGCCCGCCGCCTTGGCGCGCGACAGCCCGGTGGCCAGCACGGTCACGCGCAGCGAATCGCCCATGCTGGGGTCGTTGACGGTGCCGAAGATGATCTGCGCGTCGGGCGACGCGTAGGCGCGGATGGCGTTCATCGCCTCGCGGGTCTCGCTGAGCTTGAGCGAGTCGTCGGCGGTGATGTTCACCAGCACGCCCTTGGCGCCGGACAGGTCGACCCCGTCGAGCAGCGGGCACACCACGGCCTGCTCGGCGGCCAGGCGGGCACGATCAGCGCCACTGGCCACCGCGGTGCCCATCATCGCCTTGCCCGGCTCGCCCATCACGGTCTTCACGTCCTCGAAGTCGGCGTTGATCATGCCGGGAACGTTGATGATCTCGGCGATTCCGCCGGTGGCATTCTTCAGCACGTCGTTGGCCTTGGCGAAGGCTTCCTTCTGCGAAATGTCGTCGCCGTAGACCTCGAGCAGCTTCTCGTTGAGCACCACGATCAGCGAGTCGACGTTCTTCTCGAGTTCCTCCAGGCCGTTCTCGGCGTTGCCCAGTCGCTTGCTGCCCTCGAACTCGAAGGGCTTGGTCACCACCGCCACCGTCAGGATGCCCATCTCGCGCGCGATGCGCGCCACCACCGGCGCCGCGCCGGTGCCGGTGCCGCCGCCCATGCCGGCGGTGATGAACAGCATGTGCGCGCCGGCCAGGGTCTCGCGGATCTGCGCCTGCGCCTGCTCGGCCGAGTCGCGCCCGACCTGCGGCTTGCCGCCGGCCCCCAACCCGGTGCGCCCGAGCTGGATGAAGCGGTGCGAGCTCGAGCTCTTGAGCGCCTGCGCGTCGGTGTTGGCGCAGATGAACTCCACGCCCTTCACGCCGCTGGCGATCATGTGCTCGACGGCGTTGCCGCCGCCGCCGCCCACGCCGATGACCTTGATGTTGGTCCCGTTGTTGAACGCGGTGTCGTTCGCGTCCTCGATCATTTCAAATCCCATGATGCACCTCCGTCCTGGATCAAGAAAGTACTGCACCTGCCTGCTGCAACATGCCCGCCGCGAGCGGCGGGCCCCCGTGAAACACGAACTTCAGAAATTTCCCGCGAACCAGTCGCGTACGCGGGTGAAAAGCCCCCCTGCGCTGCTCGTCTTGCCACCGCCGGCCCGCGCCCCGCGCTGACGCTGGGTCAGCGCCTCGAGCAGCAGGCCCATCGCGGTGGAGTTGCGCGGGCTGCGCACCATGTCCGCCAGCGGGCCGCTGTACTGCGGCAGCCCCAGGCGAACCGGCTTGAGAAAGATGTCCTCGCCCAGCTCGACCATGCCGGGCATCAGCGAAGCGCCGCCGGTGAGCACGACTCCCGACGACAGCACCTCTTCATAGCCCGAGTCGCGAACCACCTGCTGGACCAGGGAGAAGATTTCCTCCACGCGCGGCTCGATCACTCCGGCCAGCGCCTGGCGCGACAGCATGCGCGGGCCGCGATCGCCCAGCCCGGGCACCTCCAGGCGCTCGTCGACGCCGGCCAGCAGCTGCTTGGCCACGCCATGCTCGATCTTGATGTCCTCGGCGTCCTTGGTCGGCGTGCGCAGGGCCATCGCGATGTCACTGGTGATCAGCTCGCCGGCGATCGGGATGATCGCGGTGTGCCGGATCGAGCCTCCGGTGTAGATGGCCACGTCGGTGACCCCGGCGCCGACGTCGACCAGCACCACGCCGAGTTCCTTCTCGTCCTCGGTGAGCACGGCGTGGCTCGACGCCAGCGGGTGCAGCACCAGCGCGTCGACCTCCAGCCCGCAGCGGCGCACGCACTTGACCACGTTCTCGGCCGCGGTCTGCGCGCCGGTCACGATGTGCACCTTGGTCTCCAGGCGGATGCCGCTCATGCCCACCGGCTGGCGCACCTCCTGGCCGTCGATGATGAACTCCTGCGGCTCCACCAGCAGCAGGCGCTGGTCGGCCGGGATGTTCACCGCCTTGGCCGTCTCGATCACCCGGACCACGTCGTTGGGCGTGACCTCGCGGTCCTTGATGGCGACCATGCCCTCCGAGTTCTGGCCGCGGATGTGGCTGCCGGTGATGCCGGTGATCACGCGCGTGATGCGGCAGTCGGCCATCAGCTCGGCTTCCTTGAGCGCGGCCTGGATGGACTGCACCAGCGCCTCGATGTCCACCACCACGCCGCGGCGCATGCCGGCGGTGCCGGACTGGCCCATGCCGACGATCTTCAACGTGCCGGCGGCCTGGTCCTGCCCGGGCAGGATCTCGCCGACCATCGCCGACACCTTCGACGTGCCGATGTCCAGGCCGACCACCAGGTCCTTGTACTCCTTCGCCATTTACCGAGCCCCCCTCGACTTGGGTTTGCTGCCCTTCGTTGTCCTTGCCGCCGCCGCGCCGCGCGCGCTGCCGGAGGCATCCTTGTTGTCATCCACCAGCCTCAGCGCGAAACCATTGGCGTAGCGCAGGTCGGCCGACGCGATGGCCCGGCCATAGCGCGCCTGCACGCGCGGAACCATCAGAACGAAGCGCCGCAGGCGCTCGGCGAAGGCCTGGGTATCGTCGTCCGCCCCCAGGTCCACGCTCGGGCCGTCCGCCACCTGCACCTGCCAGTCGCCCTGCGCGCCAAGCCCGAGCCCGGAGATGCGCCAGTGCAGCGAGGCGAACGCCTGCTGCAGCTGCCTGTACATGGCCGTGACCTGGGCCTGCGTGCCGGGAGGGCCGAAAAAGCGCGGCAACCCCATGTCCTGAACCTCGCCCAGGTTGGCCTCGAAGGCATCGCCGTCGCGGTTGACCAGGCTCGCCGGGTTGCCGGTGGCGTCGAGCCACAAAGCCAGCGGCTGCTGCTCCTGCAGTTGCACCAGCAGCGACAGCGGCCACACGCGCTGCACGACGGCCTTGCGCACCCAGGGCACCTGGTCGAAGGCCTGCTGGACGGCGCCGAGCCTGACCGTGAACCAGTTTCCCTGCACCAGCGGCAGCGCGTCGGTGCGCAGCGAGGCCGCGCTGACGTGATGCATCACGCCCTGCACGCGCACGCTGCGGATGGCCCACCAGGGACGCTGCAGCAGCCAGTTGCCGCCAGCGGCCAGCGCGCCGAGCACGAACAGCCACACCAGCGCGCGGCTGGTGAAATTCATCAGCCGGATGTCCAGCGGCAATTCCTGGCGCAGCGACATGCTCATGCCCCAGCTCCCGCGCCCGCCGCCGTGCCCTGGTCGAGGCGCGCCGATTCGAGCAGGCTCAGGCACAGCTGCTCGTAGCTGATGCCGGCGGCGCGCGCGGCCATCGGCACCAGCGAATGCCCGGTCATGCCCGGGCTGGTGTTCATCTCCAGCAGGAAGGGCCTGCGGTCGGACGCGCGGATCATGACGTCGGCGCGAGCCCAGCCGCGGCAGCCCAGCGCGCGGTAGCTGGCCAGCACCAGCTCGGCGATCGCCGGCTCCTCGCCGTCGGGCAGCTGCGCCGGGCACAGGTAACGGGTGTCGTCGCTGTAGTACTTGTGCTCGAAGTCGTAGTTGCCGCCGGGCGCCTGGATGCGCACCAGAGGCAGCGCGCGCGCGCCGGCGCCCTCGCCCAGCACCGCGCAGGTGACCTCGTCGCCGGCGATGAACTGCTCGGCCAGCACCGCGGAATCGAAGCGTGCCGCCTCGGCATACGCGGCATCGACCTGCTGCGCGGTGTCGGCGCGCGCCAGCCCCAGCGTCGAGCCCTCGTGGCTGGCCTTGAAGATCAACGGCAGGCCGAGCTCGGCAGCGGCCTCGCGCGCCTGCGCCGGGCTCCCGACCAGGCGCCAAGCCGGCGTCGACAGCCCTTCGCAATGCCACAGGCGCTTGGTCATGTGCTTGTCGATGGCCAGCGCCGACGCAAGCACGCCCGAGCCGGTGTAGGGCAGGCCCAGCAGCTCCAGCGCGCCCTGCACCGTGCCGTCCTCGCCGAAGCGACCGTGCAGCGCGATGAACACGCGCTGCGCGCCGAGCTCGCGCAGACGCTGCAACGGCTGCTCGGCGGGGTCGAAGCCGAAGGCGTCGACGCCCTGGGAGCGCAGCGCCTGCAGCACTCCGTTTCCGGACATCAGCGAGACCTCGCGCTCGGCCGAGCGACCGCCCAGCAGCACGGCGACGCGGCCGAAGGCGCGCGCATCGATGGCGGCGACGCGGCTCATGCCGACACCTCCGTGGCGCCGTCGCGCTGGCGCGAAGCGATCTGCGCGGCGACCTGGCCGATCGAGCCGGCTCCCATGCACAGCACGACGTCGCCGTCGCGAGCGAAATCGAGCACCGCCTGGGGCAGCGCCTGCACGTCGTCGACGAACAGCGGCTCGGTGCGTCCGGCGACCCGCAGCGCGCGCGCCAGGCTGCGCCCGTCGGCGGCGACGATCGGCGCCTCGCCGGCGGCGTACACCTCGGTCAGCAACACGGCATCGGCCGTGCCCAGTACCGCGACGAAGTCCTCGAACAGGTCTCGGGTGCGCGTGAAGCGGTGGGGCTGGAAGGCCAGCACGATGCGCCGCCCCGGATAGGCTCCGCGCGCGGCGGACAGCGTGGCCGCCATTTCCGCCGGATGGTGCCCGTAGTCGTCGATCAGCGTGAACTTTCCGCCGTCGGCGCAGGCCATCTCGCCCCAGCGCTGGAAGCGGCGTCCGACACCGCGGAACTCGGCCAGCGCCTTGCACACCGCGGCATCGTCCACGCCGAGTTCGGCGGCCACCGCGATCGCCGCCAGGGCGTTTCGCACGTTGTGCAGCCCCGGCAGGTTCAGACGCACCTGCAGCGGGGGCAGCACCACGCCATTGCGCCGCAGCACGGTGAATTCCATGCCGGTTCCGGCCGCGCGCACGTCGATGGCGCGCACCTGCGCGGCCTCGTCCAGTCCGTAGGGCGTCACCGGCTTGGACACGAAGGGCAGGATGGCGCGCACTCCGGGGTCGTCGATGCACAGCACGGCCGCCCCGTAGAAGGGCAGGCGGGCGATGAACTCGACGAAGGTCTGGCGCAGCCTGGCCATGTCATGGCCGTAGGTGTCCATGTGGTCGGCGTCGATGTTGGTCACCACCGCCATCACCGGCAGCAGATTGAGGAAGGAGGCGTCCGATTCGTCGGCCTCGACCACGATGTACTCGCCGCCGCCGAGCTTGGCGTGCGTGCCGGCGCTGTTCAGGCGTCCGCCGATGACGAAGGTCGGGTCCAGCCCGCCCTCGGCCAGCACGCTAGCCACCAGGCTGGTCGTCGTCGTCTTGCCATGGGTCCCGGCGATCGCGATGCCGCGCTTGAGTCGCATCAACTCGGCCAGCATCACCGCGCGTGGCACCACGGGGATGTGGCGCGCGCGCGCCGCCCGCACCTCGGGGTTGTCGGAATCCACCGCGGTCGACACCACCACCGCGTCGGCGCCGGCGACATGCGCGGCGTCGTGCCCGATGGCCACCGTGGCGCCGGCGGCGCGCAGGTGCCGCACGGCGGCGTTCTCGCCCAGGTCGCTGCCGCTGATGCGGTAGCCGAGATTGAGCAGGACCTCGGCGATGCCGCTCATGCCGGCGCCTCCGATGCCAACGAAGTGAATGTGGTGGATGGCGTGTTTCATGTCTGGCTGTCCAGCGCTTCACAGACCGCGACGATGCGCTCGACGGCGTCGCTGCGCGCCAGCGCGCGGGCCTTGCAGGCCATCGCCTGCAGCTCGTCGCGGCGCAGCCCGCGCAGGCGCGCGGCGAGGCCCTGGGCGTCGAGATCGGCCTGCTGCACCAGCATCGCGGCGCCGGAATCGGCGAGATAACGGGCGTTCGCGGTCTGGTGATCGTCGACCGCGAACGGGAATGGAACGAACAGCGCGGCCACGCCGGCGCACGCCACTTCGGTGACCGTGGATGCGCCGGCCCGGCACACCACGAGGTCGGCCTGCGCGTAGGCGCCGGCCATGTCGTCGATGAATTCGCGGCAGTCGGCCTCGACCCCGGCGGCCGCGTAGGCCTCGCGCAGCGCCTGCAGATGCGCGCGCCCGCTCTGGTGCACCACGCGCGGGCGCTGCTGCGGCTCGATCAGCGCCAGCGCCCGGGGCAGCATTTCATTGAGCGCGCGCGCGCCCAGGCTTCCACCGACCACCAGCAACTGCAGGGGCCCGCTGCGCTGCACGTAGCGCAGCGCTGGCTCGGCGAGCTCGCGAATGGCCTGCCGCACCGGGTTGCCGACCCACTCGGCTCCGGGCAGCGCTCCGGGGAAGGCGCACAACGCGCGCGCGGCAAGTCGCGCGAGCAGGCGGTTGCTCAGCCCCGCCACCGCGTTCTGCTCATGCAGCACCAGCCGGGCACCGAACACGCGCGCCAGCAGTCCGCCGGGAACGGTGATGTAGCCGCCCATGCCGAGCACCACGCCGGGATGCTCCCGGCGCAGCGCGCGCGCGGCCTGCGCCAGCGCGCGCAGCAGCTGCGCCGGCAGGCGCAGCCAGCGTGCCGCGCCCTTGCCCCGCACGCCGCCGAAGTCGACCCAGCACATGCGGTATCCCTGCTGCGGCACCAGGCGCGACTCCATGCCGCCGGGCGCGCCCATCCAGGCCACGTCCCAGCCGGCGGCGCGCAGGCCCTCGCCCACGGCGAGCCCCGGGAAGATGTGCCCTCCGGTGCCTCCGGCCATGATCATCGCGCGGCGCCCGCTCGGCTTCATGCGTGCCCCCCGCGCATCAGCACCCGGTTCTCGAAGTCCACGCGCAGCAGCAGCGCCAGCGCGACCAGCGAGATCAGCGTGGCCGAGCCGCCGTAGCTCAACAGCGGCAGGGTCAGGCCCTTGGTCGGCAGCAGGCCGAGGTTGACGCCGATGTTGATGAAGGCCTGGCCGCCGATGAGCACGCCCACGCCCTGGGCCACCAGCGCCGAGAACATGCGATCGGCCGCCAGCGCCTGGCGCCCGATGTCGAAGGCGCGCTTGGTCAGCCATGCGAACACGCCGATGAGCACGATCACGCCGGCGAACCCCAGCTCCTCGCCGATGATGGCGAGCAGGAAGTCGGTCTGCGGCTCGGGCAGGTAGTGCAGCTTCTCCACGCTGCCGCCCAGGCCCACGCCGAACCAGTGACCACGCCCGACGGCGATCAGCGCGTGCGCGAGCTGGTAGCTGCTGCCTTCGGCGTTGCTGGTCGACCACGGGTTGAGATAGGCGAAGATGCGATCCCGGCGCCACGGGGACAACACGATCATCAGCACGAAAGCGCCGATCACGACCACGGACAGCGCCGCGAACATGCGCCCGTTGACCCCGCCGAGGAACAGGATCACCATGGCCACCGAGGCGATCACCAGGAAGGCCCCCATGTCGGGCTCGGCCAGCAGCAGCAGGCCGATGAAGGCCAGCGCGGCCGCCATCGGGGCGAAGGCCTTGGCGAAGCTTTGCTTGACCTGCTGCTTGCGCACCATGAAGTCGGCCGCGTAGAGCACGATGGTCAGCTTGACCAGCTCGGAGGGCTGGAAGTTCAGCACCCCTAGCGGGATCCAGCGCCGCGAGCCGTTGACCCCCTTGCCGACGAAGGGGATCAGCACCGCGACCAGCCCGCCGAGCGACAGCACGAACAGATACGGCGCCCAGCGCTGCCAGAAGCTCATCGGGAACTGGAACGCGACCCAGCCGGCGCCCAGGCCGAGCATCACGGCCACCATGTCGCGCCAGAAGAAGTGGAACTGGCTCCAATGCGCGAAATGCGGGTCCTCGGGAACCGCCACCGTGGCCGAGTACACCATCACGAGTCCGAAGGCCAGCAGCAACACGACCACCCACAGCAGGTTCTGGTCGTAGTCGAGCATGCGCGACGCGCTGGGGCCGACATAGCCCACGCGCACCGGCATGGGCATCGGCGACGCGCCGGTGCCGCGTCGACGCAGGAGTTGCGGCCACTTCATGCGCCGTGCTCCATCTCGATGCCGCGCTCCAGCGCGAGCTCGGAGACCGCGGCCGCGAACACCTCGGCACGATGCTTGTAGTCGCGGAACATGTCCAGGCTTGCGCATGCCGGCGACATCAGCACGACCTCTCCGGCCTGCGCCAGCTGCGCGGCGCGACGCACGGCGGCGGGGAGGTCGGGCGCCGGCTCGCAGGTGCACACCGCCTGCAGCGCCTGCTGCAGCATCGGCGCATCGCGCCCGATCAGCAGCAGGTGTCGCACCCGCCCGGCAGCAGCGGCGGCCAGCGGCGCGAAGTCCTGGCCCTTGGCATCGCCACCGGCGATCAGCAGCACCGGACGGTCCATGCCGGCCAGCGCGGCGGCGGTGGCGCCGACGTTGGTGCCCTTGCTGTCCTCGATCCACTCGACCCCGTCGAGCACACCCAGGCTCTGCATGCGGTGCGGCTCGCCACGATACTCGCGCAGCGCGTGCAGCATCGGCGCCAGCGCCGCTCCGGTCGAGCTGGCCAGCGCCAGCGCGGCCAGCGCGTTGGCCTGGTTGTGGCGGCCGTGGATGCGCAACGCGTCGGCCGGCATCAGGCATTGCAGCTGCGCCGGGGCCTGCGGCCGCGCCGGCGCGCCGCGACGCGCCGGCTTGCGCGGTTCGTCGTCGTCGACTCGCGCTCGCGCCAGCCAGTCCATGCCATGCTCGCGCAGCACGCCCCACTCGCCGTCGCGGCGCGGCGCGTCCAGCCCGAAGGTCTGCACCCGGCGACCTTCGCGACGCATGGCCATGACCAGCGCGTCGTCCCGGTTGAGCAGCATCAGCCCGGGCACGCCGGGCAGGTTCCACGGCTGCGGCCCGAAGATGCGCGCCTTGTCGTCGGCGTAGGCCTGCAGGCTGCCGTGCCAGTCGAGGTGATCCTGGGTCACGTTGAGCACCGTCGCCGCAGCGGCCGCGAAATCGCCGGTGCCGTGCAGCTGGAAACTCGACAGTTCGAGCACCCAGGCCTGCGGCAGGCGCTGCTCGGCCAGGCGCCGCGCCAGCACGTCGAGCATCGCCGGGCCGATGTTGCCGGCCTCGACCGCATCGACTCCGGCGGCGCGCAGCAGCAGCGCGGTGAGCCGGGTCACCGTGGTCTTGCCGTTGGTGCCGGTGACGCCGATCACGCCGGGCGCGTAGCCCTGCGCATCGCGCAGCTCGCGCAGCGCGGCGTCGAACAGGCCGAGCTCGCCGCACACGTCGATGCCGCGCGCGCGCGCCTGGCGAAGCAGCTCGCCGAAGGCGTCATCCGCGGGGGAAATGCCGGGGCTGACGCACACCAGGTCGACGCCTTCGAGCTGCGTAGTTCCGCCGGCGGCGGTGACGACTTCGACGTCGGGAAATTCCCGGCGCAGCTCGTCGAGCCCGGGCGGCGCGGCGCGGCTGTCGGCGGCGCGCACGCGCGCGCCGCCGCGGACGCACCAGCGCAGCATCGCCAGCCCGGAAATTCCCAGGCCCAGCACGAGGACGTTCCTGTCGCGCAGCATCACGGGCGTCACCGCAGCTTCAGGCTGGCCAGGCCGGCCAGGCACAGCATCATGCTGACAATCCAGAAGCGGATCACCACCTGCGACTCCTTGACGCCGAGTTGCTCGAAGTGGTGGTGCAGCGGCGCCATCTTGAAAATGCGCCGGCCCTGGCCGTATTTGCGCTTGGTGTACTTGAAGTAGGTGACCTGGATCATCACCGACACGGTCTCGGCGACGAACACCCCGCCCATGATGAACAGCACGATCTCCTGGCGCACGATCACCGCGATGGTGCCCAGCGCCGCGCCCAGCGCGAGTGCGCCGACGTCGCCCATGAAGACCTGCGCCGGATAGGCGTTGAACCAGAGGAACGCCAGGCCGGCGCCGACCATCGAGCCGATGAAGATCAGCAGCTCTCCGCTGCCGGCGATGTAGGGAAACAGCAGGTAGCGCGAGAACACCGCGTTGCCGCTGACATAGGCGAACACGCCCAGCGAGCCGCCCACCATCACCGTGGGCATGATGGCCAGACCGTCGGCGCCGTCGGTCAGGTTCACCGCGTTGCTGGCGCCGACGATGACCAGGTAGGTCAGCACGATGAAACCGGTGATGCCCAGCGGGTAGCTCACGGTCTTGAAAAAGGGCACGATCAGGTCGGCGGCCGGCGGCAGTGGCATGCTCAGGCCGCTGCGCAACCAGGCCGTGAACAGGTGCCAGACCTGCGCGTTGCCGCTGCCCGAGACCGCGAACGCGAGGTAGAACGCCGCGCACAGCCCGATCACGGATTGCCAGAAATACTTTTCGCGCGAGCGCATGCCGTTGGGGTCGCGGTACACGACCTTGCGGTAGTCGTCGACCCAGCCGATGGCTCCGAAGCCGAGCGTGACCAGAAGCACCAGCCAGACGAAACGGTTGGACAGGTCCATCCACAGCAGCGACGAAGCGGTGATGGCCAGCAGGATCAGCACGCCTCCCATGGTCGGCGTGCCGGTCTTGATCAGATGGGTCTGCGGCCCGTCCTTGCGCACCGCCTGGCCGACCTTCATCGCGGTGAGCTTGCGGATCAGCGCCGGCCCGGCGGCCAGCCCGATGAACAGCGCGGTCAGCGTGCTCATCACCGCGCGGAAGGTGATGTAGTTGAACACCCGGAAAAAGCGCAGGTCGGGCGAGCTTTGCATCAGCCACAGCGCCAGGCTATGAAGCATGTCGGGACTCCCTGGCAGGACTGCCGTCGAGTTCGTTGCCGCAGGAGCTCCAGCGCTCGCGCAGCGCGGCGACCACGCGCTCCATGCGCATGAACCGCGAGCCCTTGACCAGCACCGCGTCGGCCGGCTGCGCCGCCAGCGCGTCGATGTCGAGTTGCTCGAAGGCGTCGGCGTGGCGCCCGGGCAGGCCCGCCGCGCGGGCGGCGTCGGCCGCGGCGCGCGCTGCGCTGCCCACGGTCCAAAGCGCCTGCAGGCCGCGCTGCGCCGCGAGGCCCCCGGCCTCGGCATGGAATTGCGGCCCCTGGTCGCCCACCTCGCCCATGTCGCCGAGCACCAGCAGGCGCCGGCCGGGCAGCGCGCCGAGCGCGTCGATGGCCGCGCGCACCGAGTCGGGATTGGCGTTGTAGGTGTCGTCGATCAACAGCACGCTGCTGCCGTCGGCACGGCGCAGCGTGTTTCGCTGCATGCGCCCGCCCACCGGCTCGAAGGCCTCGAGCCCGCGCACCACCGCCTCCAGCGGCGCGCCGGCGGCCAGCGCGGCAGCGGCCGCCGCCAGCGCGTTGTGCGCGTTGTGCAGCCCCAGCAGGCGCAGGCGCACCAGCGCCTGACCGGCCGCGCCGCGCAGGCGCAGGCACATGCAGTCTTCGCCGGCTTGCGCCTCGCCCACCCAGCCTTCGAGCTCGGCCGCCGGGAGTTGCTGCTGGGCGTCGTGCTCGCGCAGTGCGAAGCGCAGCAGCCGACGCGGCGCCGCCAGTTCGGCCCACAGGCCGGCGTGGGCATCGGTGGCCGGGAAGACGGCGACGCCATGCGCCGGCAGTGCCTGCAGCACCTGGCCGTTCTCGCGAGCCACCGCCTCGACAGTGCGCATGAACTCCAGGTGCTCGCGCTGGGCGTTGTTGACCAAGGCCACGTCGGGCTCGGCGATGGCTGCCAGGTGGGCGATCTCGCCCGGGTGGTTCATGCCCATCTCGATCACCGCCGCCTGATGCTGCGGGCGCAGGCGCAACAGGGTCAGCGGGACACCCACGTCGTTGTTGAAATTTCCCTGCGTGGCCAGGCTGGCGTCGACGCCATGCCAGGCCGCCAGGATGCGTGCGAGCATTTGCGTGACCGTGGTCTTGCCGTTGCTGCCGGTGACGGCGATCAGCGGCATCGCCGGCTGCTGGCGGCGCCACGCGCGAGCCAGCGCGCCCAGCGCCTGGCGGCTGTCGCCCACCTGCACGCCGGGCACGCCGCAGGACTGCACGCCGCGCTCGGCGAGCACCGCGCCGGCGCCGGCGTCGGCCGCCTGCGCGACGAAGGCGTGCGCATCATGCTGTTCGCCGCGCAGCGCCACGAACAGTTCGCCGGCGCCGATGCGCCGACTGTCGGTACTCACGCCCTGCAGCGCGCGGCCGGGGTCGCCGACGCACTCGCCACCGGTCCATTCGGCGAGCTCGCGCAACGAGAACCAGCCGCCGCCACGGGCGGCCAGCGCGGCGCGCGCATGGAACACATCGCTGAAGGCGCTGCGCCTGCCGTGCGCCTCCTGGGTCGCCTCGTGGCCCTTGCCGGCCAGCAGCACGACGTCGCGCGCGTCGGCATGCGCCAGGGTCTGCGCGATGGCCTGGGCACGATCGGCCAGCACCAGCATGCTGGCCGGCGCCACGGCACCGGCCAGCAGCTGGTCCAGAATGTCCTGCGGGGCCTCGCTGCGCGGGTTGTCGCTGGTCAGCACCACGCGGTCGGCGCAGCCTTCGGCTGCCGCGGCCATCGGCGCGCGCTTGGCGCGATCGCGGTCGCCGCCGGCACCGAACACGCACCACAACTGCCCGCCGCGGCGCCGGGTCACGCCGCGCAGCGCCTGCAGCGCCTGGGCAAGCGCGTCCGGGGTGTGCGCGTAGTCGACCACGACCAGCGGCGCACCCTGCCCGCCCAGCGGCTGCATGCGCCCGGGAGGCGCCTGCACCGCGCGCAGCGCATCCAGCACGGCCTGCGCGGGCAGGCCGCACGATTCCAGCAGGCCGCACACCAGCAGCAGGTTCGACGCGTTGAACTCGCCCAGCAGCGGCAACTCCACGCGGCGCCGCAAGACCCCGCGCGACAGCTCCAGCGACATGCCGGCGTCGGCATCGCGCAGGTCCTGCGCGCGCCACTCGGCATCGGCGCCGCGGCAGCTCGCGCGCAGGGTGGACAGTCCGCGCTGGCGGCAATGCACGGCGAGTTCGGCGCCCAGCGCATCGTCGACGTTGAGGACCGCCGCCTGCAGTTGCGGCCAGTCGAACAGGCGGCGCTTGGCGGCGGCATAGGCCTGCATGCTGCCGTGATAGTCGAGGTGGTCCTGGGTCAGGTTGCTGAACGCGGCCGCGTGCACGTGGAGCCCGGCCAGACGCTGTTCGTCGAGCCCGATGGACGAGGCCTCCAGCGCGCAGTGGCGAACTCCGGCGCGCAGCATCGCGGCCAGCTCGGCGTGCAGGCGCACGGGATCCGGCGTGGTCAGGCCCGTGGCCCGCAACGCGCCCGGCAGGCCCGCGCCCAGCGTGCCGATGACCCCGCAGGCGTGCCCCGCTGCCTGCAGCGCCTGCGCCGTCCACAGCGCCACCGAGGTCTTGCCGTTGGTGCCGGTGACCGCGAGCACCTGCATGCGGCGCGACGGGTGGCCGAACCAGGCGTCGGCGATCTCTCCTGCCAGGGCCTTCAGGCCGCGCACGCGCAGCGCGTGCGGCGGCAGTTCGAAGGCCTCGGCGCCGTCGTGCTCGACCAGCGCCGCGGCGGCGCCGCGCGCCAGCGCGGCGCCGACATGACGCCGCGCGTCGGCGGCTGCCCCCGGCCAGGCCACGAACACGTCTCCGGCGCCGAGCGCGCGCGAGTCGGTGCCCAGCGCGGCCTGCGCGGGCGCGAGCTCGCGCAATGCGTGCAGCACCTCTGCGCTCGACCGGTAGACGCGCTCGCTCACGCCTTGCCTCCCGTCGCCGACGACGGCCGCGCACCGGCGGGCGGCACGTCGGGGCGCACCGGCAGGTCCGGCGCAACGCCGAGGATGCGCAGCGCCTGTCCCATCACCTGCGAGAACACCGGCGCGGAGACCTGGCCCCCGAAGTGGCGCTGGCCCTCGGGCTGGTCGACCGAAACGGCCATGACCAGGCGCGGGTGGTCGATCGGCGCCATGCCGACGAACTGCGCCCGGAACAGATGCTTGTCGTAGGCCTTGCCGCGCCAGAGGTAGGCGGTACCGGTCTTGCCCCCGGTGGAATAGCCGGGCACCTGCGCGCGCCGCGCCGTGCCCTTCGCGGTGGTCACCAGCGCCAGCATGGAGCGGATGTCGGCGGCCACGCGCGGAGAGATCACGCGTACCTCGGGGGTCGGCGGCCCCTTGAGCAGGGTCGCCGGGCGGATCATGCCGTCGTCGGCGAACACCAGGTAGGCATGCGCGAGCTGGAAGGTCGATACCGCCAGGCCATAGCCGAAGCCCTGCGTGACCGCGTCGATCGGACGCCAGCGGCGCCACGGGCGCAGGCGCCCGCTGGCGGCGCCCGGGAACAGCGCCTGCGGACGCTGCCCCAGGCCCACCGCGGTGTACATGTCCCACTGCTCCTCGGGCTTCATGCGCATCACGATCTGGCCGGTGGCGACGTTGCTCGAGTACTGGATCACCTGCGGCAGCTGGATCAGCCCGTTGTTCGAGTCGTCGCAGATGCGGTTGCCGTACATCAGCATGCAGCCGGGCGCGGTCTCGAAGGTGCTGTGCATGGTGACGATGCCGTCCTGCAGTGCCGCCGCGATGGTGAACGGCTTGATCACCGAGCCCGGCTCGTAGATGTCGGTCATCGCGTAGTTGCGCATGTCCGCCGCGGTGTAGCCACTGCGCTTGTTGGGATCGAAGCTGGGGTAGTTGGCCATCGCCAGCACCTGCCCGTTGCTGGCGTCGATGACCACCGCACTGCCGTTCTTGGCGTGGCTGTCCTGCACCGCCTGCTCGAGTGCCTGGTAGGTCAGGTCCTGGATCTTGCTGTCGATCGACAGCTGCACGTCCTGGCCGTTGACCGGCGGCGTGCCGCCCTCGACGTCCTCGATCACGTTGCCCAGGCGATCCCGCATGACCTTGCGCGTGCCGGGGTGGCCGGCGAGCAGGTGCTGGTACAGCAGTTCCAGCCCGCTGCTGCCCTGGTTCTCGATGTCGGTCATGCCCAGCAGCTGCGCGGCAGCCGCCCCCTCGGTGTAGAAGCGGCGGTAGCTCGGCGACATGTAGACGCCCTTGATGTGCAACGCCTCGACCTTGCGCGCCGTGTCGATGTCGACCTGGCGCTTGACGTAGACGAACTGGCGGTCCATCGCGAAGCGCCGTTGCAGCTCCCTCGGGTCGAGCTGAAGGATCGACGCCAGTTGGTCGACCTGGGCCGAATCGGCATGCAGGGTCTGCGGATCGGCCCAGATGGTCTTCACCGGAACGCTCGACGCCAGGATGTTGCCGTGGCGATCGACGATGCGCCCGCGCATCGCCGGGAGTTCCAGCGTGCGCACGAAGCGCAGCGTGCCCTGGCGCTGGTAGAAGCTGGTGGTGATGCCCTGGATCCACAGCGCGCGCAGCGCCAGCGCGACGAAGGCCAGGAACAGCAGGCCCTTGACCAGCCAGGCGCGCCCCGGCGGCAGGCGCAGGTGCAGCAGGTGGCTGTTGCGGCGCTGGGCCGGAATGGCGAAGGGACGCGATGCGGTTCTCATGGCGCGGCTCATCGCGTGGGGATGTTCACCGGCAGCCCGGGCAGCTGCGCGGCGCTGACGTAGTCGCTGCGCGCCGGCGTGACCGGGACCATGCCTAGGCGCCCGCGCGCCAGGGATTCGATGCGCGACGGGATGGACAACGCGCGCAGCTCGACCTGCAGGCGGTCGTGGTCGAGTTCGAGCTGGGCCGCGCGCACCTGCGCGGCGTCGAGCGCGGCGAAGGTGCGCCGCGCGTCGTACTGCGCGCGCACCAGGCTCATGGCGCACACCATGGCCAGTGCCAGCAGCAACAGGTTGGCGCGGATCATGCGCTCGCCCCGGCCGCATGCGCCGGCGCCAGTCGCTCGGCCACGCGCATCACCGCCGAGCGGCTGCGCGGGTTGTCACGCACCTCCTGGGCGCTTGCGCGCACACGCGCGAGCACGCGCAGGTCGGGAACGAAGGCCTTCGGCGCCAGCGGCAGCCGCCGCTGCTGCGGGGTCAGCGCCGGCGCCCGCGCATGGCCCTGCAGGAACTGCTTGACCATGCGGTCCTCGAGGGAGTGGAAGCTGATGACCACGAGTCGGCCTCCCGCAGCCATTCGGCGCATCACCTGCGCGAGCGCCTCTTCGAGCTCGGCGAGCTCGGCATTGACGTGAATCCGAAGAGCCTGAAAGGTGCGCGTTGCGGGGTCCTGCCCCGGTTCGCGGCTGCGCACCGCCTGCGCCACGAGGGCGGCAAGCTCGCCTGTGCGGGTGACGGGCTGGCCCCGTTCGCGGCCAGCCACAATCGCCTTTGCAATCGCGAAAGCAGCCCGTTCGTCCCCGTAGTCGCGCAACACCCTAGTGATTTCATCGACGTCGGCCTCGCCCAGGAATTGCGCGGCCGTGAGGCCGCGCGTGGTGTCCATGCGCATGTCCAGCGGCGCGTCGCCGCGAAAGCTGAAACCGCGCTCCATGTCGTCGAGCTGCGGCGACGACACGCCCAGATCCAGCAGCAGCCCGTGCACCTGTGCGATGCCCAGTCCGTCGAGCACTTCGCCCCAGCGCGAGAACGGGGCATGCACCAGGCTCAGCCGCGGCTCGGCAAGCGCGAGCTGCTGGCCGGCCTCGATGGCCTGCAGATCGCGGTCCAGCGCCACCACGCGCGCGCCAGGGGCCAGGCGCGAAAGCAGCTCGCGGGTATGGCCGCCACGTCCGAAGGTGCCGTCCACGTACACGCCTTGCGGGTCGCCCACCAGCCAGTCGATGGCCTCGTGCAGCAACACCGTGCGATGCTGCAGCGCGTGTGCAGCGCGGGAGGGAGAGTTCGACATCGGGGGGCACCTTCACACCACGATGTCGCGTACGGCATCGGGCATTCCGGCCTCGATCACCGCTGCTTCGCGCGCCTGATGCGTGGCGCGATCCCAGACCTCGAAGTGCGAACCCATGCCGATGAGGTCGATCTCGCGCTCGATGCGCGCCGCTGCGCGCAGTTCGGGCGGAATCAGCACACGCCCGCTGGCGTCGATCTCGGTCTCGGTGGCGTGACCCAGGTAGATGCGCTTCCAGCCCTGCGCGGACATCGGCAGGGCGGCGATCTTGGCGCGGAACTCCTGCCATTGCTGGTCGCCGAACATGAGCAGGCAGCCCTCGGGGCTCTTGGTCAGGGTCAGGCGTCCGGCAGCCTGCTCCAGCAGCATGTCGCGGTGACGCGCAGGCACGGTCATGCGACCCTTGCCGTCCAGCGTCAAAGCCGATATGCCGATGAACACGCGCTTCTCCGATTCAGCCTGGTCCCAGGTGCAACTGCTGCACTTTTACCCACTTTTCTGCACCTGGCTGCACTGTATGGGGCAAACCGTGCCCCGTCAATAGCAGGATGAGAATTTCGCTTACCAAACAATGACTTAGCGTGACTCGGCCCACTGTTTATTTAAACAGATTTCCCCCAAAAAACGCTCTTGAAATAAGGACTTGAAGCCCGGCATGCAAGTAATGGTTTGAATCCCCTGCGGGGACCTGGCGAGGCCAGCGTCGGGGAAAACCACGCCTGAGTCGTCAGCGACGGGCCTGCTAGCATGCTCCAGACCCTGCGGGGGCCGCAGGGCATGGCTTCCCATCCCGGCCCCAAGGTACCCATGGCCCCGATCCGGCATTGACCTACTTCTACCTCGGCGTGTTCGCCATCCTGGGCGCCTTCGCGCGCTACGGCCAGTCGGAGCTCGTGCCGCTGGTGCTGGGCCACGCCTTTCCCTTCGCCACGCTGTCGATCAATGTCATCGGCTCGCTGCTGATGGGCCTGCTGTTCACGTTCACGCTGGAGCGCGGCAACATCAGCAGCGAGTTGCGCACCGGCATGCTCACGGGCGGCCTGGGTGCCTACACCACCTTCTCGACCTTCTCGCTGGAGTCGCGCGGGCTGCTGCAACATGGCCACGTGCTGCTGGGCGCGACCTACATGGTGGTTTCGGCGCTGCTGTGCGTGCTCGGAGCGCTGCTCGGCACGTGGATGGCGCGGCGCCGCGGGGCGCGCTGAGGATGCGCGCATCGCGAGCGCGCACTGTATAGAAAGAGGCAAAGCAAGCCTGTAGGCCGGATTCTGTGCGCCGGTTTCCCGGCGTGGCAGCCATTCCTCTGGGCCGCGCGTTACCGTCGCGGCTCGATGCCACCTACCCGCAGGCTCGCGCGGGCCGCGCTCCCGGCGCCTTTCGGCGCCTTCGCCTGCCTATTTGGTGTTGCTCCGGGTGGAGGTTGCCGCGTTTCACGTCCGCGCGGCTCGCGCCGCGCATACTCGTCTCTGTGGCCCTGTTCGTCGCGTCGCCGCGCACGGCCGTTAGCCGTCACCCTGCCCTGTGGAGTCCGGACCTTCCTCACCGCTCGCGCAGCGCGACTGCCCGGCCTGCTTCGCCGCCCGCGATTATGCCTGCGTTGCCGCCGCGCCGGCCGGCGCGACCCGCCAATGCAGGGTCTCGCCGGCATCGACGGGAACGATGCTGGTGTCCATGTAGTCCAGGCTGAGCGGCACGGTCCACGCCTGGCGACGAAGCTCGACCCGCCCTGCGTTGCGCGGCAGGCCGTAGAAGTCGGCGCCGAAGTGCGCGGCGAATCCCTCCAGGCGGTCGAGCCGGCCGGCCTGCTCGAAGGCCTGCGCGTACAACTCCAGCGCGTGCAGCGCGCTGAAGCAGCCCGCGCAGCCGCAGTCGGCCTCCTTGGCGCCGCGCGCGTGCGGAGCCGAGTCGGTGCCCAGGAAAAAGCGTGGGTCCCCGCTGCAGGCCGCGTCGAGCAGACGCAAGCGGTGGGTTTCCCGCTTGAGCACCGGCAGGCAGTAATAATGCGGGCGCAGGCCGCCGCGGAACATCGCGTTGCGGCTGTGCAGCAGGTGGTGCGCGGTGATGGTGGCGCCGAGCAGCGGCGCGCCGCGCGCATCGCGCGCGTCGTTCGCCAGCACGAAATCCACGGCATGCGACGTGGTGATGTGCTCGAGCACGATTTTCAGCCCCGGAAAATCGCGCCGGATGGCCTGCAGGTGGCGCTCGATGAACACCGCCTCGCGATCGAACACGTCGACCTGCGAATCGGTGACCTCCCCGTGCACCAGCAGCGGCATGCCCTCGCGCTGCATGGCCTCGAGCACGCCGTGCACATTGCGCAGGTCGGTGACGCCGCTGTCGGAATTCGTGGTCGCGCCGGCCGGGTACAGCTTGACGCCGAACACCGCGCCGCTGGCCTTGGCACGTGCGATCTCCTGCGGCGGCGTGCGGTCCGTCAGGTACAGGGTCATCAGCGGCTGGAAATCCGAGCCTGGCACGCGCGCGGCCAGGATGCGCGCGCGGTATTCGAGGGCCTGCGCGGTATCCACGACCGGGGGCTTGAGGTTGGGCATGACGATGGCGCGCGCGAATTGCGCCGCGCTCCACGGCACCGTGCTGGCCAGCGCCGCGCCGTCGCGCAGGTGCAGATGCCAGTCGTCGGGGCGGGTGATCGTCAGGGTTTGCGCTTGATCTTGCATGGGTGGCGACCGGGCAATCGCGCCGAAGCGGCGCGCACATCCGGAATGGTAGTGGGCGCGCCGCCCCCCGGGCGCCCGGCAGGGCCTTTCAGGCCACCCGCGCCAGGTCGCCGTCGCGCAGCGGCGGATCGGATTCGTCGCCCTGGCGCTGCAATTCCCACATGCGCGCATACAGCCCGCCGGCGGCGAGCAATTGGGCGTGGCTGCCGCGCTCCTGGATGCGCCCGTCGGCAAGCACCAGGATCTGGTCGGCATCGACCACCGTGGACAGCCGGTGGGCGATGATCAGGGTCGTGCGGTCGCGCGCGGCCTCGCGGATCTCGGCCTGGATGGCGCGTTCGTTGGCGGAATCGAGCTGCGACGTCGCCTCGTCGAAGATCAGCACCGGCGGATCCTTCAGCAGGGCGCGCGCGATGGCCACGCGCTGCTTCTCACCGCCCGACAGCTTCAGCCCGCGCTCGCCCACCGGGGTCTCGTAGCCCAGCGGCTGGCGCTGGATGAAATCGTGAATCTGCGCCGCGCGCGCCACCTGCTCGACCTGCTCGCGGCTGGCGCCCGGCCGGCCATAGGCGATGTTGTAGGCGATGGTGTCGTTGAACAGCACCGTGTCCTGCGGCACCAGGCCGAGCGCGGCGCGCAGGCTGGACTGGGTCACGCCGGCGATGTCCTGGCCGTCGATCAGGATGCGTCCGGCCCGCGGGTCGTAGAAGCGGAACAACAGGCGCGACAAGGTCGACTTGCCGGCCCCCGACGGCCCGACCACGGCCACCGTCTGCCCCCCCTCGATCTCGAAGCTCAGCCCCTTGAGCACGTCGTGCCCCGGGTGATAGGCGAAATGCACGTCCTCGAAGCGCACGCTGCCGGCGCTCACGCGCAAGGGCGGCGCCTGCTCGACGTCGGCCACCTCGCGATCCTGGTGCAGGATGGTGAACATGCGCTCGATGTCGGTCAGCGCCTGGCGCAGCTCGCGGTAGATCACGCCGAGGAATCCCAGCGGGGCGTACAACTGGATCATGAAGGCGTTGACCAGCACCAGATCGCCCAGGCTCATCGTGCCGTCGACCACGCCCACCGTGGCACGCCACACCAGCAGGGTCACCGCGGCGGCGATGATCACGCTCTGGCCCAGGTTCAGCACGGACAACGAGTTCTGCGAAAGCACCGCGGCGTGCATCCAGCGCCTCAGGTTGTCGTCGTAGCGCGTGGCCTCGTAGGCCTCGTTGCCGAAGATCTTCACGGTCTCGTAGTTCAGCAGCGCGTCCACCGCGCGCTGGTTGGCACGCGAGTCCTGCTCGTTCATGGTGCGCCGCAGCCCGGTGCGCCACTCCGTGACCACCACCGTGAAGCTGATGTAGAGCACCAGCGCGCCGAGCGCGACGGCGGCGAACCACCAGTCGTAGCGAACCACCAGGATGCCGATGACCAGCCCCATCTCGACCAGCGTGGGCAGGATGCTGTAGAGCGTGTAGGAGACCAGGCTCGAGATGCTGCGGGTGCCGCGCTCGATGTCGCGCGACATGCCACCGGTCTGGCGCTGGAGGTGATAGCGCAGCGACAGCGAGAACAGGTGCTCGAACACCTGCAGCGCGATGCGCCGCACAGCCCCCTGGGTGACGCGCGAGAACACCACCTCGCGCAACTCGGTGAACAGCGAGACCGACACCCGCAAGGCGCCGTAGGCCAGCAGCAGCGCCACCGGCACGACCAGCACGGCGCGCGGGTCGCCGGGCTTGATCTGCAGGTCGTCGACGATGTGCTTGAGCACCAGCGGCACGCCGACGTTGGCCAGCTTGGCCGCCACCAGCATCAGCAGCGCGGTGATCACGCGCACGCGGTAGTGCCACAGATAGGGGGCGAGGCTGCGCAGCGCGGCCCAGCGCGAGCCGGGGGGCGAAGGCACGGCGTCGACTGGGGCGGCGGCGGCGCGGGAGTGGTCTCGCATGGGATCGGGGGCGCGGAAGGGGGCGCGGAAGGGGGCGTGAAAAGGTACGCGAAAAGGGAAGGCGAAAGGAACGCGAAGCAAACGCGAAAGCGCCGCCGCAGAAGCGCGAACGTCGACTGCGCGAGCGTCGACTGCGGGGGCGGCGAGGCCGCGATCGGCAGCCGCGCGCCGCGGTTGCTACATTATTGAGCTTCCGTCCCGTGGCTGCACGGGCGTTCCCGCACCAAGTCTCGACCGTGGATTCGACACAAAGCCTTCCCTCTCATCCCGAGCCCATCCTGCGCATCAACCCGATGCCGTCCGACGTGAACATGCACGGCGACATCTTCGGCGGATGGATCATGGCGCAGGTCGACATCGCCGGCGGCATCGTCGCTGCAAGGCGCGCCAAGGGGCGCGTGGCGACCGTGGCGGTGAACCAGTTCGTGTTCAAGCACCCGGTGCTGGTGGGCGACCTGCTTTCGCTGTACGCGAAGGTGGTGCGCGTCGGGCGCACGTCGATCACCGTGGACGTCGAGGTCTATGCCGAGCGCGGCATCCCCGACACCCAGGTGTTCCGGGTCACGGAAGCCACGCTGACCTACGTGGCCGTCGGCGAGGACCGCCGCCCGCGCGTGGTGCCGGCCGAGTAGACGCGGCCAGCCCTGGCCCATGCAAGAACACCGCCCGAGGGCGGTGTTCTTGCTGGTGCCTGCGCAACCCGGGCTCAGGCCGCGGGAGCGGCCTCGGCGGCCTCGTCGCCGGCAGCAGCCTCGCCACCGCCCTTGGTCAGCACCGTGGCGATCGCCGGATTCTCGGCGCCGTGGGTGACCACGGACAGGCCCTGGGGCAGCTTCAGGTCGGCCACGTGCAGCGACTGGCCCTTGTGCAGCGTGCTCAGGTCGACCTCGATGAACTCGGGCAGGTCGGCCGGCAGGCAGGAGACTTCGAGCTCGCTGACCACGTGGCTGATCATGCCACCTTCGAGCTTGACCGCCGGGGATTCTTCGGCGCCCTTGAAGTGCAGCGGCACCTTCATCGAGATCTTGCGATCCGCGGCGATGCGCATGAAGTCCACGTGCAGCACCTGGGCCTTGAACGGGTGCGCCTGGAAGGCCTTGAGCAGCACCTTGGTGTTGCTTTCACCGACGGTCAGGTCCAGCACCGACGAGTGGAACTGCTCCTTCTTGAGGGCATGGAACAGGGCGTTGTGATCGAGCTCGATCAACTGGGGCGCCTGGTCCCCTCCGTAGATGATGCCGGGCACCTTGCCGGCTCGGCGCATGCGGCGGCTCGCACCGGTACCTTGCGCCTGACGTTCGAACGCGACGACTTTCATGTCGACTCCTGCGAAGGGGCCCGCGGGCCCCGAGGTTGAAGGCGCCATGCTCGCGACCAGCAAGGCACCCGGGATGCCGCGGCCGGGACGGCCACGGCGCAAAGGAACTTCAGAACAGGGTTTCCTGTTCGTTGAACAACTGGAGCACCGAGCCGCCCTGCGCGATTCGCATCATGGTCTGCGCGATCAGCGGCGCCGCCGACAGCTGGCGCACCTTGGGGCTGCCCAGAGCCGCTTCGCGCAGCGGAATGGTGTTCGTGACAACGACCTCGTCCAGGTCGCTGGCGTTGATGCGCTCGATGGCAGGGCCCGAGAACACGGGATGGGTACAGTAGGCGACGACACGCTTGGCGCCGCGCTCCTTGAGCACCTCGGCGGCCTTGGTCAGCGTACCCGCGGTGTCGACCATGTCGTCCATGATGATGCAGTTGCGACCGTCGATGTCGCCGATCACGTTCATCACCTCGGAGACATTGGGCTTCGGGCGACGCTTGTCGATGATCGCCAGGTCGCAGTCCATCAGCTTGGCCAGCGCGCGCGCGCGGACCACGCCGCCGATGTCCGGCGAAACCACGATCAGGTCCGAGTCGCTTTTCTCGCGCAGGTCGCCGAGCAGGATCGGCGACGCGTAGATGTTGTCGACCGGGATGTCGAAAAAGCCCTGGATCTGGTCGGCGTGCAGGTCCATGGTGACCACGCGCGCGATGCCCACCGTCTGCAGCATGTTGGCCACGACCTTGGCGGTGATGGGCACGCGGCTGGAGCGCGGGCGACGGTCCTGGCGGGCGTAGCCGAAATAGGGAATGACCGCGGTGATGCGCTCGGCGGACGCGCGCTTGAGCGCGTCGGCCATCACCAGCAGCTCCATCAGGTTGTCGTTGGTCGGCGCGCAGGTCGACTGCAGGATGAACACCTCGCGCGCGCGGACGTTCTGCTGGATCTCGACCGTCACCTCGCCGTCGGAAAAGCGACCGACGAAGGCCTGTCCCATGCCGATGCCGAGCTGCTCGACCACCTGTTGCGCCAGCGCCGGGTTGGCGTTTCCGGTGAATACGACAAAATCGGCCGCGGGGGATGTCATGATGGGAACTGCTGCTGGCGCTGAGAGGGTCGCCGAAACCGTGCACCTGGCCTTGCCGCCCCGGCGGCGTGCAAGCCACCGGGCGTCGGCCGGACCCTCAAGGGGGGCTGGGGAGGAAGGATTCGAACCCTCGAATGCCGGAATCAAAATCCGGTGCCTTAACCAACTTGGCGACTCCCCAACATCTCTACGCAACCTCGCGACAACTCGCGGGGCCCGCGGAACCTGCCCGGCTTCCTGGCGAACTTGCAACTGCGCAACTCGCAAGGAACCCGAACGGCTCCTGAATTCTACGCAATCTCGCGGCGCTTTCGACACGTCGCGGCAGCTGCGTGGCTGCTCCTGCACCACATGGTGCAGCGGCGGCACCCCCATTCCGGCGACGCCACCTTCTACGGCGCCCAGTCCAGCAGCGGATGCCGACCCAAGGCACTGCACACCCTCACCGACCAGGACCGCGGCACATCGCGCGGCAGCTCATCGGCACTTCCGGGCCACGGCGCGAACATCGCCGAACCCGAACCGCTCATTCGCGCAACACTTCCGCAACGCGCCTCGAGCCAGGCCTTCACGTCCTGCAACAGCGGCAGCTGCTGCGAAGCCACGCCCTGCAGGTCGTTGACTCCGAACTCCAGCGCCCGACTCATGCGAGAAGCACTCGCGAAGCTCGAGCCGGATCCATCTGGCGTACCAGAACCCCCTGCACCCGCCGCCCCCGCCGCTACTGTTGCTCCCGCGCTCAGGCCCTGCGTCGCTTTTTCCGCAAGCGCCCTTTTGAGGCTCTCGCAAAAGCCCTCCATTGTGCAAGCGGGTGTGTCCCTTGTCAAGGCCGGGCTGCCGAACACCTGCGCGGTCGACAGGCCCGCGCCCGGCCAGGCCACGAGCACGCGCCAGCGCGGCAACTCGAGCTCGCGCAGGCGCGTTCCCACGCCCTCGGCGAAGGCGTTGCGCCCGAACACGAACACCGGCACGTCGGCGCCCAGTCCCTCGCCCACCGCCTGCAACTGCGAGCGGCGCAGGCCGAGCCCCCACAGGCGATTGAGCGCCAGCAGCACGCTGGCGGCATCCGAGCTGCCGCCGCCGAGTCCGGCCTGCGCCGGGATGTGCTTGCGCAGGCGCATGTGCACACCGAGCCGGCAGCCCGCGAACTCGCGCAGCGCGCGCGCGGCCCGCACGCACAGGTCGTCGTCCGGAAGCCCGTCGCCGCCTTCTCGCGAGATCCCTCCGTCGTCCCGCAACTCGAAGTCGATCTCGTCGCACCAGTCGATGAACTGGAACACCGTCTGCAGCTCGTGCAGGCCGTCGTCGCGCCGCCCGGTGACGTGCAGGAACCAGTTCAGCTTCGCCGGCGCCGGCACGCCCAGCAGTTCCCGCAGCGGCGCCGGCGATGCGCTGAAGACGCCGGCCACGACGCCGCTCACGACGTCGATTCCGGCGCGCGTTGCGCCGCGGCGCTGGCGGCCGCCGCCGGCCGGCAATCGGCACCCACCGACGCGCGACGGTCGATGACCAGGCTGAGCTGTTCGGTGGTGTCGCCCAGGACTCGCGTCAGGCGCAGGATATGCGGCGCGCCGTCGCGAAGCACCATGCGCACCTGCCAGCCGAGTTGCTCGAAGCCGCCCTGCCCCAGATCGCGCCAAGGCAGCTGCCGCGCCGGGCGCCCGCGCACCCAGTCGCCCAGGGCCTGGCGCGGCAGGCGCAGCCCCAGCGTGGCCTGGGTCATGTCCTCGAAGGAGTCGAAGGCGCGGCGCGCATGCCCGTCGTCCACGCTGGCCGAGTCGGCGTCCCAGCTGGCACGCGCCAGCACCTGGCCCAACGGCGAGGCGAGCTCGAGCGAGCCGCGCTGGCCGGAAAGCCGGAGCTCGAAGGAACCGTACAGGTTGTGCGGCTGCGGTCCCTGCTCGACCACCGAGATGCGCCCGCCGTAGTCGAGCGCGCACCCGGGACCGGCGCCGCCGGGGCCGCGCTGCGTGGCGCAGGCGCCGAGCAGCAGGGCCAGCGCCAGCGCCGCGCCTGCGCGCGTGCCGCGCAGCGGCATCGCAAGCCGACGGATCATGGGAACGTCAGGTGCAGGCGGCGCATCGCACCCAGCACGCCCGAATCCGTCGGCGCGGCCTGCCAGGCCTGGCGCAGCACCTCGGTGGCGCGCTGGTGCCTGCCACGGTGCCAGAGCACCTCGGCCAGGTGCGCGGCGATCGCCGGGTCGTTGCGACCCTCGTAGGCCTGCTCGAGCAGCAGCTGCGCGCGCTCGAGGTGACCGAGACGGAACTCGACCCAGCCCAGGCTGTCCATCACGAAGGGGTTGCCGGGGCTCAGGCGCAGCGCGCGCTCGATCAGGCCGCGCGCCTGGGCCAGCTCGCGCCGCTGGTCGGCGAGCGTGTAGCCGAGCGCGTTGAGCGCCGGCTGGTAGCGCGGGTGAGCCGCGATGACCCGGCGCAAAGCGGCCTCCATGCGTCCCTTCATCCCCGCCTGTTCGGCCGCCATCGCGGTCTCGTAGGCATAGTCGGCCTGCCGGCCCCACGCCCGCATGCCGGACTCGAGCGCCGAGTAGGCGCGCCTGGGCTCGTGCACATCCTGCAGCAGCTCGGCCAGCGCCAGCAGGCGCTGGCGCCGCGCTGCGTTGGTGTCGCGCGGCAGCGCGCGAACCAGGTCCAGCGCCGCGCCGACCTGCCCCTGCGCGACCAGCAACTTGGCCCGCTGCAGCACCAGCGCGGGATCGTGAACGCTCGCGGGAACCAGGTCGAGCCACTGCTGCGCGCGCGCCGTGGCGCCTTGCTGCAACGCCGTGTCGGACAGCGCCAGGTAGACACGAGCCAGTTCCTGACTGGAAAGCGCCTCCGGCGCAACTTCGCCGTCCGCCGGCGCGGCGCCACCCGGGGCCGATGCCGCAGGCTGCGGCGACGACGATGCGGCGGGCGCCTCGGCGGCATGCGCCCAGCCCGCCTGCCCGATCACGCGCTGCAACGCGGCATCACCGGGCATGCTCAGCTCGAGGAAACGCACCAGATCGCGCTCGGCCTGCCGTGCCTGCCCCAGCTGCTGGCGCAGCGAACCCATGATCAGCCAGATCTGCGCCAGCGCGGGCTTGTGCCGGGCCAGCACTTCGCATTGCGCCAGCGCGATGCTGTCGCGCTGCTGCCCGGTGGCGGCATCGACCCAGATCATGCGCAGGGAATCGTCATCGGGGCGTGCCGTGAAATACCCGCCCAGCAGCTTGTCGGCGCGCACCGGATCGATCCGGTAATGCTGCAGCAGCAGCATGGCGGCCGCGCGCAGCGAGGGGTCGGCGCGCAGCGCGCCCGCGGCGCGTGCCACGCCCGCGGAGACGTCGCCGGCGCGCACCTGCATGTGGGCGATGACCACCTGCGACTGCGGCAGCGACGCATACGGAGCCAGGCTGCGACGGGTCAGCGCCAGCGCCCGCGCCGCATCGGGCATGCCCTCGAACATGCCGCCCAGCGCCAGAATCGCCTCGGGCCGCTCGGGCTGCGGAGTCATCGCGAGCAGGCGCGCGACGGCGGACGCCGCGTCGGAGTCGCGCCCCATGCCCAGCAGCAATTGCACTCGCCAGGCCTGCGCACGCACCGAGCCGGGCTGCAGGTCGAGCCACACCCCGACGGCAGCCAGCGCCTGATCCGGGTGGTGCGCGCCCAGCGCCACCTGGACCACGCGCTCGAACAACTGCGGCGAATTCATGTCGCGCGCGGCCCGCAGCAGCTCGGCGTAGGCGGTGTCGGAATGCCCGGTCAGCGCCGCGATCTCGCCGGTCAGCGTGGAATAGAACCAGCGCGCCTGCTGCTCGGCGTCGTCGCGCACGCCGCGCGACGGCACGCTCTGCGTGATCGCGGCCACCGTGGTGGGTGATTCGGCGCCGGCCTGCCGCGCCCAGGGCGCGGCGGCCAGCGCAACCAGCAGCGAGGCGGCGAGAACGACTGGGCGCATGGGCGAACGGGAGGCGAGGCGGCTGGGCACCGCATCAGTGTAGTGCGCGCGCGGCGCGCGCCTGACGGACAATGCGCGAATGCCTGAATTGCCCGAAGTCGAAGTCACCCGGCGCGCACTGGTGCAGCCCTTGCTGGGCAGCCGCATCCGCGGCGCCAGCCTGGGCAAGCCGCTGCGCTGGCCGCTGCTGTGCGAGCCGCAGGAACTCGCGGGGCTCAGCATCGATGCGCTGGAGCGCCGCGGAAAGTACCTGTTGCTGGGCCTGCAGCGCGGGCAGCTCATCGTGCATCTGGGCATGTCGGGCTCCCTGCGCTGGCATCCCCAGGGGGTCGGCCTGGCGCCGCTGCAGCCGCCGGGGCCGCACGAGCACTTCAGGCTGCTCACCGACCGCGGCGAGCTGCGCCTGAACGACCCGCGTCGTTTCGGTGCCGTGATCTGGCATGACGACCCGGCGCAAACCCATCCGCTGCTGCGCCGCCTGGGGCCGGAGCCCCTGCAGCCCGACTTCGACGGCGAACTGCTGTGGCGCGCGCTGCACGCGCGGCGCGCCGCGGTGAAACTGCTGCTGCTGGACCAGTCGGTGGTCGCCGGCGTCGGAAACATCTACGCCTGCGAGGCGCTTTTCCGGGCGGGAATCGATCCCCGCACCGCGGGCTGCCGCCTGTCGCGCGCGCGCTGCGCAGTCCTCGCGCAGGCACTGCGCGAAACCCTGGAGCAGGCGGTGCGGGCCGGCGGCAGCACGCTGCGCGATTTCTGCTCCAGCGATGGCGCGCAGGGGCATTTCCAGCTCGAAGCCCAGGTCTATGGCCGCGCCGGCGAGCCCTGCAAGGCATGCGCCCGGCCCGTCGCCCACCTGGTGCAAGGCCAGCGCAGCACGTACTTCTGCCGCAACTGCCAGACGCGCTGAATCGTTGCGCTGCCGCGCCAGCTTCGACCACGCATGGACCCGGCTTGCTCGCCGTCATGCCCAAAGCGCTCGCGGCAGGTTACGCTATGTACGTCGTGACCCAACGGCCCGCATGGCCCGCCGCCGATGACCGATCCGATCCGCCCCACCCCCTCGTCGAACAACTGGAGCCGGTTCGGCGCCTGGCGCGACCAGCGCCTGGCACGCCTGTCCGCCCTCGCCGGCTGGCTGGCAGACAGCTCGCTGGATCCGGGACTGTGGCGGGAGCCGCTGGCCGAACTCGAGCGGCGCCTGCAGCGCGATCAGGCGCAACTGGCCTTCGTCGCCGAACTCTCGCGCGGCAAGTCCGAGCTGATCAACGCGCTGTTCTTCGGCTCCAGCGGCCAGCGCGTGCTGCCGGCCGGTGCCGGGCGCACCACGATGTGCCCGCTGGAGATCTACAGCGAACCCGGGCAGAGCGGCGTGCTGCGCCTGCTGCCGATCGAGACCCGTGCCGAATCGCGCCTGCTCAGCGACTGGAAAAGTCGCCTGCAGGAATGGCAGGAGCACAGCTTCGCCGCCGACGATGCGGTGGCCATGAGCCGCGCGCTGCAGCGCCTGTGCGACACCATCCGCGTGCCGCTGGCCAAGGCGCGGGAACTGGGCCTGCACCTGGACGAAGAACAGCCTGACTCGCCCCGCTCGCCGGATGAGCAAGTCGAGATCCCGCGCTGGCGCCATGCGCTGCTGAGCATCGAGCATCCGCTGCTGGCCCAGGGCATCAGCGTGCTGGACACGCCGGGGCTGAACGCTTTGGGCGCCGAGCCCGAGCTGACCCTGTCGCTGATTCCGTCGGCCGCCGCGGTGGTGTTCCTGCTCGGCGCCGACGCCGGTGTCACGCGCAGCGACCTGCAATTGTGGACCGAGCACATCGGCGCCGCCGGGCGCGAGCGCAGCTTCGTCGTGCTCAACAAGATCGACATGCTGTGGGACCCGCTGCGCAGCTCGGCCGAGGTGCAGGCGCAGATCCGCAGGCAATGCGAATCGGTCGCGCAGACCCTGCAGGTGCCGCTGTCGCGCGTGTTCGCGCTGAGCGCGCACAAGGGCCTGCTGGCGCGAATCCACGGCGACGACACGCTGCTGCAGCGCTCCGGGCTGCCCCAGCTCGAGGCGGCGCTGGGCGAATGCGCCGATCGCGAGCGCCGCGAATGGCTGGACGGAAGCTGGCGCGCCACGCTGCTCGACACCCGCCAGCGACTGGAGCGCGACATCGACGCGCGGGTTCGCCAGTCCGACGAGCAGCGCCTGGAACTCGAGGCGCTGCGAGGCAAGAGCAAGCAGGCGGTAGCCGCGCTGCTGCAGCGCGCGAACGCCGAACGCCACGAATTCGACGCAGCGCTGGGCCTGGTGCAGGCGGTGCAGGCGATCAACACGCGCCAGCTGACCCAGGTGGCCGAACTGCTCGACGCCAGCCGTGCGCTTCTGCGCCTGGAGAACCTGCGGCGCCAGCTTCGTTCGTCGCTGCTCAAGACCGGCCTGCGCACCGCGCTGTCCGAGGCCTGCGATGAATTCGGGCTATGCATGAACCGCGCCGAGTCGCTGCTCGAGGAAAACCAGTCGATGCTGGCAGGGGCTTGCATACGCCTGAACAACGAATTCGCCTTCTCGGTGCCGCTGCCCAAGGCGCTGCGCCTGGATGGCGCGCGGCTCGACCTGGAGGCCATGCGCGCCGACTACATGCGCTTCGCCGGCGCCGTACAGTGGCTGCGCCTGCAAAGCACCGCCTACGCCGACCGCGTGCTGCTGTCGGCGCAGGCGCGGCTGCGCGCGATCCAGGAGCGCGCGGTGGCCGACGCCGAGCACTGGAACCGCGCCGCGCTGGCCAGCCTGCAGGCGCAGACGCGCGAGCGCCGGCGCTCGGTGCGGCGACGCCTGGCCAACCTGCAGCAGGTGGCGCAGGCCGACGGCGAACTGACCCTGCGCATCGAGCAACTGCGGGAACGAAGCGGCCAGCTTCGCGACTTGCGCAAGCAATTGCGCAACCGCTTCGAGCTCGCGCTGCCCGGGGCCGAGGCGCTGCCGGCGGCGGCCTGACGGGGTGGACGCAGCACCGGGAAGGCCGGGCATCGAGCCGGCGGGCTTCGCGCCGCGCGTCGTGGCCTGGCAGCGCGCCCACGGGCGCCACGACCTGCCGTGGCAGCGCAGCCGCGACCCCTATCGCGTGTGGGTGTCGGAGATCATGCTCCAGCAGACCCGCGTGGAAACCGTGCTGCGCTACTACGAGCCCTTCCTGCAGCGTTTTCCCGACGTGCGAGCGCTTGCCGGCGCGCCGCTGGACGCGGTGCTGGCGCAGTGGAGCGGCCTGGGCTACTACCGGCGCGCCCGCAATCTGCACGCCTGCGCGCAGCAGGTGTGCGAGCGCCACGGCGGCGAGTTCCCGCGCGAGCGCGCCGAACTGGAGGGCCTCGCCGGCATCGGCCGCTCGACGGCGGCGGCCATCGCGGCGTTCTGCTTCTCGCGCCGGGAGGCCATCCTCGACGCCAACGTGCAGCGCGTGCTGGGGCGCGCCTTCGCCCTGCCCCGCCCGCGCGACGCCGCGTCGCTGCGCGCGATGTGGCAGCTCGCCGAATCCCTGCTGCCGGCCCGGCACATCGAGGCCTACACGCAGGGCTTGATGGACCTCGGAGCCACGGTGTGCAAGCCCGCCGGGCCCGACTGCCGGGCCTGCCCGTTCGCGGCCGACTGCCCGGGCCCGGCCGACGCCGCAGAGGCTGCGCCGGCGGCACGCGCAAGCCGCGGCGCGGCGCGGCGCACCCGCGAATGGGTGCTGCTGTGGGCGCGCAGCGACGAGCCGGATGCCGCACGCGTGTGGCTGCAGCGCCGCGACGCGCAGGGCATCTGGCCCGGCCTGTGGAGCCTGCCCGGGCATGACGACGCCGCGGCCGCGCTGCGCCAGGCGGCCGAACTCGGAGAGGTGCTGGACCAGCAGGCTCGCGAGCCCGTGCGACACGCGCTCACCCACGTGGACCTGCTGCTGCGCCCCCTGCTCGTGCAGCTGCGGGCACGCCCGCGCGCCGCCGACGAGGCGCAGCACGCCGGCTGGTTCACCGTCGACGAGGCGCTGCGCCTGGGCCTGCCTGCACCGGTGCGCAAGCTGCTCGGCGGCTGACTGCGCCGAACGGGCCTGTCAGGACGAAGCCGCGGCGTCCAGCTCGCGATGGCGCACGATCACGCTGTACTCGCTCGCGAAGTGCTGCCCCAGCTGCTCGGCCAGGAACACCGAGCGGTGTTGCCCGCCCGTGCAGCCGATGGCCACCACCACGTAGCTGCGCTGGTCCTCGGCCATCGCCGGCAGCCAGGTCTGCAGGAAACCCTGCAGCTGTGACAGCATTCGCATCACGCTGGGCTGCGCGCGCAGGAATTCGGCCACCGGCGCATCGCGCCCGTTGAGCGGGCGCAGCAGCGGGTCGTAGTGCGGGTTCGGCAGCATGCGCACGTCGAACACGAAATCGGCGTCCAGCGCCACTCCGTGCTTGAAGGCGAAGGACTCGAACAGCAGCGTGATGCGCGAGGCCTCCAGCTGGACCGCCTGGCGCACCCATGCCCGCAGTTGCGCCGGGCGCAGGCCGCTGGTGTCGATGTGCAGGCCCAGCCCGGCCACGGGAGCGAGCAGTTCGCGCTCCAGTTCGATGGCCTCGATCAGCGCTGGCGCCGAAGCCGGCGACGGCTGGCCCGCTGCCCCGCGCGCGAGTTCGCCGCGCCGGGCCGTCAGCGGGTGCGCGCGGCGCGTCTCGGAAAAGCGCTGCACCAGGGTGTCGGTGCCACAGTCCAGGTAGATGAAATGCAGGTCGCATTGCGCGCGCAGGCGCCGCACGAGCTCGGGCAGCAGCGACAGACCCTCGGCGCCGCGCGCGTCCATCGCGATGGCCAGGCGCCGGTAGCCGGCCTGCTGCGCCACCCGCAAGAGCTCGTCGACCAGTTGCACCGGCAGGTTGTCGACGCAGTAGTAGCCGGCGTCCTCGAGGGAATTGAGCGCGATGGTCTTGCCCGAGCCCGACACCCCGGACAACAGCACCACGCGCAACGTGCGTGCCTCGCGCGACGCCTCGAGCGGGTTGCATGACCGCGTGTTCATCGAAGGCTCCGGTGCACGATGGCGAGGATGTTGCGCCGCGCCATCAGCCCGCGCGGCGCCCGCGCCGCGCACGGGCTCCGCCAGCCCCCTGCGCGGACGGCGCCGCAGCGGCGAGCATTTCCCGGGCATGCGCCAGCGCCACGTCGGACGAGGCATCGCCGCCCAGCATGCGCGCGATCTCGCGCGTTCGCGCGGGCTCGTCGAGCGGGCGCACGCTGCTGAAGGTACGGCCGTCGCGGGTGGTCTTGTCCACCTGCAGGTGGTGGGCGGCGCACGCCGCCACCTGCGCCAGGTGAGTGACGGCCAGCACCTGGCGATCGGCGCCCAGCGCTCCGAGCAGCCGGCCGACGGTGTGCGCCACGGCACCGCCGATGCCGGCGTCGACCTCGTCGAACATCAGCGTGGCCACCGGCTGCTGCGACGCCGTGGTGGCGGCCAGCGCCAGCGCGATGCGCGAAAGCTCGCCGCCGGAAGCCACGCGCGCCAGCGGACGCAACTGCGCCCCGGCATGGCCCGCCACCAGCAGCTCGACGGTTTCGGCGCCACCGGCCTGGATCTGCGGCAGCTCGTTCAACGCCACCGCGAAGTCCCCGCCCTTCATGCCGAGCTCCTGCATCAGCTCGCGCACGCCGGCCGCAAGGCGCCCGGCGGCGTCGGCGCGCAGGCGGCTCAGCGCCGCCGCGGCGTCGCGCAGCAGCGCATGCGCCGCGCGCTCGGCGGCCGCCAGCGCATCGAGATCGGCGCCGAGTTCGAGCTGTTCCATGCGCGCGCGCAGGCCCTGCCAATGGGCGGGCAGTTCGTCGGCGGCGACGCGGTGGCGGCGCGCCTGGCCCATCCAGGCCGACAGGCGCGCGTCGACGTCGGCCAGGCGTTGCGGGTCGACGTCGGCCTGGCGCAGGCGCGCGGCCACTTCGTGCCCGAGTTCGGCGCCGACGGTGCGCAGTTGTTCGAGCTGGTCGACCAGCGGCTGCAAGGCCGCGTCGATGCCGGCGGCACCCTGCAAGGCCTGCTGGGCCCGCGCCAGCAGGCGCACGGCTCCCGTCTCATCGTCGTCCAGCCAGGCGCCGGCCGCCTGCAACTGCTCGATCAGCTCGGCGGCATGGGCCAGGCGCCGGTGCTCGGCGTTCAGCGGCTCCCATTCGTCGGGCTGCGGCGCCAGGCGCTCGAGTTCGGCGAGCTCGATGCGCAGGCCCTCGCGCTCGCGCTGCATCTGGCCGGCATCGTCGCGCGCCGCGCGCAGGCGCTCGTCGGCGTCCCGCCAGTCGCGCCAGGCCCGCTCGCAGGCCTGGCGCTCGGCGGCGGCGCCCGCGTGCGCATCGAGCAGGTCGCGCGCGGCGTCGCTGCGCGCCAGGCTCTGCCAGGCATGCTGGCCGTGAATGTCGACCAGCGCGTCGCCGGCCTGGCGCAGTTGCGCCAGCGTCGCCGGGCTGCCGTTGAGAAAACCCCGCGAACGGCCCTGGGCATCGATCACGCGGCGCAGCAGCACGGTCTCGCCGGGCTCGAAACCCTGCTGTTCCAGCCACTGCGCCAGGCCGGGCGGGGTATCGAATTCGGCGGAGATCTCGGCGCGCGACGCGCCCGGCAGCAGCACCGACGCATCTCCGCGCTCGCCGAGCGCCAGCTTGAGGGCGTCGATCAGGATCGACTTGCCGGCCCCGGTCTCGCCGGTCAGCGCGGTGAAGCCGGGGCCGAACTCGAGTTCGAGCTCGTCGACCAGCACGAATTGGCGAATGTGGAGTCGGCGCAGCATGCCCTGGGCCCGCTCGTTTCGTAAGGTGTGGATGAATCGACCGTGATCGACCGTGGCTCAGTCCTCGGCACCGAGGATCTCGTGCCAATGCAGCTTCTTGCGCAGCGTGGAGAAGTAGCTCCAGCCCGGCGGGTGCAGGAACAGCGCGCGATACGGAGCGATGCTCAGGTGGATATGGTCCCCACCCATCAGGTCGGCGAAATGCTGCATGTCGAAATTCACGCCCACGTCGCTGCGCGACGCGACCTCGATGTCGATGCGCACCTGCTCGGGCAGCACGATCGGGCGATTGGACAAGGTATGCGCAGCGATCGGCACCAGCACCAGCCCCGGCAGGCTCGGGTGCAGGATGGGGCCTCCAGCCGACATCGCGTAGGCCGTCGACCCCGTGGGGGTGGCCACGATCAGCCCGTCGGCCCGCTGCGCGTACATGGCGCGACCGTCGACCTCGACGCGCAACTCCACCAGCCCGGTGGCGCCGCTGCGGTTGACCACCACGTCGTTGATCGCGATGCCGGTGTAGATGGCTTCGCCGTCGCGCAGCACCTGCCCGGACAGCACGGCGCGCTGCTCGCGCTCGAAATGCCCGGCCAGCATCGACCCCAGCGCCTCGCGCCACTCGGACTCGGCGATGTCGGTGATGAATCCCAGGCGTCCGGAGTTGATGCCCATCAGCGGCACCCCCCAGGGCGCGAGTTCGCGCGCGGCGCCCAGCATGGTGCCGTCGCCGCCGACCACGATCGCCACCCAGTCGCCCCCCGCGCGGCGGCCGATGTCGAGCAGGCTGGCGCTGGCATGCCCCGGCAGATCGCATTGCAGCGAAGTCTGCTGTTCGATGACCGGCTCGACCCCCTGCCCGGCGAGCCAGGCCGCGATGTCGCCCAGCGTGTCGGAAACGCCGGCCGCCTGGTGCTTGCCGATCAGGACTGCGTGCTGGAAAACGGGTGTGGGCATGGGCGAAATGCGGAGGAACACGGGCACGACAGCACGCGAGCTGGCCGTTGAAATACCGCTGGAAGCCGCGCACGCCGGAAGGCGCCCAGGCTCCGGGCCCACCGAGCATGACGGCATTACAGCACAGGCTCCCGAGAAAACGCAGGGCCGCCCCAAGTTTTCTCGGCCCCCGCGGGGGGCGGGTCGGGCCCCAGGCCCGGCCCTGGGGGCACTCCCGAGAAAACGAAGGGCCGCCCCAGTTTTTCTCGGCCCCCGCGGGGGATGAGGCCAGACCAGCTGCTGTGCCTGCGCACAGCAGCGCGCCGGCCGAATCCGAGCAGCCTGCAAGCTGCGAGGTGGAACGGGTCGGGCCCCAGGCCCGGCCCTGGGGGCAGCCATGACCGGCCGCCACGTCGCGCGCGGCGCGCGACGCCTGCGAAGATTTTAAAATCGGGGCATGGACGAACGAGCCCGCCTGCTGCTCAAGACCCTGATCGAGCGCTACATCGCCGACGGACAGCCCGTCGGCTCGCGCACCCTGTCGCGCGCGTCGGGGCTGGAACTGTCGGCGGCGACCATTCGCAACGTGATGGCCGACCTCGAGGAACTGGGCCTGATCGCCAGTCCCCACACGTCCGCCGGGCGGATTCCGACGCCGCGTGGCTACCGCCTGTTCGTCGACACCATGCTGACGGCGCGCCCGCCCGAGGGAGCCGAGGAACTGGAACAGCGCTTCCGCTCCGAGCTGGCCGGCATCGAGCCGCAGAAGGTGATCGTCAACGCCGCGCGCCTGCTGTCCAACCTGTCGCATTTCGTCGGTGTCGTGATGAGCCCGCGGCGCGACGCGGCGTTTCGCCACATCGAATTCCTGCGCCTGTCGGAGCAGCGCATCCTGGTCATCCTGGTCGACGCCACCGGGGGCGTGCAGAACCGCATCATCGTCTCCGCGCATCCCTACACCCAGGGGCAGCTCACCGAAGCGGCCAACTACCTGAACGCACATTGCAGCGGACTGAGCTTCGAGCAGATGGCCGCGCAAATGCGCGGCGAGGTCGAGAACCTGCGCGGCGAGATCGTCGCGCTGATGCAGGCCGCGGTCGCCGCTGCCAGCCAGGCCGCCGCCGAACAGGACGAGCAGCTGGTGATCTCGGGCCAGCAGCAACTGCTCAAGGTGGACGACCTGTCCAGCGACCTCGCCAGCCTGCGCCGCCTGTTCGACCTGTTCGAGCAGAAGTCGCTGCTGCTGCGCCTGCTCGAGAGCTCGGAGCGCTCCGAGGGGGTGCGCATCTACATCGGCGGCGAAAGCGAGGTCGTGCCCTTCGAGGAGCTGTCGGTGATCACCGCACCCTACGAGGTCGACGGGCGCGTGGTCGGCACGCTGGGAGTCATCGGGCCCACGCGCATGCCCTACGACCGCATGATCCGCATCGTCGACATCACCGCCAAGCTGGTCGGCAACACGCTCAGCCAGCGCTGAACCACGCGGCACGCGGAACCTTCAGGCGTCGCCAGGGCAGTTCACCGGCTGCTCGCGCACGCGCCCGCTGGCGGCCATGACCAGTTCGCGGCCGTCGGGCCTGCGGGCCGAGGCGCGCAGCGGACACACCCGCCAGCGTCCCATCAGCAGCGCTCCGGCGGGCTGGCGCGGCCAGCCCGCGGCATCGAAGCCGGCGCCATGGGCCAACGGGGCGGATGCGTCGATGCGCACTCCTGCCAGGGCCCCCTGCACGGCCAGCTTCACCTCGCCCGGCGACCCCGGCGCGGCCAGCGTCACCCAGCCATGCTCCCAGCGCGCCTGCTCATCGCAGGCGCCGCCATCGCGGCTGGGGCACAGGCGAACGTCGCGGGCATGGGCCCGGGCATCGAGACGTGCCAGGCGCAGGGCATCGTTCAAGATCTCGCAAGCTGCGCGCACGCGTTGCGCCTGAAGCGAATCGCGCCACGCCGGCAGCGCGAGAACCAGGCAGATACCGCCCAGCGCCAGCGCGACCAGGCATTCCAGCAAGCTGAATCCACGCAGGCATCGCCCCATCGCGGCATTGTCCGCGGGCGCACCGCGCCACGCCCGCGGCGCGCCCGAAGCCCTCGACGCCGCCGGTAGAATCCGCCGCTCGGCTGGCACGCCCGTCGCGGCGCGCCAGCCCATGGGCCCTTAGCTCAATGGTCAGAGCAGCGGACTCATAATCCGTTGGTTGCGGGTTCGAGCCCCGCAGGGCCCACCATGATCCGAGGATCACTGCAGGGTGATGACGATGGAGCCGTTGCCGCCGGGCAGCAGGGTTGCGCCGTTGGTGCCGACCGTGCAGGTGCTGCCCGGCGGGCCGACGCTGCCGCCCGCACCTCCCCCGCCGCGGGATGCGTCGCCGCCGCCTCCGCCACCGTACCCACCGCCGCCTCCGGCGCCGAACACCGGAAACGCCGCGACAGGGTCGTAGCCACCCTGGCCACCGGTTCCGCCGCCCGAGCCCACGCCGCCGCCTCCCGGCAACAGCTGCGGCCCGCCATTGCCTCCGGCGCCGCCGTCGCCGTTGCCGCCGGCCGAACCTGCAGGAAAGCCCGACGCCGAGACGCCGCCGGCCCCGCCGATGCCCCCGCCGCCGCCCATGGCGGCGGCGGAGCCATGCGGCGCAGCGAATTCGAACCCGTTGCCTCCGGCGAAACCGTTGCCGCAGCCATCGCCGCCGGAGTCATTCCCGTTGGAGCCATCGGCGTAACCGCCGCCTCCTCCGCCGGCGATGATCTGCGACGCGCTGCCCGCGTCGACCGTGGACGCGCCGCCGCCGCTGCCGCCGCCATAATGGGTCCCGCCGAGCGCGATGCCCGTGCCGCCTCCCATCTGCCCGCCACCACCGACGAACAGGTCCAGCACCTGGCCCGGCGACACGGCGAGCGTCGAGGTCACGACCCCCCCGTTGCCGCCGAACCCCTGCCCGGAGGTGTAGGCGTCGCCGCCGCCCGCGCCGCCGGTGGCGACGACGCGAATCGAGCTCACGCCGGCGGGTACCGTCCACGTCGTCGCCCCCGGCGCAGAGAACGACACGGTGGCAGCCGTGCAGTTCACCGCGATGTCGGTGACCGCTGCGCTGCCGACCGTGCCGCTGCCGTGGGTCACTCCGCAGAACTGCCCCGCGGGCTGCTGGCTCACGGTGACGCTGTACGCCGACGCGGAAGCCAGCTGGGAGCCGAAGACGAAGCCGCCATCGGCGAACACCGTGACACTGTCGGTATTGTTGTCGAGCAGTGTCACCGAGGCGCCGCCGGCCAGGCCGGCGACACTGCCGCCGATGCTGTAGCTGGCGCTGGTCGTGGGGGGCGGGCTGGGCGTGGGGCTCGGCGCCGGACTCGGGCCAGACCCTGGAAGCGCCGCCGTCGTGGAAGCCGACTCGCCGCCCCCGCAGGCCGACAGCACCAGGCTCAGCGCTGCCGCCGACAGCAGCAGCCAGGGTAGACGGCTGGGGATCATGGCGATCTTCCGGGGCAGCGGGTCGAGGTGGACTTCCCTTGTCGGCAGGCCGTCGCCGCGGATGCCGACGCGCTGGCAACGCCCTGGCCTGGTGCTGCGTCGCACGCCCGAAAAACCCGCGAGCCTGACTTCACGCGCACGAGTCTCGCACACGACGAAGACCTCGCACAGCCTTGGTTGCAAATCGATGCGTTTGCACCCCCGCCTGCACGGAGGCAGTCAACGCGCCGCGGCGCCTGCCGACCTACTGCTGCAGCAGTTGCCGCAGGTCGTGCGTGATGGCCTCGGGCTTGGTCAGGTCGGAGCCGATCAGGATGCCCTTGCCATGCTTGTCGAACACGTAGATGGCCGCGCTGTGGTTGACCACGTAGTTGCCGTGGGAGTCCTTGTCGCCGTAGCTGAAGGCGACGTGGTAGAGCTTGGTCATCGCCACCACCTCGGGCAGGGTGCCGCGAAGCGCCACCGCCTGTGGGCTGAAGGCCTGCACGTAGGCCTTCAGGATCGGCAGCGTGTCGCGCGCCGGGTCGACGCTGACGAACAGGATGCGCACGTCGTCGGCCTGCGGACCGAGGGCGGACACCGCGCTGGCCAGGTGGGACATGGTCAGCGGGCATACGTCGGGGCAATGGGTGTAGCCGAAGTACACCACGGCCACCTTGCCGCGGAAATCCTTCGCGCTGACCGGCTTGCCGGTGTCGGCCGAGACCATGCCGAACAGGCGCAGGTCGGCCAGCACGCCGCTGACATTGCTCATGTCCCAGTGCTGGGGCTTCCTGCCGCAGCCGGCCAGCAGCAGCGCGGCCAGGCTGGCCAGGGTGGCCGCGAACAGCAGGCGGCGCAGGCGATCGATGCGAAGAATGGGCATGCCCCGATGGTAGCGGCCCGGCAACACACCCATGTCGGGCAGGCCTTGACGCGGCGTCAGGCAACGGCCTGGCTCAGCTGGCGTTCGACCTGGGCGCCCGACATGGGCCGGCCGTACCAGTAGCCCTGCGCGAAATCACATCCGAGCTCGGAACTGGCCCGGGCCTGCGCCGGCTGCTCGACGCCCTCTGCCACCACCTGGATGCCAAGCTGGTGCGCCAGCGCGACCACGGCTCGCGCGATCGCGCGGTGGCGCGGGCTGTCGGGAAGGCAGCGGGTCAGCGAGCCGTCGAGCTTGAGCAGGTCCAGCGGAGCGTGCCCCAGCATGGCCAGGTTGGAGTAGCCGGTGCCGAAGTCGTCCAGCGAGATGCCGAAACCGGCCTCGCTGAGCTGGCGCAGGTGCTCGAACATGTCCTGCGGACGCTCGCTCATCACGCGTTCGGTGATCTCCAGGGTCAGTGCCTCGGCGGGCAGACCGATGTCGTCCAGGTGTTGCAGCCACAAGCGCAGCGCCGCGCGCGACGCCAGTTGCAGCGCCGACACGTTGACCGCGATGCGTACCGGCAGGCCGGTGGCGCGCCGCAGGCGCCGGCATTCGTCGGCCGCTGCGCGAAACACCCAGTCGCCGATGTCCAGGATGAGCCCGTTGCGCTCGGCCGTCGCGATGAAATGCTCGGGAGCCACCGCGCCGAGCACGGGGTGCTGCCAGCGCAAAAGGGCCTCGAAGGCCGGCGCCGCGGCATCGCGCATGCTGCAGATGGGCTGGTAGACCAGCCCGAACTCCCCGCGCCGGCAGGCGCCCGCCAGTTCGGCCTCGTATCCACGCGGCGCAGGCGCCGGGGCCCGCGCGCGCGCGCCGGCGGCGGCCGCCGCCACGGCGCGCGGCAGCACGCGCCGTGGCGTCGAGCGCCGTGCCTGTCGCATCAGTGGTCGCCCTGCGACATGGACTGCTCGCCGTCGGAGGAATTGCGGCTGGACTCCGACAACTGCGACAGGAAGCGCCCCTGGATGTTGAGGATGGCGCTGCCCGGGTTGCTCGCGCCGGCGAGCGGCGACACCACGACCGAGCGGCTACCCAGCACGTAGTAGGCGCTACCGGAGATCGGCGTGGCTCCCGAGGGAGGAGTCAGGGTGACGTTGTCAGCCTGCATCACGTAGCTCGGGGTCGGCGAGGAGCCTGCGTTCCACACCACGGCGCCACCGCTCTGGCCGGTCTGCGTCAGCGTCGCGCCGTAACCGGTGGTCAAGGCGCTGCCGTTGTATTCCTCGAAGGACATTCCGGAGGCGGGGCTCATGGTCCACGACGTGTTGCTGCCGACGGTCGGCGCGACGCATTCGGCAAGCGCGGAGAAGGAGTCGTCCGACATGTTGTTGCGGGCGAACATCGCGCTGAGGTCGAAACGCACCGGCAAGCTGCCCGACAAGCATCCACGTACTCCGCTGTCCTCCGAGCCCATTTGCTGGTACATGGTGCCGTTGCTCCAGTATGCATCCCACTGCGGCTGCGCCGGGGTTCCGGCGCTGGTGGGCACGAGGTCGGCGCTGAACATGGTCAGCGCCTCGTTGCCCGTGTTCACGCCACCGCCCTGCACGTTGTAGGCCTGCTGGCCACTGCTCAAGGCGGTGGGCAGCGAGCCCACCTTGGCGCGCAACTGATACGTTCCCGTGCCATCGTTGATCTGCAGTCGCAGCAAATTGCCGTACAGGGTACCGCTGACGGCGTTGTCGGTGGACGTGACGTTGCCGCTCGCGTCCACGGTGACGTTGTCGACAAAGACCTCGGCGGGGTTGATGGTCGACACCGTCGGCACGCTGCCCGACTGCGTGGTCTGGGTGTTGATGGCCTGCGACACCGGGGTCTCGGCGATCACCGATTGCAGCGAGTAGGTGCCCGGCAGCACCGCCTGCACGTTCGCCTCGATCAGGTCGCCCAGGTCGAGCTCGGGGCCGAAGCGATCGTCGGCCAGGATCGCCGTCTGCAGCGCCGGCAGCACCGTGGCGCAGTTGCCGCCGAGGGTGGCGGCGGCGGTGGCCAGCGTGGTCGACGCGGTGTTGGTCGCGCTCAGCGTGGCGTTCTGGGCGATGGTCGCCGCCAGGTCCGTGGTCGAGGTCACCGGGGTCGCTGGCGTGCACAGGTTGTCGCCCACGGCCTTGATCGCCGCGGCGATCGCCAGGATGTCGTTGCGGTAGGTGGCCAGCGTGGTGGCGTAGCTGGCCGGGGTCAGGTTGTTGAAGTTGCCACCGTTGGTACGGGCGAACACTGCCAGCGCCGCCGTGCTCACGGGGCTGATGTCCAGGTCGGGCAGGTTCGACGTGGTCAGCGCGCCGGCCGCGGCCAGCGCGTCGGACTGGCCGAGATAACTGCTCAGCTCCAGCGTGGTGCCGGCGCTGCTGTTGGGCGCGACGGCGTTCGCGAAGATCGGCACCGACCCGGTCGGCAGGTTCACGCTGATCGTGAAGCCACCCTGCGAATTGGCGGTGATGCTGCCGATGCTGGTGCCGCCGTCGACCAGCGGCGCGCCGGAAGTGATGGTGATCGTGGCGCCGGCGATCGGGGCGTCGATCGCGGCTCCGCTCAGCGACGTGGATGCCGCGCCGAGCGACGGTCCGCCGCCTCCGCCGCCGCAGCCGGCAAGCGCCAGCGCGACCGCCGCGGCCGCGGGAAGCAGGACGAAGGTCTTGCGCAGTTTCAGGGAACGATGCTGCATGGTGCACTCCTCGGGGTGGGATCGGCAGCGCCGTGCCGAAAGGCCGCGCTGGGCGAAAAGGGGTGTTGCTTTGGCGCAATCATAGATGGGAAAAGTTCCCAGTCAATAGCCTTTGCTGCTAGAGTTCCGTCAGCGTTGCTTTCCCGCGATTCGAATCCCTGCGAGCATCCCCTTCCCCCTGCTTCCGCACACCATGGCACGACCCAGTTCCCGGTTGTCGCAGGCTCCCGCGTCCCGGCTGCCCCCGGCCGCCTCGCAGGACGTGCTGCGGGCGTGGGCCCGCGTGCAGGCCCCGTTGTGCCGCCTGCTGCTCGGCGCAGGGGTCGACTTCCCGCAGGCGACGGCAGAGCTGCGCCGGATCTTTCTCGAACAGGCGCACGCCCGCATCGTGCGCAGCCAGTCGCCCGACACCGATTCGGCGCTGAGCCTGCTGTCCGGAGTTCACCGCAAGGAAGTGCGCCAATGGCGCGAGCAGGGGCCGGGTGAGCGCGGGCGCACCCAGGTCTCGCTGAGCACCCAGGTGTTCGCGCTCTGGAGCTCGCTGCCCGGCTACCGCGGTCGCGACCGCCGCCCCAAGGCGATCCCGCGCAACGGGCCGGCACCGTCCTTCGAGGCGCTGGCACGCCAGCTCACGCAGGACATCCACCCCTTCAGCCTGCTGCAGGAACTCGTGCGCCTGGGCGTGGTCGAGACGAGCCAGCGCAAGGGCATCGAATTCGTTCTGCCGCGCGCCGACGGATTCGTTCCCGACGGCGATCTCGAGCAACTTCTCGACCTGTTCGGCATGAACCTGGCGGACCACGCGGCCACCGCGGTGGCCAACATCGTGCAGGAGGGGCCTCGGCTGGAGCAGAGCGTGTTCGCCGACGGGCTCAGCGAAGCGTCGATGGCGCGCCTGGACGAGCTCGCTCGCGAGCTGTGGGCACAAAGTCGGGACCGCATGGTCACGGAGACCCTACGATGCCTGCAGGCCGACAGCGCGGACCGCGCCGCCACCGGGCGCATGCGCTTCGGCACCTATTACTGGAACGCGACGGACGAGGCCCTGCCCGAGCCGGGCGCCGGAAAAGGCCGGCGCGGCAAGGCGAAACCCGACAACCATCGCCCCTCTCGGACATCCAAGGAACGGTCGTGAGCAATTTTTCGCGAATGAGCATGCGCCGCGCACTGCTGCTGGCAGCCTCGGCGTGCCTGAGTCTCGGGCTGGCGGCCTGCGGCGGCGGCGCCGCGGCGGTCGCGCTGGTGGGCGGCGGGGTCGGCACCGGCGGCACCGGCATGGTGCTGGGCACGGTGATCGGGCTGGGCAGCGTGATCGTCGACGGCCAGAGCTTCAGCAGTGCCACGCCGAGCTACTTCCGGGCCTCGGGAAGCAGCGGCGAGACGGCGAGCAACTCGCAGGCCGTCGAGGTGGGCGCGCGCGTCGACCTGCAAGTCGGCTCCAACCAGCAACCCAGCAGCGTGCTGATCCAGCCGGACCTGGAAGGCACTCCGCAAGTCGATGCGTCCAACACCCTGACGGTCGACGGCGTGCGCGTGCTGACCAACAGCGACCCGACGCGTGGACCGGTGACCTTCTACTCCGGACTCAGCGGGCTGGCTGCGGTGGCCTCGGCCTCGCGCATCGAGGTCCACGGCGCCTACGGCGAGGACGCCTCCGGCCCGTACATCCAGGCCTCGCTGATCGAGCAGTTGCCGGCGTCCGACACGACCACCCGCATCACCGGGGTGGTCAGCGCGCTGAGCTCGCAGTCGCTGACCGTCGCCGGCCAGAGCATTCCGCTGGGTGCGAACACGACCGTCGTCGCCGGCCCGGGTGTCAGCCTCGCAGTGGGACAGCTGGTACATGTCTGGAACAGCGGCCCCGGCTGGGTGGTCCGCGTGCAGGCCCTCGGTGCGTTCACCGGGCCGGTGCAGATGAGCGGGCTGGTCTATGGCCTCAGCGCCACCGGCTTCACGCTGTCCGGAATTCCCGTCGACACCCGCTCGATGAGCGGCGCCGTGCCGGCGTTGCAGGCCGGGGACTACGTGGTGGTCAGCGGCCACGGCGACGGACAGGGCACGCTGGTGGCGCAGTCCATCCAGGCCGCGCCGACCACGGTGACCATCCGCGGCACCATCACCGGCTATGTCAGCGCGTCGAGCTTCCAGGTGCGCGGGGTGCCGATCGATGCATCCCAGGCCAGCTTCACCGCGGGCTCGGGCGCCAGCCAGCTGGGCAATGGCGCCTACGTGGTGATCCAGGGAGCGGTGTCGACCACCAGCCCCAACGTGATCTCGGCCGCGCAGGTCAGCGTGCTGTCGGCTCCGCAGGCGGGCGAGACCGTCGACCTGCAAGGAACGGTGAGCAGCGTGGGCGACGCCAGCCACTTCACGCTGCAATGGCAGACCGAGCAGGAAAACACGCTCGTCAGCAACAACACCACGCAGGTGAGCATCGCCGCCAACTGCGCCTACGTCAACGGCAGCGCGGCGAACATCGCGTTGAACACCGCCGTCGAGGTCGAGGGCACCTACCAGAACGGCACCCTGAGCGCTTACACGATCAAGTTCCTGCCGGCGAGCGAATCGAGCGGCACGCAGGAGATTTCCGGGCGGGTCTACGGCTGGACCAACGGGGGCTCGAGCTTCTTGCTCAACGGCATCACGCTGGTCGTGCCGCAGGGCATGGCCCTGCCCTCCGGCTTCGACAATGGCGTGTCGGTCGAGGTGAGCTTCACGCCTTCGGGCTCGGGCAACACGGGAAACGTGCAGAAAATCTCCATCGACAATTGAACCACCACGCACGCGCGCAGCGCAGCGCAAAACGATGATCCGAAGCCTTCCCCTTGCCGCGGCCAGCGTCGACGACCCATGGGCCGATTGGCTGCTGCACGAGCGCAGCGCCGGCGACCCGGAATTCGAGATGCGAATCCAGGCGCGCGTCAGCGAGTACATCGACCGCGCGCTGCGCCCGCTCGAACTCCCGCCCGGCGCCACGCTGCTGGATTTCGGCTGCGGCGACGGCGCGCTCGGACTGCGCGCGCTGAGCCTGCGCGACGACCTGCGCGCGGTGTTCGCCGACACGTCCGACGAATTGCTGGATCGCGCCAACGAACGTGCCGAAGCGGCCGGCGTGGGCGCGCGCTGCCGCTTCGTGCTGCTGACCGGGGGCGACCTCGCCGGCATCGCCGACGCCAGCGTCGACGCGGTATGCACGCGATCGGCGCTGGCCTACGTTCCCGACAAGCCCGGCATGCTGGCGCATTTCCACCGCGTGCTGCGCCCGGGCGGCATGCTGTCGCTGGCCGAGCCCGTGTTCCGGGACGACGCGCTGGTGTGCTGTGCCGAGCGCAGCGCGCTCGAAGGCCCGCAGGCACCCGAACTCCCGGCTGCGCTGCACCTGCTGCACAAATGGCGCGCACGTCAGTTCCCCGACACCGCCGACGCGTTGGCGGCCTGTCCGCATTGCAACTTCTCCGAGCGCGACCTGATCGCCTGGGCCATGCAGGCAGGCTTCGAGCGCGCCCACCTGGAACTGCACATCGACAGCGGCCCCGCGCTGGCACCGGACTGGGAAAGCTTCACGCGCCACACGCCGCACCCCTTCGCGACCAGCCTGCGCGACGTGCTGGACTGGGACTGCAACCCGGCCGAGCGCGACTGGCTGGAGAGCCTGCTGCGCCGGCAGTGGGAGCAAGGCGCGATGATCTCGGTCGATCGAATGGCCTACCTGCAGGCACGCCGCCCGGGGGCGCCCGCGCCGGAGCCGCCGGCACCCGGCTAAGTCGAGGCTAAGTCGCCGGCCGTAGGCTGGAGTCCTGTCGAACCGGATCCAGCCATGACCCCAGGCCCGAAACCACCGCGAGCTGCGCCTGCTCGCTTCCCGCTCGCCCGCTTCGTGCTGCTCGCACGCGAACAGCAGCAACGCGCGCGCCGGGTCAGCCGCAGCGCCACGCTGGCCGCGCTGCTGCTGGCGCTCGGCGGCTGCGCAAGCTACAGCCCGCGGCCACTGGCCGCGCACGCCGACTCCGCGACGGCGCTGGCGCAGTTGCGGGTGAACGTGCACGACATCCCGCTGCCACGCCTGGCGGCGCAGCCGCTCGACCTGGATCGCCCGCTGCCGATGCCGGCGGTGGCGGCGCTGGCCGTGCTCAACAACCCGCAGCTTCGCCTGGCCCGCGACCGCCTGGGAATCGCGCAGGCGCAGGCTTTCGCCGCCGGCCTGCTGCCCGATCCGCGCCTGTCCGCATCGCGTGCCTTCGCGGGCAACAGCGCGGGGGCGACCACCACGGCCTTCAGCTACGGGCTGGACTTCGACCTGGGCGCGCTGCTGACGCGTCCCGCCGCGCGTGCCGCGGCGCGCGCCCATGTGCGCAGCGTCGACCTCGATCTGCTGTGGCAGGAGTGGCAGACGGCCTCGCAGGCGCAGCTGCTGTACGTGCAGCTGGTCGGGCTCGCGCGGCGCCAGCAGCTGCTGGGCGAGGAAGCGGCGCTGGGCACGTTGCGCCTGCGCCGCCTGCGCGCCGCCGCGCTGCGCGGCGAGCTGCCGCGCACCGATGCCGACGCGCAGCTCGCGCGCCTGCAGGCACTGCGCCAGAGCATCGCCGACACACGCCGAAGCCGCCTGAACCTGCAGGGGCAGCTGCACACCCTGCTCGGGCTCGCTCCCCACGTGCCGCTGCGCCTGGCAGGCATGCCGCGCCTGCCTGCCAACGATGCAGCGCAGGTGCGCAGCGCCTTGCAGCGCGTGGCGCTGATCCGCCCCGACCTGCTCGCGCTGCAAGCCGGCTACCGCAGCCAGGAGCAGAACCTGCGTGAAGCCGTGCTGGCGCAGTTCCCGTCGATCAGCGTGGGCCTGACGCGGGCGCGCGACAACACCGACGTCAACACCATCGGCTTCGGCGTCAGCTTCAGCCTGCCGCTGTTCAACGGGGCGCGCGGGCGCGTCGCCGTGCAGCGCGCGACGCGCCGGGAGCTGTTCGATGCCTACCAGCTGCGCCTGGACCAGACCCGGGCCGACGCCGAGCAGGCGCTGCGCAACCTGGGCCTGCTGCGGCGCGAGGCGACCTCGATGCAGGCCAGCCTGCCCGATCTGCGCAGCGCGGCACACGCCGCCGAGCTCGCGCTGCGGCGCGGCGAGATCACGCTGCCGCAGGCGCAGGCGCAGCGCCAGGCACTGCTCGACCAGCGCCTGGCGCTCCAGCAGGTCCGGCAGCAGCAGGCCGAACAGGCCGTGGCCCTGGACCTGCTCACCGGAACCGGCCTGTACCGCACGCAGCCCGCCGGCGCTGCCGACCACAAGACCTCAGGACGCGATTGATACCCCGATGATCCGACCCATCTCCCTTTCCCGCGGCCACGGCCTGCCCCTCGCACGGCGTGCCTGCCGCAACTCGGCCTCGGCCGCGCTGCTGCTGGCCATCGCCATCACCGCCATGCCCGCCGCACGCGCGCAGGCGCCGGTTTCGGCGCGGGTGAGCACCCAGACCCTGCGGCAGGGGCAGCTGGTGCGCAGGCTGCAGGCGCTGGGCAGCGTGCGCACGGCGGCCGGGCAAAGCCTGCAGATCAGCTTCGCGCGAGCCGTGGTGGTCAGGCGCGTGCTGGTGCATGCGGGCCAGCTGGTGCGGCGCGGACAGGTGCTGCTCGAGGTCGCGTCGACGCCGGCCGGCCAGGCCGCCTTCACGCAGGCTCGCAACACCTTGCGCTTCGCCCAGGCCGAGCTGGACCGGATCAGCGACCTGGCACGCCGGCAGCTCGCCACGCAGTCCCAGGTCGGCGCCGCGCGCAAGGCCGTGGCCGACGCGCGTGCCGCGCTGGCAGCGGCGCGCGCGCAGGATCTGGGCAGTTCCCTGCAGCGCGTGCGGGCGGCCTTCGACGGCGTGGTGGAGTCGGTGACGGCCTCGCCGGGCGCGCAACTCGCCGCCGCGACCACGGCGCTGAGCCTGGCGCCGAGCGCCGGGCTGCAGGCCGTGATCGGCGTCGACCCGCTCGACGCCGGCCAATTGCGCCCCGGCACCAGCGTGCCGCTGCGCTCGGTGTTCGACCCGGGACAGCGCACGCTGGCCACCATCGTGGCGGTCGCCGGACGCGTCGACCCGTCGACCGGGCACGTGGAGCTGACACTGGCGCTGCCGGCGGCCGCGCGCTGGGCGATTCCCGGGCTGGCGGTGCAGGCCGAGCTGCCGCTGCGCTCGTGGCACGGGTGGGTGGTTCCGCGCCAGGCCGTGCTGCAGGACGCTTCGGGACAGGCCTACGTGTTCCAGGACGATGGCGGCCATGCCAGGCGCGTGAACGTCAGCATCGAAGGGGACCAGGGCGAGCACACGGCGATCTCCGGCCCGCTCGCGCCTGCGCTGCCGCTGGTGGTGCTGGGCAACTATGAACTGCACGACGGCATGGCGCTGCGCACCCAGGCGGGCAACTCCGCGGCGGAGGCCCGATGAACGCGTCGCTGTGGCTGCAAAGGCATCGGCGCTCGGTGCTGTTCCTGCTGGCGCTGCTGGCCACCGGAGGCGTGCTGGCGGCGTTCAAGCTCCCGGTGGGACTGTTCCCGAACGTGAGCTTCCCGCGCGTGGTGGTGTCAGTCGACGCCGGAGTGCGACCCACGCGCCAGATGGTGCTGCAGGTCACGCGCCCGCTGGAGGAGGCCATCCGGCGCGTACCCGGCGTGGTCACGGTGCGCTCGCAGACCAGCCGCGGAAGCTCCGACATCTACGTCACCTTCCACTGGGGCAGCGACATGAACCTGGCGGCGGTGCAGGTCAACGAGGCCGCCAACCAGGTGCTGCCGATGCTGCCGCCCGGGACCACCATCCGCAGCAAGCGCATGGACCCGACGGTGGACCCCATCATCGCCTACAGCCTGACCTCGTCGCGCCTGAGCCCGGTGCAGCTCTACGACGTCGCCGAGCTCGAGCTGCGCCCGCTGCTGTCGGGCATCGACGGCGTCGGGCGCGTGCAGGTGCAGGGGGGCGAGCAGGCGGAATACCACGTCATCGTCGACCCGGCCCGGCTGCAGGCGCTGAACCTGAGCCTGGGCGACGTCGAGCGCACGCTTTCGGCCGACAACGGCGTGAAGGCGCTGGGGCACCTGGAAGACCGCTACAAGCTGCTGCTGGCGCTGGCCGATTCGCGCCTGCACGACGCGGCGCAGATCGCCGACCTCGTGGTGCGCGCCACGCCGGCCGGCGTGGTGCGGGTTCGCGACGTCGCCCGCGTGCTGCGCAGCACGGTACCGCTGTGGACCACGGTGACCGCCGACGGCAAGCCCGCCGTGCTGCTCAACATCTACCAGCAGCCAGGCGGCAACAGCGTGAAGATCGCCGGCGAGGTGCGCCGCCTGCTCAAGGCCACCCGGCTGCCGGCCGGCGTGCACCTGGCCAACTGGTACGACCAGAGCCAGCTGGTGGTGGCCTCGGCGCTGAGCGTTCGCGACGCCATCGTCATCGGCGTGCTGCTCGCCGGGCTGGTGCTGCTGCTGTTCCTGCGCAGCCTGAAGATCACGCTGATCGCGATGATCACGGTGCCGGCGGTGCTGGCCGCCACCGTGGTGCTGCTGTACACGCTGGGCATGAGTTTCAACATCATGACCCTGGGCGGCATGGCGGCGGCGGTCGGCCTGGTGATCGACGACGCCATCGTGATGAGCGAGCACATCGTGCGGCGCATGCGCGAGCGCGACGTACGCACCGAGGCGCAGCAGAGGGCGCGGCACAGCCGCGTGATGCGCGCGGCGATGGAATTCTTCCAGCCGCTGGCAGGCTCCAGCGCGTCGACGGTGATCATTTTCGTGCCCCTGGCCTTCCTGTCCGGGGTCACCGGGGCGTTCTTCAAGGCGCTGGCGCTGACCATGGCGGCGGCGCTGCTGATCTCGTTCTTCGTGTCGTGGCTGGCCGTGCCGCTGCTCGCCGACCGGCTGCTCGGCGCGCGCGACATCGAACGCGAGCATGCGCGCGAGCACGGCAGGCTGCTCGGCGCCTTCCAGCGTGGCTATGCCCGACTGCTGCCGCGGCTGCTGCGCCGGCCCTGGCTGGCGCTGGCAGGAGTGGCCCCGCTGCTGCTGGCCGGCTGGGTGGCCTACCACGCGGTGGGCAGCGGCTTCCTGCCGCACATGGACGAAGGCGGCTTCGTGCTCGACTACCGCACGCCGCCGGGCACCTCGCTGGCCGAGACCGACCGCCTGCTGGCGCAGATCGAGCAGATCCTGCGCACCACGCCGCAGGTGCAGACCTTCTCGCGGCGAACCGGGCTGCAACTGGGAGGCGGCATCACGCACGCCAACGAGGGCGACTTTTTCGTGCGCCTGAAGCCGCTGCCGCGCGAGCCGATCGACCAGGTCATGGAACAGGTGCGCGCGCGAATCCACGCGCAGGTTCCGGGAATCGACATCGACACCGCGCAGCTCATGCAGGACCTGATCGGCGACCTCACCGCGGTACCGCAGCCGGTGGAGATCAAGATCTTCGACGACAATCCGCAGCAGTTGGCGCGCCTGGCGCACAAGACGGCGGCGGCGATCTCGAAGGTGCCCGGCATCATCGAGGTGCGCAGCGGCATCCGGGTCGCCGGCGATGCGCTCGACATCCGGCTCGACCCCACGCGCATGGCGCTGCTGGGGGTCGACGCGCAGCAGGTGCGGGGCCAGCTGGCGGCGCTGATCGGGGGCCGCGTGGCCACGCAGATCGAACAGGGACCGAAGATGATCGGTGTCAGGGTGTGGGATGCGCCGTCACTGCGCCGCACGCCGCAGGCCATCGCCGCGCTGCCGCTGCGCGCGCCCGACGGCCGCGTATTCCGACTGGGCGACGTGGCGAAGGTCTCGGTGCTCACCGGACAGCCCGAGGTGATCCGCGAGAACCTCAAGCGCATGGCCGCGGTGACCGCTCGCATCAGCGGCCGCGACCTCGGCTCGACCGTGGCCGCGGTCAAGCGCATCATCGACGCACCGGACTTCTACCCCACCGGGGTCTACATCAAGCTCGGCGGCCTGTACAAGCAGCAGCGCATCGCCTTCGCCGGGCTGCTGCAGGTGCTGGCGGCCGCGGTGCTGCTGGTGTTCTTCCTGCTGCTGTTCCTGTACGAGCGCTTTCGCGTGGCGCTGAGCATCCTTGCGATGCCGCTGCTGGCGCTGCCGGCGGTATTCGTCGGCCTGTGGGTCGGAGGCATCGAGCTCAACATCTCGGCCATGATGGGCATGACCATGATCGTGGGCATTGTCACCGAGGTCGCCATTTTCTACTTCAGCGAGGTGCAGGAGCTGCTGCGCGAGCACCCGCAGATGCCGCAGCACGACGCGCTGGTGCAGGCCGGCGTGAATCGCATGCGCCCCATCGCGATGACCACCATCGCCGCCATTCTCACGCTGCTGCCGCTGGCGCTGGCCATCGGCCAGGGATCGGCCATGCAGCAGCCCTTGGCGGTGGCCATCATCGCCGGGTTGGTGGTGCAGCTTCCGCTGGTGCTGCTGGTCATGCCTGCGCTGTTCCAGGCATTGCGCGGCAATCTCGCGCAGGAGCTCGCCAGCGCGCCGATCCCGGAGACCGCCCATGAGAATCCTGCTGGTTGAGGACGATCGCATGCTCGGCGCCGCCACCCAGCAGGCGCTGCGCGACGCCGCCCACGCGGTCGACTGGGTGCACGACGGCGAGGCCGCGCTGCTGGCCATGCGCGCCACACCCTACGAGGCCATGCTGCTCGACCTGGGCCTGCCCGGGCGAGACGGCCTGGGAGTGCTGCAGGCCGCGCGGCGCGCCGGCTACAACCTGCCGGTGATCATCGTCACAGCGCGCGACGGTGTCGACGAACGAATCCGCGGCCTCGACCTGGGCGCCGACGACTACCTGATCAAGCCCTTCGCCACCGACGAACTGCTGGCCCGCCTGCGCGCGGTGGCGCGACGCCGCGGCGGCCACGCGCAGGGCGTGCTCGACACCGGCACGGTGCGACTGGACCCGGCGACGCGCGAGGCCAGCTTCGGCGGCAACACGGCGCGCCTGTCGGCGCGCGAGTACGCGCTGATGCATGCGTTGCTGCTGCGCCCGGGCGCGGTGTTGTCGCGCGCCGAACTGGAAGACCTGATCTACGGCTGGAACGAGGAGGTCGAGAGCAACGCCGTCGAATACCTGATCCACTGCATCCGCAAGAAGCTCGGAACCGGGGCAATCAAGAATGTGCGCGGCGTCGGCTGGGTGGTCGACCGCGCGCTGCCGCAACAGGACGCGTCGGCGGGCGAGCCCGTGTCGCCGGCGCGCCCGGCATGAATCCGCTCGCGAGCCTGCGCCGCTGGTCGCGTCGCTCGCTGCTGCGACGCCTGTGGCTGTGGACCACGCTGATCGTGGGGCTGGTCGGCGCCAGCACCGCGGCGGTGTCGTACCTGCTGGGCTACGTCGAGGCCAACCGCCTGCAGGACACGCAGCTGCGCCAGGTCGCCGCGCTGGTGCATGCGGGCGGGCAGCTCCCCGACGCCACCTTGCTGGCCCGCGCCGCCGAGCGCGACCGGGACGCGCGCATCGTCGTGCAGCGCCTGGGGGTGCCCGGCGGGCTCGCGCTGCCGGCGCAGCTGGCGCCGGGCATGCACGTCGTGCGCGCAGCGGGAGAGCAATGGCGGGTGTTCGTGCGCGCCGACCCGGCAGGCGCGATCGCGGCGGCGCAGCGCACCGACCTTCGCTCCGACGCCGCCGCCGACAGTGCGCTGCGCACCTTGTACCCGTTGCTGGCGCTGATTCCGCTGCTCGCGCTGCTCGCCGCCTGGGTGGTGCGTCGCGCGCTCGACCCGGTACTGCGCCTGGCGGCGCAGGTGGACGCGCGCAGCGAGCTGCGCCTCGACCCCTTGCCCATGCGCGAGGTGCCACGCGAACTCGTCCCCTTCGTCGAGTCCATCAATCGCCTGCTCGAGCGCGTCAGCGCGCTGCGCGAGCGCGAGCGCCGCTTCGTCGCCGACGCCGCGCATGAGCTGCGCACGCCGATCGCGGCGCTGACCCTGCAGGCCGAGAACCTGTCCCATGTCGAGCTTGCGCCACAGGCGCGCGAGCGCCTGCGCGGAATGCTCGCCGGGCTCGCGCGCACGCGTGCCGCGGTGGAGCAATTGCTGAGCCTGGCGCGCGCGCAGTCGGGTCGCTTCGGCGCGCCTCAACGCGTCGAGCCCTCGAGCGTGCTGCGCCACGTGCTCGAGGACCTGCTGCCGCTGGCCGAGCAGCGAGGCATCGACCTGGGAATCGATCACAACGACGGCCGGACGATCCTGGCCGACCCGACGCAGCTCTACACCCTTTTGCGCAACGCCGTCGACAACGCGCTGCGCTACACGCCTCGCGGCGGGCGCGTGGACCTGGGATGCCACAGCACGCGCGACGCCGACGGCACATGCTGGACCCACCTCCAGGTGGAGGACGACGGCCCCGGAATCGACGCGTCCTGGCTGGAGCGCGCATTCGAGCCCTTCAACCGCCTGCAGCGCGACGGCGACGAGGCCGGGACCGGGCTCGGCCTGACCATCATGAGCCACATCGCGAGCAACCTGGGCGGGCGCCTGCTGCTGGAAAATCGCGCCGCCGGCGGCCTGCGGGTTCGCTACAGTCAGCGCTGCGCGCCCGACGCGGCTGCAGGCACCAGCCAGCGCAGCAAGGGCAGCAGCGCCAGCGAAAGCACGCAACCCAGCAGCGCCAGCGACGACAGCCGACCGAACAGCCCGGAGTAGGCGTGCAGCGAGGCCTGCGCGCCGACTTCGGCGCCGACAGGCTGCTGCGCCATCGTGGCCAGGTAGCTTCCGATGTACATCGCCAGGCCCACCGCGGCGAAATAGCCGCCCATGACGAAGCCCGAGATCCGAGCTGGCACATAACGCGCCATCACGGCCAGCCCCAGCCCGCTGATCAGCAGCTCGCCGAGCGACAGAAGGCCGTAGCACCCCACCATGTACCAGGCCGACACCAGGCCGTGCTCGCCGAGATCGCAGCCGACGACCAGCAGCGCGAAGCCGGCGGCTACGCTGGCGAAACCGAGGGCGAACTTGACTCCGATGGGGAGATCGCCGGGCCCCCGCGCCAGACGAACGTAAATCCACGCCAGCGGCGGCCCCAGCACGATGACCCAGAGCGGGTTCAAGGCCAGGAATTGCGCCGGCAGCAATCGCCCGAGAGGCAGCCCGGCCAACTGCAGGTGGCCGTCGACGTTGCGCAGCGCGAACAGGGTCAGCGACGTGGACATCTGCTGGAAAAAGACGAAATACAGCGCGACGAGCAGCGTGAGCAGCGCGGCCGCGGCCATGCCCCGCCGCTCACGCTGCGGGCTGCGCCATGCCAGGCACGTCCAGGCGACGACGACGGTGCCGCCGACCGCGACCATGCAGGCCGCGGCGAGGCCTTCGCGGCTGAGCAGCAGCGTCGCCGCGACGGCTAACGCGCACAGCCCCGCGATGATCAGCAGCAGCTGCGCCGGTGGCGTGCGCGGCCGATCGCCGGTGCCGCCGACCGAACCGAGGGCCCGGCGCATCAGCGCATAGTTGAACAAGCCGCAGAGCAGGCCGACGGCGCACACCGCGAACGCGGCGTGCCAGCCCCACACCTCCTTGACCCAGGGTGTCGCCAGCATCGACACGACCGAGCCGACGTTGACCGCCATGTAGTAGATGGTGAAGGCGCTGTCGATGCGTGCCGGATCGCCCTCGTAGATGCGTCGCACCAGGTTGGCCGCGTTCGGCTTGAACAAGCCGTTGCCGATGGCCACCAGCGCGAGCGCGCCGAACAGGGCCTGCGGGGAATCGAAGGGAATCGCCAGCAGCGCATAGCCGCAGCCCAGCACCACCGTGCCGGCCAGCATCGCGCGACGCGTGCCGACCCAGCGATCGCCGAGCCAGCCGCCGAGCGCCGGAACCGCATACACCAGCGCGCTCATGGCACCCCACGCGAGGTTGGCGCGGCGGTCGCTGTACCCCAGGCCCTGCACCATGAACAGGACCATCAGCACCGCCATGCCGTAGAAGCCGAAGCGCTCCCACAGCTCGATCATGAACACCACGGCAAAGGCGCGGCGGCGGGCGGTCGGGCTGGCGGGGCCAGGACCGGCGCCAGGCGGCTCGGCAGCGAACGGCACGCCGGAAGCGAACGGCACGCCGGAAGGCGCTGTGCCGGAAAGCGGTACGGAGCCGGACGGTACGGCACCTGCTGCTTCGGCTTCAAGCGCTCCGGTGCCAGGCGGCCGGGCGGCAAGCGCTCCGGCGGCTGCCGGAGCGCTTGATGCTGACGTTTCGTGCGTGGTCACGGCGTGGCTGCCCGACCCGGGGCCGGCTGGAGTGTGGACAAGCAGTTGGACACGCGGCGAGCCCGCAGGTTCCCCGCATGTCGAAAGCGGGTATCGCGACCCCGCCATGTTCAGGGTTTAAGCTTGCACGCGTTGCGCGGCCCATCGAGCTGCGCCGCAATCCGATGCAGAAAATGAGCTCCTTTCGTTATGTCTGGGCGCCGCCCGAGCCGGCCTCGGTGGCCGTGCAGGGCAGCGACGCGCGCCTGCCGGTGCAGCGCCTGTTCTTCGTCGGGCGCAATTACCTCGCCCACGCGGCCGAGATGGGCCGCCCGGTCGACGCCACGCGCGACCGGCCCTTCTATTTCACCAAGTCGCATTCGGCGCTGCTCGACTCTGGCGCGAGCGTGCCCTATCCGCGCGCAACCTCGAACTACCAGCACGAAATGGAACTCGTCGTGGTGCTCGGGGCCGGCGGCGCCGACGTGCCCGCGCAGTCCGCGCACGAACTCATCCACGGCTACGCCTGCGGCCTGGACATGACCCGCCGCGACCTGCAGCTGGCGGCGCGCGACCAGGGCAAGCCCTGGGACACGGCGAAGGATTGCGAGCACTCGGCCGTGGTCTCCGCGGTGCTGGCGATGCCGGGCAAGGTGCTCGAGCGGGGGCGAATCGAGCTGCGCGTCGACGGCCAGACCCGCCAGGACTCGGACTTGTCGAACATGATCTGGGGCGTGCGCGAGCTCATCGCCGACCTGTCGCGCCTGTACCACCTGCGCCAGGGCGACCTGCTGTTCACCGGGACCCCGGAAGGCGTCGGCGCGGTGCGCGCCGGTCAGCGCATCGACGGCAGCATCGAAGGCGTGGGCTCGATTTCGCTGCAACTGTCGGAGCCGAGCGCATGAAGCTGTTCAGCTACTTTCGCAGCGGCACCTCGCACCGGCTGCGCATCGCGCTGCGTCTGAAGGGCCTGGACCCCGAGTACGTGCCGGTCGACCTGCTGCATGGGCAGCATGCCTCGGCCGACTACCGGGCGATCAACCCGCAAGGTCTGGTGCCCGCGCTGGAGGTCGACGGCGAGGTGCTGATCCAGTCGCCGGCGATCATCGAATGGCTCGACGAACGCTACCCCGAGCCGCCGCTGCTGCCGCGCGACGCACTCGCCAGGGCGCGCGTGCGAGCGCTGGCGGCGGTCGTGGGTTGCGACATGCACCCGCTGAACAACCGACGGGTGCTCGATTACCTGCGCAGCCAGTTCGCCTGCGACGACGACGCCGTGAATGCCTGGTGCGGCACCTGGATGAGCGCCGGCTTCGACGCCCTCGACGCATTGCTGGCCGCCGACGACGGGCGCGGGCGCTTTTGCTTCGGGTCGTCGCCGAGCGTGGCCGACGTGTACCTGGTGCCGCAACTGAGCACGGCGCGACGTTTTCGCATCGAGCTGGCGCGCTGGCCGCGCCTGCTCGACATCGAGGCCGCCTGCCTGGAACTGCCGGCCTTCGCCGAGGCCGCGCCGGCGCGCCAGCCGGATGCGCCGGCCGAGCCGGCGCGCTGAGCCTCGGTTACGTTATTTCACAAAGCTGTGCGATCGATACAACGCGTCGGTCAACCGGACCGACAGGATTCGCGTTTGCCAAGGGGGGGCTTTATGCTCACGCAGGGATCCTCGCACGCATGCTGGATCGGAGCCTCGTTTTCGTCTTCCCGGGTCGCTCCCGGGAAATCGCCTGCCTCGTTGTCTCGCACACCTAACCATTTATTCCTAAAAAGGGGATTGTGATGAAGCGTCACCTGTTGTCCACCGTTCCGGCCGTGCTGGCGCTGGCCGTGCTCGGCACCCTGGGCGGCTGCGCCTCCAGCAGCAAGCCGACCGCCCCGGTGCAAGCCGCCGCCACGCAGGCGCCCGCGAACAACGCCAACAACGCGCAAAGCAGCGTCGCGGCGGTGCAGGCCCCGGCCGAGGACAACCTCGGACCGGCGCCGGACGTCGCGCGCAGCGTGTTCTTCGCCTTCGACAAGTACAACGTCGAGAACAAGTACCGCCCGGTGATCCAGGCCAACGCGCAGTACCTGTCGAGCCACCCGAGCGCGCATGTGCAGCTGCAGGGCAACACCGACGCCCGCGGCAGCCGCGAGTACAACCTGGCGCTGGGCCAGAAGCGTGCCGATGCGGTGATGAACGCCATGGAACTGCTGGGCGCCAAGCCGTCGCAGATGGAAGCCATCAGCTTCGGCAAGGAAAAGCCGAAGGCGATGGGCACGACGGCGGCCGACTACGCCGAGAACCGTCGCGTGGACATCGTCTACCAGCGCTGAAGCGCGTCGGCTTCGAAGTCCCGCATGCCCGGGGAGCTTCCCCGGGAGCGTGCAAACCGCGCCGGCCCCGGCCCGCGCGGTTTTTTGTCGTGCGGCAGCTCTTGCTGCGACGCACAAGCCGTACGTGGGATAATGCCGGCTGCATGCAACACGCGGCGCCCGATCAATGACCTATTCGGTCAAGGAAATCTTCTACACCCTGCAAGGCGAAGGCGCGCAGGCTGGCACGCCCGCGGTATTCTGTCGTTTTGCCGGCTGCAACCTGTGGTCCGGGCGTGAGCAGGACCGGGAACGAGCGATCTGCCGTTTTTGCGACACCGATTTCGTCGGCACCGACGGCGACGGCGGCGGGCGTTTCGCGAGTGCCGAGTTGCTGGCCGACGCGGTGTTTTCACGCTGGCCGGCGGGTGCGCCGGGTGCGCTGTGCGTGCTCACCGGAGGCGAGCCGCTGCTGCAGGTCGACGAGGCCCTGATCGATGCGCTGCACGAGCGCGGCGTGCGAATCGCGGTGGAAACCAACGGCAGCGTGCCGGCGCCGCCGGGGCTCGACTGGATCTGCGTGAGCCCCAAGGCCGGGGCGCCGCTGGTGCAGCGCAGCGGTCATGAGATCAAGGTCGTGGTGCCCCAGCCCGGGCTCGACCTCGACGAACTCGCCGGGCTGGATTTCGCGCAGCGCCTGCTGCAGCCGATGGACGGACCGTTGCTGCGCGACAACACCGCGTGGGCGCTTGAGCGATGCCTGCGCGACCCGCGCTGGCGCCTGAGCCTGCAGACCCACAAGCTGCTGGGCATTCGCTGAGCGCCGCGGCAAGCGCATGGGGCGCCCCCGCCCATGCGCCGCACCCCGGGGGCGCCTGATGATTCGAAGCTTTACGGAACCGAGTGCGATGAACGAACCTACCCAAGCCGACACGACCGAAGCGACAGCCGTGCAGCGCTACAGCGATCTTTCGCTGGACCCGAGACTGTTGCAGGCCGTGGCCGACATGGGCTACGAGAACCTCACGCCCATCCAGCAACGCGCGATCCCGATCGTGCTGTCCGGGCGCGACATGATGGGAGCCGCGCAGACCGGCACCGGCAAGACCGCGGCCTTCACGCTGCCCATCCTGCAGCGCCTGCTGCCGCAGGCGACGACCAGCGTATCGCCCGCGCGCCACCCGGTGCGCGCGCTGATGCTGGCGCCGACCCGCGAACTGGCCGACCAGGTCTACGCCAACGTGCACGCCTACGCCCGCCACACGCCGCTGCGCAGCGCCTGCGTGTTCGGCGGCATGGACATGGCGCCGCAGACAGCCGTGCTGCGCCAGGGAGTCGAGGTGCTGGTGGCCACGCCGGGGCGCCTGCTCGATCACCTCGAGGCGCGCACCGTGAACCTGTCGCAGGTGCAATTCGTCGTGCTCGACGAAGCCGACCGCATGCTCGACATCGGCTTCCTGCCCGACCTGCAGCGCATCCTGGCCTACCTGCCTGCGCAACGCACCACATTGCTGTTCTCGGCCACCTTCTCGCCCGAGATCAGGCGCCTGGCGCAAAGCTACCTGCGCGACCCGGTGAGCGTCGAGGTGGCGCGCCCGAACGCGACGGCGACCAACGTCGAGCAGATCATCTACAAGGTTGCCGAGGACCTCAAGCACGCGGCGTTGCTGCAGGTGCTGCGCGAGCACGGACTGCGCCAGACCATCGTGTTCGTCAACAGCCGCCTCGGCGCCAGCCGCCTGGCGCGCATGCTCGAGCGCGACGGACTCAAGGCCCAGGCCATGCACGGAGACAAGTCGCAGGCCGAACGACTCGCCACGCTCGACGCCTTCAAGCGCAACGAGGTCGAGGTGCTGGTGGCCACCGACGTGGCTGCGCGCGGGCTGGACATCGCCGAGCTTCCGGGCGTGATCAACTACGACGTTCCGTTCAACGCCGAGGACTACGTGCACCGCATCGGGCGTACCGGGCGCGCCGGCGCTTCGGGCCTGGCGATCACGCTGGCCTGCGAGCGCGACGGTCGCGGCCTGGCCGATATCGAGAAGCTGATCAAGCGCAAGATCGAGCCGCGCGAACTCGAGGTCAGCCGCCCGGCGCGCCTGCCGCGCGCGCCGCGGGAATCCGGGGTCGCCGCCGGAGCGCCGCCGCGCCCGCAGGCCGCGCGCCGACCGGCGCACGACCCGTGGTTCGACAAGCCCTACGAGCCGGACCCCGGGGCGAGCCCGGCCTGGGAGCAGACGCCAGGCGCCTCGGCCTCGCGCGCGGCCTCGGGCTCGAACATCCGCTCCCGACGCAAGGTGGCGGCGCTGCTCGGCGGCAAGCCGCCGGCGGCCAAGTAAGCCGCCTCAGCGCGCAGGCAGCGCGTGCGCGCCCTGGCTCCATTGCCGGCGGCGCCGAGGCCACTGCGCGAGCGCCTGTTCCAGCACCTGTTGCACGCTGTCGCCGGTGGCCTGCAGACCCAGGGCTCGCGCTGCCTCGCGCAGCGCCTGCGCCCCCGGGCGCACGGCCGCAGCGCCCTCGCTTTTCGACAGCTTGCGCCCTTGTTCGTCGCGCACCAGCGGAAGGTGCAGGTAGTTCGGGGTCGGCAAGCCGAGCGCGCGCTGCAGCAGGATCTGGCGCGCGGTGGACGATGCGAGGTCCTCGCCTCGCACCACGTCGCTGACGCCCTGCGCGGCATCGTCGACCACCACGGCCAGCTGGTAGGCCCAGTCACCGTCGGCGCGCTTGAGCACAAAGTCGCCCACGCTGCGGTCCACGGCGTCGACCTGCGTTCCGAGCCGGGCGCAGTGCCAGTGCACGCACGCGGCTTCGCCCGCCGGCAGGCGCAGGCGCCACGCGCGCGGCTCGCCGCGCGGGCCGTCGCGACAGGTTCCCGGGTACACCCGCTCGCCGCCGGGCCCGATCACGGCGCCCGCAAGCTCGAGCTCGCGTCGCGAGCAGCTGCAGGGGTAGGCGAGCCCCTGCTGCAGCAGGCGCAGCAGCGCCTGCTCATAATCGGCGCCGCGTCGGGACTGCCACCAAACCGGTTCATCGGGATACAGCCCGCACTGCGCCAGTTGGCGCAGGATCAGCCCGTCTGCTCCGGGCACGCTGCGCCGCGTGTCGACATCCTCGATGCGCACCAGCCAGCTACCGCGATGCGCGCGAGCATCCAGCCACGAGCCCAGCGCTGCGACCAGCGAGCCGGCGTGCAGCCCGGCGCTGGGCGACGGTGCGAAGCGACCGACGTATCGGCTCATCGCGCCCGCGCCGCCGCGATGCCTACAGCGGCAGGTAGTGGTCCACCAGCATCGCCGCGAACAGCAGCGACAGGTAGATGATCGAGTAGCGGAACATCGAGCGCGCCAGCGCGTCGCTGTACTGCCGAAGCAGTTTCCAGGCGTAGGCGATGAACACCGCTCCCAGCACCAGCGCGCTGGCCGCGTAGATCAGCCCCGCGCCGTGCATGGCCCAGGGCATCAGGCTGACCACGGTCAGCAGCAGCGTGTACAGCAGCGCCTGCAGGCGGGTGTATTCCGAGCCGTGCGTGACGGGCAGCATCGGCAGGCCGGACTTGCGGTAGTCCTCGGTCCGGTACAGCGCAAGCGCCCAGAAATGCGGCGGAGTCCACAGGAAAATGATCAGGAACAGGATCAGCGCCTGGGCCGATACCGAGTTTGTCATCGCCGCCCAGCCCAGCACCGGGGGCATGGCACCCGACGCGCCGCCGATGACGATGTTCTGCGGGGTGGCCGGCTTGAGCAGCACGGTGTAGATCACCGCGTAGCCGATGAACGTGCCAAAGGTCAGCCACATGGTCAGCGGGTTGACCTGGGTGTAGAGCAGCAGCATGCCGAGGCCGCACAGCAGGGCCGAGAATCCCAGGATCGGCGCGGTGCCCAGCTCGCCGGTGGCCGACGGGCGCCAGGCGGTGCGGCGCATGACCGAATCGATCTTCTGCTCGACCAGGCAGTTGAACGCCGCGGCGGCGCTCGCCACCAGCCAGATTCCGAGCGTGGCGAACACCAGCGGGCGCCAGGCGGGCAGCCCCGGCTGCGACAGGAACATGCCGATGACCGCGCAGAACACGATCAGCTGCACGACCCGCGGCTTGGTCAGCGCGTAGAACTGGGCCGCCACGCCCATCGGGCCGGGAGAATGGGAAAGACTCGTGGTTTTCATGATTCGACTCGCATGCCTTGCACCCGCGGCGATGATGAGGCCGCAGCATAGCGCTGCCCTTGCGCACCGGAACTTCGCCAGCACGCAGCGGTCAGCAACAGCACCATCAGCGCTGCCACTCCATTGTGGGCGACCGCCGGCACCAGCGGGTGGTCCAGCAGCACCACGGTGACCCCCAGCGCGATCTGCGCCGCCAGCGCCACCACGAGCCAGCCTGCGAGCCGGCGCAGGCTGCGGTGGCGGGCCAGCGCCGCGGCCGCGGCCAGGATCAGCGCCGACGCGACGACGGCGAACAGCCTGTGCGCCCAGTGGATGGCGATCAGGGCCTGCACGGTGATGGCCGAACCATCCGGCATTCGCCCGAGATCATGCCACATGGTGAAACCGGACGCCCAGTCGGCCGGCGGGTTCCAGCTGCCGTTGCAGGTGGGAAAGCCCGAGCAGGCCAGCGCCGCGTAATTGGTGCTGACCCAGCCGCCGAGGAAGATCTGCACCAGCAGGCCGGCCAGCGCGGCGCGGCTGAGCCAGCGCGCGGCGGCGCCGGCGTCGATCGGCTGCATGTCGGCGCGGTTGCGCATCCAGAACCACGCCGCCAGCAACAGCAGCACGATGCCCCCCATCAGGTGCAGGGTGACGATCAGCGGCTTGAGCAGCAGGGTCACGGTCCAGGCGCCGAACATGCCCTGCACGATCACCCAGGCGAGCAGCAGCAACGGCAGCCCCACGCGTATCGCCTGGCCCCGCCTTCGGGCCCACAGCGCGCGCCCGGCCATGACCAGGATCAGCGTGCCGATGATGGTGGCGATGTAGCGGTGGATCATTTCCACCCAGGCCTTGAAGGGGCTCACGTAGCCGGCGGTGCCGCCCTCCTCCTGCACGGCCTCGTGGATCTGCACATGCGCCTGCGCCGGCGTGAAGTGGCCGTAGCAGCCCGGCCAGTCGGGACAACCCAGGCCGGCATCGGTCAGGCGCACGAAGGCGCCGAACATGACAAGGTCCATGGTGAGGAAGACCAGTAGCGCCACCAGCCTGGCCCAGCGCATGCGCAGACCGGCCCAGATCACCAGCAGCAGCCCGAACAGCCACATGCCTGCCTGCAGCCAGTGCAGCGAGAACAACCAGACGGTGGGAGCCGCCTGGTACATGTTGATCAGGTTCGACGGCAGGGACGGACTCATCACGATTTCCTCGGCGCCGACGCGCGCGGACTCGCCGGCAGCGGCTGCAGATGCCTGGCCTTCCAGGACTGGGTGTTGTAGAGCAGCTTGCTGAACACCGGCAAGGCCTTCAGCGGATCGAAGCCCGACGGAAAGCGCAACATCAGGTTGCCCAGCGGATCGACCAGCCACATCGGCCCCTGCAGCTGTTCGCCGCGGGCCAACGGCAGCCAGCGACGCAGTTCGGCGGGATCGGCGCGCAGCATGACGGTTCCGGCCGCCGGCGCGAGCACCCCGGGGTTGACCTGCGCATCGTCGGTGATCAGCCACACGCGGGCCACGCGGTACTGGTCGTTGCCCGACGCCAGGTAGAACTGGCGCATGTCGAACAACAATCGCTGGCAGGCGTCGTCGCAGGCTGCAGGCGCCGCCACCAGCATGATCCAGTAGCCGTTGAGCGAGCGCAGGTCGAAGGCCTTGCCGTCGAGGGTTTGCAGGTGCAGCTGCGGCACCGGGCGCTGCGGTTGCAGCAGCTGTCCATACGGGGGCTTGCCGCCCGGGTGCTGCACCAGGCCGACGTACAGCGTGGCTGCGGCCGGCAGCAGCACCGCCAGAGCCAGCATCCACAGCGCCAGGCGACGCCGTGGCGCGCCCCGGGTGGGGGAAGTCACGGTCGCGGCATTCACGTCGGCTCTCCGGAGGCAGCGCGTCGGCGACGCAGCGTGCGGGTGGTGAAAAAGAGCAGCAGGCCCATGCAGGTCGCGCTCATCGCGAACCACTGGAAGGCATAGCCGTAATTGGTCTGCATGCCGAGATCGGGTTGGGGCCAGTCACGCTCGAGGCCCTGGCTGGGCGGACCGAGTTCCTGGATCACATACGGAAGCAGGTCGATGTGATGCCATGTCGCGAACTGTGACAGCTGGATATTCTGGCGCACCAATGCGCCCGGCGCATCCTTGGCGAAGGAAAGCATCTGCGACGGTGCCGGGGCCACGCGCCCCCGCACCTGAACCGTGCCCGTCGGACTGGGGATCGGCGGCACCAGCATCGGCGCATGGACATCAGGCCCGGCCCAGCCGCGCTGCACCATCACGTAGGTGTCGGAACCGGCCAGGCGCAACGGGGTGAGCACCCAGAAACCACTGACCCCGTCGTGCTGCCGATTCTGCAGGTAGATGGTCCACTGCCCGGCCCACTGCCCCCGCGCCACCACTGGGCGCCACTCGTCGCGCCCGAAGTCCAGGCCGCGAGCACCGAGATGCAACGGCGCCAGCTGCTCGCGGCTGGCGATTCGCGCCGCCAGCGCCTGCTTGGTATGGGCGCGGTCGAGCTGCCACACCCCCAGGCGCGCCAGCAGCGCGATCAGCGCCAGCGACGCGATCACCGTCAGTATTTCACGCGGTCGCAGCCCCGGGGCCGAACCCGGCGGCGCGGCTGGTGGGACAATCGGCTTCGACATCACCCATTCATCCAAGCGGGAGCCAACCCTTGCACATCGTTGTGATCATCGCCTTCGCGCTCATCCTCGGCAGCCTGTTCTCCGGGCTGTACTTCGTGATGAAGGACAAGGGCAAATCCAATCGCGCGGTCAACGCCCTGAGCTTCCGGATCGGCTTCTCGATCCTGCTGTTCCTGTTCATCCTGCTGAGCTACAGGATGGGGTGGATCCACCCGACCGGCATTCCGCTGAGTCCGCGCTGAATCGGTGCTCAAACGACCCGGCGGACGGGCCGCGCCGGAACCGGTCCGGCGCGGCGACGGTGCGCTGGCGCGCTCCCGTGTGTGACGGCGGCGGGCAGCGGCCCGCCGCAGGAAGCGATTACAGCCAGTACACCAGCACGTACAGCAGCAGCCACACCACGTCGACGAAGTGCCAATACCAGGCAGCGCCCTCGAATGCGAAGTGGTGGTCGGCGGTGAAATCACCACGGATCATGCGGTAGAGCACCACCGACAGCATGGTCGCGCCGAGGAACACGTGGAAGCCGTGGAACCCGGTCAGCATGAAAAAGGTCGCGCCGTAGATTCCCGAGGTCAGCTTCAGGCCCATCTCGGTGTAGGCATGGTGGTACTCGAAGCCCTGCATGAACAGGAAGGTGATGCCCAGCACGATGGTCAGCGCCAGCCAGAAGATCGACTTGTTGCGATGGTTGGCACGCAGCGCGTGGTGCGAGATGGTCAGGGTCAGGCCCGAGGTCAGCAGCAGCGCGGTGTTGATGGTCGGGATGGGCCAGGGATCCATCGCGGCGACCTTCGGGATCAGCCCGGCCGGGCCGACGTTCGGCCAGACGGCCTGGAAATGCGGCCACAACACCTGGTTGTGCAGCGCGGCCAGGTCGGGCAAAGCCCAGACCCGGGTGTAGTACAGCGCGCCGAAGAACGACGCGAAGAACATCACCTCGGAGAAAATGAACCAGCTCATGCTCCAGCGAAACGAGCTGTCCACGTCCTGGTTGTGCATGCCGCCTTCGCTTTCCGAGATGGCACGCCCGAACCAGCCGTACAGCGTGGACAGGAAGCCGAGCAGGCCCGCCGCCAGAAGCCACTGGGCATGCGCGACGCCGTTGAACCACAGCGCGGCACCGAAGGCCATCAGGATCAGCGAGGTGGCCGCCAGCACCGGGAACGGCGATGGACTCGGAACGAAATAACCGGTGGGATGACTGGATGTGGACATATTGTCTTCCTCGACTTTAGGAGTGAGCGGTAGGAACGATCCAATGGACGATGGTCATCAGCAGGGCGACGAACAATGCCGCGGCGATCAGCCCCGCGATGACGATATGAACGATGTTCAGGTTCTCGAAGTCGCGTTCGCGATCCTTCGATTTGCGCACGCCGAGGAAGGCCCAGAAGATGGCCTTGAAGGCGCCGAGGAACGAGCCCATGATGCGTGCGGGTTCAGGAATCGCTGGACAGCTGTCGCGGCGTCGCGCTCACAGCAGGGTCCAGCGCAGGATGAACCCGACCAGCAGCACCAGCGCGATGCTCAGCGTGATCAGGGCCAGGCGCAGGTTGCTGCGGCGCTTGTCGGCGGGGAGGCGGTGCATGGTCGGGGAGCCCGGGACGCGAACGGCGCTCAGCTCACGGCTCCCGACGGCGGGAACGCGCCACCATCCTTCTTCAGCTCGGCCTCGGTCGACTTCACCCATGCCTTGTATTCGTCCAGCGGAAGCACCTTGATCACGATCGGCATGAAGGCGTGGCCCTTGCCGCAGATCTGCGCGCACTGCCCGTAGTAGGTGCCGGGCTTGTCGACCTTGAACCAGGTCTCGCGGGTGGCGCCGGGGATGGCATCCATCTGCACGCCGAAGGCGGGGACGTACCAGCCGTGCAGCACGTCGGCCGAGGTGGTCATGATGCGCACCTTCTCGTTCACCGGAACGACCAGCGGATGGTCGACCTGCAGCAGGTAGTCATCCGGCTTCGGCGCCTTGCCGAAAATCTGCGACATCGGCGTGGTCAGCGTGGAATAGAAGGAAATGCCCTTGCCCGGGCCGTCCAGGTAGTCGTAGCCCCACTTCCACTGGTAGCCCGTGGCCTTCACGGTCATGAAGGAATGCCCCACGTCCTCCTGGGCCAGCACGACCTTGGTCGCCGGAATGACCATCGCGATCACGATCAGCAGCGGGATCACGGTCCACAGCACCTCGACGGTGGTGCTTTCGTGGAACTTGGCCGGCACCGCGCCCTTGGACTTGCGGAACTTGTACACCGAATAGAACATGGCACCGAACACGAGCACGCCGATCGCCAGGCAGATCAGCATGACCATGTAGTTCAGACCACGCTGGTCGAAGGCGATGCTGGTGACCGGCTGCTGGAAGTCGATGCCGTTGACCTGCGGCCCGCCGGACAGGCTCTGCGCGGCGTACGCCGTGGAGACGAACAAGGCCGAGGCCAGCGTCGCATAGTGCTTCAGTTTCATCTTCGATGTCACCTTGTCTATAGAAGAATGCAATTCGACCCGGCCTCCGCGACGCGACGGCCGGCCCGCGCCATGCGCGCGCGGCAGGCCCCGCTTGCGATGCGTGGATCAATCTGTGCCATGTCAAGCCGCGATCAACGCCCGACGCAAATCGCGTGCCAGTTTCTCGCGACGCTCCGGGCGGGTGTAGCGGCCCACGAAGGCCATCTGGTCGCCGGCCCTGAACACGATCAGGCCGTCGTCATGCATCAGGATGCGGGTGCGGCGGGTCGGCAGCTCGGCGCGTTCGACGCGCCCGGCATTCTCCCACTCGACGACCACCCGCTCGGCGCCGAAGATCACGCGCTCGCGGTCGGCCGCATGGCGCGCGTAGGCCAGCAGCGCGACGGCCATGACCAGCAGTTCGAGCAGCGTGAACGGGGTCACCAGTTTGGCACCGCCCAGCCAGCAAAGACCGGCCACCAGCAGCGACACCAGCGACAGCGACACGAAAAACCCCAGCAACTGGCTCGGGCTCATGGAGCAGTTGCGCTTGCACACCCAGACGTACCCCTCGGCCTGGCCGTCCGGCGCACCGAAATCGAGCGTGTCCATCAACTGCGCGGCCATGATCGGCGCCTCGTCTCCGAAGAATGCACACGCCTGGCGTGTGGGTGATTGCAACAATGCAGCGTGCAAATCGTGCCCGCCACGCGACAATCGCGGTTCAGGCAGTCTTGGCAGCTCCGGCTTCCAGCCGGGGGAGTCCGCACGCGTCACCCGAAGCGGGTCGCGTCCGACGCGCCATTATAGGGACGCCCCGCGCCGCGGGCTCCGCATCGGCGGCCATTTTGCGCCGTGTCAACGCGTTGTCCCAGTCATCTCGTTCCGCGTATACAACATCCGACGCACCGGGATGGACCAGCGCGAGGCCGCGGACAGGCCCCGGCGATCGCCTGCACGCGCCCGGGTTCAGCCAGCTTGCGTGCGCCTGCGCCCGCCGATCTGCTCCAGTCCGATGCTCGCCACGCCCTGCTCGGCGCGACTGGTCGCGGGCTTGAAGGCATGGCCGTACACGAGCTCGAAGCTCAGCTCCACCTGGCCGTGCGCGGTGGCCCGCGCGCGCTCATGAAGCAGCTCGCGCAGGCGGCTCCAGCGGCGCGGCGTGCGCAAGCCGGGAAACGCCAGCTCGTGCGGCGCGCGCCCGAGCTGGGCCAGTTCGCGCAGCGCGGAATCGGCGTCGGCCCAGCGCAGTCGCAGCAGCTCCATGTCCATGACCGGCGCCGTCAGCCCCTGGGCCACGAGCAGGTCGCCGAGGTCGTGCATGTCGACCCACGCCGCCGGCCGCACGCCGAGGGCGGCCGCGCCGTCGTCGCGCAGCTCGCGCAGCGTATCGGGCCCGAAGGTCGTGAACATCAGCACTCCGTCGGGCATCAGCAGGCGGCTCCACGCGCCGAACACCTGCCCGGGGTCCCCGGCCCAGCCCAGCGCCAGATTGGACCAAAGCAACTGGGCCAGCCCGCGCCCCCCCGGCGGCGCCGCGCCGAGCTCGCCGACCACGACCTCGGTCGGCGCCGCGCCGCGCAGTCGGCGCAGCCATGCGCCCGACACATGGCCGCGCCGTGCGTGCTCGGCCAGGCGCGCCGAGGCCTCGACCCCCAGCAGGCGGGCCTGCGGGTAATGCTGGCGCAGCAGCGCCAGGCCGTCGCCCCACGCGCAGCCCATGTCGAGCACCAGGCGCGGCTGCAGGCGCAACAAGGGCAGGCGCTCGGCCATGCGGCGCGCCGCCTCCTGCCACAGGAAAGGGGCGGGGCCGCGCGCCAGCCGGTCGCGCGCTGCGCGCACCGCGGCGGGGGAAATCGACTGCGCAAGGGACATGGAGCTACGTGAGCTGGGCGCCGCGCGGGCTGTGTCGTGAGAGTGCCCCCAGGGCCGGGCCTGGGGCCCGACCCGTTCCACCTCGCAGCTTGCAGGCTGCTCGGATTCGGCCGGCGCGCTGCTGTGCGCAGGCACAGCAGCTGGTCCGGCCTCATC
>JAJZTW010000008.1:0-17103 GCA_021847345.1 Pseudomonadota bacterium
CGGTCCACAACTGGGAAGCGCCCCAGCTCAGCCCGTATACCCCGGTGACCCAGCCGACCTGCACCAGGCCCAGGCCGTGGCCGTGGAGGTACAGCGGAAACAGCACCCACAGCAGCGTGTCGGCGACCTTGTTGGCCACGCCTGCCTGGCACAGCGCAGAGAACGTGGGGTGCCCGAAGGACACGTAGGCGAACACCTGGCGCCATGTGGGGTGCTCGGCCAGGCCCTCGGCGAAGCGCGGTCGCGGGCCTGAGTGCGTACCGCTGGCATGGCGATGGCGCTCGGCGCGAGCCCACGGCAGGGTCTCGCGCACGAACAGCAATGCCGTGACCAGAGCCAGCGCGATCACCCCGCTGGCGAAGCCGAGCAGGGCGAAGCGCGGGCCGTATAGCTGCGCCATCCAGGCGGTGGCCAAGCCCGCCAGGCCGACCGCGGCATAGCCGGCGAACTCGTTGACGCCGGTTGCCAGGCCCCGCTGCTCGGCGCGCGTGATGTCCACCTTGCTGGTGACGGTCATGCTCCACGCGAACCCCTGGTTGATCCCCAGGAAGAGGTTGGCTGCGACGATCCACCACCAGGACTGCGCGAAGAAAATCAGCAGTGGAATCGGGATCGCGGCTACCCAGCCCAGAACCAGCACGGTCTTGCGCCCGATGCGCTCGGACAGGCGCCCGGCGACAAAGTTCAGCGCCCCTTTGACCAGCCCGAAGGAGATGACAAAGGACAGCAGATACAGGAAGGAGGTTCTTGGTACCCCGAAATCGCGCGCTGCGACCACCGGAAGAACCGTTCGCTCCATGCCAATGACCAGCCCGACGAAGAAAACCTGCACCGCCTGCCAGACGAACTGGTGCAGATTGACACGGATGCCTTGCAGGTACACGTCGTGCGGCGACGAGGTGGCTGGATGATTCATGCCGCGACGTTGGCCGCGACGATGCGGTCCATGTTGGTCGGACGAGGCGGGATCTCGGCGGTAAGTTGATCCACAAACGCTGCGCGCGACAGGCCCAGCATCGGATTGAAGCGCTTCTCGAAGGCCAGGGTCGACGCCGGCTTGCCCGACAGCCCGGCGCCGCACGCGCTGCCCGCCTGGTGCCCGGGGTACATCTCCATCTCGCCGGGCAGACTCAGCAGCCGGGTGTGCAGCGAGTCGTACAGGGTGCCGGCCATCTCGCGCTCGCGCCCGGCCAGGTCCGGGCGGCCGACGGCGCCGACGAACAGCGTGTCGCCGGTGAGCACGAACCACGGCGCGTCGCCGCGTCGCTTGTCGGTGACCAGCAGGCACATGCTGTCGGGCGTGTGCCCGGGAGTGTGCAGCACCCGTACGGTGACGTTGCCGACGCCGATGATCTGCTCGTCGTGCAGGGCCTCGAAGTCGAAGTGCACGAACTCGCGCGCAACCTCATGCAGGCAGTACGGCACGCCGACCCTGCGCGCAAGGCTCCTGCCTCCGCTGAGGTGGTCCGCATGCACGTGGGTGTCGATCACATGGGTGATCTGCGCGCCGACCATCTTCGCCTGCTCGACGAACCAGTCCTCGTCGCCAGCGACCACGTCGACCGCGATGGCCTTGCCAAGGCCAGCGCAGCCAAAAAGGTAAGACAGGCTGGAGTCGCGCGTGGGTAGTTGCTTGAAGAACATGGCGTGACCTCGATCAGATGGTTTCGTGTTCCAGCGGCAGCCCGGCGGCCCGCCATTCGGGCACGCCGTCGGCACACTTGCGCGCCCGCAGTCCATGGCGCGCGAGCAGCGCCACGGCGGCGTCGGACATCACGCAAAACGGCCCGCGGCAGTACGCCACGATGTCCTTGTCGCCCGGCAGTTCGCGAATCCGGGCTTCCAGTTCGTCCAGCGGGACCGAGCGCGCGCCGGGGATGTGCGCCGTGCGGAACTCCGCTTCCGGGCGAACGTCGAGCAGCACCACGTCCCCGGCGCGCACCTTGTCGAGCAGCGAGCGTGCGCTCTCGGGGGTCAGGTCCTCGGGCTCGGCAACCAGGCCTGCCATGGCGAGTTGCAGCTCGGCCAGATGGGCTTGTGCCAGTTCGCGCAGGCTCACCCACAGGTCCGACACGTCAGTCCCACGGAGTCGATGGATGCGGTTCTTGCCGTCGCGCCTCGCATCCACCAGTTGCGCCTCGCGCAGCACGCGCAGGTGCGCGCTGGCCAGCTTGACGTCAATGTCGGCGGCCTGCGCCAGCGCGTCGACCGACTTCTCCCCCTGCGCAAGCAGTTCCAGAAGCTCCAGGCGTTTGGGACTGGCCAGCGCCGCGCCGATGCGCGCGACTTGGGCGTAGAGGTGGCTTTTGAGGTCGCGGGATGTCATGCGAACATTCTAACGGTTCCGCGAATGAATGCGAGATGAGTACTTTCCCGGGTGACGTGAGACCCGACGCGCCGTGCTCCATGGTGAGCACTTCCAGCATCAGCGCGCAGGGGGCAACGCCGTGGACCGCCACAGCCAGGCCGGGCAGCGCACAGCTTCCGGCAGGGGGATGGCTCAGCCCCCAGGAGCCGCGCGCGAGCGGCTATGACGCGCAGCAGGACAGCAGCTCCACGTCCTTGCTGAAGGTCTGTGCCGCAAGCTTCAGGCCCTCGACCATCGTCAGATACGGGAACAACTGGTCGGCGAGATCCGGCACCGTCATGCCGGCACGGATCGCCAGCGCCGCCGTCTGGATCAGCTCGCCGGCTTGCGGCGCGACCGCCTGCACGCCGAGCAGACGCCCGCGGCCCTGCTCGACGACCAGCTTGATGAAGCCCCGGGTGTCGAAGTTGGCAAGCGCGCGCGGCACGTTGTCGAGCGTGAGCGTGCGGCTGTCGGTCTCGATGCCGGCGAGCTGCGCCTGCAGCTCGCTCAGGCCCACGGTGGCGACCTGCGGATCGGTGAACACCACTGCCGGCATGGCGCTCAGGTCCAGCGTCGCGGCGCCGCCGGTCATGTTGATGGCGGCGCGCGAACCGGCGGCAGCGGCCACGTAGACGAACCGAGGCTGGTTGGTGCAGTCGCCGGCGGCGTAGATGTCCGGCGTGCTGGTGCGCATGCCGGAGTCGATCTCGATGGCCCCTTGCGGGTCCACCGCCACACCGGCCGCCTCGAGACGAAGACTGCGCGTGTCGGGTGTGCGGCCGATGGCCACCAGCAGCCGGTCGGCGCGCAGTTCGCCCCGGTTGCTCGTCAACACGAACTCGCCGTCCATGTGCGCGACCTCGCTGGCCTGCGTGTACTCCAGTACCTCGATGCCCTCGGCGCGCAAAGCCGCGGTGAGCGCTTCGCCGATGGCCGGGTCTTCGCGGAACAACAGCGTGTTGCGCGCCAGGACCGTGACCTTGGCGCCGAGCCGGGCGAAGGCTTGTGCCAGTTCCACGGCCACCACCGAAGATCCGATGACGGCCAGGCGCCGGGGGATGGCGTCGCTCACCAGCGCCTCGGTCGAAGTCCAGTAGGGCGTGTGCGCGAGCCCGGGGATCGGCGGCACCGCGGCGCTCGCTCCGGTGGCGATCAGGCAGCGGTCGAAGGCGACCACCTGCTGGCCACCGTCGGCGAGCCGCACCGCGAGATGCCGGGCGTCCTGGAAGCGCGCTTCGCCGTGCACCACGGTGATGGCCGGCTGAGCGTCCAGCACATCCTGGTATCTGGCCTGGCGCAGCGAGTCGACGCGGGCCTGCTGCCGGGCCAGCAGGCGTTCGCGCAGGATCCAGGGCGAGGTCGCCTGGATGCCGTCGTCGAAGGGGCTTTGGCGACGCAGGTGGGCGATGTGCGCGGCCTGGATCATGATCTTGGACGGTACGCAGCCGATATTGACGCAGGTTCCGCCGAGGGTGCCGCGCTCGATCAGCGTCACCCGCGCGCCTCGTTCGACGGCCTTCAGCGCCGCCGCCATCGCGGCGCCGCCGCTGCCGATCACGGCGACGTGCGGCGCGGGGTCGGGTACGCACGAGCCATCCGGTCTGCAATGCGTGGATTCGGACATGGATGGAATGGGTTGGCCAGGTTCGGTAACAGGCGCCGCAGTCTGCGCAGCCGGGGGCGAGCAAGCCGTCAGCAGGCGCACGACAGCACGCGCCGGGCGCTGCCGTGCAGCCCCCAGGCCATCGCCGCGATCGCCGCTGCGTAGATGAGCCCTTCGTGGGTGGCGATCCAGCCCTGGATCGGTACCCCGAAGCGTCCGGCCGCGGGCAGCAGCGAAGCGATCGCGGTGATGGCCAGGGGAAGTGCGGGCGTGCAGCACAGCAGCGACGGGGCCATGGCCAGCACGGCTCCCAGCAGCGTGCCCGTGGGGTTGACCCGCCGCCCCTGGCGCAGTCCGTACACGCCCAGCGCGGTGGTCAACGACAGTAGCGCGGCCATCACCACCGCGATGGAGAACTCGCCGAGCGTGAGAAAGTGCAGCGAGACGAGCCCCGGCGTTCCGCCCGTGCTGGTGGCGGGCAGCAGCAACGCGTAGAACAGCAGGGCGGCGAGGAACAAGCCCAGGGTCCGGAACCTCGCGCGACTCGACGCCAGCGCCAGGCCCAGCGCGCGCCACTGCGTGTCGGCTGTCGCAGGCCAGGTCACGGTCATGTCCTGGGCCGGAGGAAGGCTTCGATCCTGCCGAAGGTGGCGGACGGCGACGACGACGCCAAGCGCACGTGGCCGTCGGCTGCGATGACCTGGTAGATGTCGACGAACTTGCGCGGGTTGTAGCGATCGAACAGCGCCTTGGTGTCCTCGCCGAAGACGAAGTGCGGGTCCTTCAACAGCGGGGCGGCGACCGAACTGGCGAATGCGCGCATCCCGGCGCCCGGATAGCCGCCGTTGTCGTAGTCCCGCAGCACCAGCACCGTCACGTCCGAGTGGTCGATCAGCGTCTGGTGATGCGCGAAGGTGCGCAGCCCGGCGGCGCAGCTCGGACACCAGGTCGTGACCTGCCACACGATGACCTGGTGCCCCTTGTAGGCATCGAGCTGCACCACCTTGCCGTCCACCGTCGTGAACGGCGCATTCGGTGCGAGCTGGCCCGGCGTGGCCACGGACGGGGTGGGGCATGCCGAGCCCGGGGCGCCGGCCAGCGCGCGTGCTGCGCTGCCCGCCAGCAGCATCGATGCGGCCAGGCAGGCCCGGACGACCTTGCGCGGGATGGAGGGACGAACCATGGGAAACGACTCCTTGTCGAGGCAGCGCCCTGCGAAAGCAGCGCGACGGGTGCTACCCTATTCCCGTAGTCGACTACGGAGTCAAGTCCATGGAAAAGGTCTCGGGAACCATGAGCATCGGCGCACTGGCCAGCGCGGCCGGTGTGCACGTGGAGACGATCCGCTTCTATCAGCTCACGGGGCTGCTGCGCACGCCGGCGCGCCCCGCGCAGGGCATCCGGCGCTACGCCGGCGCCGACGTTGCGCGCGTGCGTTTCATCAAGGCGGCCCAGCGCCTGGGGTTCAGTCTGGAACAGGCCGGGCAATTGCTGCGGCTGGACGATGGCGCGCATTGCGGTGAAGCCGCGGCACTGGCCGAGGCGCGCCTGGCCGACGTACGGGAGCGCCTGCGTGACCTGCGGGGCATCGAGAGCGTCCTGTCGACGCTGGTGCGGGCATGCCATACCGCCCGTGGCAAGGTGTCATGCCCGCTGATCGCGACGCTGCAGCAGGCCGATGGCCCATGAGGCCGGCAAGGGACCTGGTCGTTTCAACGAGCGCCGCACCCGGATGCCAGCCATGGGCCCGTTGCGATATCGAGTGCCTGCAACGGGCCGATCGCGTCCGTTCGCCGGCGCTGGAATCCGATTCCCAGGGCGCCGGCGATCTCAGCGACCGCTGAATACGCCATGGCTGTCGGTGCCGCGGGCGGGGGCCGGTGCCCGCTTTGGCCGAAATCGGGCCGTTCGCGACACCCATCAGGACGGCCAGCGAAGTCGGCTGGCGATTACCGCACTCCCGCGCCCACGAGGCACTCACCCGGCACCTCGAACCCGGCATCCGATTCGAAGCGACGCAACGCATCCGCGATTTCGCTCCAAAGTGACTCTCTCTCCGGCGCGGGCAAGTGAGCCATCATCGCATTGAAGCCACCGAACGCTTCACTGGCGACCTGCACGTAGGCGGCGGCGCTTGGCGCTCGATGCGGAACCGGCACGGCGCGGATCGCGACGTTGGCAAACCCCGCCTGAAGAAGCATGCGTTCGAGCGTGCCTGGTTCGCCGAGGCTGAATGGTCCCGGCTGCCCGGCAACGGGCGCAGGGAGTCCGGCGCGCCGTCGAATGACGGATGCAGGCACAGCGCCCCAATCGTTTCGGTCCGGGGTGGAGAAGACGACGACGGCGACGCGGCCACCCGTTCTCAGCGCTCGGCGCCACTCGCGCAGTGCCTTTACGGGGTGGGGCATATACATCAGACCAAGGCGGCACAGCACCGCATCGAAGGATGCGTCGGGAACATCTGGGTTCTCTCCGTCCATGACGCGCGTCTCGATCTGCTCATAGCCCTGCTCCCGGGCCACGCGCGATGCAATGCTGACGATCCCTTTCGAGATATCTGTCGCGAGCACGTAGCCACCCGGCCCGACGCGTTTGGCTGCGCTGATCGCGGGCTCGCCTGCTCCGGCGGCGATGTCAAGGATGCGATGCCCGGGCTGAACATCGGCCATGTCGAGCATGAGCCGGGTTGCGTCGCCATACCAGCGGTCCAGGGTGGGTGCCCAGCGGTGCCATGCTGCGCCGTCCTTGTCCCACTGTTCCCGCTGCGTTCTCTTGTAGCTCTCCGCATCGAATGAGGCTGGCTGTTCAGGCATGCGACTTCTCCTCCGCGCGCGTCGACGCCACGGCGCTGCGCTGGCCTCGCCCCGTAGTGGCTTGGGTGCGATGGGCGCCGTCCCTCCAGGAGACGGCCCACGACGTGGATGATGACAGGGTGTGTCTCGTGAGCCAAGAGCAGTTCCCGTCAGTGTCGAGCTCCATGGAGGGTCGCCCGCAGCGGTTGACCCAATGGCGCGGCTGCTTCCGCATTGCCAACCTGCCAGCCCCAGGCGATCGCGTTGGTCGAACTTCTACCACTCATGGTCGCCCTGATTGACTGCTTCACCCTGGCATCGGCCATTGGGCCATTGGGCCGGCGCGATGCGGCGCGGCGGCGATGGGCCGCCCGCGGCTCCTGGCCAGCGCTGGAAGTGGGCCCGCAGGATGCTGACGACCTCAGCGACTGCTGACCACACCATGGCTGTCGTCGCCGCAACCTCGGACCAGTGCCCGCTCAGGCCGAGGAGCCGCCCTTAGAGATCCGCCCGATGCCCTGTTGACGGATCAAACATTTCTTGGGTGCAAACTTGAGCAAAGCATGCGCGCAACTTTGTTCATGCCGCGCCTAACCTGTTGATTCGAATGCCCTCCCGTTTTGGGTAATTTATTTGCTGCCCACCCGGACGCAGGCCGCCGGGCCCCAGGCCTCCCAGCAGCGCGGCCGCGGAGCAGCCGTGGTGCGGGCTGCGCAGGCTGCGCCGGCCCCACGCCTGGGCCCGGAACGAGTTCGACAGGCTGAGCATGGCTGCGCTTTGCAGGGCCTGCTCGTGGCTCAACGCTGGCAGCAGGCCTGGCAGGCGCTGCGCGAGCATGGACTTGCCGCTGCCCGGGGGGCCCACCAGCAGCAGGTGATGTTCCCCGGCAGCGGCGATCTCCAGCGCACGCCGCGCCTGCGCCTGGCCGCGCACGTCGGCGAGGTCGGCGACAGGCTCGGCCGCCGCGCAGGGCTGTGCCGATACCCGCAGCTCGGCGGGGTCGAGCTGCCCGGCCAGGTAGGCGACGACGTCGCTCAGGTGCCCCGCGCCGAGCACCGCGGCGGGCGCGGCCAGCGCTGCCTCGCGGGCGCTGGCCAGCGGCAGCACGAGACGCTCCTGCGACTCGCGTACCGCGTGCGACGCGCAGGTCATGGCCAGCGCGCCGTGGACGGGGCGCAGGTCGCCTGACAGCGAAAGCTCCCCGGCGAACTCGTGGCCACGCAGCGCGGCGGGGTCGATCACTCCCTGCGCGGCCAGCAGGCCCAGCGCGATCGGCAGGTCGAATCTCCCGGATTCCTTGGGCAGGTCGGCCGGCGCCAGGTTGACCACGATTCGCCTTGCCGACGGGAACGGCAGCGAACTGTTGAGCAGCGCGCTACGCACGCGCTCGCGCGCCTCGCGTACCTCGGTGTCGGGAAGGCCAACGATGCAAAAGCTCGGCAGCCCGCCCGACAGGTGCACTTCCACCTGCACGGGCGGTGCCTGCAGACCCAGCAGGGCCCGGCTCGCGACGACCGCCAGCGGCATGGTCAGGCGAGCCGGCGCTGCCGCTCACACCTTCTCAGTCGGCGTTGCGCGGCGCCGGGGGCGGCTCGGCCGCGCCGCGCGCCTGCGCCGCCAGGTGCGACTCCAGCGCAGCGACCTGGGCTTCGAGCTGGGCCACGCGCTGCGCCGAGGCGTTGAGCATGGCCTGCAGCCCGTCGAACTCCTCGCGGGTGACGAGATCGAGGCGCCCGGCAGCCGAATGGGCGAGCGCGCGCACATTGCGCTGAACGTCCTTCAGCGGCGACTGCTCCAGCGCCTGCGCGGCGCGGCGCAGGAACGCGCGAGGCGAATTCGGCGGCATGGAGGGGTGCGGCGAGCCGCCGGCGGATGTCGGATCGGGAGGGGGCGTGGTGTCGATCATGGTGGCCTCGGCTGACGTGGGTCGCGCGGCGGGCGCGGGCCCTGGAACGGTTCGGCGGTGTCCGCCACGGTCCGGCCAGGGGTGCGGCCGGCGGCGGCTTTGTCAGGCTGCATTGTCGCGCCAAGCGTGCCTCCTGCCCACGAGCCCGCGCATTGCCAATGCGTGACGCAAGGGAAACACCGGGCCGGTGCGTCGCGGCCCCGGCCGCACCAGGGTTGCGCAAGGCACCGAGGCGACGCACCGTGGTGGTGCGCAAGGGACCCCGCGAAACCCCGGAACGGGGCGTGCATGGCGTCCTGCACCCCCTGGCACGGAAGCTGCAGAAGCGAATGGCCGGCGGGAGATCGTGCTGTCTCGACATCGACCCCGCTTCCGATTCCGCCAACCGTTCCGCCCTGAGGAGGATCCTGATGAAACAAGCCACTGTCGCAGCCAGCCTGGCTCTGGCGTTCGCCTTTCCCGCGCTGGCCCACGCCGACGGCACCGCGCCGGCCCCCAGCCTGGGCGCGGTGATCGCGGCCACGCCGGGCCTGAGCCTGACCGGCTACCTGGCCAGCACCTACACGCATTTCGACACCACGCCGGCGCTGCGCCAGTTCGACACGACGCAAAACGGCTTCACGTTCAACCAGGCCTCGCTGACCGCGTCGTACCTGCCGTCGAGCGGCTTCGGCGGCTCGGTCACGCTGCTCGGCGGCAGCGACGCCACCTACCTGCCCGGAGGCACGCAGATGGGAGTGGCCAACGCCTTCGTGCAATACGCCCAGGGCAACCTGACCGTGATGGCCGGCCGCCTGCCCACGCTGGCCGGCATGGAAGTGGTCAGCCCGCTCGGCAACAACGAGATCTCTCGCTCGCTTCTGTTTTATTCCCTCGAGCCGATCTACCACACCGGGTTGCGCACGGCCTACGCGGTCAACGGAGCGCTGACCGTCACCGCCGGGGTCAACGAGGGCTTCAACCACGCGACCCAGGTCACCGGCACTTCCAAGACCATCGAACTCGGCGCGTCGGGCAGCCCGACCAAGATGTTCAGCTACTCGGCCGCCTACTACTACACCGGGACCGGCACGTACTACACCGGCAGCCCGGGCAAGGAACAACTGCTCGACCTGGTGGGCAATTTCACGGCCACCGATGCGCTGAACTTCGGGCTCAACATCGACCTGGTGAGCAAGGACTCGTACAACGGCGTCGGCTCGGGCAGCGGCAAGGCCGACGGCTATGCGCTGTACGCCAACTACGCCATCAACGACCAGTTCACGCTGTCAGGGCGTGGCGAGTACCTGGATGACAAGCAGGGCATCGCATCGGCCGCCGCCGGCGGAATGCTGGGTACGCCCAACAAGCTCAAGGAGCTGACCCTGGCGCTGAACTACACGCCGGTGAAGAACGTCAAGCTCGCCGCCGAGCTGCGCCAGGACAAGTCGGACGTGCTGATTTTCGACAACGGGTCGAAGAACAAGCAGACCTCCGTCGAGCTGCTGGCCGCCTACTCGTTCTGAACGCCTCTCTTCCTGCCATCCAAGGAGCCATCCATGAAGATGATCATGGCCATCATCAAGCCCTTCAAGCTCGACGAGGTGCGCGAGGCGCTGTCGGGTATCGGCGTCACCGGCATCACCGTCACCGAGGTCAAGGGCTTCGGGCGCCAGAAGGGGCATACCGAGCTGTATCGCGGAGCCGAGTACGTGGTCGATTTCCTGCCCAAGGTGAAGATCGAGGCGGCCGTGCCGGAGACCCTGGTCGAACGCACCGTCGAGGCCATCGAGGCCTCGGCACGCACCGGCAAGATCGGCGACGGCAAGATCTTCGTGTCGTCGCTCGAGCAGGTGATCCGCATTCGCACCGGCGAGACCGGCGGCGATGCGCTGTGAGAGATCGCATTCCTGAAAGGTCAAGGACATGAAAAAATATTTCGCAGGCATCGCCCTGAGCCTGGTCATGCTGGGTTCGCCCATGGCCGCATGGGCGCAGACCGCCGCTTCCGCACCCGCGGCGGCGGCCACCGCGGCTCCCGCAGCCACGCCGGCTGCCACCCCGGCCGCCACGCCGGCGGCGGCGCCCGCTGCAGCGGCTTCGGCGGCCAAGAACCCGGCGGCGTTCATCAACTCCGGCGACAACGCGTGGATGCTCACCTCCACGGCGCTGGTGCTGATGATGACCATCCCGGGCCTGGCGCTTTTCTACGGCGGCATGGTGCGCAAGAAGAACGTGCTGGCCACGCTGATGCAGAGCTTCGCGATCACCGCGCTGGTCACCGTGCTGTGGATGATCGCCGGCTACAGCCTGGCGTTCACCAGCGGCTCGGGCTTCCTGGGAGGATTGAGCAGGTTGTTCCTCTCCGGCATGGGTCTGGACAGCGTCAACTCGCTGGCCCCGACCATCCCGGAGACGACCTACATGACCTTCCAGATGACCTTCGCGATCATCACCCCGGCGCTGATCGTCGGCTCCTTCGCCGACCGCATGAAGTTCTCCGCGCTGCTGTGGTTCATGGGCCTGTGGCTGCTCGCCGTGTATGCGCCGATCGCCCACATGGTGTGGGGCCCCGGCGGCTGGCTGGGCGGTGACGGCGTGCTCGACTACGCCGGCGGCACCGTGGTGCACATCAACGCCGGTGTGGCCGGCCTGGTGGCGGCGCTGGTGCTGGGCAAGCGCGTGGGCTACGGCAAGGAGGCGATGCCTCCGCACAACCTGGTGCTGACCATGATCGGCGCCTCGCTGCTGTGGGTGGGCTGGTTCGGCTTCAACGCCGGTTCCGCGGTGGCCGCCAGCGATCGTGCCGGCATGGCCATGGCGGCTACCCAGATCGCCACCGGCGCGGCCGCGCTGGCCTGGATGTTCGTCGAGTGGATGGCGCGCGGCAAGCCGACCATCCTGGGCATCTGCTCGGGCGCGGTCGCCGGCCTGGTGGCGATCACGCCGGCGTCGGGCTTCGTCGGTCCCAGCGGTGCGCTGATCATCGGCCTGGCCGCCGGCGCGGTGTGCTTCTGGACCGCCGTCTACATGAAGGAGATGATCGGCTACGACGACTCGCTCGACGCCTTCGGCGTGCACGCCATCGGCGGCATCCTGGGCGCGATGCTGACCGGGGTGTTCGCGGTCAAGGCCATCGGCGGAACCGCCGGCATGCTCGAGGGCAATGCCGCGCAGCTGCTGATCCAGGCCAAGGGGGTGGCGGTGACCATCGTCTACGACGCCGTCGTGACCTTTGTGATCCTGAAGCTGATCGACATGCTGCTGGGCCTGCGCGTGAGCGAGGAGCAGGAGCGCGAGGGTCTGGACATCAGCCTGCACGGCGAGCAGGTGCTCTGAGCGCCCCCAGGCGCCCCGCCTGTTCGTTCACCCGGGCCGCCTGGACGGCCCGGCCCCCTGTCTCCAGAGCAGGAACGTTGCGCCCGGTCGACCCGGGCGCTTTTTTTTGGTTTTTGCCGCACCGTCGCTCGGGCCCCCTTGCGCAGACCCCGGGCAGACCCCATATCAGCCGCAGAAGTCCCGCCCCACGCTGCTGGGTGCTTCCGCACGCTTCGGCCCGGTGTCTGCAACAATCGAACGTTGTGGCCTGCCGGGCCTTTCCCGATTCCAAGGTGCATCGCGCATGATTCCCCATCTCGTTTCCGCCGATAGCGGCCCGGTGCTCGAACTCGAGCAGCGCATTCTCGAAGCCCAGCCGTCGATCGAGCGCTGGTTCCGCCTGGAGTGGATGGAACACCAGCCGCCGTTCTACGCGTCGGTGGACCTGCGCAACGGCGGCTTCAAGCTGGCGCCGGTGGACACCAACCTGTTCCCGGGCGGGTGGAACAACCTGTCGGAGGAAATGCTGCCGCTGGCCGTGCAGGCGGCGATGGCAGCCATCGAGAAGATCTGCCCCGAGGCGAAGGGCCTGCTGCTGATTCCCGAGAAACACACCCGCAACACCTTCTATCTCGAGAATCTGTCGCGCCTGACCCAGATCTTCCACCAGGCGGGCCTGAACGTGCATGTGGGCACGGTCGATGAAACCATCACCGAGCCCAAGACCGTGAACCTGCCCAACGGGGACAGCCTGCTGCTCGAGCCGCTGGTGCGCAGCCGCCGCCGCCTGGGCACCAAGGATTTCGACCCCTGCACGATCCTGCTCAACAACGACCTGTCGTCGGGGGTGCCCGCCGACCTGCAGGGCCTGTTCGAGCAGTACCTGCTGCCGCCGCTGCACGCGGGCTGGAAGACGCGGCGCAAGAGCAGCCATTTCCGCAGCTACGACGCGGTGGTCAAGCGCTTCGCCAAGCTCATCGGTGTCGACCCCTGGATGCTCAATCCGTATTTCGCGCAGTGCGGCGGAATCGACTTCCAGCAGCGCCAGGGCGAGGAGCAGCTGGCTGAGGCGGTCGACGGCGTGCTCGCCAAGGTGCGCCGCAAGTACAAGGAATACGGCATCCATGAAAAGCCCTTTGTTGCGGTGAAGGCCGACGCCGGCACCTACGGCATGGGCGTGATGATGGTGCACGATGCCAGCGAGGTGCGAGACCTCAACCGCAAGACCCGCAACAAGATGAGCGTGGTCAAGGAGGGCATGGAGGTGCGCGACGTGATCGTGCAGGAAGGCATCCCAAGCATCGAGCGCCTGCAGGAAGCGGTGTGCGAGCCGGTGGTCTACATGATGGACCGCTACGTGGTCGGCGGCTTCTACCGCGTGCATACCGACCGCGGCCCGAACGAGAACCTGAACTCGCCCGGCATGCACTTCGTGCCCCTGGCCTTCGACGAGCAGTTCAACGTCACCAATCCGGATGCCAAGCCCGGCACCAACGGGCCCAACCGCTTCCACATGTACGGGGTGATCGCCCGCCTGGCGCTGGTGGCTGCCAGCTACGAGCTCGAGCGCACCGACCCCGAGGCCGAGTCCGAATGAACCCGCTGGCGCGCCGGGCCTCTCCGGCGCGCCGACCGCCACCATGAAACTCCTGTTCGTCGCCGATCCGCTGGAGTCCTTCAGCCCGAAGAAGGACTCGACCCTGGCCATGATGCGCGAGGCCGCGCGCCGCGGGCACGCCGTGTGGGCCTGCGAGCCGCGACAGCTGCAGTGGAGCAGCGGCGGCGACGGCGCGCAGCCGGTCAGCGCCCCATGCCGTCATGTCGAGCCCCTGGACACGGCGCGCCCATGGTTCACCGAGATCGAGGTGGTGCATTGCGCGTTGCGCGACTTCGACGCGGTGCTGATGCGCAAGGACCCGCCCTTCGACAGCGAGTTCTTCTACGCCACGCACCTGCTGGAGCAGGCCGAGCGCGAGGGAGCGCGGGTGTTCAACCGGCCGCGCGCGCTGCGCGACCATCCGGAAAAGCTGTCCATTCTCGAGTGGCCGCAGTTCATCCCGCGCACCCTGGTCAGCCGCGACCCGGCGGCTCTGCGCGGGTTCGCGCGCGAGCAGGGCGACGTGATCGTGAAGCCGCTGGACGGCATGGGCGGCAGCGGGGTGTTCCGCTTGCGCAACAGCGCCGACGGAGCTCCGGACGCGAACCTGGGCGTGGTGCTCGAGACCCTCACCGACATGGGGCGGCGCACCATCATGGCCCAGGCCTTCATCCCGCAGATCGCCCAGGGCGACAAGCGCGTGCTGGTGATCGGCGGCGAGCCGGTGCCGTACGCGCTGGCGCGAATTCCGCAGGGCGGAGAGACCCGGGGCAACCTGGCCGCGGGCGGTCTGGGTCGGGCCCAGGAACTCACGGCGCAGGACCTGGCCATCGCGCGTGCGATGGGGCCGACGCTGGCCGCGCGCGGCCTGCTGCTCGTCGGGCTGGACATCATCGGCGACCGGCTGACCGAGATCAACGTCACCAGCCCGACCTGCTTTGTCGAAATCCGCGACCAGACCGGCTTCGACGTCGCCGCGCGATTCGTCGACGCGCTCGAGCAGGCATCGGCTCAGCCGCTGGCCGCTGGCTGAGCCTGGCGCCGCCGGGCCGGGACTTCAGGGCCTGGCCAGCCAGTGCAGGAAGTCGGCGTAGACCTGCGGGTCGCCCGGCTTCCAGCCGGCCACGTGCAGTGTGCGGTTCATGGCCTGGGAATCCGGGGCCAGCAGGGCCGCGCGCACCTTGGCCACCTGGTCCGGCGCGACGCCTGGGGCGGCCAGCAAGGTCCAGAAGGGCATTTCCTGGTGGGCCAGCACGACGCCGCCGTGGGCGCGCCACTGCGCCGACACCAGCGGCGTGACCGCGCCGACCACCGCGGCGTGGCTCAGCTGCATGAAATCGGTCACCGCGTTCTGGTACTGCACGTGCACCGTGCGCGGCAGCGCGCGGCCGTGCATGCGCCACAGCTTGGCGGCGACCTTGTCCACCAGGCTTCCCCGGGCCGGGGCCAGCAGCACCGCCGCCGGCGAATTCCAGACCTGGCCGGCCGGCACGCAGCTCGCCGGCGCCGACGCGGCCACGCCGAGAGTGCTCAGCGTCGGGCCGCCCAGCAGCACCTGGCCGGCATGGCCCGGGCAGGGCTGCGCGATGAAGTCGACGCCGAAGCCGTGCGGCGGCAAGGCCACGGCCACCAGCTGCCAGCCCTTGGCCAGCAGCCTGGCGCTGATGCTCGGCGGCTTGACGAAGGCGTAGTCGGGCTGCTGCCGGACCAGCGTCGGGCCCAGCGCGTCGTGCGCCACCCATAGCGTGCGTCGCCCGGTGGCGCGGCCGATGGTGTCGGCCAGGGCCTGCGCGCCATTCGACAGCGCGACCTCGTTTTCCTGGACCAGGCCGTTCCTGACCTGCAGCAGCAGCGGTGCCGCGGGGGTGGCAGCCCGCACCGGCGACGCCAGCAGCGCGCTGCCCAGTGCCAGCGCGTACAACGCACGTCGCCACGAGATCGGCTGGGGGCGCGCGGGGCGCGGGGTGGCGTGCAGGGGCATGGTCGGTGGCGGTTGGGGCCGCCGGCGCGGCACGCGGCAAAATCTAATCGGCGTGATGCATGCGGGTCAAGCCTGCCGCCCGGACCCCCAGCGGCTACGATGTCGGCCCCGGCGCCGTCAGTGGCGCGTTTTCCCGAGCCCCGCCCGATGTCCGATTCCTGCAGTCTGTACCTGCCTTGCCCGCGCGGCCTGGAGCAGGCCCTGGTGGATGAGATCCGCGACATCCCGGGCTGCGCGGCGCGCGTCGACGCGGTGGTCACGGCCGGCCTGCTGCTGCGCGCCAGCCTGACCGACGTCATGCTGCTCAACCTGCACAGCCGCATCGCGTCGCGCGTGCTGCTGCGAGTGGCGCAGGGCCCGGCCGCCCATGCCGACGACGTGTACCGGCTGGCGTTGCGCCAGCCCTGGGAGCGCTGGTTCGATCCGTCGCAGACCCTGCGACTGCACGTCACCGCCGATCGCAGCCCGTTGACCAGCCTGCAGTTCGTGACCCTGCGGGCCAAGGACGGAGTGTGCGATCACTTTCGCATGCATCATGGCGAGCGCCCGAGCGTGGCCCGCGAGAACCCCGACGTGCGCGTGCATGTGCATCTCGACGCGACCAGCGCCACGCTGTACCTCGACACCTCGGGGGAGGCGCTGTTCAAGCGCGGCTGGCGCACCGAGCATGGCGAGGCGCCGTTGAAGGAGAACCTGGCCGCCGGGCTGCTGCGCCTTGCCGGCTGGACGCCCGCAGCCGTTCTGTACGACCCGTTCTGCGGCGCCGGCACCATCGCCATCGAGGCCGCGCAGGTGGCCTGCTGCATCGCGCCGGGATTGCAGCGCACCTTCGGCTTCGAACGCCTGCAGGGTTTCGACGCGGCGCGCTGGCGCGAACTGCGCGAACAGGCGGCAGCGGCCCGCCGCGAGCCCGCCGCGCCGCTGCTGGCCGCCGACATCGATCCGCGCATGGTGCGCCTGACCGAGGCCAACGCCCAGCGCGCCGGGGTCGAGCAGGTGCTGCGCGTGCGCCAGGCCGACGCGCTGGATGGCGCCGCGCCGCTGTCCCTCGCCGAAGGGCAGTCCGGCTGGGTGTTGAGCAACCCGCCGTACGCCGAGCGCATCGAGGCCAAGGGCGCGCAGTCCGACGATTTCCTGGGTCGCCTGGGCAGCCGCCTCAAGCACGGTTTCACCGGCTGGAACGCAGCCTTGCTGCTGGCCGACCTGCGCGCCGAGCGCGCGCTCGGCCTCAAGGCCTCGCGCCGCCACGTGCTGTTCAACGGCCCCATCGAGTGCCGCCTCTTCACCTTCGCCCTGGTCGCCGGCCGGCCGGGGAGGGGTGGGCCCCCTCCGTCGCCGGGCGCGAGCCCGGCTCCGTCCCCCCAGGGGGGACACACCCCGCCTTGAGGCGGCTCTGCGGCGGGAGTGTTCTCGACAATGGGAGGGTGGCGCGGTAGCTTTGGTTTTCAGGTGGGCCCCAGAGCCGCTGCGCGGCCCAGGACCAACACTCACCCGCCACCTCCTTGGCTTGGGGCCGCCGCAGGCGGCTATGGGACCCGCGTGAAACCCTCACGCCAACGTGAGGCTCCCTCAATGCC
>JAJZTW010000008.1:17113-75593 GCA_021847345.1 Pseudomonadota bacterium
TGGGCCCCAGAGCCGCTGCGCGGCCCAGGACCAACACTCACCCGCCACCTCCTTGGCTTGGGGCCGCCGCAGGCGGCTATGGGACCCGCGTGAAACCCTCACGCCAACGTGAGGCTCCCTCAATGCCAAGAAATCTCCTGCCTTGGGGCGGCTCTGCGGCGGGAGTGTTCTCGACAATGGGAGGGTGGCGCGGTAGCTTTGGTTTTCAGGTGGGCCCCAGAGCCGCTGCGCGGCCCAGGACCAACACTCACCCGCCACCTCCTTGGCTTGGGGCCGCCGCAGGCGGCTATGGGACCCGCGTGAAACCCTCACGCCAACGTGAGGCTCCCTCAATGCCGAGAAACCTCCTGCCGCAGGGCCGCCCCAAGGCAGGGGTTGTCCCCCCTGGGGGGACGGAGCGGGGGTCGCCCCCCGCGACGGAGGGGGCTCACACCCCCCCGCGAAGGGCCAGGCGCAGCACGGCGGCGCTGTAATGGCGGGCGACGAGGTTGGTGAAGCGGTCGAAGTCGATGTGCGCGGTGGCGTCGGCGCGGTCGGAGATGCAGCGCAGCGCGGCGAACGGCACGCGGTAGTCGGCGCACACCTGCGCCACCGCCGCGCTTTCCATGTCCACCGCCACCGCGCCGGGCAGCAGCGCGCGCAGCTCGGCGGCCTGCGACGGGCCGGAGATGAAGCGGTCGCCGCTGAGCAGCAGCCCGCGGTGCAGGCGCGGGCTGTCGATGCCCAGGCTGCGCAGGCGACTGTGTCCGGCGAGGTCGCCCAGCATCCCGTCGAGGGCCTGCTGCGATGCCGTGGCCAGGCGCTGGCTCCATGCCGCGTCGGTGGCGAAGTGGCTGCGGCCGGTCAACGGCACCTCGAAGCGGGGAAACAATGGCGACGCGTCCAGGTCGTGCTGCAGGCATTGCTCGGCGACCACGATGTCGCCGATGTTCACGCCTTCGCCCAGCCCCCCCGCGGTACCGGTGAACAGCAGGGCCTCGCAGCCGAACTCGGCGATCAGGCTGGTCGCGCTGGTGGCCGCGGCGACCTTGCCCACGCCCGACAGCACCAGCACCGCATCGAAGCCCCACAGCCGGCCGCGGTGGTAGGCGCGCTGGCCGTGCAGTTGCAGCGGGCGTGCGGCCAGCAGCTCCTGCAGCAGCATCTGCTGCTCGGCCTTCAGCGCGCTGAGCACGCCGATGCGGGGGTTGCGTCGATCGGCCATGGTGTCGGTTTCAGGGATTTTGTGCCTGCGGCACGACGTCGGTGAACACGCCGCTGGCGCCGAGGTCCAGCCAGTGGCGCATCAGGGCCGGGTCGTTGACCGTGTACACGCGAACGTCCAGACCGGCACCACGCAGCGGCGCGATGGCCTGCGCGTTGCCGGCCTCGGCCGCCAGGTGCACGGCCCGCAGGCGCAGCGCCTGGACCACGCCGCGCCAATGCCCTGGCAGACGCTGGCACAGCCAGGCGCGTGGCAGGCGCGGCGCCGCGTCGGCGGCGCCCTGCAGCGCGGGCAGCGAGAACGACGACAGGCACAGGGCCTCGCAATCACCGTCCCACAGGTGCTCGGCCCGTTCGGCCAGCCGGCGCCCCCAGTCGGCCTGCAGCGCGGCACCGGCGTCGTCGTCGGGCTTGATCTCCAGGTTCATCCAGGTCGGCTCGACGCAGGTGCGCAGCAGTTCGCGCAGCTGCTCCAGGCTCGCCAGCCCGGAGTCGTCGCCGCCCGCCAGCTCGCGCAGGCGGCGCCATGGCAGCGCGCTGGCGCGCAGCGCCTGGCCATGGGTGCGCAGCAGCGCGTCGTCGTGCAGCGCGAAAGCCTGGCCGTCGGAGCTGAACTTGATGTCGCACTCGAAGGCGCGAAAACCCGCCTGCAAGGCGGCCCGGCAGGCGGCCGCGGAATTCTCCGCGCCCAGGCCCGCGCCGAGGCGGTGGGCGATGAAGCATGGCGCGAGGCGGCGGCCGTTCATCGCTTGCAGGGCGGGGCGGTCGCGCCGGCGGCCGCTCAGGAGCCGCAGCGCCGCTTCAGGTCGTCGAGCTCGCCGTAGGTGATGATGTGCCCGCCCGAAGATGCCTGCTGGATGGCCTGCGCCATGCACGACGACGTGGTGCTCAGCGAGAGCTCGGCCGGGTCCACCGGCGTGTGGTCGCGGCGCAGGCGCAGCAGTCCCAGCACCGCGGCGATGACGATCACGCCCAGCAGGATTCCGAGCAGGCCCTGCAGGTGCGGGTTCAAGGCTTTGCGCGGATTCGGGGAGGAGGACATCGACGGAACGGAAATCGTGGAACAGGACGGGGGAGTATCGGGTCGCGGCGCGCCGAAGTGTAGCGTCGGCGATCCGCCTGCGGCTCAGGCCACGTGGGTCAGCGTCGGGTTGAGGGTGTAGCTGCCGGTGATGCTCGCATGCGCCAGGATGTGCCCGGTCATCGCCTCGCGCACCTGCTGGCCGGTGAACTCCCCGTCCACCGGGCAGCGCTCGAGGTCCAGCGCGAACAGCGTGAACACGTAGCGGTGCGCCAGCGCATCGTTCCAGGGCGGGCAGGGACCGTCGTAGCCGAAATAGCGGCCCTGCATGTCCTGGTCGCCGCGGAACCACGCGGTGTAATCGTTGATGCCGTGGCGCGGCGCGGGGCCCGGCAGCGGCGGCTTGCCGCGTGCGGTCACGCCGGCGCTCATCGAGCCTGCGGCGATTTCGCGCTGCCCGGCGGGCAGGTCGACGAGCACCCAGTGGAAGAAGTCCACGCGCGGCAGCGACGCCGGCACGGTGCGGCCCTCGCGGTTGACGTCCTCGGCCGAGCTGGGCACGTCGGGGTCGTGGCACAGCAGCACGAAACTGCGCGTGCCGGCGGGCACCTCGTCCCACGCCAGGTGCGGGTTGCGATTGTCCGAAAGCGCGACGTGTCCGACCGACGCCGGCTTGCAGAACGCATGCGTGGACGGGATGGCGTGCTGGTCCTGGAAGGATTCACTGCGTAGGCGCATGGCGGTCTCCTGGACGGGAAGGTAAGCGAGGCGGGCTTTGCAGCCGGCGCGGCCTCATCCCGATGGTAGCCGTGCTCGTCTCGCTTCGGCGGCGGCAGGGGCATGGTCGATTCGCGCAGGCCTTCAGCCTTCCGGCGCGCCGCGCGTCGCCGGCGGGTTGGCGCCGTCGAGCAGGCTTTCCTCGCCCTGCGGGAGCATTTCGATGGTGGCCACCAGTCCGGCGATATGCTCGGTCAGCGCGCGCTCGACCTGCAGCCGGCAATGCGCCGCGCGCCCCAGGCTCCAGTGCGCCGGCATGTGCATGTGCATGCTCACGAAGCGCCGGGTACCGGCGCGCCTCGTTCTCACGTGATCGAAGCGCACGTCCACGTTGCGATAGCGCTGCAGCACCAGGTTCACCTCGGCGATGTCGGCATCGGGCAGCGAGCGATCCATGAGCCCGTCGACCGAGCGGGCGACCAGGCGCCAGGCCTCGCCGACGATGTGCCCGGCGACGACGATGCCGACGATGGGGTCGAGCCACAGCCACCCGGTCAACGGCACCAGCGATACGCCGACGATCACGCCGACGCTGGTCCACACGTCGGCCAGCAGGTGGCGCGCGTCGGCCTCCAGCACGATGGAGCGCAGGCGCCGCGCGCCGGAGAGCATCCAGCGCGCCACGCCCAGGTTGATCAGGGTCGCCAGCGCGTTGAGCGCCACGCCGGCCGGCACCGCGTGCACCGGGTGCGGCTGCAGCAGGCGGTGCACCGCCTCGGCCGCGATGCCCAGCGCCGCCACGCCGATCAGCAGGCCCTCGAGGGCGCTGGAGAAGTACTCGGCCTTGGTGTGCCCGTAGGGGTGGTCCGAGTCGGGCGGACGCCCGGCGATCGCCACCATCAGCAGCGCGAACGCGGCGGCGACCACGTTGACCAGCGACTCCAGCGCGTCGGACAGGAAACCCACCGAGCCGGTGAAATGCCAGGCGCCGAGCTTGAGCGCGATCACGCCGAACGCGGCAGCGAGCGAGACGTAGAGGTAGCGGCGCATGGGCGGCGGTCGGTCGGTGGACGACGAGCATTGTGCCGCCGCCGCGCGGCATTGTGGCTGTTGTATCCGCGCACGTCGCCAGAGGCGTCGGATTTGCGTAGTCACGGTAATGTCAAATCGAAGCTTATAGACTGTTGGCTGGGGCTTCATGCACTTCTGCGGCAGCCTGTCGCGCGAAACCGCCGGCGGGCCTGCCTTGCGAGGCACGCCCCCCTGGGGGCGTGCCGGCGCTCCGGCCGGCAGCCCACCGCGTGTGCGCGAGGCTGCGCCGGACCCGTCGTGAAACCCGTCATAGCGCACGCCGCGTCGCGCGTGCCACGAAGCCTGTCAACGCGATGTCCTACGCCCTGCGCCGCCTGCCCCTGCCCGTGCCGAACCGGCGCGACCTGCTCGCGCTGCCGCTGGTCATCGCGCTGTTCTTCATCATCAGCCATGCCGGGCGCCAGATGGCGGTGCCCTACCACGTCGGGCAGGAGCTGAGCATCTCGCTGTCGCCGCTGGCCCTGCCGGCATACGGCCTGTACACGGTGCTGCGCATGCTGGTGGCGCTGGTCGTTTCGCTGGTGTTCACCATCGTCTATGCGTGGCTGGCTGCGCACAACCGCTATGCCGAACGGGTGCTGATCCCGGCGCTGGACATCCTGCAGTCGGTTCCAGTGCTGGGCTACCTGTCGATCACCGTCACCGGGTTCATCGCGATGTTCCCCGGCAGCCTCTGGGGCGTGCAGATGGCGGTGATCTTCGCCGTGTTCACCGGCCAGGCCTGGAACATGACCTTCGCCCTGTACCAGGGCATGAAGACCCTGCCGCGGGACCTGCAGGAGGCCAGCGCGCTGTACCGGCTCAACGCCTGGCAGCGCTTCTGGAAACTCGAGCTTCCCTTCGCCATGCCGGGGCTGCTGTGGAACACCATGATGTCGATGTCCGGCGGCTGGTTCATGGTCGTGGCGTCGGAGGCGATCACCGTGTCGGGCCAGACGGTCACGGTGCCGGGCATCGGCTCGTACATCGCGCGGGCGATCGCCGCCAAGGACCTGGGGGCGATCGGCTGGGCGATCTTCGCCATGGTCATCATCATCCTGCTCTACGACACCCTGCTGTTCCGGCCCATCGTGGCGTGGGCCGACAAGTTCAAGCTGGAGATGACGGCGTCGAGCGAGGCGCCGACTTCCTTCGTGCTCGATTTCCTGCGCCGCACGCGTTTCATCAAGGTGCTCGGCGTGATTCCCCGGGGGCTGTGGGAGCTCAGCCTGATGCTCGCGCCGCGAGCCGGGCGTGCCACCCCGGCGTCGCCCAGGCTGGTGCGCTACGGCGACGGCGTGTTCTATGCCGCGCTGGTGGCCTTCGCGCTGTGGGCCGTGGTCACGCTGGCGCAGGTGCTGCCGCGCGATTTCGGCTGGCCGATGGTCGGGCATGTGCTGTGGCTGGGGCTGCTCACCGGCTTCAAGGTGCTGGTGCTGGTCGGGCTTTCCGCGCTGGTCTGGGTGCCGGCCGGGGTGTGGATCGGCCTGCGCCCGCGCTGGGCCGCGAAGGTCCAGCCGCTGGCGCAGTTCCTCGCCGCCTTTCCGGCCAACCTGCTGTTTCCGTTGTTCGTGCTGGTCATCGTTCGCTGGCATCTCGACGTCGACGTGTTCACCGCCCCGCTGATGGTGCTGGGCAGCATGTGGTACGTGCTGTTCTCGGTGGTGGGCGCGGCGTCGGCGATTCCCAACGACATGCGCGAGGCGGCCACCAACCTGGGGGTGCGCGGCTGGCTGCTGTGGAAGCGCCTGTACCTGCCGGGTATCTTCCCGGGTTTCGTCACCGGTGCGATCACCGCGTCGGGCGGTGCGTGGAACGCCAGCATCGTCGCCGAAGTGGTCAGCTGGGGCGACAAGACCCTGGTGGCCAACGGGCTCGGGGCCTACATCAGCCGCGCCACGTCGGCTGGCAAGGGCGCCGAGATCGCGCTCGGCGTGGGCGTCATGTCCCTGTACGTGACCCTGGTCAACCGCGTGTTCTGGCGCCGCCTGTACGACCTGGCCACGCGTCGCGTGCGCCTGGATTGAAGACCCTTTTCCCGGAGCCCGCGCCCATGTCCGTCCCCGCGCAATCCGCCTCCCCGCAGCCGTCCGACGCCGACGACATTTTTCTCGCCGAGCATGTGCGCAAGGCCTTCAAGGCCCCGGACGGCACCGAGCTGCTGATCCTCGACGACGTCAACCTGCGGCTGCGCGAACACGAGATCCTGGTGCTGCTCGGGCGCTCGGGCTCCGGCAAGTCCACGCTGCTGCGCATGCTGGCCGGGCTGTCGGAGCCGTCGGCCGGCAAGCTGCTGCATCGCGGGCGCCCGATCCAGGGCCCGGTGCCGGGGCTGGCGATGGTGTTCCAGACCTTTGCGCTGTTTCCGTGGCTGACCGTGCTGCAGAACGTCGAGCTCGGGCTCGAGGCGCTCAAGGTGCCGCCGGCCGAGCGCCGCCAGCGTGCGCTGGCGGCCATCGACCTGATCGGCCTCGACGGTTTCGAGTCGGCCTATCCGCGCGAGCTTTCCGGAGGCATGCGCCAGCGCGTGGGCTTCGCGCGGGCGCTGGTGATCAACCCCGACGTGCTGCTGATGGACGAGCCGTTCTCGGCCCTCGACGTGCTCACCGCCGAGACCATGCGCACCGACCTGCTCGACCTGTGGGCCGAGCGCAAGATCCCCACCCGCGGCATCTTGCTGGTCTCCCACAACATCGAGGAGGCCGTGCTGATGGCCGATCGCATCCTGATCCTGGGATCCAACCCGGGGCGGGTGCGCGCCGAGATCCCGGTGCCGCTGGCGCAGCCGCGCGACCGCGAGTCGCAGGAGTTTCGCGAGCTGGTCGAGCACATCTACGGCATCATGACCTCGCGCCCCGCCGCCGCGGTCAACGTGGCGCAGCGCGGCGCGCTGAGCATCGGCCACCGGCTGCCGCCGGTGTCGGTGAACCAGCTCGCCGGCCTGCTGGAGGAGCTGCACGCGCTCGAGCAGGGCTCCGGCAACAGCCGCATCAGCCTGCCGGAGCTGGCCGAGGACATGCACTTCTCGGTCGACGACCTGTTCCCGCTGATCGAGGCCGTCGAACTGCTGGGTTTCGCGCAGGTCTCGGACGGCGACATCGAGCTGACCAGCGCCGGCCGCCTGTTCGTCGATGCCGACGTGCAGCAGCGCAAGGAACTGTTCGCGCGCCACCTGATCGCCCGCGTCCCGCTGGCGGCGCGGGTGCGCGCGGTGCTCGACGAGCGCCACAACCACCGTGCCCCGGGCACGCGTTTTCGCACCGAGCTGGAGGACCTGCTCAGCGAGGAGGAGGCCGAGCGCGTGCTCGACACCGCGATCGACTGGGGTCGCTACGCCGAGGTCTACGCCTACGACGACAACGCCGACGTGTTCAGTCTGGACAACCCGGGCGAGGACGAAGCCGAGGGCGCCGCCGAATGACCCCGGGCGCGCAGGGCGAGGCGCGCAGGCACGAGCCCCGCGCCATGCGCGTGGACCTGGTGTACTTCAACGCCGGCGGCGGCCACCGGGCATCGGCGCTGGCGCTGCAGCAGGCGATTGCCGAGTCCGGGCTGGGCTGGGACGTGCGCCTGGTCAACCTCACCGAGGTGCTGGACCCGGGCGGCACGCTGCGCAGGCGCGCCTTCTCGCCCGAGGACTACTACAACGCCCGTCTGGCGCATGGCCTGACCCTGGGCCTGCGCACCGAGTTGCGCGTGCTGCAGGCGCTGATCCACCTGCTGCATCCGAGCCTGGTGCGCGCGCTGCGCCAGCATTGGCTGCGCAGCCAGCCCGACCTCGTGGTCTCGCTGATCCCGAACTTCAACCGCGCGCTGTACGACAGCCTGTGCGCCACGCTGCCCGGGGTCGCGTACGTCACGGTGCTCACCGACCTGGCCGACCATCCGCCGCATTTCTGGATCGAGCCCGGACAGGCGCAGCACCTGGTGTGCGGCACCGAGCACGCGGTGCACCAGGCGTTGCAGGCGGGGTACCCGCCCGAGCGCGTGCATGCCACGTCGGGCATGATCCTGCGCCCCGATTTCTATCGCCTGGCCGCCGGTTTCGACCAGGCGGCGCAACGCGCCGCCAACGGCCTGGAGCCGGGGCGCCCGACCGGGGTGGTGATGTTCGGCGGCCATGGAGCGCGCGCGATGGTGTCGATCGCCGAACGCCTCGACGACGTGCAGCTCATCCTGCTGTGCGGGCACAACCAGCGCCTCGCCGAGCGCCTGCGGGCGCAACCGGCGCGCGCGCCGCGCCTGGTGCTGGGCTTCACGCAGCAGGTCGCCGAGGTGTTGCGCATGGGGGACTTCTTCATCGGCAAGCCGGGGCCGGGCAGCCTCAGCGAGGCGCTGCACCTCGGTCTGCCCGTGGTGGTCACGCGCAACGCCTGGACCATGCCGCAGGAGCGCTACAACACGCAGTGGGTGCGCGAGCGCGGGCTCGGGCTGGTGCTGCCGTCGTTCCGCGACATCGCTCCCGCCGTGCGGCAGCTGCTGGGCGACCTGCCCGGCTACCGCGCGCGCGTGGCCGGGCTGCGAAACCGTGCGGTGTTCGAGCTGCCGCCGCTGCTCGAGCGCATCGCGCAGGCCGCCGCCGCCGGGCGCGCCGACAGCTCGCGCGCGGTAGCCGCGGCCTGAGCCAGGGCTGCGGGCGCAAGCAGGCCCGCCGTCAGTGCAGCAGCACGCGGCGCGCCAGCATGCTGAGCGGGCGCTCGGCCCAGCGCTGCACGCGCGGCCCCAGGCCCAGGGGCTTGATGATCATGCGCACCGCGAGCTCGATCGGGAACTCGCCGCGCATGCGCTCGAACACCTGCTGGCGCACGTCCTGCAGCGCCGGCGGCGCCGGGCAGTCGCGCCAGCGCCACGCCGCGGCGTGGCGCAGCGCGACGTCGGCGTCGCTGCGCCGCAGTTCCGCGATGCGCCGCCACAACGCCGCCATGACCTGCGTCCGCCCCAGGCCCTCGCTGCGGCGGTACTGCAGGAAGCGCTGGTAGAAGTGCTTGTAGTGCTGCACCTCGTCGGTGCGTATGCGCCAGGTCAGGTCGCGCAGCACGGGCTCGCCGCACAGCGCGTTGAGCGCCTGGTAGTAGGTCGTGGTGCCCATCTCGACCATGCAGCGCGCGACCAGTTCGCGCCCGCGCGACGGCTCGAGTTCGTCGAGGGTGCACAGCGAAGAGTATTCGGCGAAGAAATCGGCGAACGCCGCGCTCCAGTCGAAATCGGGCCAGACATGCTCGACGTAGGCGCGCAGCGCGCGGCCGTGCTGCAGTTCCTCGGGTTCCCACTGCCGCGCGAGCCAGGACTCGAATTCGCCGTCCCCGGCGAAATAGTCGAGCAGGTTGCGCGTGTAGAGGTCCGTGCCGCTCTCGATGAACGATGCGCTGCATACGAGCAGGAAGATGTCGTCCCGCGACGCGACGGCCTCGCGGTCCACGGCCTGCAGGTCCAGGTCCTCGAGGCGCCAGCGCAACGTGGGTGCCGCACTGGTCATGGATGGTGACATGGCGTTCGCTCCTGGAATGCGTGGATGGTTGCACGGCCGGGAGCTGCGCGGCGCATGGCGCCCGGCTCTGCCGGCTTGTTCCTTTCCTCCCCGCATGGCGCGCGGCATCGAGGTGGTTTCGCGCGCTGCTGGTTCGCACGCGCGAGCGCCGTGACGGCGCAATTTCACCTCAGGCTGCCGATGGATTCATGTCCTACACTGCCAGTAGCTATTGTGCCCCGTCCGGCACGTGATTGCCCGAACAGGAGATTCCCATCATGCTGCAACGAAGCCTTGCCGCCGCGGCTGCCGTGTCCGTGCTGCTCGCCGGCTGCGCCAACATGAACCAGTCCCAGACCGCTACCGCGCAGGGAGCCGGGATCGGCGCCGCCGCCGGCGCGGTGATCGGTGCGCTGACCGCCGGCGGCAACACCGGCAGCAGCGCCATGCAGGGCGCCGCGCTGGGCGCGGCCGTGGGCGCCGCCGGCGGCTACCTGTGGAACCGCCATCTGGAACAGCAGAAGCAGCAGATGCAGCAGGCCACCGCCGGTACCGGCGTGCAGGTGGCGCAGACCGCGGACAACCGGCTGCGCATCGGCGTTCCTGCCGACGCCGGTTTTTCCACTGGAAGCGCGACCCTGAACCCGCGCATGTACCCGGTGCTGGACCAGCTCGCGCAGGGCTTGCGCGCCAACCCTGGCGAGACCGTGCAGGTGCTGGGTTTCACCGACAGCACCGGCTCGGACGCGATCAACTACCCCCTGTCGCAAAACCGCGCGCAGACGGTGAAGAACTTCCTGGTGTCGCGCGGAGTTGCGCCGCAGACCATCACGGTGCAGGGCCTGGGCCCGAGCCAGCCGGTGGCGAGCAACGCCACGCCCGAGGGCCGGGCGATGAACCGGCGGGTCGAGATCTACGTGGCGCAGCCCGCGGGGCGCTGAAGCGGCCCGCAAGTCCGGGAGGCAGGGGCCGAGCCAGCTGCCTCTCGCGGGCTGCTGGCTCAGCCCATGCGCCGGTGCTGCAGCGCCGGCAGGCTGGCGCGCCACGACGCGATTCGCTCGCTTTCGATGTCGGCGGTGATCACGCCCTCGCCTTCCGCCAGCATCGCCAGCACCTCGCCCCAGGGGTCGATGATCATCGAATGGCCCCAGGTGCGGCGCCCGTTGGCATGGCGCCCGCCTTGCGCGCTCGCCACCACGTAGGCCAGGTTCTCGATGGCGCGCGCGCGCAGCAGGATCTCCCAGTGCTTCTCGCCGGTGGTGTAGGTGAACGCGGCCGGGACCAGGAAGGCGTCGCACGGCGACGGCTGCGACAGCGCGCGGTACAGCTCGGGAAAGCGCAGGTCGTAGCAGATCGACAGGCCGATGCGCAGCCCGTCGGCGTCGAAGGCCGCGGGGTTGTCGCCGGGGGCGATGGTGTCGGCCTCGGCGTAGCGCTCGTTGCCGCGCTCGAACGCGAACAGATGCATCTTGTCGTAGCGCGCGACCATGCGGCCGTCGGGGCCGAAGGCGATGGTGCTGTTGTACACGCGATCGGGTTGCGGGCACTGCAGCGGCAGCGAGCCGCCGACCACCCACATGCCATGGCGCGCCGCGGCTTGCGACAGCATCTGCTGCACCGGGCCGCTGCCCGGGGCCTCGGCGAAGCGCGTCTTGCTCATGCCGGGCTGCTCCATGACGCAGAAGTACTCGGGCAGCACGGCCAGCGACGCGCCGCGGCGCGCGGCCTCGTCGAGCAGCGCGTCGGCGCGAGCCAGGTTGTGGTCGAGGTCGGTGGAGGAGACGACTTGCAGGGCAGCGACACGCATGGGGGACTCCGCGGGAATCTGGGGCGACAGGGGCGACAGGGACGACAGGGACGACGGGGGCTGCGGGGACGGCAGGGGCCTCACGGGGCGGGTGCCGATGCCTGGCCTCGCGGGGCTTGCGGTTCGCGTTGGCTTCGCACCTCCGGTTGGGTCCAGGTTCCGGTGATGTGATAGCCGTAGGTCAGCGCTTTCATCAGCGGCTCGCGCGCGATCAGCTGGGCGATGAAGGTGCCCAGGCCGATCGCCGGGTTGATCAGCGCGTAGGCCAGTGACGCGGTACCGGCGTTGATGTCGGGGACGACGACCACGTACAGGTCCTGGGTCTCGCGCGCGAGGTCGGCCGAGCCGTCGATGAACACCGTCGCCGACAGCCCGGTCATGCGGAAATTGTTGGTGGTCGCGACGCCGTTCTGCAGCTGAACGTCGGCCCCCACCTTGTCGAAGGCAAAGCCCTGGGAGAATATATCCCGGAAATTGAACATCAGGCGCTGCGGCAGGCTTTGCAGGCTGAGCACGCCCAGCAGCTTGGAGATGCCCTGGTCGGCCTTCAGGAACTGGCCCTGGCCCAGGTTCAGGTTGAACTGCCCGGACAGGGTCGGGTAGTTGAGCGACAGCGGCGAGCCCAGCCACGACACGGTGCCTTCCATCACCCCCTTGCCGCCCTTGAGCAGCCCGGGCTTGCCCAGGCGCGCAAGCAGCGAGCCGGCGTTGGCGATGTCGAGCCGGAAGCCCAGCGACATGCGGTGGGGCGCGGCGGCGCCGCTGGCGGTCGGGCTCCAGTTGCCGATGGCCGTCAGCACGGCGTCGCCCGAGCTCAGGCGCACGTTGTCGAGCTGCCATTGGCGCGCGCTGCCGCGTCCACGGTTGTCGGCGCGCAATTGCAGCGAGTCGAAATGGTGGCCGTGAATCACCACGTTGCGCGCCTGGAGGTCGATCGCGGGCAGGCTGCGCGGCTGCTCGTCGAGCAGGCGCTCGACGTCGCTGTCGGCGCTTTGCGGAAGTTCCATGTGGCTCAGGCGCGCGCTGACGCTGCCCGGGGCGTCGCCCGCCCCCATGCGCCAGGTCACCGAGCCGTCGAGCTGGCTGCTGTGCAGGTTGGCCTGCCAGGTCGAGCCCGTGCGCGTGGCGCCCAGCACGACGTCGTCGAACCTGCGGTTGGCCACCGTCAGGTGCGCCACGCGCAGCGACAGCAGGCCGGGCATCCAGGAGTTGGGCGATGAGCCTTGGGCGGAGCCCGCCGACGGGCTCGCCAGCGCCTGGCGCCAGGCATCGACGTCGAGCACCGGAAGGTCCACGTTGGCCTGCACGCCGCTGTCCGGATGCGCCAGTGCCGCCTGCGGCCCCAGCGCGATGGCCGCCTGCTGCCAGCGTGGCGCCGAGCCGTTGCCGTCGTCGAGCAGCGTACCCTGGGCTCGCAGGTCGCCGCCGAGGTCGAGCTGCCACTGCTCGGCCGGCGCTCCCGCGGAATCCACGCTGACGCGCAGCGCCTCGCTCGCCTGCGCCGCCTTGCCCAGCGGCGGCGGCAGGTCGATTCCCAGTCCGTCGAGCCGGCTGCGCAATTCCACGCGGGGGTTGGCCTGCCCCGGCGCGGCATCGACGCTCACGGTGAACGCGCTGCTGCCGTGCAGGCGAGCGAGCAGCGGCCGCCAGGCGCGCATCTGCGGCAGCTCGCGCAGCGACGCCATGGCCGCCTGCCCCTGTGCCTGCAAGCTCAATCCCTTGCCCGGCGCCAGGCCGCCGCGCAGTTGCAGCGCGGCGCCGGCGAAGGCATCGGCATCGAGGCTCATGCGAAAGCCCTGTTGGGTGAAGTCCACCTGACCGCGCACGCCGTCCAGCGGGGGCAGCGCGGGCAGGTATTCGACATGGTCGCCGAGGAACTGCAGTCGTCCGCGAACACGGGCGTCGGCGAGGTGCTGCAGCGGCAGGGTCAGCGCGAGGTCGAGGCGCAACGGTCCGCTGGCGCTGCTGCGGGTGAGGGCATGCGCGAGCGCAGCGTCGAGCGGCGAGTGGCGCAGGTAGCGCAGCGCCTCGCCGGCCTGCGCGCGCACTTCCCCGCGCGCCTCGAGTACCGGGCGCCGGTAGTCGGCCAGCTGCAGTTGCACGCCCTGCAGCGACGCCGACCCCACCCGCGCGGTGATGCCCCGCGCCGAGATGCCGCGGGACGTGAAGGTGACGCTGCCGTCGATGTCCCGGAATTCCGGCCAGACGGCGTTGGCGGCGACGTCGGCGGAAGTGGCTTGGCGGCCCTTCGGCAGCAGCTGGCGCGGCACGGCGTTGAACACCCCGTCGCGAATTCGCGCGTCGACCCGGAACACGCCGCTGCCGGGCTGTTCGAAGGGAAATCGCGCCAGCGGCCCGCGCACGACGAAGCGCACGTCGCTGGAGCTGCCCCCGGCGATGGCGCTGCGCAGGTAGTCGCGCGTGGCGTGGTCGAGGGTCAGCGGCAGGTAGCGCGGCACGGCGCGCGCATCGGCGCGGGTCAGGTGCGCATCCAGGTCGAGCAGGCCGGGGCCGTCTGCCTGCGTGGTGTAGTGCAGGTTGACCGTGCCCGACGCGTCCGGGGTGTCGAGCTGGATTCGCGAACCCTGCAAGTCCCACTGGCCGTTGCCGCCGCGACTCCAGCTCAGGCGCGCGTCGAGCGCCTGCACGGGCAGGCGCGGGTCCTCGAACAGGGTCGGCAGCGCGACCGAGCCGGAGCCCATGCGCAGGCGCGCGTTGCCGCCGTCCTGGTTTGCGTCGAGCGTGAGATCCAGTCCGTCGATTCCCGGCAGTTCGCTGGGCAGGCCGGCCTGTCGCAGTGCGTCGGCAGCGGCCTGGGTCGTATGCGGCGGCGGCGCCGGGCTGTTCCAGCCCAGGCCGCTGAAGCTCGCCTGCAGGCTGTAGCGAGCCGGCAGCGCCTGTGCACCGCCCCAGGCGCCCTGCCAGTTCAGGCTGACGTGGTCGACATGGCCATGCGGCTGCAGCGCCAGCAGGCGCGCGCGCCACACCGCGGGCAGCGGCACGTGCCGGGCGAATGCGTCGAGCGCCTGCAGGTCGAAGGGGCCCACGCTGAGGCTGCCGCGCTGCGGCGCGCCCGGCGCCTGCTGCTGGCTCCACTGCAGCTGCGGCGGCGCCAGCAGCAGTCCGTCGGAGTCGGTCACGCGCAGCCCGGCCAGGTCGAGTTGCCAGCCATGGGTCAGGCGGCGCCATTGGAGGCGTCCGGACAGGGAGCGCAACTGCAGCGGCGGCAAGGCGGGGTCGAGTTGTGCGACGAGTTCGCCCAGCGCTGCCACGACGGTCAGGCTTTGCGGCTTGTAGTCGCGTCCGACCTGCAGCCACGCGCGCAGCGCGCCGCTGCCGCCGCCGAGTTGCGCCGGCAGCTTCACCCAGTGCGACAGCTGGTCGAGGTCGACGCGCGGCAGGTCGGCCCACAGCTGTCCGTGCCACTCGGCGAAATTCCCGGGGTGGCGGTCGAACCACGGCTGGTGCATGTCCGCGCGCAATTGCAGCAGCTTGCCGCCAGCGCCCGGAGCCTGCGCCTGCAAGGCCGCGCGGTGGCGCAGCAGGGTATTGCGCAGGTCCAGCTGCACGTGACGCAGGTGCAGCGGCAGCGCGTCGTGCGTCTTGTCGACCCAGGTGATGTCGCTGTCCTGCACCAGGACCTGGTCCTGCGAGAACAGCCAGTCGGCGAAGCGCTGGCCGGCGCCGCCGGCGGTCGCGCGCAGGTCGATCCGGATGCCGCCGATGTCGAGGTGGTCGGCATCCTCGCGGGTGATGTGCAGGTCGGCGCCGCGTATCGCCAGTTGCTCGAAGCTGAGCTGCATGCGCGGCAGGCTTTTCCACGACGGCAGCGCCTGCACGCTGGCCAGGCGCAACGCGGGGCGGTCGTGGGCGTCGTCGATGACCAGGTCGCGCAAGGTCAGCGTGGGCAGCAGGCCCTGCCAGCGGCTTTGCACCGAGCCGATATGCACCGGCAGGCCCAGCGCGCGGCTCGAAGCCTGTTCGAGCCAGGGAACGAACTGCTGCGCATTGGGCAGCACGGCGTAGCGCAGGGTCAGCAGCGACGCGCCCAGCAGCAGGTAGCACACCACCACCAGCGCGATCGCGGCCTCCAGCAGCCGGGTGGCAAGGCGGACGGTGAGGTGCAGCGCGGACACGACAGGGCGGCTGGAGGGAAAAAAGGCAGGCGAGGCGTCGACAGGGGGCGCCGGGACGCCTGCTCGCGATGGTAGCCAAGGAAGTCTCCCCCCGGCAGCGCCTTGGTGCCCGGCCGGGCGGCCGGCGGCCGACTCCTGCACGCCCGGCCGGCGTGCAATATGCTGCGTGCTGAATGCCCCCGGGTCGGGCCTGGCCCCGCCCGCCCCACGAGGGTCCGGAGCACCGGGGCGGCATCGGTTTTCCTGGAGAGCGCCGCGTATCCAGCGGCAGCCCTTTGTTATCGCGCATGCAACTCGACGCGTTTTCCCGCTTCTATCGCCGCCACGCCGGGCGATTCGATGACATCCTCGCGCTGTGGCCGCAGGGCATCCCGGATCGTGCCGCGATCGATGCCGCAGTGCGACATGCGTGCCGCGACCAATCCCTCGCCGGGGCGCTGCGACGGGTGCGCAACGCGCTGATGCTGCGCCTGATGGAAAGCGACCTGCTGCACGATGCGCCGCTGGGCGACGTGTGCCGGGGAATCGGCTGCATGGCGTCCAGCGCCATCGATGCCGCGCTGGACGATGCCGATGCCGACTTGCGGCAGCGCCACGGCACGCCGCGCGGCGACGACGCGAGCCAGTCGAGGCTGATGGTCGTGGGAATGGGCAAGCTCGGCGGCGACGAGCTCAACGTGTCGTCGGACATCGATCTCGTGTTCGTGTTCGACCAGGACGGTCGCACCGACGGCGCGGTGCCGATCTCCAACTTCGACTATTTCGCGCAGGTGGTTCGCCGCGTCGTGCCGATGCTGTCGGACCTCACCGCCGACGGCTTCGTGTTCCGCGTCGACACCCGGTTGCGCCCGAATGGCGAAAGCGGTCCTCCTGTGGTCAGCCTGGCGATGCTGGAGGAGTACTTCCAGGTGCAGGGCCGGGAGTGGGAGCGCTTCGCCTGGCTCAAGAGCCGGGTCGTGTCGCGCCAGGACGAGCAGGCCAGCCAGCAGGCGGCGCTGGACGCGGTGGTCGAACCCTTCGTGTGGCGCCGCTACCTGGACTTCGCGATGCTCGAGGCGCTGCGCTCGGTGCACCGCCAGATCCGCCAGGAGGCGACGCGCCGGGCCAACGCGCGCCCGGATCGCGCCAACGACCTCAAGCTCGGGCGTGGCGGTATTCGCGAAATCGAGTTCATCGCGCAGCTGCTGCAGATCGTGCGCGGCGGGCGCATGCCGCAGATCCGCGACCGCAACACCCTGCGTTCGCTGCAGCTGCTGGGCGAGGCCGGGCTGCTGCAGACCGAGCAGGCGGCCGAGCTGGCGCGAAGCTACGAGTTCCTGCGGCGCCTGGAGCATCGCATCCAGTACCTGGACGACGCGCAGACCCACTGCCTGCCGGGCGAGGACGGCGACCTCGAGCGCATCGCGATGGCCTGCCGCGGCGTGGCCTCGACCGCGCGCCCCGTGTGCTCGCTGTTGCGCGAGCTCGACGCCGTGCGCGAGTTCGTCGCCGGGGAGTTCGACGCGCTGCTGCATGCGTCGCAGCCCCGGTGCGTGGGTTGCCGCAAGCCGGCCGACAGCATCGACGCGCTGCTGCAGCAGCTGGCGGCTGCGGGCATCGACGGCGGCCAGTCGGCCGCGCGCCTGCGCGCTCTCGAACAGTCGCCGCGCCATGCCGCGCTCAGCGACGCCGGTCGCGCGCGCATGCTGCGCGTGGTCGAGCTCGCCATCGGCATGTGTGTCCAGCAGCGCGAGCCGGACGCGGTGCTGGCGCGCCTGATCGACGTGCTCGAGACCATCGGCCGGCGCGAGACCTACCTCGCGTTCTTCGCCGAGCAGGCGCAGGCGTTGCGGCGCCTGGTGGCGCTGCTCGACGCGTCGAGCTGGGCGGCCGACTACGTCAAGCGCAACCCGATGGTGGTCGACGAGCTCATCGCGCCGCAGACCCAGGCCTTCTCCGCCGACGCCTGTCGCGATGAATGCGAGCGCCAGCGCCAGCGCGGGCTGCAGCGTGGCAGCTGGGACGCCGGCGAAGGCCTCGACGTGCTGCGGCGCACCTTCCACGCCGAGCTGTTTCGCGTCCTGACGCGCGATGTCGGCCGGCTGCTGCGCGTGGAGCAGGTCGCCGACGAGCTTTCGGCGCTGGCCGACACCATCATCGACCAGGCGCTGGCCTGGGCCTGGCAGGACCTGCCGCGGCGGCACCGCGAGCAGCCGGCGTTCGCCGTCATCGCCTATGGCAAGCTCGGAGGCAAGGAGCTGGGCTACGGGGCCGACCTGGACGTCGTGTTCCTGTACGACGACGCGGCTGCCGAGGCCTCCGAGCGCTACGGCGCGCTGGCGCGCAAGCTGGTGTGGTGGCTGACCGCGGTGACCCCGGCCGGCGGGCTGTTCGAGATCGACACCCGGCTGCGCCCCAACGGCAACGCCGGGCTGCTGGTGACGTCGCTGGACGCCTTCGAGCAGTACCAGCTCGGCCGCGGCGGCAACACCGCGTGGACCTGGGAGCACCAGGCGCTGACCCGCGCGCGCTTTTGCGCCGGCGATGCGCGCCTGGGCGCGCGCTTCGAGGCGATCCGGGCCCAGGTGCTGGGCATGCCGCGCGACGGCGCCGCGCTGCGCGCGGAGATCGAGGCCATGCGCCAGCGCGTGGCCGAGGGGCACCCGAACCGCAGCGAGCTGTTCGACCTCAAGCACGGCCCGGGCGGAATGGTCGACGTCGAGTTCGCGGTGCAGGCGCTGGTGCTCGAGCACGCGAGCGCCTATCCGCAACTGGTGGCCAACGTGGGCAACATCGCCTTGCTGCGGCTGGCCGAGCAGCTCGGGCTGCTGCCGGCGCGCGTGGGCCGCGCCGCGGCGGTGGCCTATCGCCGGCTGCGCCGCCTGCAGCACGCCGAACGCCTGCGCGGGGCCGAGCAGGCCGCGCTGGTGCAGCCGGCGCGGGTGGCGGCCGAGCGGGCCGCGGTCGCCGCGCTCGGGCGTGCGGTGTTCGGCGACGCGGCAGCCGAGCGTCGAGCAGGCTGAGTACCATGGCGGGGCGCGACCACGCCACCGCCGATGGCCTGGCCGGTGCCGCCAGCCATCCCCCCGACAAGCCATGAGTTCCCTTGACGACCTGCGGCTCCACACCCGTGTGGTGGCCGATACCGCCGAATACCTGCGACTGCCCGGCCTGGGCGCCCAGGAGGCGACGACCAATCCCAGCCTCGTGCTGCGCGCGGCGCGCCAGCCCGAATACGCGGCGCTGATGCGCGAGCCCGCGGTTCGCAGCTCGGTGGCGCAGGACGCCGACGAGGCCATGGACCGCTTGCTGGTGCGCTTCGGCTGCGAGATCGTGCAGCGCGTGCCGGGGCGCGTGTCCACCGAGGTCGATGCGCGCCTGTCGCACGACATGGCCGGCAGCATGGCGCGCGCGCGGCGCATCATCGCCATGTACGAAGCGGCGGGCGTGCCTCGCTCGCGGGTGTTGATCAAGCTGGCGTCGACCTGGGAGGGCATCGAGGCGGCGCGGCGCCTGCGCGACGACGGCATCGCCTGCAACATGACCCTGCTGTTCAATTTCACGCAGGCGCGGGCCTGCGCCGCGGCCGGGGTGCAACTGGTGTCGCCGTTCGTCGGGCGCATCACCGACTGGGCGCGGCAGCAGGCCGGCAGTGCCTGGAACGCGCAGGAGCACGAGGGAGACAACGATCCCGGCGTGCGCGCGTTGCTGCGCATCTGGCGTTTCTACAAGGCGCGCGGCGTGGCCACCGAGGTCATGGGCGCGAGCTTTCGGCAGACCTCGCAGATCGCCGCGCTGTGCGGCTGCGACCTGCTGACCATCTCGCCTGCGCTGCTGGACGAACTGGCCGGCGCATCGCAGCCGCTGCCCCGGCGCCTGGACCCGGCGCTGGCGGGCGCCGCCGAGGATGATGCCGAGCTGGCCGTGGGGCGCGCCGAGTTCGCCACCGCGCTGGCCGCCGACGAGATGAGCCGCAGCAAGCTCGACGAGGGCATCGCCGCCTTCGTCGCCGATACCGAGGCGCTGCTGGAACTGCTGCGCGCCTGAGCCACGCGACGCCGCCGGCGATGCACCGCCTGTACCTGCCGCCTCCGCTGACCGCGGGCCGGGCCGAGCTCACCCCGCAGGCGCAGCGCCATGTGCGCGCGCTGCGCCTTCGCGCGGGAGATTCGCTGCAGGTGTTCGACGGCAGCGGCGGCGAGTGGAGCGCGCGCCTATGCGATGGCGCGCAGCAGGTCGAGCTGCTCGGCTTCGAGCCGGTCGAGCGCGAACTCGAGCGCGCCGTGGAGCTGGCCGTGGGCATGCCGGCCAACGAGCGCATGGACTGGCTGGTCGAAAAGGCCGGCGAACTGGGCGCGGCGGGCATCAGCCCGCTGGTGAGCGCACGCGGCGTGCTGCGCCTGCAGGGCGAGCGCGCCGAGCGCCGCTGCGCGCATTGGCGCGGCGTGGCCATCGCCGCGTGCGAGCAATGCGGGCGCAACCGCCTGCCCGAGATCCGCCCGGTGCGATCGCTGAAGGCCTGGCTGCAGGCGCTGCCGCCGGCGGCCGGCGACGCGCGCTGCCTGCTCGCGGTGCCGGCCCACATGGGCGCGTGCACCTTTGCGCAATGGGCGCGGGCGCTCGCACCGCGGCAGCCGGTGCTGGCGCTCAGCGGGCCCGAGGGCGGGCTGGACGACGAGGAAGTCGCGCTGGCGCTGCACGCCGGCTTCGAGCCGGTCAGCCTGGGTCCGCGGATCCTGCGCGCCGAGACGGCACCGCTGGCGCTGCTGGCCGCACTTGCCGCGCTGCCCGCCTGATGCGCTCGGCGGCGGCGATCTGCGCCGGTGTCGGGCTCACGGCCTCGGCCGGCAGCGGTTGCAGGCTGCCGAACTCGCGCGCCAGGTAGGACTCGCCGTTCTCCAGCACGAAGTAGCGGAAGGCCTCGGCTGACGGCGACAGCATCTTGCTCGACGTGTGCACGACCTGCCAGCTGCGCACCAGCGGCAGGCCCTCGATGTCGGGCACGCCGATCAGCCCATTGCGCATTTCCAGCCCGATTCCGTGCAGGGACAGGAAGCTCACGCCCAGCCCCGACATGACCACCTGCTTGATGGTCTCGTTGCTGGCGAGCTCCATGTCGATTCGCGGTTCCACGCGCCACTCGCGCAGGTACTCCTCCATCGCGCTGCGGGTGCCCGAGCCGGCCTCGCGGATCACGAAACCGAACTGCGCCAATGCCGATGCCGGCTTGCGCTCGCCACGCATCAGCGGGTGGTCGGGCGCGCAGACCACCGCCAGCGGGTGCGCGGCGAAGGGTTCGCCACGCGTGGCCAGCTCGCGTGGCGGGCGTCCCATGATCGCCAGGTCGAGGTCGTTTCCCTGCAACTGCTCGCTGAGCTGCTCGCGGTTGGCCACCACCAGGCGTACCTCGATGTGCGGGTGCTCGTCGCGGAACAGCGCCAGCAGGCGCGGCAGGAAGTACTTGGCGGAGCTGACCATGCCGATGGTCAGGCGTCCGGACTGCAGGCCGCGAAAGCGTGCCAGCGCGTCCTCGGCATCCTTCAGCGTGGACAGCACGCGCCGCGCGTAGACCAGCAGGTATTCGGCGGTCAGGGTCAGCGACACTGCCTTGCCGCTGCGCTCGAACAGCGGCAGGCCCACGTTCTGCTCGAGTTCGCGGATCTGCATGGACACGGCCGGAGGCGTCAGGTGCAGCTCCTGCGCCGCCTTGCCGAAATTCTGGTGCCGGGCCGCGGCCACGAAGACCCGCAGTTGCCGCAGGGTGATGTTTTTCATCAGCTTTCCTGAACTGAAGATCAAGAAATCGTGAATTTACCTTAATTTCGTCGCCGCTTATATTTGTTCGCAAGCGTGACGCTTGTCCACCGCCCGCCCGGCAGGGGACTGGCGCCACGAGGGTTGTGAACGGGCTCGGAGGTGCGACCGACGAGCTTTTCCCGCAGACGCAGTGCATTTCACGTTCATGCGAGTCTCCGTGTTTTCTGTCTGCGGGCTTTTTCAAGCGTCTTGTCGCGGTCCAGGGCGTTTGAAAAAGACAGGCGTCACGAGCGGGGCCAAAGGGCATCGGCCGAGCTGAGGCGGCGTGCCCCATGGCAGGCCGCCGAGTGAACGCCCCGCCGACATTCGAGCATCCGGGAGACGCATCATGCTGCAGGGCCGCACCACCATTTCCAAGTTCCTCATCGAGCAGCTGCGAGGGGCCGACGACCAGTCCGACCTGGCCGCGCTGCTGGTGGACGTGACGGCCGCCGTGAAGGCCATCGCCGCGATGACGGCCAAGGGCGCGCTGGGCGGCTTCCTCGGATCGCTGGGCACCGAGAACGTGCAGGGCGAGACGCAGAAAAAGCTCGATGTGCTGTCCAACGAGGCGATGATCCAGGCCTGCGAATGGGGCGGACTGGTGGCCGGCATGGCCTCCGAGGAAATGGAGCAGCCGTACGCGCTGCCCGAGCGCTTCGAGCGCGGCCCCTTCCTGCTGGTGTTCGATCCCCTCGACGGCTCCTCGAACATCGACGTCAACGTCTCGGTGGGCACGATCTTCTCGGTGCTGCGCATGACCCGCATCGGCGAGCCCAGCACCGAGGACTACCTGCGCCCGGGCGTCGAGCAGGTGGCGGCGGGATACGCCATCTACGGGCCGGCGACCATGTTGGTGATCACGGTCGGCAAGGGCACGCATGGGTTCACGCTGGATCGCGAGATCGGCAATTTCATCCTGACCCATCCGGACCTGCGGATTCCCGAGGACACCAGCGAATTCGCCATCAACGCCAGCAACGAGCGCTTCTGGGAGCCGCCGGTGCAGCGCTACGTGGCCGAATGCAAGGCCGGCAAGACGGGCGACCGCGGGCGCGACTTCAACACCCGATGGATCGCCTCGATGGTCGCCGACGTGCATCGCATCCTGATGCGCGGGGGGATTTTCATGTATCCCAAGGACACCAAGGACCCGGGCAAGCCGGGGCGCCTGCGCCTGATGTACGAGGCCAACCCGATCGGCTTCATCATCGAGCAGGCCGGCGGCGCGGCCTCGACCGGGCGCCAGCGCATCCTCGACGTGCAGCCCGAGTCGCTGCACCAGCGCGTGCCGGTGCTGCTGGGCTCCAGGAACGAGATCGAGCGCCTCGAGCGCTACCACCGGGAATACGATAGCGGGCAGGACAAGCCGTTCGTATCCCCGCTGTTCAAGGACCGCTCGCTGTTCGGCGACAGCGTCCGCGCCTGATACGCCGGGCCGTGCGCCGCGACCGCGCGGCGCATGGCCCTTTGTTTTCCGGTTCTTCCCGGTCCCACGGCTCCGCGGCGCGGGGCGCCCTTCACCGGGCGCACCGGGCCTTGTCCTCTTCCTTCCTGTCTGCCACCACCATGTCCGCCAAGCACCCCATCATCGCGATCACCGGTTCGTCGGGAGCCGGCACCACGACCGTGATGCGCAGTTTCCAGCACATTTTCCGGCGCGAGAAAGTCCAGGCCCAGATCATCGAGGGCGACTCGTTCCACCGCTTCGACCGCGTGCAGATGCGCGAGGAAATGAAGCGCCAGGAGCAGGCGGGCAACATGCACTTCAGCCACTTCGGCCCCGAGGCGAACCTGCTGGCCGAACTCGAGGACGTGTTCTGCAGCTACGGCGCCAGCGGGGTGGGCAAGGTGCGCAAGTACATACACGACGACGCCGAGTCGGCCGAATTCGGCGTGCCGCCGGGGCAGTTCACCGACTGGCAGGACATGCCGGGCGGCTCCGACCTGCTGTTCTACGAAGGCCTGCACGGCGGCTACGCCGACGACAAGGTCGACGTGGCGCGTCATGTCGACCTGCTGGTCGGGGTGGTGCCGATCATCAACCTGGAGTGGATCCAGAAGCTGCAGCGCGACCAGATCCAGCGCGGCTACTCGCAGGAAGCGGTGATGGACACGATCCTGCGGCGCATGCCCGACTATGTGCACCACATCACCCCGCAATTTTCGCGAACACACGTCAATTTCCAGCGTGTGCCGACAGTCGACACCTCCAACCCCTTCATCGCCAAGGACATTCCGAGCCTCGACGAGAGCATGGTGGTGATCCGGTTCGCCGACCCGCACGGCATCGACTTCCCCTATCTGCTGTCGATGTTGCACGGTTCGTGGATGACCCGGCCGAACAGCCTGGTGGTTCCCGGGGGCAAGATGGGCCTGGCGATCCAGCTCATCCTGACCCCGATGGTGCTGCGGCTGATGGACATCAAGCGCCGAGCCGGCTGAAATGTCGGGTCTGCCGCCCGAAATTCCTTGCGAGAATACCCAGATGAACGCGCACAACGAACTCTTCCCCGTGATCGACCCGACGCAACGCCGTCGCCTGGCCAACGCCATCCGCTTCCTGGCCATCGACGCCGTCGAGGCGGCCAAGTCCGGGCACCCCGGCGCGCCGATGGGCATGGCCGACATCGCCGAGGTGCTGTGGCGCGGACATCTGCACCACAACCCGGCCAACCCGCATTGGGCCAACCGCGACCGTTTCGTGTTGTCCAACGGCCACGCTTCGATGCTGATCTACGCGTTGCTGCACCTGAGCGGCTACGAGCTGCCGCTGGACGAGCTCAAACGCTTTCGCCAGCTGCACAGCAAGACCCCCGGGCACCCGGAAGTCGGCTACACGCCCGGCGTGGAGACCACCACCGGCCCGCTCGGCCAGGGGCTGGCCAACGCCGTGGGCATGGCGCTGGCCGAGCGCATGCTGGCGCGCGAGTTCAACCGCCCCGGGCACGACATCATCGACCACCACACCTATGTATTCGTCGGTGACGGATGCCTGATGGAGGGAATCAGCCACGAGGTCTGCTCGCTGGCCGGAACCCTCAAGCTCAACAAGCTCATCGCCTTCTACGACGACAATGGCATTTCCATCGACGGCCATGTCGAGCACTGGTTCGGCGACGACACCGCCAAGCGCTTCGTGGCCTACGGCTGGAATGTCATCGGCCCGATCGACGGCCACGACCCGCAGGCGGTCGAGCGTGCCACGGCGCAGGCCAAGACCAGCGACCGCCCGTCGCTGATCATCTGCACCACCACCATCGGCTGGGGCTCTCCCAACAAGGCCGGCGGGCACGATGTGCACGGCTCCGCGCTGGGCGCCGCCGAGGTCGAGGCCACGCGTCGCGCGCTGGGCTGGGAATACGGCCCCTTCGAGATCCCGCAGGACATCTACGACGCCTGGGATGCGCGCGCCCACGGCGCGAAGCTGGAGCAGGCGTGGAACGAGCGTTTCGACGCCTACGCCCGCGCCTGGCCCGAGCTGGCCGCGGCGCTGCGCCGTCGCCTGTCGGGCGAGCTCCCGGCCGACTGGGCGGGCACGGTGCACAAGCTGTTTGCGTCGGCGCGCGCGGTCAGCGCCGCCACGGCCACGCGCAAGGCCTCGCAGATCGCGCTGGAGACCCTGGTTCCGGCGCTGCCCGAGATGTTCGGCGGCTCGGCCGACCTGACCGGCTCGAACCTGACTGCGGTGAAGGCCTCGCACGCGTGGGCCTCGGCGCAGGACGGGCAGGTCGTGAACTACCTGTCCTACGGGGTTCGCGAGTTCGGCATGGCGGCGATGATGAACGGCATGGCGCTGCACGGGGCCTTCGTGCCCTACGGCGGCACCTTCCTGATGTTCTCCGACTATGCGCGCAACGCCGTGCGCATGAGCGCGCTGATGAGCCAGCGCGTGGTGCATGTGTTCTCGCACGACTCGATCGGGCTGGGCGAGGACGGCCCGACCCACCAGGCCGTCGAGCAGACCCCGAGCCTGCGCCTGATCCCGCGGCTCGACGTCTGGCGCCCGGCCGACGTGCTGGAGACCGCGGTGGCGTGGAAGCACGCGGTGGAGCGCCGCGACGGCCCCAGCGCGCTGCTGCTGTCGCGCCAGAACCTGGCCGTGCTGCAGCATGGCGACGGCGCCGAGGCGCGCATCGAGCGCGGCGGCTACGTGGTCGCCGACGCGGCGACGGGCAAGCCGCAGGTGGTACTGATCGCCACCGGTTCCGAGGTGGAGATCGCGCTGAAGGCGCGCGAGCTGCTGGCCGCTGGCGGGGTGCAGGCCCGCGTGGTGTCGATGCCCTGCACCTCGGCCTTCGACCGCCAGGACGTCGCGTGGCGCACCGATGTGCTGCCTGCCGGCGTGCCGCGCGTGGCGGTGGAGGCGGCGCAGCCCGATCTGTGGCACAAGTATGTCGGCCTGTCCGGCGCAGTCGTGGGCATTTCGACCTTCGGCGAATCGGCGCCGGCGCCGGAGCTGTATCGCCATTTCCATATCACGCCCGAGCACACCGCCGAAGTGGCGCGCGAGGTGCTGTCCCGCGCCGGCGGCGCGCTCGACTGAGGGGGCGCGCGATGTACGACCTGGTCATGTTCGACCTCGACGGCACGCTGGTCGAGACCGCGCCGGAGATCGCCGACGCCGTCAACGACCTGCTGGGCGAGCTCGGCCTGCCGACCGTGGGCGAGGATCTGGTGAAGAACTGGATCGGCCACGGAACCCGCGAGCTGATGACCCACGCCTACGCCCACGCCGCGCAGATCGACATCGACACCGTGCGGCGCACCGGCACCATGGACAGGCTGATGCCGCGCCTGGCGCCGTATTACGAGCGCCGCTGCGGCACGCGCAGCCGCCTGTACCCCGACGTGCTCGACGCCTTGCAGCAGCTGCGCGAGCGCGGCGTGCGCCTTGCGGTCGTGACCAACAAGGAAGGGCGTTTCACCATGCCGATCCTGTTGGCGCAGAACATTCGGCATTTCTTTGACCTTGTTGTCGCGGGCGATAGCCTTTCCGCGAAGAAGCCGGATCCACTTCCGGTACAACATTGCCTGGACACCTTCGGTGTGCGCCGCGAGCGTGCGCTGTTCGTCGGGGATTCGCAGCTCGACGTGCAGGCGGCGCACGCGGCCGGGGTCGCGGTGTGGGCTGTACCCTATGGTTACAACATGGGCCAGCCGGTCGCCGACAGCCACCCCGATCGCGTCATCGCGACCATGGCGGCGCTGGGCGACGCCGTGCGCCAGGCTCGCGCCGCGTGAACGCGTCGCGGGGGCAAGGAATTCAATTCGAGCAAAAAGGAGCATTTTCATGACCATTCGCGTTGGGATCAACGGTTTTGGGCGCATCGGCCGCATGGCGCTGCGCGCGATCACGCAAGAGGCCGAGTTCGGCGACATCGAGGTCGTGGGCATCAACGACCTGCTGGAGCCGGATTACCTGGCGTACATGCTGCAGTTCGACTCGGTGCATGGGCGCTTTCGCCAGGACATCGGGGTCGACGGCGGCAGCCTGGTGATCGGTGGGCGCAAGATCCGCCTGAGCGCCGAGCGCGATCCGGCCAACCTGAAGTGGGGCGACGTCGGCGCCGACGTGGTGATCGAGTCCACCGGGCTGTTCCTGACCGGCGAAACCTGCCAGAAGCACCTCGACGCTGGCGCGAAAAAGGTCGTGCAGTCCGCCCCGAGCAAGGACGACACGCCGATGTTCGTCTATGGCGTCAACCACGCCAAGTACGCCGGTGAGCGCATTTCCTCGGCCGCGTCGTGCACCACCAACTGCCTGGCCCCGGTGGCCAAGGTGCTCAACGACCGCTTCGGCATCAAGCGCGGCCTGATGAGCACGGTGCACGCCGCCACGGCGACGCAGAAAACCGTGGACGGCCCGTCGTCCAAGGACTGGCGCGGCGGCCGCGGCATCCTGGAGAACATCATTCCGTCGTCGACCGGCGCGGCCAAGGCCGTGGGCAAGGTCATCCCCGAGCTGAACAAGAAGCTCACCGGCATGGCCTTCCGCGTGCCGACCTCCGACGTGTCGGTGGTCGACCTGACGGTGGAACTCGAGCGTGGCGCCAGCTACGAGGACATCTGCAGGGAAATGAAGGCGGCCTCCGAGGGCTCGCTCAAGGGCGTGCTGGGCTACACCGACCAGAAGGTGGTGTCGACCGACTTCCGCGGCTGCTCGCTGCCGTCGATCTTCGACGCCGAGGCCGGCATCGCGCTCGACCCCACCTTCGTCAAGCTGGTCTCGTGGTACGACAACGAGTACGGCTACACCTGCAACATGGTGCGCTTCGTCAAGCACGTGGCGTCGAGCTGACGCCCGCCCTTTCGCGACAACGACGCATACGCCGCGCGCCCCGCAGCCGGGCAGCGCGGCGACCGAGGAGCCGACAAGCATGCATATCCTGACCTTCGAACAGGTCTGCAAGCGCGGACAGGCGCGCGGCAAGCGCGTGTTCATCCGCGCCGACCTGAACGTGCCCCTGGACGAGCAGGGGCGTATCGCCGAGGACACGCGGGTGCGCGCCTCGGTGCCCGCCGTGCGCATGGCGCTGGACGCCGGCGCCGCGGTGATGGTGACCTCCCACCTGGGGCGCCCGACCGAGGGCGAGTTCCGCCCGGCGGACAGCCTGGCGCCGGTTGCCGCGCGCATGGGCGAGCTGCTCGGCCAGCCGGTGCGCCTGGTGTCGAACTGGGTGGACGGCGGATTCGAGCTCGCCCCCGGCGAGGTCGTGCTGCTCGAGAACTGCCGCCTGAACAAGGGCGAGAAGAAAAACGATCCCGAGCTTTCGCGCAAGATGGCGGGACTTTGTGATGTGTTCGTGCACGATGCATTCGGCACCGCGCACCGTGCCGAGGCCACCACCTACGGCATCGCGCAATACGCGCCGGTGGCCTGTGCCGGGCCGCTGCTGGCCGCCGAGATCGACGCGCTGAACCGCGCGCTGGCGCAGCCGGCGCGACCGCTGATGGCCATCGTCGCCGGCTCGAAGGTGTCGACCAAGCTGACCATCCTGCAAAGCCTGGCCGACAAGGTCGACGGGCTGATCGTCGGCGGCGGCATCGCCAACACCTTCATGCTGGCCGCCGGGCTGTCCATCGGCAAGAGCCTGGCCGAGCCCGACCTGGTCGACGACGCCCGGCGCGTGATCGACAAGATGAAGGCGCGCGGCGCCGAGGTGCCGATTCCCGAGGACGTGGTGGTGGCGCGCGAGTTCAGCGCGCAGGCCACGCCGACCGTCAAGGCGGCCACCGAGGTCGGCGCCGATGACCTGATCCTGGACATCGGGCCGCGTACCGCGCAGCGCCTGGCCGAGCGCCTGAAGGCCGCCGGCACCATCGTCTGGAACGGCCCGGTCGGGGTGTTCGAGTTCGACGCCTTCTCGCACGGCACCGAGACCCTGGCGCGCGCCATTGCCGACAGCCGCGGTTTTTCCATCGCCGGCGGCGGCGACACCCTGGCGGCCATCGCCAAGTACGGGATCACCGAGCGCATCGGCTACATCTCCACCGGCGGCGGCGCCTTCCTCGAGGTGCTCGAGGGCAAGACCCTGCCGGCTTTCGAGATCCTGGAAAAGCGCTCGCGCGAGCAGCAAAGCGCAGCGGCCTGAGCCCGCACCCTTCACGTACCTTCACCACCATCGACCCCGGAGTTCGAACATGGCTCTGATTTCCCTGCGCCAGCTGCTGGACCACGCCGCCGAGCATTCCTACGGCGTGCCCGCGTTCAACGTCAACAACCTGGAGCAAATGCGCGCCATCATGGAGGCTGCCGCCGAGACCGATTCGCCGGTCATCGTGCAGGCCTCGGCCGGTGCGCGCAAGTACGCCGGCGCGCCGTTCCTGCGTCACCTGATCCTGGCGGCGATCGAGGAATTCCCCGACATCCCGGTGTGCATGCACCAGGACCACGGCACCAGTCCGGCTGTATGCCAGCGCTCCATCCAGCTCGGCTTCTCGTCGGTCATGATGGACGGCTCGCTGGGTACCGACGGCAAGACCCCGACCAGCTACGAATACAACGTCGACGTCACGCGACGCACCGTCGACATGGCCCATGCCTGCGGCGTGTCGGTCGAGGGTGAGCTCGGCTGCCTGGGCTCGCTGGAAACCGGAACCGCCGGCGAGGAGGACGGAATCGGCGCCGAGGGCAAGCTCGACCACAGCCAGCTGCTCACCGATCCCGAGGAAGCCGCCGACTTCGTCCAGAAGACCGGCGTGGACGCGCTGGCCATCGCCATCGGCACCAGCCACGGTGCGTACAAGTTCACCCGCCCGCCGACCGGGGACATCCTGGCCATCGACCGCATCAAGCAGATCCACGCGCGCATCCCGAACACGCACCTGGTGATGCACGGTTCGTCGTCGGTGCCCCAGGAGTGGCTGAAGATCATCAACGAAAACGGCGGCGACATGGGTGAGACCTATGGCGTGCCGGTCGAGGAGATCGTCGAGGGCATCAAGCACGGCGTGCGCAAGGTGAACATCGACACCGACCTGCGCATGGCGTCGACCGGCGCGGTGCGCAAGTTCCTGGTCGACAACCGCAAGGAATTCGACCCGCGCAAGTTCCTCGCCGCGTCGACCAAGGCGATGAAGCAGATCTGCAAGGCGCGTTACGAAGCCTTCGGAACCGCCGGCAACGCGTCGAAGATCCGCCCGTTGAGCCTGGAGACCATGTTCCAGCGCTATGAGAAGGGCGAGCTGGCTCCGAAGGTGAAGTGAGCGGCTCCCCGCCGGCGCTGCGCGCGCTGATCTTCGACGTCGACGGCACGCTGGCGGAAACCGAGCGAGACGGTCATCGCGTGGCCTTCAACCGGGCCTTCGCCGAACTCGGGCTGGACTGGCAGTGGGACGAGGCGCTGTACGGGCGCCTGCTGGCCGTCACCGGCGGCAAGGAGCGCATGCTGCACTACTGGCGCGGCGTCGACCCGCGTGGCGCCCAGGCGCCCGACGCCGTCGAGCTGATCGCCGAGTTGCACCGGCGCAAGACCCGACACTATGTCGATCTCGTGCAGTCGGGCGCGGTGGCGCTGCGCCCGGGCGTGCGCCGCCTGCTCGAGCAGGCCCGCGGCGCCGGGCTGCTGCTGGCCATCGCCACGACGACCACGCCGGACAACGTCGACGCGCTGCTGCGCGCCACGCTGGGCGTGGGCGCGGACGAGATGTTCGCCTGTGTCGGCGCGGGCGACATCGTGCCGCGCAAGAAGCCCGACCCCGGCATCTACCGGTGGGTGCTCGAGCGTCTCGGGCTCGGCCCCGAGGCCTGCGTGGCCTTCGAGGACTCGCCAGCCGGTCTGTGCGCGGCGCACGCCGCCGGCCTGCGCACGGTCGTGACCCCCGGCGTGTACACCCAGCGCGAGGCCTTCCCCGAGGCCTGGGCCCTGCTCGACGGCCTGGGCGACGAGCATCGACCGGCGGTCGGGCATGTCGCCGGCCGCGCCTGGCGCGGCGTGCTCGACCCGGCGCAGTTGCGGACCTGGGCGGGCTGACGCACCGAAGGCAGGCCGGCCGAGCCCGGCGGCGCGAGCGCGCGGCGCGATCGTGGACTGAAGCGCGCCGGATTTTCCATGAGACTTCGCGATATGCGCCGGGATTTGCCAGGAAAACATTTTCTCCTCATTTATGGAGCGTGATTGATCCTTGATTGACCGGGTGTGACAAACGGTTTCTGCCTGATGTTCGATGGCAGCTTGCCCATAATCCACCCGCGAGCTTCACCGATGGCCCGGTAAGGGCCTTCCGCAAGGGCTCGCGATGCGGCCGGAATTCCCTGGCCGCAGTCGGCGCGCCGCTTGTTGCCGGCTTGTCCATCTGGAGGTGATTCATCATGGAAATCCGCAAAATCATCGCCTGTGCCCTGATTGCAGCGCTGCCCGTGTCCGCGCTGGCGCAGGATTATGTCGGTGTGGTGGGAACGCGCCTGCTCAGCGACCATTACGGCAGGGGGGACGACCTGTACCTGGGTTTCGTCAACGATACGAGCTCGACGGTTCGCGTCACGCGTGTGCGCCCCGAGGATCCTTCCAGGGGGTTCAGCATCTTCGCCATGCCTCAGGAGCTGGCTCCATGGTCGGCTCCCCAGCGAGTCAGCCCCGACGCCGGCGGAACAGGCGTCAGCGAGCTGCTGCGCGGTACGGGTCTGGACTTCGCGCCCTTTCCCCAGCAGGGCCAAGGGGATTTCAGGTTCCGCCACTACATGGTGGGGGAGAAGTACAAGGAAATGCGCATCAGCCCCGACGCGGTCGCGACCTACCGGCTGAGCCCCGAGGGCCCCGACGCCGGACCGCAGTCCGGTGTCGAGCTGACCGTGCACTGGGACCGCGTGCCCGGTGGATTCAGCCTTGAGCCTGCATTGGTGATCATGGGGGCCACGGCGGGGAGCGCAGGGGTGATCGGCTCCGGCTGGATGCTGGCCTCGGCGTTGAGAAAGGAGCTGCCCTCTGCGAGCTGGGCCACCCGCTGGGCGTACCTGCGAGGCGCCGCAACCATGAGCAAAACCTCGGTGGGCAGCATGTTCCTGAGGCAGGCCGTCAAGCTCGGCAGTATTGCGGGCCTCGTCATGACGCTCGGGGAAGCGGCCTATTACACGGGGGCCTCGGCGTTGGCCGGCCACCACATCTTCTCGACGACCCATGCCTTCGCGCTGCTGGGTGGCTCGGGCGTGCAGCAGGTCATGCAGACCCCGCTGCAGCAAGTGGTTCGCAGCCCGGACGGGCGCTTCGAATACACCCTGGCGCTGCGGACGCTGCCCTACGCAACAGGTGAGGGGCACGCGCTGGTCCCCGCCGAGGACGACGGCCTGATCCTGGTGGGGATTCGCCATGTCTGGAGCGCGCAGGACTCCTGCCAGGACCTGCATTTCGCGGAAAATGATCATGCCGGCCAGCTGCTGTCGGGTACCTGCCGCGATGCCCAGGGGCATATTCCGCCGCAGCCGAGCAAGCTCGACATCGGGCTTTGCACAGCGCAGTCGGATGTGTTCAACGACAACGGCAAGCTTGACTGTCCGTCACGCTTCAGCGGCCCGTTCGAGCACAGCTTCCACAAGTACGACGGCAACCTGCGCGGCGCCTATCTGTACACCGACGGGCGGCTCGAGGTGTATTCGAACGCCGAGAATCCGCAGGTGCTGGCGACCCTGCACAACCCTGAAATGTGCGTGCCGGGCAGTATCACTTTCACCGCGCGTACGCACATGAGGGCGACCTACACGCTGAGCTGCCAGTACCGCTGAACGACCCCGCCCCCACCGAGCCTTCCCGGCACAACGACGGGCAGGCTCGGTGTGCTCGGAAATGCTTCTGCGTGTACCGTTGACGCAGCCCCGCGGCGGCGGGGCTCAAAGCAGCACCAGCCGGGACCCCAGGGGGCTGGCGCCGGCGGCCGGCGCCACCGCCTGGGCCATGGCCAGCGCGAGCTGGCGCACGGCCTCCCACGGTTCGTGGGGAAGGCCGCTGGGGCGCAGGCCCTTGACCGCGCGGTCGCACGCGGCGGCGCGCAGCAGCAGCGCCTCGAGCGTGGGCAGCGCAAGCCCGGGCAGGACACGCTGCAGCAGCTTTTCCTTCGGACCCCAGATGCGATTGGCGCGCGCCAGCGAGGCGAAGCCCTCGCCGGAATCGAGCCCCTGGCGAATGCGCAGCCACGCGCGCAGTTCCTCGGCGAGGGTCCAGTGCGCCAGCACCGCGGCCACGCCCTCGCCCTGCAGGCCCTCGAGCATGCGCAGCAGGCGCGCGCTGTCGCCGGCCAGCACGGTTTCGCTCAGGCGGAACACGTTGTAGCGGGCGGCCCCCTGCACCAGCGCCTCGACCTGCTCGGGGTCGAGTTCGCCGGGCTCGACCAGCAGCGCGAGCTTTTCCACCTCCTGGTGGGCCGCCAGCAGGTTGCCCTCGCAGCGCGCCACCAGAATCTCCAGGCAGTTCTGGCCAGCCGCTCCCGCGGGCAGGCGCAGCCCATGGCGCTCCAGGCGCCGGCGCATCCACGCGCCGAGCTGCGCCGGCTCGACGCTGTCGACGCGCACCGCCGTGCCCTGGCGAGTGAGCTGGGAGAACCAGTCGGCCTTCTGCGTGGCGGCGTCCAGGCGCGGCAGCAGCACCAGCAGCAGCACATCGCCCTGTTGCTCGCGCGCCAGCTCGGCCAGCGCGGCGGCGCCGTCGCGCCCGGGCTTGCCCGAGGCAATACGCAACTCCACCAGCTTGCGCTCGCCGAACAGGCTGCGTTCGCGCATCTGCGCCATCAGCACCTGCCAGTCGAAGCCGCGCTCGACCTGGTGGGATTCGCGCGCGCCATAGCCGGCCTGCGTGGCCGCGGCGCGAATCGCGTCGACCGCTTCCATGACCAGCAGCAACTCGTCGCCGAACACCGTGTAGGGCGCATGCAGCCCGGAGCGCAGTGCGTTGGCGAGTTGTTCCTGAGCAATCAGTGCCATGGGCTTGGGTATGTTCCCGCTCAGCGCGCGGGCGCGTCGGCGCCGTCTCCAGCCGGAGCATGGAAATTGCTGAGCTGGAACAGGATACGGTCGACCAGCGACTGCCGCATGCCCGCATACAGCATGTCGGCCTCGTAGGCCTTGCCCAGCGCCGCCGCCGTGCTGTAGCTCAGGCGGCTGCTGCGCGAGATCGTGGTCGGCGGGATGTAGACCCTGCCGTTCGGCGCGTCGAGCCGGAAGCGCACGACGTCGTTGAGGGTGTACTGGGCGACCGTGCCGTCCGCGTTGTACGCGGTCGGCACCTGGCTGGTGCTTTCCTGCAGCAGCGTGAACACCGCCTGCGCCTGGCTAGCCTGGCCGACCAGGCGCGCGTCGGTGGTGGCCAGGATGGTGCGCCTGAGCAGGTCGATCATCGGCCCCGGCTGGCCCTGCACGAGCAGGCGATCGAAGGCCAGGTTGGTCGACCCGCGCAGGTGGAAGCCGCAGCCGGCCAGCAGCAGCGACAGCCCTCCCAGCGCGCCGGCGCGCAGCAACGCGCGCCGAGCAGCAGCGCACGCGTGTTCACACGACGACATTGACCAGCCTTTGCGGCACCACGATGACCTTCTTCGCCGCACGCCCCTCGGCGTGGCGCGCGAACTCGGCGCTGGCCAGCGCGGCGGCCTCGATCGCCGCGCGATCGGCCCCGGCCGGCACGCGCAGGCTGCCGCGCAGCTTGCCGTTGATCTGCAGCACCAGTTCGATCTCGTCGCGCTCCAGCGCCAGCGGGTCGACCTGCGGCCACGGCGCGTCGAGCAGGCTGCCCATGCTCTGCTCATGGCCCAGCTGGCGCCACAGCGCGTGGCAGATGTGCGGCGTCGCCGGGTACAACGCTCGCAGCAACAGGCTCCAGGCCTCGCCGAGCAGGCGCGCGCGCCAGGCATGGTCGTCCGCCTGGGCGGGCTCGAAGGCCGCGACCTGGTCGATCTGGTTGAGCATCTTCATGCACCCGGACACCACCGTGTTGTACTGCATGCGCTGGTAATCGTGGGTGATTTGCCGCAGCGCCAGATGGATTTCGCGCCGCGCGTCGGCCAGCGCGCCCAGGTGCCGCGGCAGCCCGCTCCAGTCCGCCGCGGGCGCGTCGCCCGCCGCGGCAGCCAGCTGCGCGCCGTCCCACACCCGGCGCAGGAAGCGGTGCGCGCCTTCCACCGCCGAGTCGTTCCATTCCAGCGTGGCCTCGGGCGGCGCCGCGAACATGGTGAACAGGCGCGCGGTGTCGGCGCCGTAGCGGTCGATCAGGTCCTGCGGGTCGACGCCATTGTTCTTGCTCTTGCTCATCGTGCCGACGCCGCCGTAGTCCACCGCACTGCCGTCGCGCTTGAGCTTTGCGCCGGTGATGTGGCCCTGTGCGTCCAGCACGTTGTCGACCTCGTGGGGCCAGAAGTACTCGATGCCTCCGGCGGCGCTGCGTCGCGAATAGATGTGGTTGAGCACCATGCCCTGGGTGAGCAGGCGCTGGAAGGGTTCGTCGGCGCGCACCAGGCCGAGGTCGCGCATGACCTTGGTCCAGAAGCGCGCGTACAGCAGGTGCAGGATCGCGTGCTCGATGCCGCCGATGTACTGGTCCATCGGCAGCCACTGGTCGGTGCGCCCATCGACCATCGCGTCGTGGTTGTCGGCGCAGGTGTAGCGCATGTAGTACCAGGACGAGTCGACGAAGGTGTCCATCGTGTCCGTTTCGCGCCGCGCCGGCCGGCCGCACTGCGGGCAGTCCACGTTGAGGAAGGACTCGCAGCGCGCCAGCGGGTTGCCGCTGCCGTCGGGGATCAGGTCCTCGGGAAGCACCACCGGCAGGTCCTTCTCGGGCACCGGCACGGCGCCGCAATGCTCACAGTGGATGATCGGGATCGGCGTGCCCCAGTAGCGCTGGCGCGAGATGCCCCAGTCGCGCAGGCGCCATGTGGTGCGCTTGTCGCCCAGGCCGCGCTCGGCCAGCAGCGCGGCGACGCGGTCGACCGCCTGCCGGTGGTCCAGGCCGTCGAGGAATTCGAAGCCGGCGCCGGAGTGCACGCAGCGGCAGCGCTGCTTGTCGGCGTACCAGTCGGCCCACGCCTCGGTGCTGAAGGATTCGCCCGCCACGTCGACCACCTGGCGGATCGGCAGGCCGTACTTGCGCGCGAACGCGAAGTCGCGTTCGTCGTGCGCCGGCACGCCCATCACCGCGCCGTCGCCGTAGCTCATCAGCACGTAGTTGCCCACCCACACCGGCACCGCCTCGCCGCTCAGCGGGTGGCGCACGCTCAGTCCGGTGGGCATGCCTTCCTTGTCCTTGAGCGCCAGCTCCGCCTCCGTGGTGCCGCCCTGCGCGCAGCGTTCGATGAACGCGGCAAGCTCGGGGTTGCCGGCGGCGGCATGCGCGGCCAGCGGATGCTCGGGGGCGACGGCGCAGAAGGTCACGCCCATGATGGTGTCGGCGCGCGTCGTGAACACGTACATGCGCCCGTCCTGGATCGGGCGGCCGCAGGCGTCGCGGATGTCGTGCTCGAAGGCGAAGCGAACGCCCTGGCTGCGTCCGATCCAGTTCTCCTGCATCAGGCGCACGCGCTCGGGCCAACCCGACAGGTAGTTCGGGTCCCCGGGGTCGGCCACCGCCGCCAGCAGCTCCTCGGCGTAGTCGGTGATGCGCAGGTAGTAGCCCGGAATCTCGCGGCGCTCGACCAGCGCTCCGCTGCGCCAGCCGCGGCCGTCGATGACCTGCTCGTTGGCCAGCACGGTCTGGTCCACCGGGTCCCAGTTCACGACCTGCGTGCGGCGCTCGGCGATGCCCTTCTCGAGCATTTTCAGGAACAGCCACTGGTTCCAGCGGTAGTACTCCGGAGAGCAGGTGGCGACCTCGCGGCTCCAGTCGATGGCCAGGCCCATGGCCTGCATCTGCCGCTTCATGTACGCGATGTTTTCGTAGGTCCAGCGCGCCGGAGGCACGCGGTTTTTCATCGCCGCGTTCTCGGCCGGCAGGCCGAAGGCATCCCAGCCCATGGGCATCAGCACGTTGTACCCGTTCATGCGCAGGTAACGGGTCAACATGTCATTGATCGTGTAGTTGCGCACATGCCCCATGTGCAGCTTGCCGCTTGGGTAGGGCAGCATCGAGCAGGCGTAGAACTTCTCCCCGGGAGCGTCCTCGCGCACGCGGTAGGCGTCGGTGGCTTGCCAGTGTTGCTGCGCGGCCTGCTCGACCGCGGCGGCGTCGTACTTGGAATTCATGTCGGCTGGATGGGTGGTGTCGGGCGCTCGTCGGGCCGGGCGCCGGCGCTGCGCGCGCAAAGCTGCATGTTAGTTGGCGCGCCGGCCGCGCGGTGCGCCCGCGCCCCGGCGCGGTGCGAGGCGCCTCAGCGAGGCGCCGAGGCCCCGGCGGCCCGCGTGACCAGGCCCACGCGGGCCAGCCCCGCGGCCTGCGCGGCCGCCATCACCCGCGCGACGTCGCCGTAGGGCACTGCGCTGTCGGCGAGCACGCGCAATTCCACGTCGTGCGACTTCGACGCGCGCGCACGCAGCACGCTGCCCAGGCGGGAAGGCGCAACGGCCTGGCCGTCGAGCTCGATGCTGCCGTCTCTTCGCAGGGTCAGCACCAGCGCGTCGGGGCTCGCCGGGCCGGCCGCGGCGTCGACCCGCGGCAGGTTCAGCCCGATGCTGCCGCCGAGCAGCGGGGCGGTGAGCAGCAGGATCACCAGCAGCACCAGCATGACGTCGATCAGCGGGGTCATGTTGATGTCGCTCAGCGGCTTGTCGTCGCGCGCGCGCTCGAAACGTCCGAAGGCCATGGCGGGCGGCTCCGAGCCCCGTCAGTCGCCGTTGGCGGTGCTGTCCAGCCCGAGCTCGCGCTGCAGCAATTCCCAGGCCTGCTCGGCCGACTCGACGAAGTGGAACAGCTGCACGTCGTGGGCGCTGATCATGCCGGTGTGCACCAGATGCTCGAAATCGATCAGCGAGGTCCAGAACTCGCGGTCGAACAGCAGGATCGGGCGCTTGTGGACCTTGCGGGTCTGTGTCAGCGTGAGCACCTCGAACAGCTCGTCGAGGGTGCCGAAGCCCCCGGGGAAGCACACCAGCGCGACCGAGCGCATGAGGAAGTGCATCTTGCGCATCGCGAAGTAGTGGAAGCGAAAACACAACTCCGGCGTGATGTACGGGTTGGGCTCGTCTTCATGCGGCAGCACGATGTTCAGCCCCACGCTGGGCCCGCCGGCGTCGAGCGCGCCGCGGTTGCCGGCCTCCATGATCCCCGGCCCGCCGCCGGTGACCACGGTCAGCGGCTGCGCCAGGTCGTGGCTGGCGCGGGTCACCAGCGCCGCGAAGCGCCGCGCCTCGTCGTAGTGGCGCGAGAACTTCACGGCCTGGCGCGCGCGCGCCACCTGCTGCGCGTCGCCATCGGCCAGCGCCTGCTGCAGGCGCTGCTCGGCCACGTCCGGGGGCACGATGCGCGCGCTGCCGAACAACACCACCGTGGCGTCGATGCCGCGCTCGCGCTGCACCATCTCCGGCTTGAGCAGTTCGAGCTGCATGCGCACCGGCCGCAGGTCGTCCTGCAGCAGGAAGGCGGTGTCGGTGAACGCCAGGCGGTAGCTGCTTTCGGGGCCCGCGTAGCGCGACGGTACAGGATGTTCGGAGGCTTCCTCGCGTGCGCTGGGGAAGTTGCGCTGCTTCAGCGACTGCTTGTGTTTTCTCGACATGCTGCCAGCTTAAACCCGTCGCGGCCCGGGCGTGGCGCTCAGTGCGACGCCGGCGCCTTGAGCTCGGGCAGTTGCTGGCCCATCGGCACCCCGCGCGACAGCGCGGTGAGGTAGGCGAGCAGCTCGGCCATGCGCGCGCTGTCGGGCGCCGGCGGCGTGCCGCCCAGCGCGCCTCGAATGCAGCGGGTGACCTGCATCTGCAGGGTCACCAGCTTGCCGCCGCGCCATTGCGGAAAGCGCGCCGCCGCACCCTGCAGAGACGGCAGGGCCATTCCCGATGGCGTCTTGCCGGGGCCGAAGCCGCCGTTGCTGTGGCAGGCGATGCAGGTGGAGTGCCCCCCGAAGGAGTCGTTGGCGAAGGCGTGGGCGCCGGCCTGCACGGCAGCCTGCAGCGAATCCGGCGCTGGCGAGCCGAAGGCCGGCAGACCGAAGGCCCCGAGGGCCAGCACGGCGAGCGGGGCGACGAAGGGCGCGCCAAGGCGCAGGGCCCCGACGCGGCCGGCAGCGAGACGCAAACTACGAATCGACATCGCGAACCTCCGTGGATTGAGCGCGGCTGGCGGCCACGCGCGCGGCGTCGCCAGCGCGCTTCGCCTCGGCGCATTGTGCCCCCGCGCGCTGCGGGCGTCGAATCCTGCAGCGCGCCACCCCTACCCTATACTGCCGCCCACGCTTGCGCCCCGCATGGCCGGGGCACGCCAGCGCGCACCTTCCTCCAGCAACCATCCATGGCACTCCACCCGGAAGCGCCGGAGCCCAGGCCCGAGCGCATGCAATTCGACACCCCGCTGCAGCTCAAGGGCGGGGCGGTGATGCCGGCGTACGAGCTGATGGTCGAGACCTACGGCGAACTCAACTCCGCGCGCAGCAACGCGGTCCTGGTGTGCCACGCGCTCAACGCCAGCCACCACGTGGCCGGGCGCTACGGCGGCGACGAAAAGACCCGCGGCTGGTGGGACAACATGGTCGGCCCGGGGCGCCCGGTGGACACCCGGCGCTTTTTTGTCATCGGCGTCAACAACCTCGGCTCGTGCTTCGGCTCCACCGGGCCGATGAGCATCGACCCGGCCACCGGCAAGCCCTGGGGCAGCCGCTTCCCGGTGGTCACGGTGGAGGACTGGGTGGACGCGCAGGCGCGCGTGCTCGACCGCCTGGGGATCGAGCGCCTGGCGGCGGTCATGGGCGGCAGCCTGGGCGGCATGCAGGCGCTGGCCTGGACCACGCGGCACCCCGAGCGCGTGGCCCACTGCGTGGCCAGTGCCACCGCGCCGAGCCTGTCGGCGCAGAACATCGCCTTCAACGAAGTGGCCCGCCGCGCCATCATCAGCGACCCCGACTTCCACCAGGGCAACTACTACGAATACGGCGTGGTGCCGCGCCAGGGGCTGAGCGTGGCGCGCATGATCGGGCACATCACCTACCTCAGCGACGACGCGATGGCGCGCAAGTTCGGACGCAGCCTGCGCAGCGGCGCGCTGAACTACGGCTTCGACGTGGATTTCCAGATCGAAAGCTACCTGCGCTACCAGGGCGAGAAGTTCAGCGGCTACTTCGACGCCAACACCTACCTGCTGCTGACCCGCGCGCTCGACTACTTCGACCCCGCCGGTGAGCACGACGGCAACCTGGCCGCCGCGCTGGCGCCGGCGCGCGCGCGCTTCCTGCTGACCAGCTTCACCACCGACTGGCGCTTCTCGCCGGAGCGCTCGCGCGAGATCGTGCGCGCGCTGCTGGCCAACCGGCGCGAGGTCAGCTACGCCGAGATCGAGTCGCCCTTCGGGCACGACGCCTTTCTCATGGACGAGCCCCACTACCACGACGTGGTGCGCGCGTATTTCGCGCGCATCGGCGATGAACTGGGCCTGGAGGCGCTGGCATGAACCCGCGCTTCGACATCATCGCCTCGCGCGTGCCGCGGGGCAGCCGCGTGCTCGACCTGGGCTGCGGCAACGGCGCGCTGCTGGCGCACCTGCGCGACGGCCGCGGCTGCTCGGTGCAGGGCGTGGAGATCGACCCCGACAAGGTGGTGGCCTGCGCGCGCCGCGGCGTCGACGTGCTGCAGCTCGATCTCGAGCAGGGACTGTCGATGTTCGCCGACGCCAGCTTCGACGTCGTGCTGATGATCGACTCGCTGCCCAACGTGCGCAACACCGAGCGCGCGCTGCGCGAGGCGGCGCGGGTCGGGCGCACGGGAGTGGCGACCTTCGCCAATTTCGCCTACTGGCGCATCCGCCTGCGCGTGGCGTCCGGGCGCCTTCCGGTGACCGAGGAGCTGCCCTACGAGTGGTACGACACGCCGAACCTGCGCGTGACCACCTACGCGGATTTCTCGGTGCTGGCGGCCAAATGCGGCCTGCGCGTGCAGCAGTCCTTCGGCATCGAGGCCGGGCGCGAGGTGCACACCCTGCCCAACCTGCTGGCGTCGGAGGCGATGTTCGTGTTCAGCGCGAGCTGAGACGCGGCCCGCGCCGCGGGTCTCAGCGCCCGATCAGGCGCATGAACTCGGCGCGCGTGCTGGGGTCGCTGCGAAAGCTGCCCAGCAGCGTGCTGGTGACCATGCTCACGCCACGCTTGTGCACGCCGCGGGTGGTCATGCACTCGTGCGAGGCTTCGATGATCACCCCCACGCCTCGCGGCTGCAACGTGTCGTGGATGCACTGCGCGATCTGTGCGGTGAGTTTCTCCTGCACCTGCAGGCGCCTGGCATAGGCGTCGACCACGCGCGCCAGCTTGCTGATGCCCACCACGCGGTGGCTGGGCAGGTAGCCCACGTGCACGCGCCCGATGATGGGGGCCAGGTGGTGCTCGCAATGGCTTTCGAAATCGATGTCGCGCAGCACGATGATCTCGTCGTAGCCGGCGACTTCCTCGAAGGTGCGCGCCAGGTACGCGGTGGGATCCTGCGCGTAGCCGCCGAACCATTCGCGATAGGCGCGCGCCACGCGCGCCGGCGTGTCGCGCAGGCCTTCGCGCTCGGGATCGTCGCCGGCCCAGCGAAGCAGGGTGCGAATGGCCTGTTCGGCCTGCTGCTCGGTGACCTCGGGACGGGATGGCTCGGGCGTCGACATGGGCTGGGCGCGCGCGGTGTTTGTTGCGGGGAGTTACGCGGAACGACAGTCCGCCGGGCCTTCCAGTGTAGAGCCTAGCGCGCCCCGCTGCCGGCGCGACCGGCGCCCCGGATCAGGGCGATGCGTCGGCCGGGGACGGCGCGCGCCGGCCGGCCAGTGCCCGAGCCATGCGCTGCAGGCCCAGCCATTGCTGGGCCCAGAACCCCCGCCCGTAGTCTTCCCCGGCGCCGTCGGGTGGCGGCAACTGTGCGCGCACGCCGGTGGGCTGCGGCGGCGTGGAGAAATCGGCCGAGCCGAAGATCTGGTCCCACCATGGCAGCAGCACGCCGAAATTGCAGCCGTACAGGCGCGCGCGATTGCCGTGGCCGAGTTCGTGGCCGTAGCCCACGGCGTGGTGCAGGCGGTGAAAGCGCGGGCCCACCAGCAGGCGCTCTCCGACGCGACCGAAGTCGAAGCGGATATTCGCGTGCTGCACGCTTTGCAGCGCACCGCCGAGCAGGCTGAGCACCACGAACTGCCCCGGCGGCACGCCGATGAACAGCGCCAGGGCGGCGAAGAACGCCGCCTGCAGCGCGTCGTCGAGCAGGTGGTTGCGGTCGTCGGCCCACAGGCTGAGCTTGCGCTGGCAGTGGTGCACGGAGTGCAGTTCCCACCACCAGCCGATCTGGTGCTGCAGGCGGTGGTACCAGTAGCCGGCGAAGTCCAGCACCACCAGGTACACCAGGAAGCCCGCCAGCGGGTGCAGGCGCATGCCCGGCAACAGCGCGTCGAGGTTCAGGTTGCGCCAGCCGTACAGGCGCAGCCAGGCCAGAAGCTGGTCGAACAGCGGTTGCAGGGTGAGGAACAGCACCAGCGGCACCAGCCCGAGGCGGTTGATCAGGGTGTAGATCACGTCCACCCCCAGGCCCTTGCGGTCGCTCCAGCGCTCCAGCGGCGCCAGCCACTCCAGCGGGCGCAGCACCGCGTACACCAGCAGCACCTGCAAGGCGCCTGCGATGACCCACAGCAGGTTGTCGTAGGCCAGGTCGTCCAGGTCCATCAGGTGCAGGTGCCACAGCAGCGGCTGCACGCAACTGACGAACAGCCAGGTCTGCAGATCCCCCACGGCGTTGCCGAACAGGGAGGACGCGGCGTGCAACCAGGTCTCGAGCATCGCGGCGAAGCCAATCAAAGCGCCAGCGGGCGCGTGGCCGGCGGCGGCGACAGCGGCGGCAGGTTGTCGTAGAAGGGCGCGCGGTCGCGGAAATAGATCCCGTGCGGCGACTTGCCCACGCCGATGACGTCGACCAGGCGCAGGGTGCGCATGTCGATCACGCCCACGGCGCGGTCGAAGCGGAAGGTGGTCCACAGCCAGCGGCGGTCGGCCGACAGCTCCATGTCGTCGGGCCCCGGGCGCAGGCCGGTGATGTCGCCGACCTTGCGCAGCGCCTGCATGTCCAGAATGCTGATGGAGTCGGCGATGCGGTTGCTCACCAGCACGTGGCGCCCGTCGGCCAGGGAGCGGAAATTGTGCGCTGCGTCGCCGGTGACCATGCGCGCGACGATGCGCCGCTGGCGCCAGTCCACGGCCATCACGGCGTTGGAGCCGGTCAGCGCCACCAGCAGCACGCGGTCGCGCGGGGTCAGCCACACCCCGGCTGGGGTGTCGCCGACCGGCATGGTCCACAGCACGGTCTGCGTCGGTAGGTGGATGGCGGCGACCTCGCCGGTCTGCTGCAGGCTGATGAACACCAGCTGGCTGTCGGCGGTGAAGGCCATGTGGCTGGGAATCGCCTCCAGCGGGATGCGGCGCACCAGGCGCAACTCGCGCCCGCCGCCGTAGGCGTACAGGTCGACCCGGTTCAGGCGCAGGCAGTTGGCGACGAACCAGCGCGTGTCGGGCGAGAAGCCGATCTGGTAGGGGTCCTCGATGCCGTTGACTCCGCCCTGCAGGGCGCCGCTGGCCGGGTCGAGGAACAGCAGGTTGCCGCCCACCGCATCGGCCACGATCAGCGAACGCCCGTCCGGCGTGGGCATCAGGTGATGCGGCTCCTTGCCCACCGAGAAGGTGCGCAGGGCGCGGTGCGTGGTCTGGTCGAGCAGCGTGACGCTGGCATCGGCGGAGTCGAGCACGACCACGCGGTCGGGATCGTCCGTGGCGGCCGCGGCGGCGCGGCCCAGAAGCGGGGAAAGTGCCAGCGCACCGGCACAACGCAGGAATTGACGACGCATGAAGCGACCTGGAGAAGAACGCCGGCCCGCGGCACATCGGCGGGCGGCTGCGTCAGCGGCCGCGCCAGCAGGGGCAGGCCGGGGCATGGGAACCAGGGCCTGCTGTTTCAACGCAACAGCCTAATGCCTGGTTGACCTCGGGCCGGGTTTCTCCCCTTGTCCGGCAACAAACGCGCAATACGCCTGTGGATAATTGACGACAATTGGCTACAAGGCTTTGCACGGCGGCCAGCGGCCAGCGATGGGTTGACCCGATCGCCGCCGGCAGCCGCCCGGACGGCACCGCCCCCGGGGTGGCAGGCCTTTTCGGGAGATCCATGACATGATCCGCAAAACCCTGTTCCCGAGCATGCTGGGCCTCGGCCTCGGGCTGCTCGGCGCGGCGCCGGCCCACGCGGACGGCCCGCCGGTGAGTTTTTCCATCACCGTGGGCAACCCGCCTCCGGTGTACGCGCCGGCCCCGGTCTACGCGCCGCCGCCGGTGTATGCGCCGGCACCGGTAGTCGTGGCGCCGCCTTCGATGGTGTGGGTGCCGCAGGTCGGCGCCTACGTGGCGCTGGGCCTGCAGCAGCCGGTGTTCTACCTGGGCGGGCTGTACTACCACTTCGTCGCCGGCAACTGGTATGCCGGGCCGAGCTACGGCGGCCCGTGGCGTCCGGCCGGCCCGCCGCCCGGGGCGCTGCGCCGTTTCCACGATCGCGACTGGCAGCGTTACCAGTACATGGCGCGCGAGCACGAAGGCCAGCCCCATTGGCGCCAGTTCCGCCCGGGCCCCGAGCGCGGCGGGCCGCCGCGCGGCCGCGAGGATGGGCGCTGGCAAGGCGGGCCCGGACCGGGCGACCACGGCCGTGGGCCGGACCGCGGCCGAGGCCACGACCGCTGAAGGCCCGCCGGCCCGGGCTGTCGGCAGATTCGCCGGCTCGTGCGTTGAAGCATTGGAAACGGCACTCCGTGCCGTGCGCCCGTGTGGCGGGCAGTCGAGGTGAACATGGTGTGGATACGGGCGCTGGCAAGCAAGGGCCCTGGCGCAGGCGCGGCGCGTGCCGCGCTGCTGGCGGCGGCGCTGTGCCTTGCAGGCATGGCGCCGGCGAGCGCGCATGTGCGCTGGTCCATCGGTGTGGGAATCGGCGTGCCGGGCTACTACGGGGGCTACGGCCCCGGCTGGTGGCCCGGGCCTTACGTGCCGTACGCGCCGTATCCGTACTACTACCCGCCTCCGGCGGTGATCGTCGCGCCGCCGGCGGCCGTGTACTCGCCTTGGCAGCCCCCGGCGCCGGTCGAGCCGGCGCCGCTCGGCCCGCCCCCGCCGTCGTTCTGGTATTACTGTTACAACCCCGCGGGCTACTATCCCCAGGTGCCCGACTGTCCCGGGGGCTGGACCCCGGTGCCGGCCCAGGCGCCCGCCCATGCGCCGGTGAAGGCGCCGCCGGCTCCCGCACCTCATTGACGCTCACGCCACGATCATGCGCAAACTCGTTCTTCCCGCTTTGCTCGGTGCTTCCTGGCTGCTGGCCGGCTGCGCCAGCGCCCCGATGGGCCCCACGGTGACGGTGATGCCGGCTCCCGGCATGCCCCTGGAGCAGTTCCAGGCCATCGACGCCAGCTGCCGTGCCTTCGCCCAGCAGCAAAGTGCCGCTTACGGCAACAGCGCAGCGCAGTCGGGCGTGGTCTCGGGGGCCGCCGGCGCCTTGCTCGGTGCGGCCGCCGGCGCGCTGATCGGCGGCAACCACAATGGCGCCGCTGTCGGCGCCGGCGTCGGCCTGCTGGCCGGCTCGGCCGGCGGCGCGGGCAGCTACAACGACCAGCAGATGACCGCGCAGCAGGCCTACAACACGGCCTACAAGCAGTGCATGTACACGAAGGGGGCGCAGGTCCCCGGCTACGCCGCACCGCGCTATGCGCCGCCGCCTCAGTACGCGCCTCCGGCGGGTTATCCCCCGCCGCCGCCTCGCTACGAAGGCGACCGCTGACGCGACAGCCACCTCAGGCGCAGCCTTCGGGCAGCCTGGCGGCTCCCGGCCGCCGGGCGTGATCTTCAGGGGCCGGTGGCCGTCCAGGGGCCGGAGTCGCCGGCGCTGGGAACCGCCCAGGAGCCGGAGCCGGAACCCGAGGCCGATGCACTCGGCGCGGTCAGCTGGCCGCTGAAGACATCACTGGTACTGGTGCTGTTGCCCGAGAAATAGCCGGACTGATTCACAGCACCGGTCAAGCCGAAGGTGATCTTTCTCACGGAATCCTGGCAGCTGCCATTGACGATCTTGCCGTTCTGGTCGATCGGCATGCTGCAACTGCCCTTGGCTCCTCCGCAGGAACAGGCGTAGGACACGGTCCAGCTTCCCTGGAACTTCGCCAGCGCGGCGTTCACGGCAGGCGTCAGCGTGATGGTGTTGCTCTGGCCGGGAATGAAGCTGTTGGTCAGGGTTCCGCAGTTGGTCGTGCCCGCGGACACCACGAGCGCGGAGCCTGCGGGGCAGTACGGTGCGCTGTTGCCGTAGACGATCGACACCAGGACCTGATTGCTTCCGGAAGTGGCCAGGCCGGCGGCGCAGGCGGCGCCCGGGGCGCTTGCCGGTGCCACCAGCACGGAGCCTCCGGCCGGCAGCGTGCACGTGCTGTCGACGTTCACGGTCAGCTGACTGGGAGTCGTCGACGTGCTGGTCGTGCTCGGCGTGCCGGACGTGGTCGTCGAGGCGCCGCCACCGCCGCCGCCGCAGCCGGCGAGGCACAGCGCCAGCAGGGCGGTCACGCTCGACATGCCGAACTTGTGCATGAATGACTCCTGGATCGCCGGGCGCACTTCGTACCGATTGCGCCGATCTGAATGCATGGGATGCCCAGCCTCGAGATGAACCTTGTCCCTCGAAGGCGTCTTGCGGCTTTCGGTTGTGAGTGTAAGGTCAACCCACGCGGCCGCCGGAATTTCCACGTCCATTGCTGCTTGCCGGGCACACCGGGGCATCGCCTGGAGCGGCCCGGCGCTGGCGCCCTCGCCGGGCGATCCCGCCGGGAGCGGCCGGGGCGGCACCCGAAGACTGCATGCCGGCCCGCGCTGACGACTATCATGCGCGGCTGTCATGACGGAACCCACCTTCGATCCGGATCGCGCGCCGCGCCGTTCCACTTCGCAGAGCGCGGCACCTCCGCGCCGCAACGGGACGGCCAAGCCCGCCAGCCGGGGTTCCGGCGGTGGCGGCTCGGGGCGCATGCCGCGCTGGGCCTCGGTGCTGTTGGGCCTGTTCCTGCTGGGCCTGTGCGGCGCGCTGTTCCTGGGCTTCGCAGCCGTTCTGCTGTGGCCGCGCCTGCCCGACCTGACCGAGGTCACCGATTACCGGCCGGACCTGCCGCTGCGCGTGTACTCGGCCAACGGCACGCTGATCGGCGAGTTCGGCGTGCAGCGCCGCGCCGTGATTCGCTACGACCAGGTGCCGCCGCTGCTCAAGCAGGCGGTGCTGGCGGCCGAGGACGCGCGCTTTTTCGAGCACGGCGCGATCGACTTCGCCGGCGTGGTGCGCGCCGCGCTGGCTGATTTCGGTGCCGGCGGAGCGGTGCAGGGCGCGTCGACCATCACCATGCAGGTGGCGCGGGACTTCTATCTCTCCCCGAAAAAGACCCCGCTGCGCAAGCTGGTCGAGACCCTGCTGGCCTACAAGATCGAGAACACCCTGACCAAGGACCAGATCCTCGACCGCTACATCAACCAGGTCTACCTCGGCCAGCGCGCCTACGGCTTCGCCGCCGCCGCGCAGGTGTACTACGGCAAGCCGCTGGACCAGCTCAGCCTGGCCCAGATGGCCGTGCTGGCCGGCCTGCCGCAGGCGCCGTCGGCCTACAACCCGCAGAGCAACATCAAGCTGGCGGTGTGGCGCCAGCATTACGTGCTGGGGCGCATGCTGGCGCTGCACGACATCACGCGCGCGCAGTACGAGCAGGCGCTGGCCGCGCCGCTGGACGTGGTCTCCGGCCAGGGCGCGCTGCACTACAGCCTGAACGCCGACTACGCGGCCGAGGTGGTGCGCCAGATCATGGTCGCGCGCTTCGGCGAGGCGGCCTACACCGATGGTTACCGCGTGACCACGACCCTGGTCGACAAGGACCAGATCGCCGCCAACGCGGCGCTGCGCGCGGGGCTGCTGGCCTACGACCGGCGCACCGGTTGGCACGGCCCGGAGGGCCATGTCGACCTGCCTGCCGACGGCGCCCGCGAGGCGGCCACCAAGGCGCTCAAGCGCATGCACAGGGTCGGCGGCCTGTCGCCCGCGGTGGTGGTGCAGGCTTCGACTCGCGAGGTCGAGGTGTTGCGCCGCGACGGCACGCTGCAGACCATCCGCGGCGACGGCCTGGCGCTGTGCCGCCGCGGACTGGAGCCGAACGCGCCCAAGGCCCTGCGCCTGACCCCGGGCTCGATCGTCCGCCTGGAGCAGTCGGCCTCGGGCACCTCGATCGCGCAGGTGCCGCGTGCCCAGTCGGCGCTGGTGTCGCTGCAGCCGCAGACCGGCGCGGTGCAGGCCTGGGTGGGTGGCTTCGACTTCGTGCATGACAAGTTCGACCACGTCAACCAGGCCTACCGCCAGCCGGGATCGAGCTTCAAGCCCTTCATCTACTCGGCCGCGGTGGCCGAGGGCCTGGCGCCGACGACCATCATCGATGACTCGCCGATCGCCATCAATCCGGGCCCCGGCCAGCCGCTGTGGCAGCCGCACAACTACGAGAAGGACTCCCTCGGCCCGATGCCGGCCGCCGAGGCGCTGGCGCGCTCGGACAACATCGCCGCGGTGCGCGTGGTGCTGGCCGTGGGCGTGCCCTATGCGCGCTATCACGCGTCGCAGTTCGGCCTGCCGCTGGACCAGATCCCTCCGTACCCGACCATGGTGCTGGGCGCCGGCAGCTTCACGCCGCTGCAGATGGCCCGCGCCTACGCCGTGTTCGCCAACGGCGGCTACCTGGTGCAGCCGCGCCTGATCGACAAGGTGGTCGATGCGCACGGCGCGGTGGTCTACCAGGCTCCCAAGGTCACGCTGGGCGACGCCGATCATCCGCGCATCGTCAGCCCGGGCAACGCCTTCCTGCTCACGCGCATGATGCAGCAGGTGATCCGGACCGGTACGGGCCGCGCGGCCCTGCAGCTGGGACGCAGCGACCTGGCCGGCAAGACCGGCACCACCTCGGACTTCCACGACGCCTGGTTCGACGGTTACGACCACGAGCGCGTCGCGGTGGCGTGGGTGGGTTACAACCAGCCGCGCAGCCTGGGGCGCGGCGAGCAGGGCGCGTCGGTGGCGCTGCCCATCTGGATGGGCTACATGCGCGGGGCGACGGCCTCCGACCCGGACCAGCCGTGGGTGGCTCCGCCCGACGTCGTGCAGGTGCCGGTGAACCCGGCCACCGGCTTTGCCTCGGTGGGCAGCTACGCGGTGGCCAACCCGGTGATGGGCTACTTCCTGCAGCAATACCCGCCGCTCGACCCCAGCGCCGCGTCGCTGTCCGGCAGCAGCACAAGCAGCAGCGGCGGCAGCAACGGCTTCAGCCTGGGCAGCCTGTTCGGGCACCCGGCCGCGCCGGCGGCACCGCCCTCGCAGCCGGCGGCTGCCCCGCACCCCGGTGCGGCGCGCAATGCGCCCTACGTCGTGCTGCCGTCGCTGGGCCACTGAGAGAGCCCCCAGGGCCGGGCCTGGGGCCCGACCCGCCCCCCGTGGGGGTCGAGAAAACTTGGGGCGGCCCTGCGTTTTCTCGTGAGCCGGCGAACAAGCGCGGCGCGCGGGCCCATGCCCGCGCAGTGTCACCGGCGGCAGGGCCGGCAAACATTCGCGATGCCTTATAAACTGCCGGTTTCGGGGTGATCCGCAGGGGCGGTCACCCGGCTTGCGCGACGCATGTCGCGGGAGATCCTTGCATGTCCAAGTCGATTTCGGGCACGCGCCGGCGTTTCACCGGCTCGCTGGCCCTGGGCCTGGTCGCCGCGATGGGCGGCCTTTCCCCGCTGGCCGCGCGTGCCGCGGACGCCTTCCGGTTCACGCCGTACCCCAAGCCGAGGCCGCTGCCGGCGGTGTCCTTCCTGAACGCGCAGGGCAAGCCGACCAGCCTGGCCGCCTTTCGCGGCAAGGTGGTGCTGCTCAACATCTGGGCCACCTGGTGCCCGCCCTGCGTGCATGAAATGCCCACGCTGAACAAGCTGCAGGAGCTGCTCGGCGGCAAGGAATTCGAGGTCGTGCCGCTGTCGGTGGACAAGGGCGGAGTGTTCGCGGTGCACAGCTTCTACCAGGACAACTTCATCGACCACTTGCCGATCTACGTGGACCCGACCACCAACGCGCTCGATTCCCTCAACATCCTGGGAACGCCGACCACCATCCTGGTCGACAAGCAGGGCCGCGAGATCGCGCGCACCCTGGGTCCGCAGGACTGGGACCAGCCCAGCGTGATCGCGCAATTGCGCCAGTACATGGCGCAGGGCGCCGGCGCGGATCGCAAGGTCTGAGCATGCGCCCCCAACGCGCGGCCTTGCCGCGCGCCGCGTTGCGCCTGATGGCCGCGCGGCTGGCCCGCTCGGTCGGCCAGGGCGCGCTGGTGGTCGGCTTCACGCTGTACCTGCACGCGCTGGGCTGGCATGCCGCGCACATCGGCGCGGTGTTGTCCGGCGCGCTGCTGGTGGCGGTGCTGCTGACCCTGCTGGTGGGCCCCGCCAGCGACCGCCTGGGTCGCAGGCGCTTCCTGCTGGGCTACGAATGGCTGGTGCTGGCCAGCTCCCTGCTGGCGCTGTGCAGCACCAGTCCCTGGGTGCTGACCTTGGGCGCCTTGTTCGGCGGATTCGGGCGCGGCGCCAACGGCGCCGCCGGACCCTTCGGCCCGCTCGAGCAGGCCTGGCTGGCGCAGGGCCTGGAACCCTCGCAGCGCGCCCATGTGTTCAGCCTGAATGCCGCGCTCGGCTTCGCGGGCATGGCCCTGGGGGCCTTGCTGGCTGCGCTGCCGGCGCTGTGGCAGCAAGCCTTGCCCGGCGCACTGGCGCTGCGTCCGCTGTTCGTGCTGCCGCTGCTGGGCTCGGTTGCCAGCCTGGCATTGCTGTGGAAGGCGCCCGATGCGCCGTCGCACTCGGCTGCGCCAAGCCCCGAGCAGTCCGAGCCGGCCACGGCAGCGGCCGCGCCGGAGCCGCGCGAACAGAACCGGCTGCTGCTGCGCCTGGCCTTCGCCAACAGCCTCAACGGCCTGGGAATCGGCCTGGTCGCGCCGTGGATGGCCTACTGGTACGCGCTGCGTTTCGGCCATGGGCCGGGAAGCATCGGCCCGGCGCTGGCGGCCAGCTTCGTCTGTGCCGCGCTGGGCGCGCAGCTGGCGCGCCGGCTGTCGCAGCGCGTGGGCCTGGTGGACGCCGTGGTCTACATGCGCCTGGCCGGGCTGGCCTTGCTGATGGTCACGCCGCTGAGCCCGTGGTTCGGGCTGGCCGCCGCCGCCTGGGCCGTGCGCTCGGCCTTCAACCGCGGCACGGTGGGCGTGCGCCAGGCGCTGGTCGTGGGCCTGGTCGACGAGCGCCGGCGCGGCCTCGCGGCCACGGTCAACAACGTGTCGGTGATGGTGCCGCGGGCCATCGGCCCGGCCATCTCCGGGTTGATGCTGGCGCGCGGGTGGCTGGTCGCGCCCTTTGTCGCCGCCGGCGTGTTCCAGGCCGCCTACCTCGTCGCATACCGGGGCTTTTTTGCCGGTTTAAGCACCGCCCGGCCCTGAACGGCCCCCGTTGGCTTATGCTGTTTCGCTGCGCGGTACCGCGGCAGCGTTGCCGCGCCCGGTGGCGTCGCGGCGCACGTTTTCCCCTGGCATGCACGGACTCCAGACCACCCTCCTGCTGCTCGTCGCCGCCGTGGCGGGCGTGGCGCTGTTTCGCTATTTCCAGCTTCCGGCGATGCTGGGGTACCTGGCTGCCGGAGCGCTGATCGGGCCCAACGCGCTGGGCATCGCGTTGTCGCGCGACCCGGCCACTGCGCAGCACCTGGCCGAGTTCGGCGTGGTGTTCCTGATGTTCTCCATCGGCCTGGAATTCAGCCTGGCCAAGATGCGAGCCATGCGCGCGCTGGTGTTCGGCCTGGGCGCCGCGCAGGTGGGCTCGATGCTGCTGCTGGTGCTGGGCGGCAGCGTGCTGCTGGGCTGGCTGGCGCCGTCGTGGTGGCCGCGTGCCGTGGCCTACGGCGTGGTGGCCGGTGGCGTGCTGGCGATGTCGTCGACGGCCATCGTCATCAAGCTGCTGTCCGACCGCCTGGAGCTGGAAAGCGAGCACGGCAGGCACATCATCGGCGTGCTGCTGTTCCAGGACCTGGCCGTGGTTCCGCTGCTGGTGCTGATTCCGGCGCTGGCCACGCCAGGCGCCGACCTCGGCGGCACCCTCGGGCTGGCTGCCCTCAAGGCGGTGGTGGTGCTGGCGGTGATCCTGCTGGCCGGCGGGCGCGTGCTGCGCCCGTGGCTGCGCCTGGTGGTGCGCCGGCGCTCCGACGAGCTGTTCATGCTCAACATGCTGCTGATCACGCTGGGCCTTGCCTGGCTCACCGAGCTGGCCGGGCTGTCGCTCACGCTGGGTGCGTTCCTCGCCGGCATGCTGATCGCCGAGACCGAATTCCGGCACCAGGTGGAGGCCGACATCCGGCCGTTCCGCGACGTGCTGCTGGGGCTGTTCTTCATCACCATCGGCATGATGCTCGACTGGCGCTACGTGCTGCAGGACTGGTGGCTGGTGCTGGCCATCGCGCTGCTCGCGCTGCTGGCCAAGGTGTTGCTGATCGCCGGCATCGAGATGCTGCGCGCCACCCCGCCCGGGGTGGCGTTGCGCACCGCGCTGTGGCTGGGCCCGGCCGGCGAATTCGGCATCGTGCTGCTCAACCTGGCCGCCGCCTACCGGCTGCTGCCGCCGCAGGTGCTCAGCCCGCTGCTGGCGGCGCTGGTGTTGTCGATGCTGGCCGCGCCGTTCCTGGCCCAGCACATCGACGCGCTGGTACTCAAGCTGGTGGCCAGCGAGTGGATGCGCGCGTCGCTGCAGTTGACCGACATCGCGCGCAAGACCATCCGCACCCAGCACCATGTGGTGATCTGCGGCTTCGGGCGCTGCGGCCAGAACCTGGCGCGCCTGCTGCAGGACGAAGGCGTGGCCTACGTCGCGCTCGACCTCGACCCGGAACGCGTGGCGCGCAGCGCCGCCGGCGGGCGCAACGTGGTGTACGGCGACGCCACCCGGCTGCACAGCCTGCAGGCGGCCGGGCTGGCGCGCGCCAGCTGCGTGGCCATCACCTACGTCGACAAGCGCTCGGCGCTGCGCGTGCTCGACCTCGTGCATCGCCACGCGCCGCGCCTGCCGGTGGTGGTGCGCACGCGCGACGACTCGGGCCTGGACGAACTGCGCGCCGCCGGCGCGACCGAGGTCGTGCCCGAGGTGCTCGAGGGCTCGCTGATGCTGGCCTCGCACACCCTGGCGATGGTCGGCGTGCCGCTGCCGCGCGTGGTCGCCCGCCTGCGCGACGCGCGGGCCGAGCGCTACGACCTGCTGCGGGATTTTTTCCACGGTTTCGACGACCCCGCCGGCAGCCTCGAGCAGGGCGAGCAGCCGCGCCTGCGCACCCTGACCCTGCCGCCGGGTGCCGCGTCCATCGGCAGCGTGCTGCAGCAACTCCCGCTGCACGGCGCGCTGGCATTGCAGGTGCGCCGCGCCGGTGGCCAGGTGGTGCAGCCCGACGGCCAGCTGGTGCTGGCCGAGGGCGACACCGTGGTGCTGTCGGGCTCGCCGCAGCAACTTGCACTGGCCGAGGACGTGCTGCTGGGCGGAGGTTGACGCGAGCGCTACCCATCCTTTGCACGCCGCGGTCGCCGGCAGCGCGGCGTCAGGGCCATGGGTACGCACCGTTACAACTACGCAGCATGGGCCGAGCGGCACGCTGTCGGCAATGTGCCGGCCCGGATCGTTCCGTGACGGAACCCATCCTTGCGAGTTTCCTGTTGCGCGCTCGGGGCGTACGAAGCCATGGGGCCCCCTCCGTGGCGCGGCACGTTGCAGCTTGCTGCCCGCGCGTATCCGCGCGCAGGCGACTCGGCAGTACACAAGTGATCCAGCCTGACTCCTGGCTGGAACTCATCGGCCACGCCGCGCTCCGCGGCACTCCCCGTCCCAGGTGATGCACATGGTCTCCAAGCCCCTCGCGATCCTCGGCGTCCTGTGCCTGCTCACTGCGCTGGGCGGTTGTGGAGGAGGAGGCGGCGGCGGCGCAGGGGCCGGGGTAGCTGCCGGAGGCGCCGGAGGAGCGAGCGCCGCGGTCACGCCGTCCAGCCCGGTTCTGCAGTGGGCCACACCCGCGGCGATCACCTACGGCACGGCCCTGGGCGCGTCCCAGCTCGACGCCACGTCCGGAACTCCCGGTCAGTTCACCTACTTTCCGCCCAGCGGCACGGTGCTGAGTGCCGGCACGCATACCTTGACGGTCACGTTCACGCCGACCGATTCTGTCGATTATTCCGCGGCGCAGGACGCGGTGACCCTGGTCGTGAACCCGCCATCGACCGGAACGACGGGCGCGAGTGTCAGCATCGATGTCGCCTCGTCCCAGGGCAGCGTCCCTGCGCAGGGTTATGGCGTGGACTCGGTCGTCCGAGACCAGTACATGACGACCCCCGGCCTTGGAGCCTCGCTGGAAGCGGGGGGCTTCAACACCATCCGTTACCCCGGCGGATCGATTGGCGACAAATTCAATTTCATCAGCGACAGCAACCAGAGCGTGAACGACGGCGCGCAGTTCGCGCCCGGAGACACTTTCAACAACTGGATTTCCGACCTGCTTCAGCCCTCCGGAGCACAGGGGTTGATCGTGATCAATTACGGATCGAACCCGACGAATGACGGCCCGGCCCCCGTGAGCGAAGCCGCAGCCTGGGTACAGGACGCGGACATTGCCCACAACTACGGAATTCTCTACTGGGAGATCGGCAACGAAATCTACGGAAACGGTTACTACGCCAACTATGACTGGGAATACGATCTGCATGTCCTGGATCAAACCGCAGCAAACCGCGTGGGAAATCCCGCGCTCTCCCCGACCGCGTACGGAACCAATGCCGCGGCCTTCATACGCGCGATGAAGGCGGTCGATCCAAATATCAAATGCGGTGTATTCCTCAGCACGTCCCCGTGGGCGCTGAATTGGAACCAGGACGTCCTGAGCGCCATCTCCCAGGGGTTGCAGGGCAGTGGCTACGCGCTGGACTTCGTGATTCTTCACTGGTATCCGAAGGGAACCGATGCACAGGTGCTGGCATCCACGGCAACCATTCAGTCGCAGGTTGCACAGGTTCGCTCCGACATCCAGCAATACTACACACTCGGCAATGCAAGCCAGCTTCAGCTCCTCGTGACCGAAAGCGCCACACCGACCACCGGAGGAATCTTTCCCTATCTGTTCACCACCGACGAGTTTCTCACCTGGTTCGAGCAGGGGGCATCGAACGTGGAGTATCAGCAATTGCACAGCGGCGTCTACCAGGACTCGGCGAGCAATACACCGATGGGTCCGTGGTATGGCGTGCAGTTCGACTCCACCATTGCACGCCCCGGAGACCGTATGGTGGCTGCCACGTCTTCCAACCCGCTGCTTCGCGTACATGGAGTGCGACGCTCGGACGGACAGGTCGGCGTGGTGCTGATCAACGAGGATCCAAGCAACGACACCACCGTTTCGGTCAGCGTCTCGGGTGCGACGCTGGCCTCGAGCGGAACCGAATACACGTTCGGGAACGCCGATTTCCCGTCGGGCGCGCAGAGCCCGAACCAGGGGATCAGCCCCCAGGCGATCGGCGGAGTCGGCAACACCTTCACCGTGACGGTACCGGCGTATTCCACGGTTGCGCTGCTGATCCCGGAGAGCGCGGTCAATACAGCCAACCTGGTGGCGGACGGCAACTATGTGATCATGAACAGCCAGACCGGGCTTGCACTGGACGATTACCAGTCGAGCAAATCCGTCGGCACGTTCATGGACATGATGCCCGCAACGGGTGGCAGCAACCAGCTCTGGACGTTGACGAATCTCGGCAGCAATGACGTGGAGCTGCTCAACGCCGACAGCGGCCTGGCGCTGACGGTGTATCAGAGTTCGACCAGCCCCGGTGCCCGGATCGACCAGGAGAGCTGGACAGGGGCGAGCAGTCAGATCTGGACCGTCGTGAACGTCAGCAACGGCTATTACGAGCTGATCAACAAACAAAGCGGGCTGGCACTGGGCGTTCCCGCCGCCAGCTCGGTCGGTGGAGCCAGCTCGCTGTTCAACGGGACAGGGCTGGATCAGGAGCCGGTCACGGGGGCCGCCGACCAACGATGGTCCTTCTTCAACTGAGCGGAAGTCGACCTGCTCCCCCGGGGCCGAATTCGGCTGACGCACGCACGGCGCGCCGGGCTGGCGCAGCGCATGACGGGGCTCGACGATTGCACCTGCGTCAGCAGCGCCGCATGGCCTCGGCAACAATCGCGGGATGAACTTCGCAATCCTGTTGTTCGGTGCCTCTCTGCTGGGGCTGGGCGGCGTGCTGGTGCGCCTTGCGGGCGACGTGGGCGTGGGCCCGTTCGGCAGCGCCTTCTGGCGCATGGCGCTGGCCTCGGTGGTGCTGGTGGCCTGGGCTGTGGGGCGGCAGTTGCGCAGCGCGCGCCGACCGATGGCCGCCCACCCTGTCGAGGCCGAGCTCGACCCCGCGCTGGAGCAACCCGCCGCGGCCATGCCGGTGTGGCTGCACGCGTGGTCGCGCCCGGCGCTGATCGCAGTGGCCTCGTGCATGTTCGCGGGCGACCTGATCCTCTACCACCTGGGGCTGTTCTGGACCACGGTGGCCAACGCCACGCTGGAATCCAACCTCGCCCCGGTGGTCATCACCATCGCACTCTGGGTCATGACGGGTGCCGCGCCACGCCCGATGTTTCTGCTCGGCATGGGCACTGCGCTGGTCGGTGCGATGACCATGATCGGCGCCCACCTGGGCCACGGCACGGCGCTGCTGGGCGACATCTGCGGCCTGAGCTCGGCGCTGTTCTATGCCGCCTACCAGCTCAGCGTGCAGCAGGCGCGCCAGCGCCTGGAGACCCTGCCGCTGATGGCGTGGGTCAGTTCCTGCGCGGCGCTCGCACTGCTGCCTTTCGCACTGGGCGAGGGCCGCTTCCTGCCGACGGCTCCCATCGGTTGGCTCTGGCTGGCGGGGTTGGCGCTGCTGGTGCAGATCGGAGGCCAGGTCGTGGTGGCGCATGCCATCAAGCACCTCCCGCCGCGCCTGGCTTCCGTCGGGTTGCTGATGCAACCCGCGACCGCGGCGGTGTATGCGTGGATCATCCTGGGGCAGGCGATGAGTGCGGTGCAGATCGGCGGAGCGGTGTTGGCGTTGGGGGGCATTTACCTGGCGCGGCGCGCAGGAGGATGATGCGACCCGCGGCATCACCCTGCCGGGAGCGCGATGTCGCGGTCAGACGCTTTCGACGAAGTCATGCAAGATGGCGAGTGCGCGTGGCCGCAGCGCGTGGCGGTGCATGGGGTGATCCATGCCGGGCACTTCCACGCAACGCACTCCCATGCGGCTGGTCAGCCTGGCCAGGCTGCGTGCCATCCGAGTGCGCAGGTAGACCACGCCGGGGTCCGACTCGGCGTACAGCATGAGAATGGCGATTCCGTCCTTGCGCAGGCGCCGGAGCCAGCGATCCGCGTGCGGGCGCAGGCCGAAGAAGTCGAGCAGTGACCACAAACCCCATCGACCCCCCAGGGCTTCCCGACGGGCAGCTCCTGGCTTGCGGAATTGAGCGAGCGCAATAGGCGTCGGATCACCGGGGCGCCAATACAGTTGCGGGTTGATCGCGGCGACGGCATCGGCCCCTGCCGACGAAGCACTGTGCAAGGCGATCCATGCGCTGGCGCAAAGCCCCAGCAGGACGACCTTGCGATATCCCCGTTGGCGCGCAAAGCGCACGATGTTGCCGATGTCGACCGTATGTGCGGGGTCGTACAGGCGCAGCGCCCGAGGTGGGTCGCGCAGCGGGCTTTCGCCCAGGCCGTTGAAGTCCGCGCGTAGCGCGGCCAGACCGGGCCGCGCCAGGGCTCGCGAGAACTCCACCCAGAGTCTTCCCGGCCCCACGTGGTGCTCCAGGCCGGCGTTCAGGAACACGAGCAGCTTGTCCGGGTGGTGGCGCTCCGCGGTCTCGCAAAGCACGCCGTGCAGCCCATCAGGCTCGATGCGTACGAAGCGCTCGACGAGCTCTGCATCCGTGACCTCCCGGCGCAAGCGCGCCAGCTCGCGTGGGGCCGCGCAAGCCACCGGCGCCGCCGCGCCGGCATCGGCGCTCTCGGCGAACCTCATGCGCAGCAGCTCGAGCGTCGGTGTGGGCAGCTCGGCCTCCTCGGCGGCGCGGTCGATGACCTTCTCGATGCTGCTGTCGGCACGGGCCTCGACCTTTGCCCCCGCAACGCTCCATTGCTGCGCGAGGGCGGCACAGTCGCTGCGTTCAGGGCGGTGCAGGAGCAAGACCTTGCACCCTGGTGCGTCGAGCTTGAGCAGGTTCAGTTCGGCAATGTCGGCCAGGGTGTTCGCGCTGTGCACGGTTCCGGCGACACTCGTGAACCCCTCGTCGCCTTCGCTCGCGGGCGATGCGGCTCCCACCGTGGGAGCGTTGGGTGACGAAGACGGCGCAGGGGGCGCGCTGACCTCCTCCCCCGCGGTCTTGCCCGGGCTGGGCGCGGCGACCAGTTGCAGCCCGCGCACGAAGCGTCGCCCATTCACGACAGGGTCCCACAGGATGAGTTCGTCCAGCCATGCCCGCTGAGCCTGCGTCGCATAGGTCGCGGCAAGGCTGGCACCGAGGCGCAGGCCGAGCAGGCTGAGCTTGCGCACACC
>JAJZTW010000111.1 GCA_021847345.1 Pseudomonadota bacterium
GGCGCAGGGTGACGCCGAAGCCGTTCATGCCGAGCAGGCGCACGCCGGAGCCGACCGCGCCGGAGAGATTCAAGGTGTTGGCCATCGCATTGGCCACGAACGACAGCCGCAGCAGCGGCAGCGTCGGGATCGGCAGCTTCAGCCAGCGCGCGATGGCCAGATCGATCAGGCCGGTATAGGCCACCGCCAGCAGGGCGAAGGCTGCGACGCCTGCCGCATACAGGGTGGGGATGTTGATCAGCGTGCGCTGCAGGCTGCGCAGATCGAATGCCGACAGTTCGTGCCCAGCCAGTGTGAAAGTCAGCGCCAGGAACGCCAGCGGCACCAGCCAGCGCAGCCTGCGTAGCCAGCCCAAGCGCGTGCGGCCGGGCGCCGGCGTCGGGATCGGGGTCTGCTCCATGCGGCGGCCGTTTACAGAGGGAATGCGTAATCCTCGCATCCGGGCGGTCGCCGCGACAGTGGGAGCCTCTTCCAATGACACATGAGCCTGGAGGAGGCGACGTGATTCCAACGACACATGAGCCTGGACGGTTCGGGGCGGGGTCATCCTTGGAGGATGATCGTGACCCTGAAGACGCACGCGCTGGCCTCACTCGACGAGGTCCGCGCCTTTCTCAATGGCAATGCGCCTGTGGAGTTCATCGTCCCGGTCGGCGCGGCGCGCTATCGCTGGCTCGAAGACACATTGCGCCAGTTCCGCTACGACGCCCTCAAGCGGGCCGACAAGGGCCTGCTGCAGGTCTTCCTGCGCAAGGTCACCGGCTACTCCCGTGCCCAGCTGACGCGGCTGATCGGGCAGTGGCAGCACCGGCGATCCATCGCCGACCGCCGCGGGCCGCCCCAGCAGCCCTTTCCCCGCCGCTACACCGAGGCCGATGTGCGCCAGCTGGTGGCGATCGATCGCTGGCATGGCCAGCTCTCCGGACCCGCCACCAAGAAACTGGCCGAGCGCGCGTTCCAAGTGTTCGGCGATGCCGCCTTCCAAAACCTCGCCGGCATCTCGGTCGCCCACCTGTACAACCTGCGCGCCAGCGCCGGTTACCAGCGCCAGCGCGGACACCATGAGCCGACCCGACCCCGCAGCGTGGCCATCGGCGAGCGCCGGCGGCCCCAGCCCCACGGCGCCCCCGGCTACCTGCGCGTGGACTCGGTCCACCAGGGCGACTGGGATGGCATCAAGGGCCTCTACGTCATCAACCTCGTCGATGCCGTCACCCAGTTCGAGGTCGTCGTCTCCGTCGAGCGCATCAGCGAATCCTTCCTCATCCCGGCCCTGCAGCAGGCCCTGGACGCGTTCCCCTTCGTCATCCGTGGCTTCCATTCCGACAACGGCTCCGAATACATCAACCACCAACTCGCCGCCATGCTCGAGAAGCTGCGCATCGAGTTCACCAAGTCCCGCGCCCGGCGTACCAACGACAACGCCCTGGTCGAAAGCAAGAACGCCTCGGTGGTGCGCAAGCACCTCGGCTATAGCCACATCCCCAGCCACCACGCACAAGCCGTCAACGCCTTCCTGCGCGACCAGCTCACCCCTTACCTCAACTACCACCGGCCCTGCTTCTTCGCCGAGGTCGCCCTCGATGCCAAGGGCCGCCAGCGCCGGCGCTACCGCTACGAGGACATGAACACGCCCTACGAACGCCTCAAGGCCATCCCCGATGCCGCCGCCGCGCTCAAGCCCGGACTGTCCTTCGCCGACCTCGACACCCTCGCTCATGCCATGACCGACAACCAGGCCGCCGAACAACTGAATCGAGAGCGAGGAAAACTGTTCCAACTGATCAAGAACAAAAAAGTCGCCTGACCCCAACAACCCGTCCGCCCAGGCTCATTTCACTATTGGAATGTGCTGTGGGCGCCGTGGCGTGCGTCAGCGCGGCGCGCGTCCGGCCTCTGTCAGTTTGTCGAGAATACGTGCCAGGCAGACGCGCTCGTGGGCATCCAGCCGCGCCAGCAGCGCGGCCTCGTGCGCGCGGGCGCGTGGCGCCACCGCGTCGTGGATCGCCCAGCCCTTGGCCGACAGTGCCAGCACCGAGCGCCGCTTGTCGCCGCGGTGGATGCGCTTGCGCACGCGTCCGGCCGCCACCAGACGCGCCAACGCGCGGCTGACCGTCACCTTGTCCGTCGCGGTACGCTCGGCCACCTCGCGCGCCGACAGGCCCTCGCCGTCGTAGCGTGCCAGCACTGCGATCACCCGCCACTCGGTCACGCCGAGCTCGTAGCGCTGCTGGTACTCGCGCGCGATGGACTGGCTGATGGTGTTGCTGGCGATGGAAAGCCGGTAGGGCAGGAAGTGTTCCAGCTCCAGCGGGGCATGCTCGCGCATGGTGCGGCGCATCCTGCAAATGGTTGCATGTGAAACTATACTGCGACGGTCAGCGGCGCAAGCGCCGCGTGCCCGGCGGAGGCCACCATGAGCGCGCAACCCAACACCGGCATGCAACCGGTGCAGTTCGACAACCCCATGGGCGTGGACGGCTTCGAGTTCGTCGAGTTCGCCGCGCCCGATCCGGCGCCGTTGCACGCGTTGTTCCCGCGTCTGGGCTTCAGCGCCGTGGCCCGGCATCGCAGCAAGCGGGTGACGCTGTATCGCCAGGGCGGCTGCAATTTTCTGGTCAACGAGGAGCCGGGCTCGTTCGCGGCCGAGTTCGCGCGCCGGCACGGTCCCTCGGCCTGCGGCTTCGCGATCCGCTTCAGCAAGCCGGCGGCGTGGGTGCGCGAGCGGGCGCTGGGCAATGGTGCCGAAGCCATCGACGCGCTGGAGCACAGCAAGGCCGTGGCTGCCCCGGTGATCAAGGGCATCGGCGGCTGCATGCTGTATCTGGTCGATCGCTACGGCAGCAAGGGCAGCGCCTACGACGCCGAGTTCGAGTACCTGCCCGACGTCGAGCGCTGGCCCAGGGGCTACGGCCTGACCTTCATCGATCACCTGACCCACAACCTGCACTTCGGCCACATGGAACAGTGGTCGCGCTATTACGAGCGGCTGTTCAACTTCCGCGAGATCCGCTACTTCGACATCAAGGGCGCCAAGACCGGCCTGGTGTCCAAGGCCATGACCGCGCCCGACGGCATGGTGCGCATCCCGCTCAACGAGTCGTCCGACCCCAAGAGCCAGATCAACGAATACCTCGACGAGTACAAGGGCGAGGGCATCCAGCACATCGCCTGCTTCACCGACGACATCTACGCCACCGTCGAGGCGATGCGCGCGCAGGGCGTGGCCTTCCTCGACACGCCCGACGCCTATTACGAGGTGATCGACCGGCGCATCCCCGGCCATCGCGAGGACGTGCCGCGCATGGCGCGCAACAAGATCCTGATCGACGCCGATGCCGAGACCAAGCAGAAGCTGCTGCTGCAGATCTTCACGCAGAACTGCAT
>JAJZTW010000112.1 GCA_021847345.1 Pseudomonadota bacterium
GGTCTACCTCAGCGGCGACACCGACCTGTTCGGGGACATCCGGCTGCTCGGAGAGCGCTACCAGCCCGATCTGGGCATCGTGTGCGTGGGCGGAGGCCCCTTCACGATGGGACCGCAGGACGCAGCGCGGGCCAGCGCATGGGTGGGAATCCGCCACGCCATTCCGGTGCACTACGCGCACAACGGGCTGGTGCTGGGGACCGAGGCGGGCGCTGAGTTTCGGCAAGCCGCCGCGCAGATCGCGCCTTCTCTGCAGGTGTCGGTGATGAAACCGGGAGAGCAGCGACTGATCTCGCTCTGACGCAGGGCCCTGACGTCGGGGTCTGTGCGGGCCCCATCGTCGTTCAGCGGGCATCGCCGGCGCGCCGCCCGACGCGCCTGGCGTCGATCACGTCAAGCGGCGACCGGGCCCAGCAGCGGGGGCAGTTGCGCCAGATTGCCGATCACGTGATCCGGAGCGCCGGGCAGGCGTTCCGGGCGCTGGCCGTAGCGGTTGCACCAGACCACGCGCATGCCGAAGGCCGACGCGGCATAGGCATCCCAGCCATTGGAGGACTGGAACGAGATCTGCTCGGCGCGCAGGCCCAGCTCCTGCAGCGCATACTGGTACACCTTGGGGTGGGTCTTGAACACCCGCACGGCCTCGACCGACAGCACCTTGTCGAACAAGCCCTGGAGCCCGGACGCCTCGATCGCTGCGTCGAGCATCGACGGGGTGCCGTTGGACAGGATGGCGGTCTTGAATCCGGCGGCTCGCAACTGGCGCAGGGTTTCGGCCACTTCGGGAAATGCCTGCAAGGTCTGGTACAGGTGCAGCAGCTGATCGCGCAAACCCGGGTCGGCGAGTCCCAGGCTTTCCAGCGCGAAATCGAGGGCGTCGGCGGTGACCTGCCAGAAGTCCGCGTGCAGTCCCTGCAGCGAGCGCAGCCAGGTGTATTGCAGCTGCTTGTCGCGCCACAGCGTGCTCAGCGCCGCGCGTTGCTCATCCGGCACGCCGGGGCAGCGCGCCGCGGCCGACGCGAAGTCGAACAGCGTGCCGTAGGCATCGAATACACAGGCGCGAATTCCCTGGAGAGTTTTCATGCGTGGGTTCCCCGAATCGAATGGTGGTTCCGGATCACGAAGCGCACAAGACCAGACTGCGCTGCTTGCGCCGGCGCGCGGCTTCGCATGCCGGTGGCGGCGCAGACCGCGCCGGGCCATGCACCGGCTTCGGCCACCGCAGCGCGGCGGGGAACTGGCCGGAATGAAGCCCGGGCTCGGTCTGCAGGGTCAAGGCTGCTGTCCTGGAAGGTTGCGCCTGGCGGCGCGGGCCAGCCCGTCATAGGCGTCGAGCATGCGCTCGACCCAGGCGGACACGGCGTCGTCGGGTTCGGTCAGCGCCAACGGACTGATGATGCGAGCCCACTGGAAGGCACCGAACACGCAGTGGTCGGCGTAGGCGGGGGCAGCGCCGGCCAGGAAGGGCTGCTGGTCGAGCACCGAGCGCAGCGGCGTCAGCACCTGGCGCAGCGCTGCCAGCGCCTGCTCGCGCTCGCCGGCGATGGTCTCGAGGCTGCGCCCGAACGCCGCTTCCCGCGTCGAGCGGAAATAGGCGCGATCCTTCTCGTGCAACGCGGCCGGGATGTCGGGAACGACCACTCGCGCAACCGCCGGGTGCAGCACGGAACTCGACCATTGGTTGATGAAGCGCGCGGTGGCCCGGCCCTGGGCGCAGCCGAACAGCGATGGCGCCTGCGGGTAATGGTCTTCCAGGTATTCGGCGATGTCCCAGCTTTCGTGCAACCAGCGATCGCCGACCACCAGCACGGGGACCTTGCCCTGCCCCGACGGGGCGATGCGATCCTTCTCGGTGAAGCGCCACGCGACCGTCTCGACCGGCAGCCCCTTGTGGGCCAGCGCCAGGCGCGTGCGCCAGCAATTGGGGCTGAATCGCAGCTCGTCGTCGGCGCCTGCGAGGTCGAACATGCGGATGGACGGGTTCATGCGTGGAATCCCTTGGAGTGGATGGCGGCGCGGCCGCGCGAGACTTCGCCGAGTATCGGTTTGCCGTCGACCGCCGACCGGTCTGCTTCGGTTGCCTGCTCGGCGCGACGCAGGCAGGGTAATGGAATGGTGGGTACAAAACAAGCCCCTGCTTCGCCGGACATCGGCCGTTGGGTCGGCCCGATTTTGTCGCCGATTTCGTCGCTCGTTTGGTCGCCCGTTTGGTCGCCCGTTTGGTCGCCCGTTTGGTCGGCGCCTTCCCATCACGGAATCGGCATGTTTCGTGAAATATGCACTGTCCATGATCTGCGTATGAGTCGACAATGAGCTCAAGGAACATGTTTTTGTCCAGGGGTCCATCCGTCGCTCGCACCGCGGGCATCGGGCGGGCTGAAACCTTCGAACCTGTGCCATTTGCCAAACTGCCATGAGCGCGTCCGCCTGCCCCGAGGTCCTGTCGCTGCCCGTGCGCGTGCCTGGCGGGCTGGCCGAGATCGAGCGCCTCGCCGCGCTTCGGCGCCTGGAGGTGCTGGATACCTCCGGCGAGGCGGTATTCGACGACCTGACTGCGCTGGCTGCCGGTTGGTGCGGCACGCCGGCGGCCGTGATCTCGCTGGTCGACCGCGACCGGCTGTGGTTCAAGAGCGCCCACGGCCTGCCGCTGAAGCAGATTCCGCGCACCGGATCGCTGTGCGCTCGCGTGGTCGCCCAGGACGGCCTGCTGCACATCGAGGACACGCTGCAGGCGGGGGTGCACCCGGACGCGATCAGCCTGCCCGGCGGGCGCACCATACGCTTTTACGCCGGCGTGCCGCTGAAGCTGTCCGATGGTCACAACGTGGGGGCTCTCGCCGTCGTCGCCTACGAGCCGCACCGGCTCGATGACGCACAGCGCGATGGCCTGCTGCGCCTGGCGCGCCAGGCGGCGGCTGCGCTGGAGGCGCGGCAGGCCACGCAACAGCTGCAGGCGGCGCGCGAGAAGCTCGAGCGCCGCGTGGCCTTCAATGCCATGCACGCGCGCGCCAGCCAGATCATCGCCACGGCCGACGAGGAGCGGCCGATGCTGCAGGCCATCTGCGACACCGCCTTGCAGCACGGCGACATCCGCCTGGCTTTCGTTTCGCGCCCCGGCGCCGGCGGCCGTTTCGAGTTCCTCGCGCGTGCCGGCGATGCGGCCTGCCTCGACGGGCTGGAGCTGCATGTGGACCCCGGCAATGCGCTGGGCAACGGCCCCGTGTCGCGAGTGTGGAGAACGGGGCAGGCCTTTTTCGGGGACGACT
>JAJZTW010000009.1 GCA_021847345.1 Pseudomonadota bacterium
CCGGCAACGCCTGAAACCCGACCCCGCGCCAGCCACGCCGCGGCCGCACGAGGCCGGGAATGACTCCAGGGCACGTAGGCGTTAGCTCAACGTGGAAACCGCACGCAGCGCGCACGGCCTACGCTGCCGGGCAAGGCGGTGGTGGAAGGGGTGGGCTTCGCCGCCGGGGCAGCTACATCGGCGGCAGTCGTGTACCTGGGGGAGTTCGCCCTGACGCTCGCGCTGGCGGCGACGCCGGCCGGTTGGGTCTTGATTGTCGGAGGCATCGGCATTGCCGCAGCGGCGACACTCGCCGCGCTCCACGCCGACCGAGTTGCACAGGAGCAAGCAGCGGCCCATCACGACTCCCATGTCAACCCCGCACAACGCAAGCCATGATCTACCAAGGGTTCGAGGCCTGGATCTTCCGCGTCACGATGTGGTCGATGCTGGTCGCGGGTGTCATGTATGTCGTGTTCGGGCAGCTCACCGTGCGCAGGCTGCGCAGGAACCCGGCAACCCGGGATTGCCTGGGCATGTCGTGGTTGAGTGGGGAAGACATCGCGCACGTAGCGTTTGCGGTCGGCATTCCGCGCCGGATCCATCAGCGCGCGGAAAACGGCTGCCTGGGCTTCATGGTGGCGAAATCCGAGGTCGTCCTGCAACACACCACGCGACTCGATCGCATTCTGGGATGGCTTTGCTACTGGTCGATCATGGTCTACCTGGTCCTGTTGCTGAGTTCCTACTTCATCCTACCCCGCCGTTGAGGTGCAAGCGCCCAGTGATCGCCGCGCTCTCGACGGACGGCGGAGCTCGTGATGGGTTTTGGAAGTCGACGCCGTGGCGTTCTTGCTCGCGAAGTCGCAAGTGATTCGCGAACACACCACTCGCCTCGATCGGGCCCTGGGACGTGCCGTCTTCGGGTCGGTGATGCTTTCAGGCTGCTTCATCATCGTCCTGTGCCATTTCCCTGACGCAGTGGACCAGTCATCGGGCCAGGCTGACGCGCCCGAGCGCAATGTCGGGCATGGCGAGCGTTCCGCCCTGCGCATAGTCCAGTGCCTTGCGGCGCCAGCTCTGCAACGCCGCACGTCCCTCGGGCCACAGGTCGAGTGCGTGTTCGTACAGGCGCGCCAACGCGAACTGGGCGGGCCACCAACCCTGCTCGGCGGCCTGGCGAAACCGGGTGATGGCCTGCGCCAGGTCGCGCCGGCAGCCGTCGCCGGCTTCGAGCAGGCGGCCCAGCTCGTACTGCGCCGCGGCCAGCCCGGCGTCGGCGGCCTCGCGCAGCCAGTGCGCCGCCGCCGCGGGCGCGCGCCCCGCCTCGGCTCCGCCCAGGTGCAGCATGCCGAGCTGGAACTGCGCGCCGCGCAGGCCCTGCGCGGCAGCCAGGCGAAGCCAGTTCATTGCCAGCACGTCGTCGCGGCAGGCTCCGCGCCCGGTGGCATGGGCCAGCCCGAGCCTGTACATGGCCCGCGCATGGCCGTGCATCGCCGCATGCGCGAAATGCTCCACGGCGCGCGCCGGATCGAGCGGCACGCCATGGCCCCGCTCGAACAGGCGCCCGAGCTCATAGTGCGCGCACGGCGCAAGCTCGCCGCCACGCAGTGCGCGCCGGAAGGCCTCGGCGGCGGCAGCGTACTCGCGCTGGGCATTCAGGCGCAGCCCGCGGGCGAAGGCCTCGTCGGCGTCGGCGGGACGCGGCCCGCGCTGCGGAGTCGGCGCGGCCCGGCGGGGCCGCGGTGGCAGGACAAGGGCCGCGCGAGCGGCCTGGACTTCGATTGCAAGCATCACGGTCTCCAGGAAGTCCCCCCGGGATGCCATTCGTTCGGGTGCCCATGCTAGAAACTGCGATGGCTCGCGGCCATCAGGGCCTCACCGATGCGGCCCCGGCTCGTGCCGGGGCGTGCCCATGCGGGCGGCGATTCAGGCGTCGCGCGCGTCGCGCTCGATGGACTCGAACTCGTCGTCGGACAACGCGATCGACGCCGCCTGCATGTTCTGCTCCAGATGCTGCATGTCGCCCGTGCCGGGAATCGGCAGCATCACCGGGCTGCGGCGCAGCAGCCAGGCCAGCGCGATCTGCCCGGGGCTGGCCTGGTGCCGCCGTGCCGCGTCGTCGAGCGGCGAGCCGGCGCGCGCCAGCCTGCCAGCGGCCAGCGGGAACCACGGGATGAAGCCGATGCCCAGGCTCTCGCAGTGGTCGAGCACGTCCTCGCTGGCGCGATCGGCCAGGTTGTAGCGGTTCTGCACCGTGGCCACCGGAAACACGCGGCGCGCGGCGTCGATGTCGTCGATGCTCACCTCGCTGAGCCCGACGTGGCGCACGATGCCCTCGTCGAGCATGCTGCGGATCGCGCCGAACTGTTCCTCGCGCGGCACCTTGGGGTCGATGCGGTGCAACTGCCAAAGGTCGATTCGCTCGAGCCCGAGCTTGCGCAGGCTGCCGCGTGCCTGCCCGATCAAATAGTCCGGGCGGCCGTTGGGCGTCCACTGGTCGGGGCCGCCGCGGGTCAGACCGCCCTTGGTGGCGATCAGCAGTCCCTCGTAGGGATGCAGCGCCTCGCGGATCAGCTGTTCCGAAACATCCGGCCCGTAGGAGTCGGCGGTATCGATGAAATCCACGCCCAGTTCCGGTAGCCGGCGCAGCACGCGCAACGCCGCGTCGCGATCCGGCGGCGGGCCCCACACGCCCTTGCCGGTGATGCGCATGGCGCCGAAACCCAGGCGGTGCACCTCGATGTCGCCGCCGACTCGAAAGGTCCGCGAAACCTGCGGGGTTTGTAGGGTCATCGAAGCCTCCATGATTCGAAACCGTCGGATCGCAACGCCGCGCCGTTGCTTCAGCGGGCCGATGCGCTGCGGAACATGCTACGGCGTTCGCGCGCCGACGGCTTGTCCTTGGCAGCGCAGCGAGACGGGCCTGGGCGCGCGGGCGCCGATCAGGCGAAAATGCGGTTTTGGCGGCCGTGCCCGGCCGCGGCGACAGCGACATCCAGGGGACCATCCATGCCAGCCTATCGTTCCAAGACCTCCACCGCCGGCCGCAACATGGCGGGTGCGCGCTCGTTGTGGCGCGCCACCGGCATGAAGGACGAGGACTTCAGCAAGCCGATCATCGCGGTGGCCAATTCCTTCACCCAGTTCGTGCCCGGGCATGTGCACCTGAAGGACCTCGGCCAACTGGTGGCGCGCGAGATCGAGGCGGCTGGCGGCGTGGCCAAGGAATTCAACACCATCGCCGTCGACGACGGCATCGCGATGGGCCACGATGGCATGCTGTACTCGCTTCCCAGCCGAGACATCATCGCCGACTCGGTCGAATACATGGTGAATGCTCATTGCGCAGACGCGCTGGTGTGCATTTCCAACTGCGACAAGATCACCCCGGGGATGCTCATGGCGGCGATGCGCCTGAACATCCCGGTGGTGTTCGTCTCCGGCGGCCCGATGGAAGCCGGCAAGACGCGACTGGCCGGCTCCGAGACCATTCGCAAGATCGACCTGATCGATGCCATGGTGATGGCCGCCGACCCCAAGGTGTCGGACGCCGACGTGGCGGAGATCGAGCGCTCGGCCTGCCCCACCTGCGGCTCCTGCTCGGGCATGTTCACCGCCAACTCGATGAACTGCCTGACCGAGGCGCTGGGACTGTCGCTGCCGGGCAACGGCACCGTGGTGGCCACGCACGCCGACCGCGAGCAGTTGTTCAAGCGCGCCGGGCGCCTGGTGGTCGAGCTGGCACGGCGCTACTACGAGCAGGGCGACGAGCGCGTACTGCCGCGCGCGGTGGGCTTCAAGGCCTTCGAGAACGCGATCACGCTGGACATCGCGATGGGCGGATCGACCAACACCATTCTGCACCTGCTGGCGGTGGCGCAGGAGGCCGGCATCGACTTCACCATGGCCGACATCGATCGCCTGTCGCGCAGCGTGCCGCAGTTGTGCAAGGTCGCCCCCAACACCAACAAGTACCACATCGAGGACGTGCACCGCGCCGGCGGCATCATGGCCATCCTGGGCGAGCTCGACCGCGCCGGCAAGCTGCACACCGACGTGCCGACCGTGCACGCGCCGAGCATGAAGCACGCGCTGGAGCAGTGGGACGTCGCCCGCCAGCCGGACGAGGCGGTGCAGACCTTCTACCGTGCCGGCCCCGCCGGCATTCCCACCCAGGTGGCGTTCAGCCAGGCCACGCGCTGGCCCAGCCTGGACGTCGACCGCGCGGGCGGCTGCATCCGCAGCGCCGAGCATGCGTTCTCCGCCGAGGGCGGGCTGGCCGTGCTGCGCGGCAACATCGCCGTCGACGGCTGCGTGGTCAAGACCGCCGGCGTGGACGACAGCCTGATGGTGTTCGAAGGCCCGGCGCACGTGGTGGAAAGCCAGGACGAGGCGGTCGAGCACATCCTGGGCGACCGGGTCCGGCCCGGCGACGTCGTGGTGATCCGCTACGAAGGCCCGCGTGGCGGCCCGGGCATGCAGGAGATGCTCTACCCCACCTCCTACCTGAAGTCCAAGGGCCTGGGCAAGGCCTGCGCGCTGCTCACCGACGGGCGCTTCTCGGGCGGCACCTCGGGGCTGTCCATCGGCCATGTGTCGCCGGAGGCCGCGGCAGGCGGTGCCATCGGCCTGGTGCGCAACGGCGACCGCATTCGCATCGACATTCCCAAGCGCAGCATCGACGTGCTGGTCGACGACGCCGAGCTGGCACGGCGCCGTGCCGAGCAGGACGCCAGGGGCTGGAAGCCGGCCCTGCCGCGCCCGCGCCGCGTGTCGGCGGCGCTGAAGGCCTACGCCAAGCTGGCGATGAGCGCCGACAAGGGCGCCGTGCGCGACCTGTCGCAGCTCGAGGACTGAGCCGGCAGAGCCCCGGCCGGCGCGCCGCTCAACGGCCGGACAGGGCCTCGAAGGCCAGGCGCAGCCCGAAGCCACCGACCAGCAGCGAGGCCACGCGCAACAGGGCCGGGCGCGCGCGCAGGTAGCGCTCGCGCACGGCAGGGTTCGTGAACAGGGTGACCAGGCTGAGGTGCCAGGTGGTGGACAACACGCAGATGCCCGCCACCTCGACCACGCGTTCGGCGGGCGTGGACCCCGGCCCCAGCAAGGCCACGAACAGCGTGGAGAAGAACACCAGGGCCTTGGGATTGGTGAGATTGGTCAACAGCCCGGTGCGGTAGCTCGCCGCGGTGGATGCCGCGCGCGGCTGCCCCGGCCGTGCCTGCGAAGTCGCGCTGCCGGCACCGCGCCACATGGAGATCGCCAGGTACAGCAGGTAGGCGCTTCCGGCCAGCGCGACCATGCGCAACAACGGCGCGGCGCCTCCCAGCAGCCAGCCCACGCCGACGGCGGCCAGCGTGGCCTGCAGGGTGCTGCCGCTGGCCACGCCCAGCGCGGTGGCCACGCCGTGGCGACGCGATTCGTCCAGCGAAGCCCGGGTCACCGCAAGAAAATTCGGCCCTGGCAAGGCCAGCATGGGCACGTACACCGCCGCCAGCGCGGCCAACGCATTCCAGGGGTTCATCGACACGGGCCGGGGGCCGGAAAACACGACCCGCCCATGGTAGCGCCGCGGCGCGTCAGCGCAGCCTGCGCGCGCGCTCGCGTGCCGGCTCGGCGCGCGCCCTGGGCCCCCCGGTGCCGAACAGCACGTCGGCGAAGTCGTTGGTGATGCCCCACCAGTAGTCGGAGTTGTAGTAGTGGTGATGCATGTGGGCCTGGCGCATGCGCCGGCCGTAGCGCGTGCGCGCGACATAGCCGGGGTCGTGGTGCGAGAAGTGCATCCACTCGTAGAACACGAAGTACGCCACGCTGCCGGCCATGGGCACCAGCGCGGTGGTCGGGCCGAACAGCAGCGCATAGCCGGCGTAGACACCCAGGCCCAGCGGCGCCAGTGCCCAGGCCGGCCAGAACAGCCGGCGCACGCAGCGCGGATCGGCATGATGGGCGTGGTGCAGGTCGACCTGCAGCCGGCGCCGCAGGCCGTCGCGCTCCGGCAGGCGCGCGTGCAGCACGAAACGGTGCAGGCCGAATTCCACGAAAGGCGCCAGCAGCACCGGCAGCGCCAGCAAGGGCCAGGCGGCGCGCAGCGCGCCCAGGTACCAGGCGCTGGCCAGCAGCAGCGCCAGCAGCACGAGCATCGCCAGCACCGTGGCGTGGGTCCAGAGATCGCGACGATGCATGGCCGGCTGCTCCGACAGGCGTGGGGGATCTGCGACCACTATACGACCATGCCCGGACCGCGGCGCCGACGCCGCGCAAGCCATGCCCGGCGACAGGGCCTGGCCTGAAGACGGCTTCGGGCAGGGTCGTCAGGCGGGGGTCCAGCCGCCGCCCGGTACGCGCCGGCTGCAGGTGCCGCCGACATCGATGCGAAACAGGTGCATCCACGTGTTGTCGACCAGGCTGGCCAGCGGCGCGTGTCGGCGCAGCACCTGCTCGATCGCCTGCTCGGAGGCCCGCACGATCACCGTCAGGCGCAGCGGCTCGTGCATCCAGCGCTCGCCGTCGTGCAAGGACTGGCGCGACAGGCCGATGCGCAAGTCCCCGCCGTTGCCCTCGAACACGCCGATGTTGCCGCCCACCACGTTGTGCAGCAGCTTGTTGCCGCTGCCCATGCGCTGCGGGTCGCAGGCGGACGCGTGGTACTGCCAATTGATCCAGTGCGCGACCAGCAGCGGCGCGGTCATCAGCGCCTCGAGCAACACGCCCTGCGCATCGTCGGCGCAGTCGTAGTCGTGCAGGAAGCAGCGCCCGTCGAGCACCGCGCCGCGGCTGAGCCCGCGTGGCGCCAGCAGCAGCGCGGCATTGCCCGCCAGGCCCCACTCCGGGCGCGTCTGCGCACCGTCGTTGGCGCGCCTGCGCAAGCGCTCCAGCAGCTGGCGCGACGGCAGCCTGGCGTCGAGCCCCAGGCGCGGGGCGCGCTCGCGGCGCACCTGATCGCAGGCCTGCTCCAGCACGCGCTGCAGGCGCCCCCAGCGCGCGAGCGCATGCTGCGGCAGCAGATCGATGTCGAAGCCCTCGATCTCGTCGGTGGTGGTGTTGTGAAGCGCGGCCACGAACACGGTCTCGGCGGGAATCTCGATGCCGCGCTCGGCCAGTCCCAGGCGCACCCGCGGCTGGTTGAGCAGCTCGGCCAGCGCGCGCGCATTGACCTCGCCGCTGTTGCCGCAGCAGGCGCCGCAGTCCAGCGCCGCGGCGTGGGCGTTGTTGGCGCTCTGGCTGGCGTGCGCCACCAGCAGCACCAGCGGCGCCAGCGCGCGCTGCAGCCCCATGGCGCCGAGCACGCGCGCGGCGAGGTCGACCTTGGCGGCGTCGTCGAGGCCGACCAGGCGCGGGCGGCACAGCGGACGATAGCGCGCCGGCAGGCCGTCGAGGTCATCGTTGGCGCGCGGCGCCGCCGGCGTGCGCAGCCAGCGCGTGAGCGCGCCCAGGTAGGTCCAGCCCGCGGCCTCGACGTAGGAGAAGGCAGCGGCGGGCCAGCGGCTCGCCGCCTGCGCCTGCTGCGCCCACGCGAAGCGCCGGCGGCGCGCCGAGCGCGCGGCGCCGTCGAGGGCCCGCTCGTCGCCCTGGCCGTCGGCCGCCACGATGTGCTCGCGCAATTCCAGGCTCGGCGCCAGCAGGCCGGGCAATTGCGGGCGACCTGCCTGCGTGGCCAGCGGCGTGTAGGCCGCGGGCAGGCCGAAAAAGCCCGCGAAGCCCAGGGTCTGCACGGCCGGCCACACGGATTCGATGGCACGGCGCAGCGGCTCGCTGCGCACGTCGATGCAGAACGCCGCCTGCACTTCCACCGGCAGGTCCAGCGGCCCCGGCGCGGCGCGCAGGCGCGCCAGCAGCTCGCGCTGGTAGCCCAGCTCCAGCGCGAGCTGCCAGACCTCGTCGGGCAGCAGCGCCTGCTCGGCCTGGCGCAGCGCGTCGGCGGCGGCGGCCCAGCTCGCCTGCACTTCGACGAAGGCGCGGTGCGCCGACGAGTCGTCCTTGCACTCGAGCAGGATGGTGCCCCAGGCCAGGCGGATGGCCAGCAGCTCGCGCAGGTGCGCGTCCGCGCCGCCCTCCAGCCCGGCCTGCCAGCCCAGGTAGGCGCACCACGAGGCCCAGCCCTGCACCGTCAGCAGCACGGCCTCGAGGTAGTCGGCCCACGCCGACTCGGCCAGCCCCAGGCGCTGCAGGACCCACGCCTCGGCGTCCTCCCGGCTGCGCGGCAGCACGCCGAGGCTGCGCTGCAGGCCCGGCAGGCCCATCAGCATGCCGATGCCATGGTCGTGCGTCAGGGTGTCGCGCCAGAAGGCATACAGCCCCTGGCCCCTGGCCGGCTGCCAGTCGGCCTGGCGCTGGTCGAAATAGGCGGCGCAGGTCTGGCTGACCTGGTGGGTGATCGCCTGGCGCCAGGACAGGCGGGTGTGGCGCAGCGGGTCGTCGTCGAGCACGTCGATCAGCAGCGGCAGGCGCGGCGTCGCACGCGGCGACTGCAGCGCGGCGATGCAGCGCTGCGCGGTCCAGCCGGCCTCGACGGCCGCCGGCAGGCGCCGCAGCGCCTCGTCGAGGTCGCCTGCCGTGATGCGCCCGAGTTCCCAGGCCTGGCTCAGTTGCTCGCGCGGCGGCAGCACCTGGATGCCGGCCAGCACGGACATGCGCGCGGCCACCTCGCGCAACGGCCTGCCGATGCGCTTCCAGTGGGGGTTGACGGCGATCGAGCGGTCGAGCGGCCAGGCCGGCGCGATCTGCGCGCAGGCCTGCTCGCAGGCCGCGTCGATGCGCGCACGCAGCGCATCGGGCGCTTCGCGCAGCGGCTCGCGCGCTACGGCAGGGCCGGTGACATCCAGGGTCTGGGGGATCATTGGGAACTCCAGGCGTTCGCGCGCTGCGCGGAGCTTGCATCGCGGGGCTGCGACGCGGAGCCCCAGCGGGCGGGCCACAGGCGCAACGCGACCCGTGTGAAGATTTCGTCGGTGTAGAAGCCGGCGTAGCTCCAGCGGCGCCACGCCGACAGCGCCTGCGGACGGATCTGCAGCGTGCCCAGCACCAGGTAAAGCAGACCCATGCCGAGCAGCGCGAGCGCACCCGCGGGCTGCCACGGCAGGTCCTGCACGCCGAGCTCGAGCCGGTGCGCGAAGTGGGCGGCCAGGCCCAGCGCCGCGACCATCGCCAGCCCGCCGACAGCGCGCCATGCCGCTGCCGCGACGCCCTGCCCGCTCGCGGCCGGCAGCCACAGCAGGGGGGCCCAGGCCAGCGCCAGCAGCAGGCTCCACCACCACGGCCACTGCGCCCCGCCCGCGGCGCGCTGCACCAGCCACAGCAGCGCGGCGGCGACGAAGGGAGCGCCGAGCACGCTGGCGGCGCTCGCGTCGACCGGCCCACGCAGCGCGCGCAGCCGGCTCTGGCGCACCGTGTCGGACGCCGACAGGAAGGCCTGCGCCTTGTACAGCGAGTGCCCGAGCAGGTGCAGCGCGGCCAGCGCGTACAGGCCGAGCCCGCATTCCAGCACCATGAACCCCATCTGCGCCACGGTGGACCAGGCCAGCCGCACCTTGATGCTGATGCGGGTCAGGCTGACCATGCCGGCCAGCGCCGCGCTGCACAGCCCGCAGGCCACCAGCAGCCAGCGCGCAGCCGGCACGGCGTCGAGCAGCGGGGCGAAGCGCAGCAGCACGTAGCCGCCGAGATTGACGACCCCGGCATGCAGCAGCGCCGACACCGGCGTGGGTGCCTCCATGACCTGGATCAGCCAGCCGTGCACCGGCAGCAGCGCGGTGCGCAACACCACCGCCAGCACCAGCAGCACCGCGCTGATCTGCAGCGCGGGCGCCGCCGGCCCCTGCGCGAGATGGCGTGCCAGCACGGCCAGCGAGCCGCTTCCCACACTCCACCACGCCAGCCCGGCGGCCACCAGCAGCGCGACGTCGGCCAGGCGATCGGCGATGCGCTTCTTGTGCGCGGCCAGCAATGCGAAGGGCCGCTCGGGATAGAAGCACAGCAGGCGGTGCAGCGCCGAGCCGATCGCCGCCCAGGCCGCGATCAGAACCAGCCAGTGGTCGGCCAGCAGCAACAACTGCACGCCGGCGAGCACGCCGGCGAGCGCGCGCAGATAGGCCCGCTGCGCGCCCTCGCCTTGCAGGTAGCGCGCGGAAAAGGCGGCGATCACGGTGCCCAGGAACTGCACCAGCAGGGCCATCCAGGCGGCGAACGGGAACAGCGCCAGCCCCGGCAGCAACGGCGTCGTCGGCGTGTGATGCCACAGGCGCCAGACCAGCAGCGCGCCGGCGCTCAGCGTTGCCGCGCTCGACAGCACCAGCATGCGGGCCCAGGGCGCGGCGTGCACCGGGCGCGAGGCGCTCCCGGGAATCGCCAGCAGCATCAACACGACCGGCGCCAGCGGCGCGGCTTCAAGCAGGAGGGCGGCAGACATGGAGCAATTCCGGATTCAGCATGACCGACATGGTGCTTGCTGCGGAAAATTCTGTAAATTACATTGATACGAACGAATCATTCTTGAAAAGCGAATGATGAACCTGGACCGCCTGAACTTCCACCATCTGCTGTACTTCTGGCGCGTGGCCCGCATCGGGCACCTCACCCGCGCTGCGCAGGAGCTGCACGTCGCGCAGTCGGCGCTGTCCACGCAGATCCGCCAGCTCGAGGACCGCCTGGGAGAGGCGCTGTTCGTGCGCGAGGGGCGCAGCCTGGTGCTGACCGACACCGGGCAGCTGGTGCTGTCGTACGCCGAGAACATCTTCGGCCTCGGCCAGGAAATGCTCGGGCGCCTCGAGGGCCGTTCCGAGGGCATGCTGCGCCTGCGCGTGGGAAGCGTGGCCACGCTGTCGCGCAACTACCAGGAGAACTGGATCCGCCCGCTGCTCAAGGACCCCTCGGTGGCGCTGACCCTGGAGTCGGGGATGCTCGACGAACTGCTCGAGCGCCTGGTGCAGCATCGCCTCGACGTCGTCCTGTCGAACGAAGCCGTGGCGGCCGACGCCGACCGCCCCTTCCACTGCCGCTTCATGGGCAGCCAGGCGATCTCGCTGGTCGGCCCTGCGGCGACCTGGAAGGACCGGCGCCTGCGCCTGCCGGAAGACCTGCACGGGCTCGAGCTCGTGGTGCCGGGGCCGCGCAACGCGCTGCGCGCGCAGTTCGACGCGCTGTGCCTGGCCGCCGACGTGAAGCCGCGCTTTCGCGCCGAGGTCGATGACATGGCCATGCTGCGCCTGATCGCGCGCGACAGCGGCTGGCTGACCGTGCTTCCCGAGGTCGTGGTGCAGGATGAGCTGCGCAGCGGCACACTGGTCAAGGTGGGACGTTCGGACAAGCTGCAGGAACGCTTTTTCGCGATCACCACCACGCATCGCCATCGCGTCGAACGCCTCGAGCGCCTGCTCACCGGCGCGTCGCGTGCGCTGCGCGCACCCGTCAGCCGGTCTGCGCCCACGGTCGCCGGCGAAAGGCCCGCGGCGAAAGCACGCCCAGGCGCGTGAACACCTCGACGAGCTCGACGCTGCCGGGCCTTGTTCGCAAGCGCAGCAGCCGCGCCGCCGGGCGCCCGCTGGCGAACCCTTACACCGGACTGCCGCCGTGGCGCGACGCGAGGCCGCCGTCGCCGCCGGGCAGGCAGCAGCGCACGACGGTCCCGCCCCCACCGGTGGACTGCACGTCCAGCGCGCCGCCGATCAGCGCAGCGCGGTGGCGCATGGTCGACATGCCCAGCCCGTCGTCGCGCGCCCACTCCAGGCCGATGCCGTCGTCGCGCACCACCAGGCAGGCCTGCCCGCCGCGCACGTCGAGCTCGACGCCGACAACGCGCGCGCGGGAATGCTTGACGGCATTGTTCAGCGCCTCCTGGGCGATGCGGTACAACTGCGTGGCCACGCCGTCGTCGAGCCCGGACACGTCGCCGTGCAGCGCCAGCTGGCAGCGCAGGCCCGTGCTGCGAGCCACGCCGTCGACAAGCTCACGCAGCGCTGCGGCAAGCGTGGCGTTGTCGATGCGGATGGGCGACAGCCCGCGCGCCAGCATGCGGGCCTCGGCGGTCGTCGTCTGCAACTCCTGCAACAGCACCTCGGCCGCCTGCGCGTCGGCGTCGCGCCCCTCGCGCTGCAGGCGCCGCTGCAGGCCCGCGCTCAGCAGGCCCAGCGCGGTCAGCCTCTGCCCGATGCCGTCGTGGATCTCGCGCCCGATGCGCTCCTGCTCGGCGGTCGCCGCCTCCACGACCTCTCGCTCCAGGCGCCTGCGCTCGCCGAGGTCGCGCAGGATGACGTGCACGCTGGGCTTGCCAGCGGACAGATAGGCGCTGGCCACGCTCTCCACGTCGACATGGGAACCGTCCAGGCGACGCATCCGGATCGTCGCGGCCGGCACCGACCCTCCCTGCTCGCACAGCAGGCGCCAGCGCTGCTCGACCTGCCTGCGCGAGGACTCGGCGACGAAATCGATGGCCAGGCGACCGAGCAGATCGTCGGCGCCGCGCCCGCCCAGCAGCTCGATGCAGGAACGGTTGGCCAGCGCGACGCGCCCGTCGCAGTCGGCCAGCAGGATCGCGTCGCGCGCGCTCTCCACCAGGTTGCGGTAGCCTGCCTCGCTGTCGCGGGCCATGTCCATGGCCCGCCGCGCCTGCGTGACGTCGACGCCCAGCGTCACCACGTACTGCACGCGGCCGCGGGAATCGCGAAGCGTCGAGTTGTGCCACTCGAACATGCGCTGGCGACCGTCGCTGCCCAGCCAGGGGTTGTCGTGGCGAGCCAGCTCGCGGCCCGCCAGCAACTGGGCGAACACCCCCCGCACCGAGTCGAGCTGGTCGGGGGGAAGAAATCGCGTCCAGAAAAACCGGCGCCCGCGCACCTGCTCGAAGTCGTAGCCCACGAACTCCTGCGCAGCCCGGTTGAAGCGAACGATGCAGCCCTGGCGATCGAGCACCATCAGGATCGCCCCGACGGTGTCGAACAGTGCCGCGTTGAGCTCCGACAGCTCGCGCAGTTGCATGCGCCGCGACCCCGGGCGCCGCACAGGCCGGCGAATCTTTCTCGGCGCGTCGACAAACATGCTGGTTTCCTGATGCCTGGCTTGTCGTCAAGCGTAGCGCAACGCGACGTCGGGTCGCGCGCCATCGATGGGGCCACGCGAACAGGGCCACCGGCGCCCGCGCTGCGCCGCAGCCTCGGACGGCGCATACTCGTCCACTGCGTCAGGGAAATGGCGCCCCCGCCGAGGCGCCGCAACGGCAAGGAGCAGCGAGCATGAACCGGCACGATGAACACGCGGGGCAGCACACGCCACCGGCAGGCATCCCCGCTGACGGCTTGCGCACCGAAACCGACTCGATGGGAAGCGTCGAGGTTCCGGCGGCGCACTACTGGGGGGCGCAGACGCAGCGCGCGCTGGAGCACTTCGCGCTCGGCGACGAGCGCATGCCGCTGGCGCTGTACCGCGCCTACGCACTGCTCAAGAAGGCGGCGGCGCGGGTCAACCGGGCCTCTGGCCGGCTCGACGCGGGTCGCGCGCGGGCCATCGAGCAGGCCGCCGACGAAGCCCTGGCCGGCCAGCTCGATGCCGAGTTCGTGGCGCCGCTGTGGCAAAGCGGATCGGGCACCCAGACCCACATGAACGTCAACGAGGTCCTGGCCAACCGGGCCATCCGGATTCTCGGTGGCACCATCGGCTCGAGGCAGCCGGTGCACCCGAACGACCATGTCAACCTCGGCCAGTCGACCAACGACACCTTCCCGGCGGCCATGCACATCGCCACGCTGCTCGCGCTCGACGAGCGCCTGCTGCCACAGGCCGAGGCGCTGGCGGAATGCATCGAACACAAGTCCGCGCAATGGATGGGGGTGGTCAAGATCGGGCGCACCCACCTGCAGGACGCCACGCCGCTGACGGTCGGCCAGGAGTGGTCGGGCTACGCCCGGCAACTGCGCGATGCGCTGGCCCGCCTGGCGCATGCGCAACGCGGGCTGCTCGAGCTTGCCGTGGGCGGCACGGCGGTCGGCACCGGCCTGAACGCGCCGCGTCATTTCGCCCGCGACATGGCCGCCGCGATCGCCGAGCTGACCGGCAAGCCCTTCGTCACGGCCCCGAACAAGTTCGCCGCGCAGGGCTCGCTGGACGCCATGGTCGCGGTGATGGCCGCGCTGCGCGGGCTGGCCGTGGCGCTGATCAAGGTCGCCAACGACCTGCGCTGGCTGGCTTCGGGGCCGCGCTGCGGCCTCGGCGAACTGGTGCTGCCGGCGACCGAGCCCGGCTCGTCGATCATGCCCGGCAAGGTCAACCCGTCGCAATGCGAAGCGATGATCATGGTGGGAATCGAGGTGATCGGCCTCGACGCGGCCGTGGCCTTCGCCGGCAGCCAGGGAAATTTCGAGCTGCACGCGATGCGCCCGCTGATCGCCGGCGACGTGCTGCGGGCGCTGACCCTGCTCGGCGACGCCTGCCGCAATTTCCATCACTACGCGGTGGCGGGCGCCGAGCTCGACCGCGCGCGCATCGACGAGCTGGTCGGCCGCTCGCTGATGCTGGTGACCGCGCTGTCGCCGCGGATCGGCTACGACCAGGCAGCAGCCATCGCCCACCTGGCCCACGAGCAGGGCCTGAGCCTGCGCGACGCGGCGCTGCGCTCGGGGCTGGTCGACGCCCGCACCTTCGACGAGGTCGTACGCCCCGAGGCCATGGTCGGCTTGCCGGACGGGCCGGACGGGGCGGACGAGAAGGCTTGAACGAATCCGCCGGGCGCTGCCAGGCGCGGGTCAAACCCCGCGCGCGTCGCCGGCGGCAGCGAGTTCCGCGACCTCGACGAACAGCCCCTGCTGCTCGCGCTCGAAATGGTGCTCGAGCAGGTGCTGCAGCGGCAACGCGGCGTCGCACAGCTCCAGGCGCTGGCGCGGCGAGCGAAGGCGCGCGGGCGCGGCCAGCAGGCGGGCGCGCAAGTCGCCCAGCAGCTGTTCCAGCCTGGCGTGCTCGGCCTCGTAGGTGCGCACGGGCCAGCGCGCCGCGCGCGGCAGCGCCGGAAACAGCCACTGCTGTTCGAGGCGCGCGTGCTCGCCGTGCAGCGCGACCAGTCGATCCAGCAACAGCCGCGCCGCCGCCGCGTCGCCGCGCACCAGTTCGATGCGCGATTCGTCCAGCAGCGCCAGCATGCGCGCGTGCTCGTCGAGCAGGCGCCGGCGCAGCCCGCTGGGCGCAGCGCCCGGCGCGAGGGGCTCGCGCAGGTAGTCGCGCAGCACCACGGCGTGGTTGTGCACGGGGTCGCGCGCGGCGTACAGCAGGGTCAGCCGATCATGCGCGCGCAGCAGCGCGGTCATGCGCAGGACGGCGGACGGGTTGGCATCCAGCTCGGCGCGATAGCGCGCGCGGAACGGCTCCCAGCGGGCCGGCTGATGGCCGAACCAGGTGCGCAGTTCGGGCGACGGCGCGATGTCCCTGAACCACAGGTCGACGGCGGCGGCCTCTCGGCGCAGGCCGCGTGGCCACAGCCGATCCACCAGTACGCGAAAACCGTCGTCGGCCGCCGCCGGCTCGTAGGCCCGACGCACGAACAGGCGCGCGGCAAGCTGCTGGCCGGGTTCGGGTTCGCTGGCGGCGGGATCCATGACCACGCATTGTCCCACCGCGCGCGAGGCGATTCAGCGCTGGCCGGTGCGCGTCCTGCCGAACAGGTTCTTGTGCGTGGAAGGCTGGCAACGCCAGTATTGAGGCGGAGCGAACACCTCGGCGCCCAGGCTGGCGGCGGCATGCCAGGGCCAGCGCGGGTCGTAGAGCATGGCGCGGGCCAGCGCCACGAGGTCGGCGCGCCCCTCGGCCACGATGGCCTCGGCCTGCTCGGGCTGCGTGATCAGGCCGACCGCGATCACCGGCATGGACACCTCTCGCTTGATGCGCTCGGCGAAACCCACCTGGTAGCCCGGGCCCACGGCGATGGCCTGATGTTGCGACAGCCCGCCGCTGGACACGTGCACGTAGGCACAGCCGCGTCGCTCGAGCTCCCGGCACAGCACCACGCTGGACTCGAGGTCCCAGCCGCCTTCGACCCAGTCGGTGGCCGAAAGGCGCAGGCCCACGGCGACGCGCGGCGACACGGCAGCGCGCACGGCATCGAACACCTCGAGCACGTAGCGCATGCGGTTTTCCAGCGAACCGCCGTAGGCGTCGTCGCGCCGGTTGGACAAGGGCGACAGGAACTGGTGCAGCAGGTAGCCGTGCGCTGCATGCAGCTCGACGAGCTGGATGCCCAGGCGATCGGCACGCCGTGCCGACGCCACGAAGGCCTCGCGGATGCGCTGCAGCCCGGCGGAGTCGAGGGCCTGCGGCGGCGGCTCGTCGGCTCCATGCGCAAGCGCCGAAGGCGCCACGCAGGGCCAGCCGCCCTCGGCCGGGAGCAGCAGCGCGCCACCGTCCCAGGGAGCGCGGCTCGACGCCTTGCGCCCGGCGTGCGAAAGCTGGACCCCGATGGGCATCGGCGAATGCCGACGCACCGCGTCGAGAACGCGGCGCAGCGCGGCCTCGTTGGCGTCGCTCCACAGGCCCAGATCCTGCGGCGTGATGCGCCCGGAGGCCTCGACCGCGGTGGCCTCCAGGATCAGCAGCCCGGCGCCGGACAGCGCGAGCTGGCCCAGGTGCATGAGGTGCCAGTCGGTGGCACATCCTTCATCGGCCGAATACTGGCACATCGGCGCGATGGCGATGCGATTGACGAGTTCGAGTTCGCCGATGCGAACGGGGCTGAAGAGTCGGGAGCTCATGGGCAGGCAATGCGTTGGGAAAGGGTCGGAAGGTGATTCTCGAACAGCCACGGCCCGGCTGCACGACGGCGCTGCTCGCAGGCGCGAATGCGCGGTGCCCGGGCCAGCGCGATGCCGTCCAGGCCTTCGAGCAGGGTGCGCGGGCTCTTGAGAAAACGCAGGGCCGCCCCAAGTTTTCTCGACCCCCACGGGGGGCGGGTCGGGCCCCAGGCCCGGCCCTGGGGGCGCTCATGAGCACGCTCCCGCTCGCGCCGCTTCTCCGGCGTTCGCCGCCACGGGCAGTGGGTAGCGCCGGCTCGACGGGCCCGCCTTGACCAGCTGCCCCGCCAGCTCGTGGCCGACCAGCGGCGCCAGCGAGCGGGCGCAGTCGAGCAGCGCCGGCAGGTCCACGCCGGTGTCGTAGCCCATCTGCTGCAGCATGTGCACCAGGTCCTCGGTGCAGGCATTCCCGCTGGCCCCGGGAGCGAAGGGGCAGCCGCCCAGCCCGCCGAGGGATGCGTCGAAACGCTCGATGCCCGCCTCCAGCGCCGCCAGCACGTTGGCCAGCGCCATGCCCCGGGTGTCGTGGAAATGGGCGGTGAGCACCAGGTGCGGATGCCGTTCGCGAACCGCCGCGCAGAGTTGCTGCGCCTGCGCCGGATCGGCCATGCCGGTGGTGTCGCACAGGGTCAGGCGCCGGATTCCCAGCGCCGCGATGCGGTCCACCCACGGCAGCACGCGGTCGGTCTCGAAGCGTCCCTCGAAGGGGCAGCCGAAGGCGGTGGACAGCGACGCGTTGACCGCAGCCGCGCCGCGCGCGAGGCCGACGATGTCGGCGAACTGGCGCAGCGACTGCTCGCGGCCCATGCGCAGGTTGGCGCGATTGTGGCTCTCGCTGGCCGACATCACGACGTTGAGTTCGTCGACCCGGCAGGCCAGCGCTCGCTCGGCTCCCTTCACGTTGGGCACCAGCGCGGCGTACTCGACTCCAGGCGCACGCTGGATTCCCGCCATCACGTCGGCCGCGTCGGCCAGCGCGGGAATGGCCTTCGGCGACGTGAAGGACGTGACCTCGATCTTCGCCACGCCGGTTCGCGACAACGCGTCGACCAGCGCGATCTTCTGCGCGGTGGGCACGAACACGGGCTCGATCTGCAGGCCGTCGCGAGGCGCGACGTCGTGGATGAACAGGCGCTTGCCGCCGGCTGCTCGCAACATGGTGGTACTCCCGCCGAAAGACGAATCAGATCACGCCGCGCGCACGCAGCGCGGCCTGCGCGTCGGCGTCGTAGCCGAGTTCGCGCAGGATCTCGGCGGTGTGCTCGCCCAGCGCAGGCCCCAGCCAGCGCGTGCGCCCGGGGGTCGCCGACAGCCTGGGCACCACGCCGGGGAACTCGACCCGCGCGCCGTCCGGCAAGGTGTGCTCCTCGAGCATGCCGCGCGCGCGGTAATGCTCGTCGGCGTGGATGTCGGCCGCGGTGTAGATGCGCCCGCAGGGTACCTCGGCGGCTTCCAGCACCTCGAGCACGTACGGCAGGTCGTGCCCGGCGGTCCAGGCGCCGATGGCCTGGTCGAGCATGTCGGCCAGGCGCACGCGCCCGTCGTTGCGCGCCAGGCGCGGGTCGTCCGCCAGGTCGTCGCGCCCGATGGCCTGCATCAGGCGGCGGTAGATGCTGTCGGCGTTGCCGGCGATGATCACGTATCGTCCGTCGCGACACAGGTAGGTGTTCGACGGCGCGATTCCGGGCAGCGTGGCGCCCGAGCGCTCGCGCACGAAGCCCTGGTCGGAATACTCGGGAATCAGGCTTTCCATGATGCCGAACACCGCCTCGTACAGCGCCACGTCGATGAACTGGCCGCTGCCGCCATGGGCCCTCAGGTGATGCATGGCCATCATCGCGCCGATCACTCCGTACAACGAGGCCAGGGTGTCGCCCAGGCTGACGCCGGTGCGCACCGGCGCGCGCCCCGGCTCGCCGACCAGGTAGCGCAGTCCGCCCATGGACTCGGCGATGGCGGCGAAACCCGGCCGGTCCTTGTAGGGGCCGCTCTGGCCGAAGCCGGACACCCGCACCATGATCAGCTTCGGATGCAGGCGGTGCAGCTCCTCCCATCCCAGGCCCCACTTCTCGAGCGTGCCAGGGCGGAAGTTCTCGATCAGGATGTCGGCGCTGCCCGCCAGCTCGCGCACGATGCGCTGTGCGTCGGGCTGCTTGAGGTCCAGGGTCAGGGATTTCTTGTTGCGACTTTGCGTGTACCACCACAGCGAGGTGCCGCCGTGCAGCTTGCGCCAGCTGCGCAGCGGATCGCCTTGCCCGGGCGCCTCGACCTTGATGACCTCGGCGCCGAACTGCGCCAGCAGCGCGCTGGCGTAGGGTCCGGCGATCAGGGTTCCGAGCTCGAGCACCCGCACTCCTGCCAGCGGCAGCGGGGCCTCGGACTGCGGTTCGGCGCCGGCGGCATGCGGGTCGTTCATGATGCTCAATCGGGCAGGCCGGTCTCGACCGTTTCCGGCAGCATCCAAGGCAGCACCAGTCCCAGCAGGTACACCAGGCCGATGATCAGCGCGGCCTGGCTGATGCCGCCGAAGGAGCGGATCAGCGTGCCGGCGATGATCGGGAACACCCAGGCGATCAGGCGAGCGGCGTTGAACACCACGCTGATGGCGGTGGAGCGCACGGTGGAGGTGAACAGCTCGACCGGGTAGATGGCCATCCAGACATAGGCGCAGCCCAGGGTGAAGAATCCGTTGATCGGGGCGATGACCATCATCGCGCCCACGGTGTGGGTGAACCTGTAGGTGACGACCGTGGTGACCAGGCAGCCGACGAAGGTCAGGAACATGAACATGCGCCGGCCCATCGCATCGGCGACGAAGCCCGCGATCATGTACGCGACGATGGCGCCGATGGTGTAGGCGATGGACACGCGTGCGCCCCATACCGGTGCGTCGGCCAGCCCGTGCGCCTTGGCCAGCCCGATGGTGAAGATCGGCAGCCAGCTGGAAATCGCCCACCAGCCGGTGGTGGTGACAATGGACAGCACCGTGGTGATCAGCGTGCGGCGCCGCGCGGCGGGGTCGCGGAACAGCTGGGCCAGCGAGAACGGGCGCTGCGCGCCGCCGCCGGCCGGGCTGACGGCCTCCTCGGTGGGGCCCCAGCGCCGTGCACGCACGGCCTCGCGCCACTTCTCCGACTCCTCGACACCACGACGCAGGTACAGCACGAACAAGGCCGGAAGCGCGCCCAGCACGAACATCAGGCGCCAGCTCTGCGCGCCCAGCGGATGGGTGGTGGACAGCACGTACCACGCCACCGACGCCAGCAGCGTGCCCCAGCCGAAGCCCGACTGCAGGAAGCCCGCGCCCTTGGCGCGCGCGTGCTGCGGCCAGGTCTCGGCGAGCAGCGAGATCCCGGTGCTCCACTCGCTGCCCAGCGCCAGGCCGGTGAGAAAGCGCAGCGCGCACAGCGCGGCGAAACTGTCGGCGAAGGCGGTCAGTCCGGAGAACACGGCGTACAGGAACACCGACCACAGCATCATGCGCTTGCGCCCGATGTAGTCGGCCAGCACGCCGCCGACCAGCCCGCCCAGGCCCCAGCCGAGCAGCGTGATGCCGATGGCGGTGCCGGCGTACACCGGGAAGGAGGCGAGCTGCGCCGGCGCGAGCAGCGCGTGCAGCATCGGCCCCAGCACCATGACCAGCGCGATGGCCTCGTAGCCGTCGAACACCCAGCCGAGGAAGCCCCCGGTGAGCACCCGCCAGTGCATCGGGGTCAGTCCGCTGCTCCAGCGCAGCGGCGCATCCGTTGCCGCGGTCATGGGTCTGGTCTCCATCGTGCTCCTCCTGTTGCGGTGAGTCATGTCGTCGTGCCCCGGGCTGGCCTGGTGCGGCCGCCGGCTGTCGTCCACTGCGGCAGCTTAGGCGCAGCCCATGCTTGTGGATTCGAAACTCGTTGACTTATCCTTAACCTGTTGGAAAGTCAAACCATGGACCGCAGCATCAACCCGGCTCGCTTCGACCTCACTACGCTGCGCCTGTACGTCGCCGCGGTCGAGACCGGCAGCCTCACGCAGGGGGCCGAGCGCCTGGCCATCAGCCTGCCCGCGGCGAGCAAGCGACTTGCCGCGCTGGAAAGCCACATCGGCAGCGAGCTGCTGGTGCGCAACAAGAAGGGCGTGACCCCCACCGCGCCGGGGCTGACCTTCCTGCGCTACGCCATCGGCATCGTCGCCGGCATCGAGCAGTTGTCGATGGCCATGTTCGACTACCACCGCGGCGCCGGCGGCCACCTGCGCCTGTGGGCCAACACCTCGGCCTTCACCGGCTTCCTGCCGCACCTGCTGGCGCGCTACTGCGCCGCCTACCCCGCCGTGATGCTCGACCTGGAGGACGCGCTGAGCGAGGAGGTGGTGCGCGCGGTCACGCGCGGCAACGCCGAACTGGGCATCATCGGCAACAACACGGCGCTGGGTGAACTGCAGGCCTTCGCCTGCGACAGCGACGAGCTGATGCTGGTGCTGCCGGCGGCGCACGCGCTGGCGAGCCGCGAGGTGGTGGCGATGGAGGAGGTGCTGGGCCATGACATCGTCGGGCTCAGCCGGGCGACGTCGTTGATGCGCCAGATCGCCGCGGCGGCCGACGCCAAGGGGCTGCCGCTGCGAATCCGCGTGCAGATGCGGGGGTTCGACGAAGTCTGCCGCATGATCAACGCCGGGCTGGGCATCGGCATCCTGCCGCGGGCAGGTGCGGCGCCTCACGTGCAGTCGATGGGGCTGGCGCTGCGGCGCCTGTCGGGAATGCCCACGCGCCGCCAGTTGCTGCTGGTCATGCGCGACGAGGCCCAGCTCTCGGGGCCGGCAGCGGCGTTCGTGCGCATGGTGCGCGAACGCCGCGCGGCGGGACGCGCGCCAGGCGCGCTCAGGCAGCCGGCGCGAGCGAGCCCGAGGCCGGGCTGAGCACGACCGGAACCGACTTCGACGCCGGGGTTCCGCAACCGTCGGCGGCGCTTTCGAGCGGAACCAGCGGGTTGGTTTCCGGGTAGTAGGCGGCGACGCAGCCGCGCGGGATGTCGTAGTCCACCAGGGTCAGGCCCTGCACGCGGCGCTCCACGTCGTCGTCCCACACCGTGAGCAGATCGACCAGCGCGTGCTCGGCGAAGCCCAGGCGCTGGCGGTCGGCGGCGTGGATGAACACCACGTCGCGCCGGCCGAACACGCCGCGATAGCGGTCGTTCATCGCGTACACGGTGGTGTTGTACTGATCGTGGGAGCGGATCGTGGTGAGGGTCAGCACGTCGTCGCCGTGGCGGCGGCGCGCGCGGTGCAGCGGGCTGTCGGTATCGATGCCATGCACCACGAACTGGGCCTTGCCGCTGTCGGTCAGCCACTGGCGCTCGCGCGAGGCGATGCGCAGGTGGAAGCCGCCGTCGACGGCCACGCGCTGGTTGAAGTCCTCGAAGCCGTCGATGACCCTTGCGATCTCGTCTCGAATGCGCGCGTAGTCCTGCGCCAGCCACGACCATTGCACGGGACGATCGCCCAGCGTGGCCTGCGCGACGCCGGCGACGATGGCCACCTCCGAGCGCAGCTGCTCCGAGGCCGGGCGGTTGCGCCCGTACGAGATGTGCACCTGGCACATCGAGTCCTCGACGGTCACGCCCTGCGCGACGCCGTCCTGCAGGTCGCGCTCGGTGCGCCCCAGGGTCGGCAGGATCAGCGCCTTGCGCCCATGCACCAGGTGGCTGCGATTGAGCTTGGTCGACACCTGCACCGTCAATTCGCAGTTGCGCATCGCCTGCAGCGTGCGCGGGGTGTCGGGCGCGGCCATCACGAAGTTGCCGCCGAGCCCGAAGAACACCTTGACCCGCCCCTGCAGCATGGCGTCGATGGTCGCCACGACGTCGAGGCCGTGGTGGCGAGGCGGCTCGAAGCCGTAGACCTCGCGCAGGCGGTCGAGGAACTTCGCCGTGGGGCGCTCCTCGATGCCCATGGTGCGGTCGCCCTGCACGTTCGAGTGCCCGCGCACCGGGCACAGGCCGGCACCGGGCTTGCCGATCTGGCCGCGCATCATCAGCAGGTTGGACAGCATCTGCACGTTGGCCATCGCGTGCTTGTGCTGGGTCAGGCCCATGCCCCAGGTGGCGATGACCCGCTGGCCGCGGCAGTAGATGTCGGCCAGCGCGAGCATCTGCTCCAGCTCCACGCCCGACTCGTCGACCAGCTGCTGCCAGGACTGCGCGCGCAGGTCGTCGGCGAAGGCCTCGAAGCCATGGGTATGCGCGGTGATGAAATCGACGTCGAGCACCCGCTCGGAGCCCGTCGCCACGGCCGCGTCGTCGAGTTCGAGCACGCGCTTGGCCAGGCTCTTGAGCAGCGCGAAGTCTCCGCCGGCGCGAGGACGCACGAACACCGAGCTGATGGTCGTGCTGCCGCCGGAGAGCATTTCCAGCGGGCTTTGCGGGTCGGTGAAGCGTTCCAGGCCGCGCTCGCGCAGCGGGTTGATGGACACGATGGTCGCCCCGCGCCTGGCGCACTCGCGCAATTCGCCGAGCATTCGCGGATGATTCGTGCCGGGGTTCTGCCCGAACAGCAGCAGGGTGTCGGCCTGGGCGAAGTCCTCCAGCGTGACCGTGGCCTTGCCCACGCCGACGGTGCCCGGCAGGCCGCGGCTGGTCGCCTCGTGGCACATGTTCGAGCAATCGGGAAAGTTGTTGGTGCCGTAGGCGCGCACGAACAGCTGGAACAGATAGGCAGCCTCGTTGCTGGTGCGCCCCGAGGTGTAGAAGGCGGCCTGGTCGGGGTCGGGCAGCGCCCGCAGCTCGCGCGCGATCAGCGCGAAGGCGTCGTCCCACGAGATCGGCACGTAGCGGTCGGTCGCGGGCTCGTACACCATCGGCTCGGTCAGCCGGCCATGCTGCTCGAGTTCGAAGTCCGACTGGCGCAGCAGCTCGGCCACCGTGTGACTTGCGAACAGGCCCGCGTCGGCACGGCGCGACGTGGCTTCGGCGGCCACCGCCTTCACGCCGTTCTCGCAGAACCCGAAGGTCGACGCGTGCTGGCTGTCGGGCCAGGCGCAGCCCGGGCAATCGAAGCCCTCCGGCTGGTTCTGCGCCAGCAGCATGCCCAGCTTGGTCGGCTCCACGCGTTCGCGCACGAGAGTCACCGCCACCTGCTTGAGAGCGCCCCAACCCGCCGCGGGGTGGTCGTAGGTCTGGATGCCGGGTTCAGCGCTTGCCATGGTCGGTAGGATGACTGATCAGGGTAATCCCTTATCCTAAGCGGGCTTGAATACACTAGCGCCATGCAATGATTTTCGATTTGTGCTTACTCATTGCTCGCGCGGCGGTCACCACCCCGCGCCGCGGGTGATTCGCGGCCGGCCGCGATCGCGTACCCGTGCCCCTTCACACCGCCAGCAGCAGAGGACATCCCGTGGCAGTACAAGCACCAGCCCTGGACCCCGGACTGCCGCAGGAGCTCTGGCCGGTCGTGTTCGCCAACACGCAGGAAGCGATCGTGATCACCGACGCCTGCGGAGTCATCGCCGACGTCAACCCGGCGTTCACGCGAATCACCGGCTACGAGCGCCGGGACGCGATCGGCAACACGCCGCGCATGCTCAAGTCGGGCTACCAGGGCCCGGGCTTCTACCGCAAGCTTTGGCACTGCCTGCGTTCGCAGGGGAGCTGGCAGGGCGAGATCTGGAACCGCGCCAGGAACGGCACGGTCTACCCGCAGTTCCTCACCGTCTCGAGCGTGCGCGATGCCGGCGGCCAGGTGCTGCACTACATCGCCATCTTCTACGACATCAGCTTTCTGAAGGAGCAGACGGATCGCTTCCGGCACCTTGCGCTGCACGACGTGCTCACCGGATTGCCGAACCGGCTGGCGCTGAACCTGATGCTGCCGCAGGCCATCGCGCGCGCGCGCAGCCAGGGCACCCAGCTGGCCGTGTGCATGCTCGACCTGGACGACTTCAAGCCGGTCAACGACGCGCATGGCCACAAGGCCGGCGACGACCTGCTGCGCGGCTTCGCGCAGCGCCTCAAGGCAACCCTTCGCGAAAGCGATTTCTTCGCGCGCCTGGGCGGCGACGAGTTCGTGCTGCTGCTGCGCGACGCGGCCTCGGGCGACGAGATCTACGCCGCACTGCAGCGTATCGGGGCTGTCTGCGATACCCCGTTCGTGCTGCACGGCGGGGTGCAGGCGCGGCTGCGCATGAGCCTGGGCTGGACCAGCTACCCGGACGACGACGCCAACGGCACCGACTCGCCGGAGCTGCTGCTGCGAAACGCCGACATGGCCCTGTACGTGGCCAAGGCCAACAAGGGCGGGCGCGCCTCGTGGCAGCACCGCTGGGGCCAGTCCACGCGCGAGGAGGTGCTGGCGCGCAAGCCGGCAGCGATCGACGGCTACGGAGAGCCCAACCGGCGCCTGCTGCAACTGGGCGCGGGCGGGCTGGAGCAGGCCGCGAACGCCTTCGTCGAGCGCTTCTATGCCGCGCTGTTCGAGCAGGCCGAGAGCCGGCGCCTGCTGTGCGCGCTGGACGAGCAGGAAATGGCCGAGCTCAAGCGGCGCCAGGGCGAGCACCTGCTGGGGTTGCTGACGCCCGAGCTCGACCAGGGCGTGCATGCACGACGCGCGACTCAGGTCGGACGCGTCCACGGCGTGCTCGGTGTGAGCGCGGCGATGCTGGTCGACGCGATGGGGGTCTACCTGCAGGCGCTGGTCGACGGCATCACGTCGCTGCCGATCCGCGTGGCCGACCGCGCCTCGCTGGTGCAGGTGATCAACGTGCGACTGAAGAACGAACTCAAGTTCCAGGTCGCGGCGATCGACGAGGTCAAGCACGCCTACATGCAGTGGCTGTCGCGCATGTCCCGATGCGCGCTGGACGCGGCCCAGCCGGAGGCTTGCCTGGACCGCTGCGTCGAATCCCTGTGCGCCCTGCCGGGCATCGCGGCTGCCGCGTGGAGCCGCATCGACGGGCAGCGCCGCGTGGTCATCATGCGCGGCGCCGGAAGTTTCCACGCCTACCGCGAGGCCCTGCTCGCCGCCGGCCTGCCGCGCCGCGCCGAACTCGACAGCGCCGGCGACGACGAGATGACCGTGGCACGGGCCTGGCGCAATGGCGGGCTGGTGATCAACCCGACGTACGTGCGCGGCGACTACCCGCCGCAGTGGCGGGACATCGCGCATTCCGTCGGAATCCGCTCGTCGGCCGCGCTGCCGATTCCCGGCCGCGACGGCCCTGGCATGCTGCTGAGCATCTACAGCCGCTACCCCGCGCAGTTCGACAGCGACTTCATGCGCTTCATTCTGACCGAGCTGGAAAGCCGCCTGGCCCACCTGGCTGGCGGCGTGGCAGGCGGCACGGCGGCGCGGGACGCGGCCGCGCAGACCCTGCCCTGACGCGCAACCCGGGCTCAGCGCGTCAGGCGCGCGTTGCCTGCGCCAGCGCGATCGCCCGTGCGAGCAGCCGCCCGTCGCGATTCTCCAGCTCGGAGAGGATCGTAAAATGATTGGCGCCGGGCACGCCGAGCAGGCTCGCCGGCTCGCCGGCGGCGCGCAGCGCGGCGGCGTATTCGTGGCTCTGGCGCTGCAGTTCGGCAAGCTCCGCGTCGCCGATCGCCACCACCGTGGGCGCGCCGCGCCCGATGCGCAGCTGCGGGCTGCACGCCCGCACCTCGTCGGCGTCGAGCGCCAGCGCGTCGTTGAGCGCGCCGCGCCGGATCGGCTCGAGGTCGAACAATCCGCTGATCGCCAGCACGCCGGCGACAGCCGGGTGGGCGCGATGCATCGCGGCCAGGTGGCCGCCGGCGGAATGCCCGCACAACACCATGCGGGCCGGCGCCGACGCGCCGCCGCCGAGCACCGGGTGCGCGGCCAGTGCGTCGAGCAGCAAGCCGACCTCGGCCACCATGTCGGACACCCGGGCCTGCGGGGCCAGCGTGTACTCGCCCAGCACCACGTGCATGCCGGCGTCGTGCGCGCCGGCGGCCACGCAGCGGAAATCGGCCTTGTCGCGGGACTGCCAGTAGCCGCCGTGCAGGAACACCAGCACCGGGGCCGAGGCGGCGGCACCTGCCGCCGCCGGGTACCAGTCGTACAGCTGGCGCGGCCCGGCACCGTAGGCGACGTCGGCCGTGCATTCGTGCGCTGCGTGGAAGGCCTGGCCACGCGCCTGCATCTGCGCCATCACGCCGGAAGCGTCGGCGACCGCCGCCCGGTTGTCGTAGGCCACGGTGAATTGTTCGCGGCTTTGCAGTTCGGCGGGAATCGGCGGCATGGTTCGGCAAGGTCCGGAGAATTCGGGGCGGCCAGTTTCCTCGGGGAACACGAATTTCGTCAAGTCCGGGCCGCCTGCGCGGATCGTGTTCATTCCCCGCGCCAGTCCGCGCGCGCCGCCGCGTCGGCGCCACCGGCCTTGTCGAAATGGCGCAGGGTGTACTCGTAGGCCACGTCGATGGCGCGCACGTGGTCCTTCCAGTTCAGCATGCCGCCGGCCACGTGCGGCGGGCTCAGCAGGTGGCTGGCCAGGCGGCGACGTCGCCGGGCGCTGGCGTTGTCGTGCACCATCGCCGAGCGCATCAGGATGGCGAACAGGCTGGGCCACTGGCGGCCGTGCATCCATTGCCAGGTCAGGCGCGGCAGCGTGGGCAGCGCGGCGTCCTCGAAGCTCGCCGGCAGCGTGTCCTCGCCGCTGATGTCCACCGCCACCACGTCGTGCACCCCGAGGTCGTGCATGACGTCGGTCGGCAGGTTGTTCAGCACGGCGCCATCGACATGCACCATGCCCGCGTCGAGCAGCGGGGGCAGGATGCCCGGAATCGCCGCTCCCGCGCGCAGCCATTTCCACAACACGCCGCGGGTGTGCACGTCGATGCGCCCGAGCGTGAGGTTGGCCGAGACGCAGAAATGGGGGATCGGCAGGTCCTCGATGCGCCGCGAGCCGAAGGCCGCACGCAGCAGGCGCGTGGCGCGCGTGCCGCGGGTCAGCGCGATCAGCGGCACGGTCAGGTCGCGCAGCGGATGGCCGGTGACGAAGGCCTGGCGCATGTGCTCGAGCAACTGCCGGTCGTCCCACTCGCAGGCCACGCCGGCGGCGACGATGCCGCCGATGCTGGTGCCGCCGACCGCGTCGATGTTCATTCCCAGCTCGCGCAAGGCGCGCACCACGCCCAGATGGCTGAAACCTCGGGCGCCGCCGCCCGACAGCACCAGCCCGGTGGCACGGCGCGCCAGCAGGCGCCCGAGGCGATCCCAATCCGCGCCGGCCCGCAGATGGTGCCACGCGACGCGGCCCTCGAAGCCCTCGAGCCAGCCCCCGGCAGCATGCGGCGACGGCTGCGCGCCGTCGCACAGCAGCAGCAGGTGGCGCGGCCGGTGCAGTGCGTCGGCCCCGCTGCGGCACATGGCGTCGGGCCAGGGCCGCGGGGCTTCGTCGCCACGCGCCAGCAGCAGGAAGCGGTCGGCCTGGCGCATGCAGGTGTCGCGCCAGTCGGCGTCGCCGTCGGCCACGTAGACGACGAAACGGTGCTCGCGCTCGCGCGCGTCGTGCCAGGCGGCGTCACGGCCACGGCCCAGCGTGGCATCGAGCACCAGCACGCTGCCGTGCACGCGCAGGCTCGCGGCCAGTTGCGCGGCGGCCACGCGCAGCGGCAGCTGCCCGTGCGCCCCCAGCAGCGCGAAGGTCCGCGCGGGATCGAGGCCCTGCGGCTCCTCGCGCCATTGCACGCGTCCCAGCAGGTCCGCCAGCGCGCGCGCCAGGGCGTCGGGATGCGCGGCCATCAGTTCCAGCAGGCGCCGGGTGTCGGCCAGGCGCAAAAGGGTGCTGTCGCGCAGCGCGCGCACCGTGGCGTTGCGCGGGCGCCCCGTGAGCACGCCGAGCTCGCCCACCGTCTGGCCAGCGCCGATCAGGCCCAGCAGGTGCTCCTCGTCGCTGGAGTGCCCCGGGCCGAATGCGCCGAGGCTGCCGGTGCACACCAGGTACACCGCGTCCGGCACGTCTCCGCGCCGGCAAAGCACCTCGCCACCCTTGAGCGACACCGGCTCGAACGACGGCAACAATCGCGCCAGGACCGGCTCGCCCAGGCCGCCGAACATCGCGCTGCTCTCGAGCAGGCGCAATGCCAGCGACGACCTCCTGCTTTCGTCGTCCACAGCCACCTCATGCCCGGCCAAGAGGACTCCAGCTTAGCCGCGGCACGGTGCGCGGGGAAGCCCGCCCGGGCTGCTAACGCGCCGGGCGCGCGCTGAAACCGGTGGTGTAGAGCGCTCCGATCAGGTCAGACTGGGTGATCATGCCCAGCACGTGGCCGGCGTTGTCGACCACCGGCAGGTGGTGCAGGCCGTAGTCGGCGAACCAGGCGACGAGCTCGGCCACCGGGCAGCTGCGGCGCGTGGTCAGCACCTGCCGGGTCATGATCTGCGCGACGGCGGCAGCGCCGCGCCCGCGCATGAGCATGTCGTGCAGGCTGACGATGCCGATCAGCACGCCCTGCTCGTCGACCACGGGAAGCGCCTTGATGGCGTGGCGCTCGAGCAGCTGGCGCGCCTGCTCGATGGTGGTTCCCGGACCCACGCGCACCACGTCGCGCGACATGATGTCGCTGGCGTCCAGCGACTTGTGCAGGCGCTCGAAGGCATGGCGCTGCGCGATGTGCACGAGCTCGACCATGTCGTCCTCGTCGATGTCGAGGAGTTGCGCATGCTCGCGCAAGGCCTGGCCGAGGTCGTCGCGCGACAGCCCGCCGCGCTGGCTCGGCGGCGGATCCGCCGTGCCGTGCGCGGGGGACGCGGGCCCATGGGGATAGCGGCGGCCGAAGGCGTTGTTGAACACGAGCGCTGCGAGCAGAAGCAGCAGCGAGTTGAGCAGTACCGGCTGGAGCACGAAATGCCAGCCCAGGCGGCTCACCGCCGGGCCCCCGAACACCGCGGTCAACGCCACGGCACCGCTCGGCGGGTGCAGGCAGCGCAACGGGAACATCAGCGCGATGGCCAGCGCCACCGCCAGCGCGCCCGCCAGCATGGGCGGCTCGACCCAGCGCGCCAGCGCCACGCCGACCATCGCGGCCACCAGGTTCCCGCCCAGGATCGACCACGGCTGCGCCAGCGGACTCGAAGGCACGGCGAACAGCAGCACGGCCGACGCTCCCATCGGCGCGACGAACCACACCTGCACGCTGCCGAGCAGCACGTGACTGAGCGCGGCGCTGAGCAACAGGCCGCACAGCGCGCCTGCAGCCCCGAGCGCGCGCTCGCGGCCGCTGCCGTGCAGCGCGGGGGGCTGGAAGGCGCGCAGCCAGGCGCCGGCGGCATCCCGGCGTGGCAGCGATTCGGCGGCGGTGTCGAGCATGAGGCTTGGAGCGCGGGAAGTGGCGGGGCCGGGAAAATACCATAGCCCGGCGCGCGCCGCACACGCCGCCGCGGGCGTCGCAGCGCCCGCTCATTCCCGCCGACCCGCGATGTGCGCCGCCTGGCGCCGGGCGTCGCGCTCAGGTCGCGCGGTCGCGGGTTTCCGGCATCGCCAGCATGGCGGCCGCGGTCAGCACGCTGGCCGCCGCCGCGTACCAGGCCGGCGACGCCGCGCTGCCGGTGGCGTGGATCAGCCAGGTGATGATGAACTGGGTGGTGCCACCGAACACCGACACGCCGACCGCATAGGCGACCCCCATGCCGAGCGCGCGATGCCTGCGCGCGAAGGCCTCGGGAATGGCCACCAGCGAAGCCGCGCCGCTGATGGCGGTGAGCGTGGCCAGGAAGCCGCTGACCAGCACCAGCACCAGCGACGACGGCCTGGCGTCGAGCAGCCAGAACGCCGGCACCGTCAGCACCGCCGCGGCGATGCGCGGCCACAGCATCACGGGACGGCGCCCGTAGCGGTCGCTCAGCCAGCCGCCGAGCACCGAGAACACGAGCGTGGCCAGGCCCACGGCCACGGTCGCGCCCATCGCCACGACCGGGGGCATCTTCAGCGCGGTGATGGCGTAGGTGGTCATGTAGTTGCCCAGGTAGGTCGACACCGTGCCGCCGAGGATCACGCCGATGGCGATGAGCACCAGACGCCCCGAGTGCTGCGCCTGCGCACCCTGCGTGCGCTGCGCCGGGGCGGCCGGCGCGTGCAGGGTCTCGGGCATCGCGCGGCGCAGGTACAGCGCCAGCGGCACGATCAGCAGGCCGAGCAGGAACGGCACCCGCCATCCCCAGTCGAGCATTTCCTGGTGGCTCAGCGCATGGCTGAAGCCCAGGCCCAGCAGGCCCGCGACCAGAATGCCGGCGCCCTGGCTGCCCAGGGTCCAGCTCGCGTACAGCCCGCGCTTGCCGGCCGGGGCGGCCTCGACCAGGAACGCGCTCGACGGTCCGATCTCGCCGCCCAGCGCCAGGCCCTGCACCAGGCGGGCAATGACCACGATCAGGGGAGCGGCGATGCCGATGCTGGCATACGAGGGCGTGAGCGCCACGCCCAGCGTGCCGACGGTCATCAGCGCGATGGTCCAGATCAGGCTCGCCCGGCGTCCGATGCGATCACCCATGACGCCGAACACGACGCCCCCCAGCGGGCGCGCCAGAAAGCCGATGCCGAACACCGCCACCGACAGCAGCAGGCTGGCGTACGCGGTGCTCGCCGGGAAATAGGCCTTGCCGATGTAGACGGCGAAGAACGCGTAGGTCACGAAGTCGTAGAACTCCAGCGCGTTGCCGGCGACCGCCGCCACCACGGCCCGCGTGGCGGTGGCTGTGCGCGCGGGCTGCGACCCCGCGGCCTGGTGTGCCCGGACGGTGCCGGGTGTGGTTGCGCTCATGGTCTTGTCTCCTGTCATGGTTATGGTGGGTTCGCCCGGCGCACCGGGCATGCACTACGCCTCGCGCCCTCTTGCATCGGCTGGTTGGAGGAAACGCTCCGCGAGGTGAATCCAGAACGCGGCACCCACGGCGAGGATGTCGTCGTTGAAGTCGTAACCCGGGTTGTGCACCATGCAGGCCGGAGCGTCGCCGCCGCCGCGGCCGTTGCCGATCAGCAGGTAGCTGCCGGGCACGCGCTCGAGCATGAACGCGAAGTCCTCGCTGCCGGTCAGCGCCGGGCCGCGCGGCTCGACCCTGTCCGGCCCCAGCAGTTCGGTGGCGACGACACGCGCGAACTCGGTCTGCGCGGCGTCGTTGACCAGCACCGAGTAGCCCTCGCGCCAGTCGATGCGAGCGTCGACCTCGAAGCTCCGCGCCTGCGCCTCGACCAGCTCGTGCAGGCGCCGGCGCAGCAACTCGCGCACGGCGGGATCGAGGCTGCGCACGCTGATCTCCATGACGGCCTGCTGGGCAATCACGTTGTTCGCCTGCCCGGCGTGCAGCGCGCCCACCGTGATCACCCCGGTGGCCAGCGGGTCGACGTTGCGCGAGACGATGGTCTGCAGCGCCATGACGATGCTCGATGCCGCCACCAGCGGGTCGCGCGCGTGCTGGGGCATTGCGCCGTGGCCGCCGACGCCGCTGAGCGTGACCGTGGCGTAGTCGCTCGAAGCCATCGCCGGGCCCTCGCGCAGCACCAGGCGCCCGCTCGCGATTCCCGGCATGTTGTGCATGGCGAAAATGGCATCGCAGGGATGGCGTTCGAACAGACCCTCGTCGATCATGCGTCGCGCGCCGGCGCCGCCTTCCTCGGCCGGCTGGAAGATCAGTTCCAGCGTGCCATCGATCCGAGCGCGTCGCGCGATGTGGCGGGCCGCGGCGAGCAGCATCGCGGTGTGCCCGTCGTGGCCGCACGCGTGCATCACACCGTCGTGCACGCTCGCATGGGGCTTGCCGCTGGCTTCGCGGATGGGCAGCGCGTCCATGTCGGCGCGCAGTCCCAGGCGGCGCCCGCCGCAGCCGCGTCGCAGCCGGCCCACGACGCCCGTGCCACCCACCCCGGTCTCGACCTCGTAACCCCAGGCGCGCAGGCGCTCGGCAACAAGTTCCGCTGTCCGGAACTCCGCGAACGCCAGTTCGGGGTGGCGGTGAATATCGCGGCGCAACTGGACGAACTCGTCCAGGTCCTGCAACTCGTGCAGCAGCTCGGGCAGGCATTCGGTCATCGTCGGCGGCTCCGTTCCATCAAGTACTCGCTGCAATCTAGGCTTGTGAAATTCCTGTGTCCAATGCATTATTTGCTGAAAGATCATGCATTCAACGCATCATTTTTCATGCAGCTCACCCAGCTTCGCCATCTCGTCGGCCTCGCCGAATGCGGCTCGTTCAGCAAGGCCGCGAAGGCGCTTTTCATCACCCAGCCGGCGCTGAGCCGCAGCATTCGCGCGCTGGAAGCCGAGCTGGGCCTGGCGCTGTTCGACCGGGTGGGGCACCGCATCGAGCTCACCTCCTTCGGGCGCGACGTGCTCGAGCGCTCGCGCCGCCTGCTGGACGACGCGAAGGAGATCGGCGAACTCGGCTCACGCCTGCGCGGCGGCCAGTCCGGCCGGCTGCGCGTCGGGCTCGGCTCCGGGCCGGCGGCCTTTCTCACCGCCCCGTTGCTCGAGTCCTTCGCGGCGCGCCGCCGCGACGTGTACCTGGAACTGGCGCGGGGCATCACCGCGCTGCTGCTGCAGCGCCTGCGTGCGCGAACGCTCGACGCGCTGGTGGTCGACGTGCTGTCCGTGCCTGCGGCCGCCGACCTGCACATCGACATGCTCGTGGACATGCGCGGCGCCTTCCTGTGCCGGCAAGGCCACCCGCTGGCCAGGCGCAAGCGCGTGGGCTTCGAGCAGGTCGTCGACTACCCCATCGCCTGCACGCCCTTGAGCGACGACATCGCCCGCGCACTGATGCAGCGCTACGGGCCGCGCGCGCACCCGGACACGCTGGTGACGCTGCGCGGCGACGACCTGCCCAGCCTGGTCGACGTGGCCTCGCGCACCGACGCGATCCTGCTGGCAGTGCGCGCGGTCGCGCCCGGGCTCGTCGAGCTTGCGCTGGAACCCGCGGTGGGGGCCAGCGCGCGCTTCGGTCTCGTCACGTTGGCCGGGCGCAGCCCGGCAGCGGCGATGCCCATGCTGCGCGACGCGCTGCGCGAACACCTGCACGACTGATCGGCCCAGACACGGAGCCTGCGCGATGTCCCATGGATGGTTTGTGCTGGTGGACCTGCTCGGCACCTTCGCGTTCGCGCTGAGCGGCGCGTCGGCGTCCATCGAGCGGCGCCTGGACTGGTTCGGCGTGGCCGTCGTCGCCTACGTCACGGCCTGCGGCGGAGGGATCCTGCGCGACCTGGCGCTGGGCCTGCACCCGCCGCTGGGCATCTCGCAGTGGCGCTACGTCGTGGTCGCCCTCGGCGCGGCCGCGCTGTCGCTGTGGCCGCACTCGGTGGTGCAGCGCATGCGCCATCCGGTGCTGTTGTTCGACGCCATCGGACTGGGGTTTTTCGCGGTCACGGGAGCCCACCGCGCGATGGACGCCAGCCACAACGTGGAGGTGGCGATCGCGCTGGGGGTCGCCACCGCGGTCGGCGGCGGGGTGCTGCGCGACGTGCTGCTCAACCGCGTGCCGGTGATCCTGCAGCGCGAGATCTACGCGCTGGCCGCTCTGCTCGGCGCGGGAATCCAGGTGTTCGGCCAGGTGCATGGCTGGAACCCGGTGTTCACGTTGTGGCTCGGTGCCGGCAGCTGCGCGCTGATGCGCTTCCTGGCCATGCGCTGGCACTGGCGCCTGCCCTACGCCTGAGAAGGTGTGAACGAATCCCCCACGCCCGCTGGACCGCCCCTGGTCGGCCCTTCGGCCACGGCCGATTCATTCACACCTTCTGAGCCGACCGCGGAGCCTGCAGTGGACTACAGCAGCACGTAATCCTCGGCCGGCGTCGGGTCGGGCAACTGCTTCTCGCCGAGCAGCTCGCGCAGCGTGATCTCGATGCCACGCGACATCGACGTCAGCGCCAGGTCGTTGGGCGCCGCGCCGAAGGGATCCTCGAGCTCCTCGTTGAGCGCATCCAGTGCCAGGAAGGTGTAGGCGACGAAGGTCACCATCAGCGGAGTGAGCACCCCGGCATTGCCCAGCAGCCCGAAGGGAAGCAGGAAGCAGTAGATGGTCACGGTGCGGTGCACGATCACCGAGTACGCGAAGGGAATCGGCGTATTGGCGATGCGCTCGCAGCCGCCCTGCACTCCGGTCAGGTCCATCAGGCCCTGCTCCATCACCGCGGCCACCTGCGGATGCAGGCCCTGGCGGGCGCCGGCCTGCGCCACGCTGTGCCCGAGGGACTGCAGGATCAGGCTCGGACGAGAGCGCGCGTCGCGCAGGCTTTCGAGCAGCGGCGCGTCGAGCAGGTCCTGGAGCTCGGGAATCGGGTCGGTTTGCCGCAGTTGGTGGCGCAGCGCATGCACGAAGCCGATCAGGCGCAGGACGAAGGAGCGCGCCCGGGCGGGGTCGCGGCCGCCCACCCAGGCCACGTACTGGCGGGTCAGCGAACGCGACGCGTTGAGCATCTCGCCCCACAGCTTGCGCGCTTCCCAGTAGCGCTCGTAGCTGGCGGTGTTGCGAAAACCCAGGAAGATGGCCAGCGCCACGCCGATGGAGGTGAAGGGCACGTAGGTCAGGCCCACCCGCCAGCCCAGCACGTCGCCATGCACCAGGGTCACCAGCGTGGCCACCGCGGCGACGAGGAGCAGGCGGGTCGAGATCTTGGGCAGCACGGAGCCGCGCATCACGAAAAGCATGCGCAGCCAGGACAGGCGCGGGCGGACGATCATGGGGTCTGGGACTCGTGGGGGGGGACGCGAATTATGGGTCAGGATCGGCGTGCTCCGCCAACGCATCCGCACCCGCAGGTGTAAGCTTTCCGCCCACGCTTTTCCGAACAGATCGCCACCGATCCCGCAACCGCCCTTCCGCGTCCCCCTTCCGCGACCCATGTCCTCCACCCTTTCCGCCGCCGAGCAGGCGCTGCGCGACGCCGCGCGCGAATACCATCGCAGTCCCACGCATGGCAAGATCTCGGTCAGCCCGACCAAGCCCCTGTCCAACCAGCGCGACCTGTCGCTCGCCTACTCGCCCGGCGTGGCCTATCCCTGCCTGGACATCCAGGCCGACCCGCTGAAGGCCTTCGACTACACGTCGCGCGGCAACCTGGTGGGCGTGATCACCAACGGTACCGCGGTGCTGGGACTGGGCGACATCGGTCCGCTGGCGGGCAAGCCCGTCATGGAGGGCAAGGGCTGCCTGTTCAAGAAATTCGCCGGTGTCGACGTGTTCGACATCGAGCTGGCCGAACGCGACCCGGACAAGCTGGTCGACATCATCGCCGCGCTGGAGCCCACGCTGGGGGGCATCAACCTCGAGGACATCAAGGCCCCCGAGTGCTTCTACATCGAGCAGCAGCTGAGCGCGCGCCTGAACATCCCGGTGTTCCACGACGACCAGCACGGCACCGCGATCATCTCGTCGGCCGCGCTGCTCAACGCCCTCGAACTGGTCGGCAAGGACATCGGCGCGGTGAAGATCGCCGTGTCGGGCGCGGGCGCCGCCGCCATCGCCTGCGTGGACGTGATGGTCGGGCTGGGGGTGCGGCGCGCCAACATCTTCATGGTCGATTCCAAGGGCGTGATCTACGAAGGCCGCCCCGGTACGCTCGACGCCTCCAAGGCGCGCTACGCGCAGAAGACCGACGCTCGCACGCTGGCCGACGTGGTGCGTGGAGCCGATGTGTTCCTCGGCTGCTCGGCGCCCGGAGTGCTCAGCGCCGAGATGGTCAAGACCATGGCCGAGCGCCCGGTGATCCTGGCGCTGGCCAACCCCGAGCCGGAGATCCGTCCGGAACTCGCCAAGGCGGTGCGTCCCGACTGCATCATCGCGACCGGCCGTTCGGACTACCCGAACCAGGTCAACAACGTCCTTTGCTTCCCCTACATCTTCCGCGGCGCGCTGGACTGCGGGGCGACCAAGATCACCGAGGCCATGAAGCTTGCCTGCGTGCGCGAGATCGCGGCGCTGGCCAAGGCCGAGACCAGCGACGAGGTGGCCGCCGCCTACCCGGGCAAGGAACTGGTGTTCGGGCCCGACTACCTGATTCCCACGCCCTTCGACGCGCGCCTGATCCTGCGAATCGCGCCGGCGGTGGCGCGGGCGGCGCAGGAGTCGGGCGTGGCCACGCGCCCGATCGCCGACCTCGACGCCTATCGCGACAGCCTGACCCGTTTCGTCTACCAGACGGCGATGTTCATGCGCCCGGTGTTCGGCACCGCCAAGTCCCTGCCGCAGCGCGTGGCCTTCGCCGAGGGCGAGGACGACCGCGTGCTGCGCGCCGCGCAGGTGGTGATCGACGAGCAGCTGGCGCGCCCCATCCTGATCGGCCGCCCGGCGGTGATCCAGGCGCGCCTGCTCAAGGCCGGGCTGCGCATGCGGGTGGGCGACGACGTGCAATGCGTCGACCCGGAGGACGATCCGCGGTTTCGCCAATACTGGGAGGCCTACCACCGCATCATGGGGCGCAACGGCGTGACGCCCGAGGCTGCCAAGGCCGCGGTGCGACGCTCCAACACGCTGATCGCGGCACTGATGGTGCACCTAGGCGACGCCGACGCGATGCTGTGCGGGCTGGTCGGTCGCTTCGACCAGCACCTGGAGCACGTGCGCACCGTGATCGGGCTGAAGGAAGGCGCGCACGAGTTCGCCGCGCTCAACGCGCTGATGCTGCCCGAGCGCACGCTGTTCATCGCCGACACCTACATCAACGAGGCGCCCGACGCCGAGCAGCTCGCGCGCATCGCGCTGGCCGCCGCCGAAGAGGTGCAGCGTTTCGGGCTGCCGCCGAAGGTGGCCTTCCTGTCGCACTCCAACTACGGCAGCTCGGTGCGCCCGTCGGCGCTGAAGATGCGCGCCGCGTTCGAGCGCTTTCGCCAGCTCGCGCCGCAGATCGAGGCCGAAGGCGAACTGCAGGGAGACGCCGCGCTGTCGGAGGCGGTGCGCGCCACCGCGGCGCTGCCCGACAGCGCGCTGGCGGGCGCCGCCAACGTGCTGATCTGCCCGAACCTGGACGCCGCCAACATCCTGTTCAACGTGCTCAAGACCAGCAGCGGCCACGGCATGACGGTGGGGCCGATCCTGCTCGGCGCCGCCGCGTCGGCGCATATCCTGACGCCTTCTTCGACCGTGCGCCGCATTGTCAACATGGCCGCGCTGGCCGCCGCGAAGGCGGCGGCGACGCGCCTGCAGGGCAAAGGCGCCTGAGCCTGGGGCTGGCGTACGTGGTGGCGGTGGTGTTCGCCGCCAGCCTCATGCGCTCGACCTTCGGTTTCGGCGAGGCGCTGTTCTCGGTTCCGCTGCTCGCGCTGCGGCCCGCGGCCCGTCAGTGTGCCGGTATCGCGGCCTCGGCGTGGCGGGTGCGTCGCAGCGCGCGCACCTGGCGCAGGCGCTCCACGTCGACCTCGAAGCGAAGCGGATCGACGCGACGCAGGCAGTGCAGCGTATCGAGCCGGCGCAGCGACCGGCTCAGGGTCTGCGGGCTGTGGCCCAGGTAGTTGGCGATGCCCCTGCGATCCAGCGGAAGCTCGACCTGCGCGCACCCCGACTGCTCGGCCAGTTGCAGCAGCAGGTCGGCCACGCGCGACAGGCCGACCAGACGCAGGCGGGTTTCCTGGCGCATCATGCGCACCATCTGCAACTCGGCGAGAGCGGCCAGCTGCGGCAGCCGCGCGGCGCGCGGCGCCCACCGCTGGGGATCGATGGCGCAAAGCACCGATTCCCGCGCGACGAGCGCGTCACCTGCGTGGATTCCCGTGGCAAGCGCATCGCAGCCGACGACGTCGCCATCGAGCGCGATGCCGATGATCCTGGCGCGCCCGGGAGCCACGCTGCGCGAGACCTGCACCACTCCTTGCAGCACCGCGAACACGTGCACCAGGTGCTCGCCGCGCCGGAACAGGGCCGTGCCCTTGTCGACTCGCTGCGGGTGCAGTCGCTGCAAGGTGCGCGGCGGGAGCGAGCCCAGCCAGTTCCCCGCCACGACTGTCGAGTCCGCCATCGCCGTCTCCCGCCCATAGGGCCCGACAGGGGCCGTGCGCCGACCCTTGCCGCGACACGCGAAGGCGTGGCGAGGCAGGGTCGCAGGAATGGCGAAGTATTGGCAACGACGCGCAGCGCCGTGCTGATCTGGGTCAAGGCTCGCTCGATGCGAGCCGCGCGGCGACGCGGCTTCAGCGCGCGCCGAGGTGCATCCAGTGGATCAGGGCCCAGGACACCGCACCCAGCACCAGCAGCGACAGCGACACCACGGCAGTGACCCGCGGCCCGGCCTTGGCGATGGCTCGCACGTCGACGCCCAGGCCCAGCGCAGCCATGGACACGATGGTCAGCCAGTTCGAGGCCTCGGACAGCGGGCCGAGCAGCATGGCGGGGATCAGCTTCGCCGAACGCGCGCCGACCAGCACCAGGAATCCGACGATGAACCAGGGCAGCAGCTTGCCCAGCCCGGGCATGCCCGCGGCGGCATCGCGTCGGCGCCCGGCCAGCGACAACGAAAGCACGACGGGGCCCAGCATCAGCACCCGCACCAGCTTGACGAAGGTCCCGACCTGTACCGCCACCTGGCTGACCGGGGCCGTGGCCGCGAGCACCTGCGGCACCGCGTAGACGGTCATTCCGGCGAACACGCCGAACATGCGGGGGTCCATGTGCGCCGAGTCGGCCAGCACGGGCAGCACGAGCACGACCACGACGCCGAGCACCGCGGTGAACGCGATCGACGCGCCGACGTCATCGCTGTCGGCTCCGATCACCGGAGCCACCGCGGCGATCGCCGAGTTGCCGCAGATCGAGTTGCCGCAGGCGATCAGGGTCGACATGTGGTGCGACAGGCCGAACATCCGGCCCAGCGTGTAGCTCACGCCGATGGCCAGGAACACGACCCCCGCGATGCCGACCAGCAATCCCGCGCCGGCTTGCAGGATCATGCGCGCACTGATGGTGGCTCCCAGCAGCACCACGGCGATTTCCAGCAGGGTCTTGGCGCTGAACTGGATGCCCGCGCTCCAGCGCGGGCCCGGCGCCCACAGCGTGCGCACCGCGGTACCCAGCAGGATGGCCAGCACCAGGGCCTCCAGCCAGGCGCGACCGAGCCAGCGCGCTTCGAGCGCCTGCAGCGCGATCGCGGCGGCGGTCACGGCAAGGCACAGCAAGGCGCCGGGCAGGATGGAATCTGCGCCGCGTCGACCGGGCTGGCGCAGGAAGCTGAACACATGGCGGCTGGAAGTCATGACGAGAATTTTCGTCATGACTTATATTCCTGTAAAACAGTTTGTTTCTTTAAGGATCATCTAGAAAAGTGTTCGATGATCCCTCCCCGCGCGTCAGGCCGCCGTGCCTGCCCGGTGGTTGGCCCGCACCCGCTTCCACATCTGGCTCGCCAACCAGGGCGAATCTGGGCACTGGAGCGTCACGCTCGCTTCAGGGCCCTGAAGCACACGCCCGGAATGCCCTCACGCCCTCACGCCGCGCTCAAGCCGCAAGTTCCCGCAAGATCTCCGGATGGCGCGTTGCAACGATCATCAACGTTTGCGCAGCACCGGACGGCCTGCGTCGGCCCTGCTCCCACTCCTGGAGCGTGCGCACCGATACCCCCATGAGTGCGGCGAATTTCGACTGCGAGAGTCCCGAGGCAGCTCGCGCCTGGGCGACCGGCGAATGAACGACGGCACCCTGCCCGGCTCGCATCTGCTTGACCGATTCGAGCAGCTTGTGCCCGAGCTCCTCTCCGGTCATGGCGTCACGCTTGGACATGGTCGATTTCCTCCTTGATGGCCTTGAGGATATTGGCGGGGATGGTACCGCGCACGGCCTTCGCATAGATGACCAGAAGGAAGATCACGCCGCTTTCCAGCCGGTTGTAGTAGATCACACGAACTCCACCGCGCTTGCCAGTGCCCGAGCGGCTCCACCGTACCTTGCGACATCCGCCCGAACCCGGGATAACGTCACCTGCCAACGGGTTCGCGGCAAGCCACGCGCAGAAGTCGCCAAACTCATCCTCGGTCCAGATTGACTTGGCGTCAGAGCCGAAAAGCGGGGTCTCGACGACGGTGTACATGGCACAAACTATACGTCATTGACGTATGGTAACAGCTTCCGGAAGCAAGATCCATGCGCCAGCCATGGTGATGCGGCGGTCTGGTCGCAGCCGTGCTCACAAGGGGTCCTGCTGACCCCGTGCCCGGGCACATCGGCATAGGGGGCGGCTCATGAGAGCCGCGCCCCTGCGCGGCCAGCACCCCGTCGGGAGCACGCCGTCCGGTCCAGTCCCTCCACGCCCGACGAGCCCTTGTTGGCCCGCACCCGCTTCCACGCTCGCTGCAGGCTCTCTCGCGTCAGCGCTGCTTGCAGCAGCACCGACCCCATGCCCCGCGGTGCAAATGAAAAAAGCCGCTGCGTTCGCAGCGGCTTTTTTGTGGTGTACCCGGCCGGGTTCAGATCACTTGCACGTTCGCGGCCTGCAGGCCCTTCTGGCCTTGCTTGACTTCGAACTGCACGCGCTGGTTTTCCACCAGCGTCTTGAACCCGCTACCCTGGATTTCGCTGAAGTGCACGAACAGGTCGGCTCCGCCGCCTTCCTGGGCGATGAACCCGAAACCCTTGCCTTCGTTGAACCACTTCACGGTGCCTTGACTCAGCATGTTGCTTCCTTCGATCGAGTGACGATAGTTCCCGGGCGGCACGCGCCGCTCGGCGCAGAGACACACAAGACCATCACTTGATGAATTCAGCGCCACCCTGGCGCGAGGCCGCGGGTTGACCAAAGATCAAAAAAGCTGAGTTACTTCTGTATACCTGTATCGCCACTTTAGCACAGCAGCCCGAATCCTGCAGAACGGGCCTGCGCGGAGAAAAAAAGCCGCGCGACCAGCGCGCGGCGTCTCCGGGCACGGTGCTTACATCGACTTCTTGATGTCGCCGCAAGCCACGTACTTCTTCAGGTCCTTGGCGCTCTCGTGCACGTTGATCGCCATCGGGCTGGCCAGCAGCTTGTCGATGGACACGGGCACGACGGTGCTGGACATGCCGCCCTTGACCGGCTTGAGACCGAAGGCGGGCTTCGGATCGAGCTTGTCGCAGGTACCGCTGTGGATGTGCGCAGGCTGCGCGACGCCGGCCGGGCCGCCCTTGAGGTGGATCACCACCTGGGTGCCCTTGCCATGGGGCTGCAGCGTGGCATAGCCGGTTTCGCCGGAGCCGTTCTGCGCGGCCAGATCGATTTTCAAGCCCATGTCGGCAGCCAGGACCGGAGTCTGCGCCGCCATCCCCAGCCCTACGCCAAAGGCCAGGCAAGCAAGGATTTTCTTCATTGGGATATTCCTTCGAGTAGTCGAAAATACGACCGATTCGAATGGTAGGAAGGGCCACACAACCACACCGTTACTGTGGTCATTCGCGCGACCGGAGCTCGGCGCGGCCTGCCCCGCCCCCGGGCTCAGGCAGCGTGATCCAGCGGACGCGGCAGCGTGTCGGGGGCGTGCGCCAGCTGATGTCCGAACCACAGGCTTTGCGCGATTCGTCCGGCCAGTTGATCGGCGCGGGCCCCGAGTTCGGCGGAGCAGGTCTCGGCCGTCGTCTCGGAGAACAGCTCCAGCCAGCGCCGGAACAACGACGGGTTCAGTTCCGGCAGCGCCTGGTGCGCCGGCATCGGCGTGCCGTGGTAGCGCCTGGTGCCCAGCAGCACCGAGGACCAGAAATCCACCATCTTGGCCAGGTGCACGGGCCAATCGCCGATGTGACGCTCGAACACCGGGCCGAGCAGCTCATCGGAGCGCACGCGGGAGTAGAAGCCGTGGACCAGCCGGTGGATCTCGGCTTCGCTGGAATCGCTGGACGGCAGGTGCATGGCGGGGCGCACGCGCCCGCGACAGCCGGGCACGTTGAACATTCATATGAAATGCATGTTATATCCGGAGGCCCAGCGGATGCAAGCGGCGAACGGCCAGGCCGCTTCGAGCCGGTTGCAGCCCCGACGCCACGACGCCTATCCTTGACGCCAACGCGATGGGAGTTGCGCCGCATGCTCCGGGGCCGAGGCCGGCCGCGGGCCTTGTCTGCGACGAACAAGGACCCCAACGGAAAGGCGACGGCATCATGGCCACCAAACCCCTGAAGATCGGCATTTCGGCCCGCATCGACCACCCCCAGCCGGGGCAGTCCGGGCTGCGCGCGAAGACCCTGCAATACCTGGAGCAATCGGTCGCGCACTGGGCCATGTCGCGCGACGTGCTGGTGTTCATGGTGCCCACGGTGGCCACCGGTGGCGGCATCGTGCGCAGCAACATCCGCCTGTCCGACTACGCCGATGCGCTCGACGGGCTCATCCTGCAGGGCGGCTCCGACCTGAGCCCGCACAGCTACGGCGAGGAGCCGCTGCGCCCCGAATGGTCCGGCGACCCCATGCGCGACGGCTACGAAATGGAACTGCTGCACGAGTTCATCGAGGTTCGCAAGCCGGTGCTGGGAATCTGCCGCGGCGCGCAGCTGATCAACGTGGCCATGGGCGGCACGCTGTACCAGGACGTGCCCACCCAGCTTCCGGACAGCCGAACCGCGCACCTGAGCGAAAGCTACGATCGCAACTGGCATCCGGTTCGCTTCGTCAAGGACGGCCTGCTCGCGCGCCTGTATCCGGACGTCGACGCGGCGAGCCTGCACATCGTCTCGGTGCACCACCAGGCGGTGCGCGCGCTGGGGCGCGATCTCGTGATCGACGCCATCAGCCCCGACGACGGCCTGCCGGAGGCGATTCGAGGCACGGGGCGCAACTTCCTGCTCGGGCTGCAGTGGCACCCCGAGTTCCATCACCCCTCGGAGTCGCAATTGCTCGACTGCACACCGATTCTCGACGAGTTCCTGCGCAATGTGCGCAAGCGTCGCTGGTAAGCCGGGTCGCGGGCGATGCCGCTCATGGGGGAACCCGTGACGCGAAGAACCCTGCTCTCCTGGAGCACCGGCAAGGACAGCGCGTGGGCCCTCCAGGTGCTGCGGCAGGACCCGAGCCACGACGTGGCTGGGCTGTTCTGCACGGTGAACAAGGCCTTCGATCGCGTCGCCATGCACGGCGTGCGCGTCGAACTGCTGCGGCGCCAGGCCGCGGCCACCGGGCTGCCGTTGCGCCTGGTCGAGATCCCCGATCCGTGCAGCAACGAGCAGTACGCCCAGGCCATGCAGGGCCTTGTCGCCGCCGCCCGGCAGGACGGAATCGGTTGCTTCGCGTTCGGCGACCTGTTTCTCGACGACATCCGGAGCTATCGCGAGCACAGCCTGCGAGGCACCGGAATCGAAGCGGCGTTCCCGCTGTGGGGCAGGCCCACCCGCGAGCTCGCGCAGTCGATGATCGACGGCGGGCTGCGCGCGGTGATCAGCTGCGTCGACCCGAAGCGCATGCCGGCTGACCGCTGCGGACTCGACTTCGACGCGGACTTCGTCGCCCGGCTTCCCGCCGGCGTGGACCCCTGCGGCGAGCACGGCGAGTTCCACAGCTTCGCCTTCGACGGCCCGATGTTTCGACGACCGGTGGAAATCACGGTGGGCGAAACCGTCGAGCGCGGCGGCTTCGTGTTCACCGACCTGTTGCCGGCGCACGCCACGCGATGAGCACGCGCGAAGTCGCGAAAGCCTGCCCCTGCGGCAGCGCCAAACCCTTCGATGCCTGCTGCGGCCCCTGCCTGGACGGTGCCCGTGTCGCGCCCACGGCCGAGGCGCTGATGCGTTCGCGCTATGTCGCCTACGCGCTGGGGCGCGAGGATTACCTGCTCGCGACCTGGCAAGCGTCCACCAGGCCGGCAGCGCTGGGCCTCGACGGGCAGCCCGGGATGCGCTGGATCGGGCTGGACATCAAGCGCCACGAAGCCCTGGGCGATTCGCGCGCGGTGGTCGAGTTCGTCGCGCGCTACCGGGTCGGCGGCCGCGCCCGGCGCCTGCACGAGACCAGTCGCTTCGTGCTGGAGGACGGGCGCTGGTTCTACGTCGACGGCGACGTCGCCGAATAGCGCACCCGGGCACCCGGCCGCGTGCGCGCGGCGGTGGCTTGAGAACGCCCCCAGGGCCGGGCTGGGCGCAGCCCGGAGCGTCCTCAGTCTCCCGGCCCCGGCCCGATTTGGGCGACGTCGGGACGCCCACGCGGATAGCTGCGCAGGAACTTGCCCGCCAGCAGCGTGGGATAGCGCTCAACCGAGACAAGGCGCTTGACCCGGGCGCGCAGGATCAGCGCGCCGCGTACCGCCGAGCGCAGCCAACGCGGCGGCTCGGCGAAGCCCGCCGCCACGCGCAGGCGCGGGCGCACCAGGCAGGTGGCCACCGGCAACACCAGCCCACGCAGCGGACGCGGCAGCCAGCCCTGCATCACCGCCACCGTGGCCCGCGCCACGCGGGCGCTGGCCTCGTTGGGCACCATTTCACGCTGCTCGTAGGCCTCGACGAAAGCGTCGAAGGCCTGCCGGGTCGACGGGATGTCCGTCAGGCCCATGCGCCGGCCGATTCCCACCCAGTAGTGGAACCACGCCTGCTGCTCGTGCTCGGTGAAACGGCGCCAGCCGAATTCGTCCATCCAGCGGATCGGAAAATCGATGAAGGTCCACAGCACGAACAGGAAATCGTCATTGGGAATCCGGAACCGACCATGGATGCTGTTCATGCGAGCCAGCGCCTCGGCACCCTCGCCACCCTCCCAGCCGCCTTCCATGAACAGCGCGATCAGCACGTTGGTGTCGTCGTAGCGCTTCTGGCCATGGCGCTGAAACTGGCCGGTACGGTCGAGCAGGCGCGCCACGCTGGCGCTGCCGTAGGTGTGGAACAGCGCCACCTCCAGCGAGCGCGTGGTATCGAACGGAAACTCGTAGCAAGACAACAAGTGCACGATGCGCTGGCAATCGGCCTGCGCATCCAGCGACGCGATGTGCTCTCGCACGCGGCGATCGTGCAGGAAGCCCAAAGGGCGACGAAAAGCTGGTGGGTTCGCGTTCATGGCGGGAACCTGGCGGGTGCTGTGCATCGAGCTGCGGGCCATGCGCTGGCGCATCTGCCGGGCCACATGGGCGTTCGGGCGTTCGGACGTTCGGGCGTTCGGACGTTCGCGATCCAAATCCGCGCAATGCTCGCACAAGACCCTGGATAACCCAAGGGTGCGAACCCGGGGAGCCGGATTCGCCGCCGAGGTCCGGCGGGAAAAGACACCGTGCCTTCCGACCCTGCCCACGCCTTTCGCCCTCTTGCGCCCTGATCCGGCGCGGCGTGCTCAGTGCGGGTGGCGGTGGTGAAGATCCGGCGCGTGCGCGTGGCTGTGGGTCAACGGCTCGTGACGGTGCCGATGGGTGTGGCGCTCGCCGGGAGCCACCGGGATCTCGTGCTCGTGCTGGTGGTGTTCGTCGTGCTCATGCTCATGCTCGTGCTCGAGCACCTCGTGCGTGTGCAGGTGCTCGTGGCGCTCCTTCAGGTGCAGCCAGACGCCGATTCCCATCAGCAAGGCGGCTCCGAGCAACGGCAAGGTCAGGGGATCGCCCATGAGCACGGCGAGCAGCGCGCCGAAGAACGGCGCGATGGAAAAGTACGCGCCGGTTCGCGCAGAGCCCAGGTGGCGCAGCGCGACGACGAACAGCGACAGGCTGACGCCGTAGGCCAGCAAGCCGACGAGCATCGCCGCGGCGCCCAGCGCCGGACCCGGCAGCCTGGCGCCGGCGCCCAGTGCCAGCGCCAGGTTGACGCCGCCGGCCACCAGCCCCTTGATGGAAGCGACCCAGCTCGAATCGGCGCCCGAGACCTTGCGGGTCAGATTGTTGTCGATACCCCAGGCCAGGCAGGCCCCCAGCACCAGCATCGCCGGGCCCAGGTCCGACACCGACCATTTCCCGCCGCCTGCGCCGCTGAGCAGCACCGCGCCCGCGACGATGGCCAGCATGCCCAGCGCGATGCGCCGATCGAAGTTCTCGCGGAACACGAACCACGCCAGCAGGGCGGTGAACACGCTCTCGGCGTTGAGCAGCAGCGCCGCGCCCGACGCCTGCATGCCGGCGAGCCCGCGCATCAGCAGCACCGGGCCGAGCACGCCCCCGAAGCCCACGGCAGCGACGAACCAGAGCCATTCGGACGCGTCCAGCTTCACCCGTGGCGCACGCCGCAGCTGGCGCCACGCGCTCAGCCCGATGCCGGAGCCGAGGTAGAGCAGGCCCGCCAGCACCCAGGGATCGATACCCCGCAGCAGCTGCTTGGCCAGCGGCGTGCCGGCGCCGAACAGCAAGGCCGCGCCCAGCGCCGGAACCACCCCGGGCCGCGCCAGGCCGCGAATTCGCCCCATGATGTCCGGCTCGCTCAGGCCCGCCGCGCAGGCGGCGCCGACGTGACCTCGACGGTGACGTGCGACAAGTCCGCGAAGCGGCCGAGCAGGCGCTGGTAGTACGACGCGTCGCGGGCAGGGTCGCGGCTGTGCACCGCGACGATGGCGCCGAGGTGCCCGGGACCGAGCCTCCACAGGTGCAGGTCACGCAACTGGTCGCCTTGCGAGGCGACCAGCGCCGAGAGGTCGCGGCTCAGGGGACGATCCGGGTTCATGTCGAGCAGGATCGCGCCGGTGTCGCGCACCAGGCCGAAGGACCAGTTGGCGATGACCAGCGCGCCGACGATGCCCATCACCGGGTCCATGAAGGTCAGCCCGAAATACTTGCCCGCCGCCAGCCCCAGGATGGCCAGCAGCGACACCGCGGCGTCCGCCGCGACATGCACGAAGGCCGCGCGCATGTTGTGGTCCCGATGATGGTCCGCGTGCGCATGGCCCGGCTCCTCCCGGTAGTGCAGCGTGGCGGCGAAGCCCTCGGCTGGCGCGCCTGCCTGGCCTGCCTCGACGCGCAGCTCGAACTCGTGGGGCTCGGGAATCACGTCGACCGACTCCCAACAGTCGCCTGCATCGCGCAGCGTGAAGCGCTGCTGCGCGCCACCTTCGCGCAGCGTGGTAAGCACGACGTCGCCCGGGCCGAGCGGCGGCGTGGCCGGGTCCGGGAAGTGGCGCAGCTGGAAGCGCGGCGGCACCCCGTCCTCGAAAATGCTCAGGCGCAGGCGGCCGAAGGGCGTGTCGACGACCTGGTCCTCGTCGCCGTGGTCGTGCGCCGCGCCGCCGTGGCCGTGGTGGTGATGGCCATGCCCGTGCGCGTGACCGTGGTGGTGCCCGTGGTCGCCGCCGCTGAGCAGCCAGGCGCTGACGATGTTGACGGCCAGTCCGAGAAAGGCGATGGCGATGGCCTGGTCGAAATCGATGCGCACCGGGTGCAGCAGGCGGTCGATGGCCTCGTAGCCGATGAGCAGGGAGATCATCGCCAGGATGATCGCGCTGGAGAACCCGGCGAGGTCGCCGATCTTGCCGGTGCCGAAGCTGAAGCGGGTGTCGTGCGCATGCTTGCGCGCATAGCCATAGGCCAGCGCCGCGATCAGCATCGCCGCGGCATGGGTGCTCATGTGCATGCCGTCGGCGATCAGCGCCAGCGAGCCGAAATGCAGGCCGCCGGCGATCTCGACCACCATGACGACCGTGCACAGCACGATCACCGACCAGGTCTTGCGTGCATTGCGGTCGTGGCCCTCGCCGAGGAACACATGGTCGTGATCGGGAACGGGAACCACGTGGCTGTCGGTGGCGCTCATCGGAAATATCCCCGGAAAACGTCGACCAGCTGCTCCGCCGCGTCGGCGGCCTCGGCGTCCTTGTGCTTGAGCGGCTCCACCAGATGGCTCTGGATATGCTCCTCGACGACCTCGCCCAGCAGGCCGTTGAGGGCGCCGCGGCAGGCCGCGATGACGTGCATCACCTGCTCGCAGCCGGCCTCGGCCTCGAGCGCGCGCTCGATGGCATCGACCTGCCCGCGGATGCGACGCACCCGGTTGAGCAGCTTGGTCTTCTGGCGGATGGTATGACTCATGGCCAGCAGTATAGGCTACCCCCCTATGGATTCAGTCGAGCTGCCCACATGCCCCGGTTTGCTATGCTGAGGGCTGCATTGGGGAGTAGCCGCCGCTCGGACCTGCGCCGCGCGGGCCTGCGTCAACATGCTTGGAGCGCATCGAACGCCTCCATGGCGCAGGCGGCAGTTGCCTGGCAAGACCGATGCATCCGGCGGGCCGGCTGCGGCGCGCCGGATGCGTCGTTTGCCTGCCGCAGCCACCACGAAACTTTCGCACATGCATCCCTTCCTCGTGTCGACCGCGCTGGTCGCACTCGCCGAGATCGGCGACAAGACCCAGCTGCTGTCGCTGCTGCTGGCTGCGCGCTACCGGGCCCCCCTGCCGATCATTGCCGGCATCCTGGCCGCGACCCTCGCCAACCACGGGCTGGCCGCGGCGGCAGGAGACCTGCTCGCGCACGCCCTCAGCCCGCGCCTGCTCGACTGGGCGGTCGTGCTGTCCTTCGTGCTGATGGGACTTTGGATCCTCGTACCCGACAAGATCGACGACGACGAACTGCCGAAACGCAGCGCCCGCGGGGTGTTCCTGGCCACCGCGGCGTCGTTTTTCCTCGCCGAGATGGGCGACAAGACCCAGGTGGCGACGGTCGCGCTGGCGGCGCGCTACAGCGAATGGCTGCCGGTGGTCGCCGGCACCACGCTCGGCATGCTCGCGGCCAACGTGCCGGCCGTGCTGTTCGGCCACCGCTTCGCCGATCGCCTGCCGACTCGCTGGGTGCACGGCGTCGCCGCGCTCCTGTTCCTGGTGCTCGGCGGCCTGGCCTTGCGAGCCGCGCTGCAGGCGGGCTGACACGAACACCGTGCCGACGCGACGCGCACCGGGCTCGCGTCGTGTCGGCCCTCAGTCTCTCGAGCCCCGCGGGCCCGCCGGCCCGGCCGGGTCCGATGGGGCGGCCCCGAGCCGGCCTTCGAGGCACGACACCACGCCGGCCACGATGGCCTCGATGCAGGTGTGACGAAGGGCGCGGAAGTCCTGCCACGGATAGCGCGGGTTCGCGAAGCGCGACTGCAGGTATCCCATGAGGAAGGCCAGGCGCATCTCGGTGGCCAGCACGATGCGCTCGTGGCCGGTGCCCAGCTCGTCGGCGAGCTCGCGGGTCACCTGGGTCGCCAGCGAGATGATGTCGCCATAGGAGGGCATCAGGGCCTGCGGCATCGGCTGCTCGATGACGGCGTTCGGTCCCGGTGTCCGATACACGAGCTGGTAGTAGTCGGGCCTGCTTTCCCAGAAGCCCAGGAAGGCGTCGAGCAGCGCGCGGTGCCGCTCGTCCGGGGTCTCGTGCTGTTCGACGCGCGCTCGCATCTCCTGCAGGCACTCGAAGTACGCCACTCGCCAGAGCTCCTGCAAGACCGCCGTCTTGCTGTCGAAATAGCGGTACAGCGACATGGCGCTGCGCCCCAGGGCCGCCGCCAGCGCCTGCATCGTGATGGCCTCCGTTCCGCCTTGCTTGAACAGATCGAAGGCGGCGGACACGATGGCCGCCCGCAGTTGTCGATGGTCCTGGGCGTTGCCGCGTCGGACACGGGTGGGCAGGGATGCGGAGAGAGTCGACGGTGCTGAGCTCATGATCCGGGATAACCCTGATTTCTTGTAGGGTATATCTAAGCTTACGCCTAAATATATGCGAAAATTCGAGTCTATTCGAGCTTGCCCTGCCTTACCAGACAGAGTCCACAGGGAGGCGGGGGTCTTTGAGAAAGCCCTCCGGCGCGAGCTCAAGCGGCCCCGGTCTCGATGGAAACCGGGCGTACTGGCTCCACCCCGCTGCAGTTACCCCCTTCGAGGGCCCCGACCGTACCCCGGTCGAGGCCAGCCAGGTCATTTGCACACATGCGCCGGACCGCTACCCCGGTCGGGCGCCTGCGCGCGGCTGTTCCCAAGGGTTCGTTGACCGCAGCATCAACGGCTGAATGTGATGAACTCGATGGGTCCTTGCGCGCTGTACGTCTCGGCGTGCGGAACGATAGAACACGCCGACGCGGCGGCTCCCGCGCTGCTCGGCATGGACGCGAAGGCGCTGCTGGGACAGCTGGTGCTGAACCGCGTCGACGGCCCGTCGCGCGAGCGCTTGCGGGAACTCTGGCTGCCGGGAGAGGACCCCGCGCAGGAAGCCCCGCCGAGCTGGCGCCACGACCTCACGGTGCTGCGTGCCGACGGCAGCCGGGTGCCGACCTGCGCGACGGCCCACCGCAGCGCCGATGGCGAGCCGGGCTACCTGGTCCTGGAACTCACTCCGCTGGTGCGCAGGGCACTGCGCGACGACGTGCAGGCGCCGGAATCCCTGCACGACGCGCTGACCGGGCTGCCCAACCGGCGCGGGGCGCGTGAAGTCATCGACGCGGCGCTGGCCATCGGCTCGAGGAACGGACAGACGCTGTCGGTGGCCTGCATCGACATCGACAACTTCCGCAGCGTCAACGAAGGCTACGGCCACGACGTCGCGGAAAGCGTCCTGCGCAGCATCGGCGCGCGGCTGAGCGCACTCGCCCACGGCTATTGCCGGGTATGTCGCACGGCAGGCGACGAGTTCCTGGTGGTCCGCCGCGGCGCGGACAGCGCCGAGGACATGCGTGGCTTCGTGCCGCAGCTGATCAGCCGCCTGCAGGAGCCGCTCGAGATCGACGGCCAGACCCTGATCGTGACCGCCTCCATCGGCATCGCCACCCATGCCTGTCGCGGCGTGGACTTCGATGCGCTGATGCAGCGTGCCAGCCATGCCATGAGCCGCGCCAAGCGGCTGGGGCGCAACACCTGGTACTTCGCACCCGTCGACGTGGCCCCGTCGCTGCAGCAGCAGGCCATCAAGACCCGGCTGCACCGAGCCATCGAACACAACCGGCTGACGCTGCACTACCAGCCGATCGTCGACCTGGAGTCCGGATCCCTTCGATCCCTCGAGGCCCTCATGCGCTGGAACGACGAACAGCTGGGCCAGGTCAGTCCGGCCGTGTTCATCCCGGTGGCCGAGGAGTCCGGGCTCATGGCGGCGCTCGGAGCCTGGGCGCTGCGCGAGGCCTGCGGGCAGGCGGCCCGCTGGCAGCGGGAGCTGGACCTGGGCTGTCCGATCGCGGTCAACATCTCGGCGGTGCAGCTGCAGCGCGGAGAGCTCGAGCAGGACGTGCTGCGCGCGCTCGACCTCCACGGCCTGCGTCCCGGCATGCTCGAGCTCGAGGTGACCGAGTCGGCATTGATCCACGACGGCGCTCACTTGGCCGACATGAGTCGTCGCCTGCAGGCGCTGGGCATCGGGGTGGCGATCGACGACTTCGGCACGGGATATTCGAACCTGCTGTACCTGAAGCATTTCCACCCGAGCAAGATCAAGATCGACCGCAGCTTCGTCCATGACCTGGCGAACGACCGCGAGGACCGCGCCATCGTGCGCGCCGTCATCGACATGGCCCACGCCATCGGCGCGGCGGTCGTTGCCGAGGGCGTCGAGACCACCGAGGTACGCGACGCGCTGCGCCAACTGGGATGCGACGAGGCACAGGGCTATCTGTTCGCGCGACCGGCTGCGGCCGATCAGGTAGGCGACTGGCTGCGGCTCAACTCCGGGCAACGATACCCGGCTCGGGTGGCCTGAACCGCAGTCGTGACCCCGGCGCACCGCGCGCCACAAGCACGGTGAAGGTCTTGCCGGCAAACGCATCGGGAGCCAGCCCCGCGCTTGCGTGCGCGAAGCGGGTGGTCATCGCGGCGGCCGCGGCTGCTTCGGCCATCCCGGTCTCCCGCGGGCCCCGCGGGGAATCGGGATGGCCCTAGGCTCTTGCCGTTTCCCGCCTCCAGGAGCCCACGATGCAGGCCTTGCTGTCATCGTCGCCGATCCGCTCGGCGGCCGCGCTCGCGCTGCTCGGCAACCTCGCGACGCTGAACGCCCTCGCCGGCCCCGCCGGCAATCCCCGCGGGCAGACCGGGGCCGCCGAGCCGATCCTGGCTCCGACGACCTTCACCGTGCACAACCGCCTGGGGTTCCCGCTGCGCGGCTTTCGCATTCGCACCGGATACAGTCGCTGGGCGGAGATCGGCGACCTGCCCACGGGGACCAGCCGCTTTCCGGTTGCCGTACCGGCGCAGGGCGAGCTGGGCAGCTTCGAATTCCGGCGGGACCAGGCTCCGGCCGGCTCGGACTACACGCTCGGGGCCTACGCCCGCCCCGCGGACGGCCAGGCGGTCATCGACATCAGCGACCAGCCCGGCACCGTCGACGGCCAGGCGTGGCACGCCGGGCAGGGCTCCTTCCTGCTGGAGCCCGCCATGCCCGGTGCCACGGGAGCGAACCCGATGGCGCCCGACCCGCGGCTGCCGCTGATACCCGTACCGGCGGGGCTGGCCAGCGGTTCCGAGTACATGATCTGCGTCGGCGGCGGCCCGGGCCTGTCGTTCATCGCCTGCAAGAGCAGCTCGGTCAATTTCTATTCCATAGGCTATGGCCTGCACCTGGGCGTGGCGGTGGGCTTGTTCTGGCCCAGGCTGCAGCCGGAGGACCTGGCAAGGAAGTTCCCGGTCACCATCTACAGCGTGCAGGGGGTCGAGTGGACCTACATCAAGTTCCTCGCCAACTCGGGACCCGACCCGAACTCGGGCAGCCTGGAGCGGATCGCAAGCTTCTTCGGCTTGGGGCCGAGCCTCGGCCTCGCCTTGAGCTGGGGCAGCTTCAGCATGTCGGCGACGCTTCCGCGCGGGCCCATGGGAAGCTTTCGCGACAGCTGCGGCGATGTCGAATATCACCCTGACGCGCAGGAATTGTCCGCGCAGTGCCTCACCCTGTCCGGTACGCGCGTGCCTGCGCAGATCAGCGCCGCGGAGTGCTTCCAGGGCGACCTGGCCAACGACGACGGCACCCTGCGCTGCGAAATCCCCGCGGGAAGCTACCGCCAGAGCTGCGATCCGATCCGCTATCGCGACGGCGTGCTGCAGGCCCTGTGCACCCGTGACGACGGCAGCACCCAGGTGCCCTCGCGCCTGGATGTCGCCAACGCCTGCGAGCGAGCTTCCGGCGTATCCAACATCGACGGACAACTGCGCTGCGACCAGCCCTGGACGCCGCCGGGGCCCTATCGGGCCAGCTGCCGCAACATCCGCTACGACGGCAGCGTGCTGCAGGCCGACTGCGGCGGCATCGACACCCTGTCCCCCGGACTTCGCCTGCCCTATGCCGCGCAGTGCCGACCAGGTTCCGACGTGGTGTTCCTGCCGAACTACGGGCGCCCGGGACGGCTGTCCTGCGTCGAGCCGCGCGCACGCGGCCGCCAACCGGCTGGCGCCCGCGCGGACGGCGCCGGCGGACCAGCCCACGCCGGGCAGCAAGGCTGAGGCGCCTGACCCTAGGCGCATCATGACCTGTCCGATGCCGGGCCCGAACGAACCGTCTCAATGCCGTCGCCGGGCCTTGCTCGCGCTGTGCGTAGCGCCAGCCCGGCTCCGCGTCGCGAGCACGCCGATCCCCGCGAGGATCGTCTCCGGTGGACAGACCGGGGTGGACCGCGCAGCGCTCGATGCGGCGATCGCGCTCGGCGTCGCGCACGGTGGATGGGTACCCAGGGGCCGACTCGCCGAGGACGGCCCCATCGCGCCGGCCTACACCGGCCTCGTCGAGTCCGCCAGCGAGCGCCCGGCTCTGCGCACCGAGCTCAACGTGCGCGACTCGGACGCGACGCTGATCCTGGCTCGCGGCGCCCTGCGCGGCGGCAGCGCGCTGACGGCCCGATGCGCGCGCAGGTACCGCAAGCCCTTGCTGGTCGTCGACCTGTCGCGCCCGGACTTCGCCGGCGCCGTGCACGAGATCCGCAGCTGGCTCGCCAGGACCCGCCCGGGAACCCTCAACGTGGCCGGACCGCGAGCCAGCGAGGACCCGCTGATCTACGCACGGGCTCGGCGCATCGTCGACGCGATGCTGCGACAGCGCTACGCGGCTTCGCCGTAACCGACATGCGGGGTGTGGACGGCCCTTGAAGGGCCGACCATCGAGCCCCGCGCCGGCATCGCACAAGCGCCTGCGGGGCACGCGATGGTGTCGCAGGCCGGGTGTGCCGGCTTGTCAGGCCGGACGCAGCGCAGCGGCCTGCGCCGCCAGCTGCCGCACGCTGTCCCAGTCGCGCTGCTGGATCGCACCAGCCGGGGTCAGCCACGATCCCCCCACGCACAGCACGTTGGGCAGCGCCAGGTAGTCCGGGGCGCTGGCCTGGGTGACGCCTCCGGTCGGACAGAAGCGCAGTTGCGGCAGCGGGCCGTGCAGCGCGCGCAACAGCGCGCGCCCGCCGACGACCTCGGCCGGGAACAGCTTGAGCGCCTCGAAGCCCTGCTCGGCCGCGACCATGGCCTCGGACGCGGTCGCCACTCCCGGCAGGAAGGGCCGTCCGGCGTCGCGCACGGCCTTGCACAGGGCCGGCGTCAGCCCCGGGCTGACGCCGAAGCGGGCCCCGCAGTCGATGGCACGCTGCCACTGGCTTGCGCTGGTCACGGTGCCGGCGCCGACCACGGCCTGCGGCAGCGCGTCGCTGATGCGCCGGATGGCATCGAACGCGGCCGGGGTGCGCAGGGTGACTTCCAGCACCGGCAAGCCGCCGTCGACCAGTGCCTGCGCCAGTTCCACCGCGCAGTCCGCGTCGGGTACCACGATCACCGGCATCACCGGCGCCATCTTCAGCAGTTCGATCGCATTCACGCCTGTAGCTCCTGGTGGGTTGCCTGCACGTCGTGCTGGTGATCGGGATGCAGGAACGAGCCCGCGCCCTGCTCGGCGCCGTCGGCGTGGCGCCTGAACACCTCGAACAGCTCGCGCCCCCAGCCATGGGCATGCGACTCGACCGGGCGCTGCGGCTCGCGCTGCTCCCAGGTCTGCGTATCGACATGCGCGTGCAGGCTCCCGGACACGGCATCCACGGTGATCAGGTCGCCGCTGCGCACCCTCGCCAGCGGACCCGCGTCCAGTGCCTCGGGGGTGACGTGGATGGCCGCCGGGACCTTGCCGGAAGCGCCGGACATGCGCCCGTCGGTGACCAGCGCGACCTTGAAGCCGCGCTCCTGCAGCACGCTGAGGGTCGGGGTCAGCTTGTGCAACTCCGGCATGCCGTTGGCACGCGGCCCCTGGAAGCGGATGACGGCGACGAAATCGCGCTCGAGCTCGCCGCGCTTGAAGGCGTCCAGCAAGGCATCCTGGCTGTCGAACACCACGGCGGCGGCGCTGACGACCCGATGCTCGGGCTTGACCGCCGAGACCTTGATCACGGCGCGCCCGAGGTTGCCGCTGAGCAGGCGCAGGCCCCCTTCCCGACTGAAAGGGTCGTCGGCGCCGCGCAGCACCTGGGTGTCGGCCGACACCGCCGGCAACTCGCGCCACGCCAGGCGCCCCTGGTCGAGGTAGGGCTCGCGGGTGTAGGCCTGCAGGCCGCTGCCCGCGACCGTGCGCACGTCCGGGTGCAGCAGCCCGGCCTGCAGCAGTTCGCGAATCACGAAGCCGATGCCTCCGGCGGCGTGGAACTGGTTCACGTCGGCGCCGCCGTTGGGATAGACACGGGCCAGCAGCGGGACCACGCCCGACAGCTCGTCGAAATCGGTCCAGTCGATGCACAGGCCGGCGGCACGCGCGATGGCCACGAGATGGATGGTGTGGTTGGTCGATCCGCCGGTGGCCAGCAGGCCCACGATGCCGTTGACGATGGCGCGCGCGTCGATCACCTCGCCGACCGGCGTGTACTCGGAGCCGCCGCGCGACAACGCGGCGGCGCGGCGTGCCGCTTCCATGGTCAGCGCCTTGCGCAGCTCGGTCCCGGGCGGCACGAAGGCGGCCCCGGGAAGGTGCAGTCCCATCACCTCCATCAGCATCTGGTTGGAATTCGCGGTGCCGTAGAAGGTGCAGGTACCCGGGCCATGGTAGGAGCGCATTTCCGCCGCCAGCAATTCTTCTCGCCCGATCAGCCCCTGCGCGTACTGCTGGCGCACCCGGGCCTTCTCGTCGTTGGCCATGCCGCTGGCCATCGGCCCGGCGGGAACGAACACCGCGGGCAGGTGCCCGAAGGCCAGCGCGCCGATCAACAGGCCCGGTACGATCTTGTCGCAGACCCCGAGGTACAGCGCGGCATCGAACATCTGGTGGGTCAGCGCGACGGCCGTGGCCATCGCGATCACGTCGCGCGAGAACAGCGACAGCTCCATCGACGGCTGGCCCTGCGTGACGCCGTCGCACATGGCCGGCACGCCGCCGGCGAACTGCGCCGTCGCGCCCACCTGCGAAGCGGCCTGCTTGATCCACTCCGGATACTCGCGCAGCGGCTGGTGCGCCGACAGCATGTCGTTGTAGGCCGACACGATGGCCAGGTTCGGCGGCGAGACCTCGACCAGGCGCGTGAGCACCGACTTCGCGTCGGCCGGCATGGCCGCCACCGCATGCGCGAGATTGGTACAGGACAGCTGCTGGCGATGCACGCGCGTGCCGGCGTCGGCTCGGATGCGCTGCAGGTAGCGATCGCGCGTGGGCTGGCTGCGCGAGACCACCCGCTGTGTGACGCGGGCCAGCGTCGGATGCATGAGGGGCTGCGATGGCATGAGGCCTCCTTTTGTAGCTTTACAACATTTTTACACAGACCCAGCCTATCATGGATCGACAAAATCCCCGTTGACCTTTTGTAGTTTGACTACATAAACTTTCAACGGTGTGTGGCGCGGCCGTCGACGTCACCCCCGCTGGAACCCTACCCGCACTGGACCCGTTCATGCCCACGACCCCCGCCTTCGACATGGTGCTGTTCGGCGGCACCGGCGATCTCGCGATGCGCAAGATCCTGCCGGCCCTGTTCGAGGCCCACCGCGATGCCAACCTGCATCCCGATGGCCGCATCATCGCGCTCGGACGCGCCGACGGCTCGACCGAAAGCTACCTGCAGCAGGTCGAGGAGCAGGCGCGGCCGCACACGCGCGTGCCGCCCGACGATCCAGCCTGGCGCAGCTTTCTCGAGCGCATCCGCTTCCACAAGCTCGATGCCGCGAACCTCGCCGACTTCCAGGCTCTGGCCGGGGCGCTGGCCGACGCCGCGACGCCGCGCGTCGTGGTGTGCTACCTGGCGACCGCGCCGCGCCTGTTCACGCAAATCTGCTCCCACCTGGCTGCTTGCGGGCTCAACCATGGCGACGTGCGCGTGGTGCTGGAAAAACCCCTGGGGCATGACCTGGCGTCGTCGGAGCAGATCAACGCCGAGGTCGGCCGGCATTTCGCCGAGCACCAGATCTACCGCATCGACCACTATCTCGGCAAGGAATCGGTGCAGAACCTGATGGCCATCCGGTTCGGCAACGTGCTGTTCGAGCCGCTTTGGCGTCGCGAGTGGATCGACCACGTGCAGATCACCATCGCCGAGGACCTGGGGGTCGAGGGTCGCGGCGAGTTCTACGAGAAGACCGGCGCGCTGCGCGACATGCTGCAGAACCACTTGCTGCAACTGCTGTGCATGGTCGCCATGGAGCCTCCCGCCAGCCTGCACGCCGACGCCATTCGCGACGAGAAGCTCAAGGTGCTCAAGGCGCTGCGCCCGATCACCCAGGACGACGTGCCGCGCTACACCGTGCGCGGCCAGTACCGCGCCGGCGCCGCCGGGGGCAAGCCGGCCGTCGGCTATCGACAGGAGCCCGACGTGGCGCCCGACAGCCGCACCGAGACGTTCGTCGCGGTGCGCGCCGAGGTCGGCAACTGGCGCTGGTCGGGTGTGCCGTTCTTCCTGCGCACGGGCAAGCGCATGCCCGAACGCCTGGCCGAGATCGTGATCAGCTTCCGCGACGTTCCGCTGCGGCTGTTCGCCATGCCGCAGGCCCTGCAGGGAGCCAACCGCATGGTCATCCGCCTGCAGCCGGAGGAACGCATCAGCCTGCACTTCCTGGCCAAGCAGGCGGGAGACGGCATGCGCCTGCAGTCGACCTCGCTGGCCCTCGACCTGCTGTCGACGTCGCAGCGCAGGCGCGCCGACGCCTACGAGCGGCTGCTGCTCGACGTCATCCGGGGGCAACTGGGCTTGTTCATGCGCCGCGACGAACTGACCGCGGCCTGGCGCTGGGTCGAGCCGATCCTCGAAACCTGGGAATCCGATGCCAGCGACCCGAAGCCCTACACCGCCGGCACCTGGGGCCCGGCGGCCTCCAGCGCGCTGCTGTCGCGCGACGGCGTGTCATGGCACGAAGAGCTGTGACGGACCCGCAGCCGCCGAGCCCGGACGACCCGGCACCGCGCCTGTACCTGTTCGCTGACGAATCGGCGCGCGTGGCGGCGCTGGCCGGGCGCATCGCCCAGCAACTGGGCGATGCCGTGCTGGCGCGCGGGCGCGCCGTGCTGGCGGTGTCGGGCGGGCGCTCCCCCGTGCCCCTGTTCGAGGCACTTCGCAGCATGCCGCTGGAGTGGTCCCGCGTGATCGTCACCCTGGTCGACGAACGCCTGGTCGCGCCCACCCACCCGGACAGCAATGAAGCCCTGGTGCGCGAGCACCTGTTGCGCGAGCGGGCGGCACGGTCGCAGCTGCTCGGTCTGGTCGACCCCGCCGCGCTGGATTTGCAGCACTGCGTGCGCAGGGCCAACCAGCATGCGCTCGCGCCCGACGTGGTCGTGCTGGGCATGGGTGATGACGGCCACACGGCCTCGCTGTTCGCACAAGCCCAGGGCATCGACCAGGCGATGGACGAACACCGCGCACCGAACTACGTCGGCGTGATCCCGCCCAGCGCCCCCCACCCTCGCATCAGCATGAGCCTGCGTGCCCTGCTTGCCGCACCCTGCCTGCTGCTGTGCATCGCCGGTGAGGTCAAGCGCGGGGTGTACGACTCGGCGTGGCGCGACGAGGCCAGCGCGTACCCGATCGCCCGGCTGCTGCATCATCGCGGTACCCGACTCGAGACCTACTGGTCGCCATGACCCCTGCCACCGCTCCACGCCTCGTCGCCGACATCGGCGGCACCAACGCGCGCTTCGCGCTGCAGCACGACGACCGCATCGACCGCATGCAGGTCCTCGCCTGCGCAGACTTCGCCACGCTGGGCGATGCAGTGCGCCACTACCTGCAGGGCCACGGCGTGCAGGTGCGGCACGCCGCGCTGGGTATCGCCAATCCCGTGCACGGCGACCGGCTGCGCATGACCAACCACCACTGGGAGTTCTCGATCGACGCGCTGCGGCGAGAACTCGGGCTGGACACGCTGCTCGTGCTCAACGACTTCGCCACGCTGGCGCTGGCGCTGCCGCTGCTGCCGGCGCAGGAGTTGCGCCAGGTCGGCGGGGCCGAGCCCGAGGCCGACGCGCCGCGCGCGGTGGTGGGCGCGGGCACCGGGCTCGGCGTGGCAGGACTGCTGCCGGCGCGACGGGGAACCTGGCTGCCGGTTGCCGGCGAGGGCGGGCATGTCAGCTTCAGCCCCGCCGATGACGACGAGGCCGAACTGTGGCGCTTCGCGCGCAGGCGCCACGGGCATGTGTCGGCCGAGCGCCTGCTGTGCGGGCGCGGCCTCGAACTCATCCATGCCTGGTTGTGCGAGCGCGACGGCGCCGCCGGCGAGGCGCGGGATGCCGCGACCATCACGCAGCGCGCACTGGGCGGCGAGGATGCCCGCTGCGCCCGCGCCGTGGACATGTTCTGCGGCATGCTGGGGACGCTCGCCGGCAACGTGGCGCTGACTTTCGACGCACGCGGCGGCTTGTACGTCGGCGGCGGCATCGTGCCCCGCCTGGGCGAGCATTTCGCGCGCTCGCCGTTTCGCGCCCGCTTCGAGGCCAAGGGCCGTTTCGCGACGGCGCTGGCGCGCATTCCGGTGCTGGTGATCCACAGCCCCTGGCCGGGCCTGCTCGGCGCCGGCGCGGCCTTGCGCCAGCACCTGGGAGAGCCGTCCCATGCTTGACCGCGTACGCGCCCAGTACGAGCAGCTTCCATCCGCCGAGCGCCGGGTCGCCGACCACCTGCTCGCGCATCCGAATGAATTCGTGCGCGCCGCCGTCGCCGACATCGCCCGCGAAGCCGGCGTCAGCCAGCCGACGGTGATCCGCTTCGCACGCTCGCTGGGCTGCAGCGGACTGCAGGAGTTCAAGCTCAAGCTCGCCGCCAGCCTGGTCGGCGGCGTGCCCTACGTGCACGCGACGGTGGCTCCCGGCGACGGCACCGCCGAGATCTCGGCCAAGATCTTCGACAACGTGATCTCGGCCCTGATCAAGTGCCGCAACGAGGTCAGCCCGCCGAGCCTGGAGCGCGCCATCGAGTGGATCGCCGACGCGCGGCGCGTCGAGTTCTACGGCCTGGGCAACTCGGGCATCATCGCCGCCGATGCGCAGCACAAGTTTTTCCGCTTCGACATCGCCACCGTGGCCTACGCCGACCCGCATGTGCAGTCGATGGCTGCGGCGCTGCTGGGGCCGCGCGACGTGCTGGTGGCGATTTCCAACTCCGGGCGCACCATCGAGCTGCTCGATGCGGTGTCGATCGCGCTGCGCAACGGGTGCCGGGTGATCGCACTGACCTCGCCCGGCTCGCCGCTTGCGCGCATGGCGACGCTGGCGATCCTGGCCGACGCGCGCGAGGACGCCGAGCTGTACAGCCCGATGATCTCGCGCATCGTCCACCTCGCGTTGATCGACGTGCTGGCGGTGGGCGTGGCGATGCGCCGCGGCAACGCGGTGATCGAGCCGCTGGAGCGCACCAAGCAGAGCCTGCGCGGGCGCAAGCGGCGCATCGACGCACGCACGGACGACACAACAGGGGACGAAGCATGAGCCGGCTCACCGAGCTGCCGTCGTGGAAGGCGCTGTGGAGCCACTTCACGCGCGCGCGCGACTGGCACATGCGCGAGCTGTTCGAGGAGCAGCCGGCGCGCGCCAGCCAGTTCTGGCTGGAACACGCCGGGCTGCACCTGGACTACTCCAAGAATCGCATCACCGGCCAGACCGTGACGCTGTTGCTGCAACTGGCGCGCGAGGCCGGCGTGCCGGAGGGCATCGCGGCGATGTTCGCCGGCGAGCGCATCAACACCACGGAACAGCGCGCAGCCTTCCACGTCGCGCTGCGCAACCGCTCGTCGCTGCCGATGTGCATCGGCGGCGAGGACGTCATGCCGCAGGTGCGCTCGGTGCTGCAGCGCATGGCGGCCTTCGCGGCCAAGGTGCGGCATGGCGAGTGGCTGGGCTACAGCCGCCAGCCGATCACCGACGTGGTCAACATCGGCATCGGAGGCTCCGACCTCGGCTCGCTGATGGCGTGCCAGGCCTTGCGGGCGCACGCCCATCCACGGCTGAACATGCACTTCGTGTCGAATGTCGACAGCGCGCAGCTGCAGGACACGCTGCGCCGGGTGCACGCCGAGACCACGCTGTTCGTGATCGAGTCGAAGACCTTCACGACCCAGGAGACCCTGACCAACGCGCACACCGCGCGCGACTGGTTCCTGCGTCGCGCCCGCGACCCCGCCGCCGTGGCGTCGCACTTCGTGGCGGTGTCCACCAACCTGAAGGCGGTGCGCGAGTTCGGAATCGACCCCAGCAACATGTTCGAGTTCTGGGACTGGGTCGGGGGACGCTTCAGCCTGTGGTCGGCCATCGGCCTGCCGATCATGCTGTCGATCGGCGAGCGCAACTTTCTCGATCTGCTCGACGGCGCCTACAGCATGGATTGCCACTTCCGCGATGCGCCGCTCGAGAGCAACATGCCGGTGCTGATGGCCATGCTCGGAATCTGGTACATCAATTTCTTCGGCGCCGGCAGCCACGTCATCGCCCCCTACGACCAGCCGCTGCATCGCCTGCCGGCGTTCATCCAGCAACTGGACATGGAGTCCAACGGCAAGCGCACGACGCGCGACGGCACGCTGGTCGACTACGAGACGGCTCCCATCATCTGGGGCGGCACCGGCGTCAACAGCCAGCACGCCTTCTTCCAGCTGCTGCACCAGGGAACGCATATCTCGCCGATCGACTTCATCGCGTCGCTCGACGGTCGCGGCTCGCTGCCCGGGCACCACGAGATCCTGATGGCCAACATGTTCGCGCAGGCCGAGGCGTTCATGCGCGGACGCACGGCCGACGAGGCGCGCGCCGAGCTGGCCGCGCAGGGCCTGGATGACGAGGCGATCGGGCGCCTGTGCGCGTTCAAGGTGTTCGACGGCAATCGCCCCAGCAACACCCTGCTGCTCGACCACCTCGACCCCTTCTGCCTGGGCGCGCTGGTCGCGCTGTACGAACACAAGATCTTCGTGCAGGGCATGGTCTGGGGCCTGAACTCCTTCGACCAATGGGGTGTCGAGCTGGGCAAGAAGCTGGCGCAGGGAATCCTCGACGAACTGGAGGGCCTGGGTACGCCGGCGCCACGCGACGCATCGACGCGACATCTGATCGACCTGTACCGGGAGCAGCGAGCGCGCCAGCGCTGCGCCTGAGCCGGGCAAGAAAAGGCCGACGGGCTCACGAGAAACCACGCCGGCCAAGGAGCCAGGGCCCTGAAGCAGCACCTGTCTGACGTCAATGTAGCATTACTACATTAAAAACGGAACACCCTCGGCAAGGAATAACTTTTCCCAGTTGGAAGATGGTGGCCTGATTGTTGTTTTATTACATATTGCCTCGAACTGCCCCGCCATGAACATCGCGCTGATCGCCCACGACGCCCAGAAGGACCGCATGATCGAACTCGCGCGCGAACACGCCGCGCTGCTGCGCGAGCACCGCCTGGTGGCCACCGGAACCACCGGTTCGCGCCTGTGCGCGGAGGTCGGGCTGGCGGTCGAGTGCCTGCGCAGCGGGCCGCTGGGCGGCGACCTGCAGATCGGCGCGCGCCTGGCCGAAGGTCACATCGACCTCGTGCTGTTCCTGCGCGACCCGATGACCGCGCAGCCCCATGAGCCGGACATCACCGCGCTGTTGCGGGCCTGCGACGTGCACGACGTGGCCTGCGCGACGAATCCCGCCAGCGCGCGGCGCCTGCTGCGCAGCCTGCGCTCGCCCGGCTGACGCGCCGGCACGCAGGCCGGCGAGGGGTCCGCGGCGGGCACGGCCAGCGCCCGGGCGCTGGCGCCTGGCTCAGGCGTACTTGAGCCGGTCGCTGGCGTCCCAAAGACCCCAATAGGCGCCTACGTCGCCTTCGGCACGCGCCTTCCACGGTTCGTCGAAGGCCTCGAAGCCGAACATCTCCAGGCCCTCGGCGGCGGCCCAGGCATGGGCGTCCACCCAGTACTGCAGCGCGGCGTCGGCCGACGGAACCGCCCGGCCGCGCGGCGTGCCCTGGCTGGGCCAGCCCGTCTCCGCCACCAGCAGCGGCTTGCCCTGCAGATGCGCCCGCGTCGAGCTCACCATGTCGCGCAGGCGCTGCAGCGCCTGGTCATGCGCCATGCCCTCCCAGAACGGATAGCAGTTGATGGCCACGAAGTCGCTGGCCTGCACGAGTTGCGCATGCCTCTCGAACAGGTAATAGGCGTCGACCACGCCCACCGGTACGTCGGGAACCCGGCGACGGAATTCGCGCAGGTACTCGAGCAGCACGGAGGCGTCGAGTTCCTCGCGCAGCAAGGTTTCGTTGCCCAGCGCGGCGAGGTCCACCTGGCCGTCGGAGGCAAGGGCCACGAGCGCCTCGAACTCCTCGCGACTGCGGACATCGTCTCGCCCGAGCCAGGCGCCGACCAGGGTGCGCAGACCCAGTGAGCGCGCCTCCCGAACCACGTATTCGTGGTCTCCCGAGCAGGCGAACACGCGCACCCACTGCGCGTGCTGGCGCAGCAGGCGCAGACGCTCGGCGGTGCGCTGGCGGTCGATCGCGGCACCCGGTTGCTGGGGCGGCGCGTAGGGGCTGAAGCACACGCCGTGCATGCGCTGGCTCAGCAAGGCCTGAAGCCGCTGCTGCAACTCGGCACGGTGGGCGGCGTCGAGCACCAGCGGCGCCGGCGCGTCGGGCGCGGCGCCCGGCGCCAAGCCTCCTGAGTGGGCCGAGCTGCCGGCGGGCGGCGCGGCCGCCGCGTCGCGACGATGCTGGAGTTCCTCGCCCATGGTGCGGATGGTCGGCTCGTCGATTTCATAGAACAGCAGCGCGACCACCGCGGCAAGCGCTCCCAGCGCCGGAATGATGCTCGACATGAGCAGGATGCCGTGGACCGTGCGCGCGCTCTCGGCCACGTCGGGCAGATAGCCGAAGAACGACAGCAGGTAGCCGGTGCCGGCGCCACCGACGGCCCAGCCGAATTTCTGCGCGAACGACGCCGCGGAGAACACCAGCCCGGTGGCGCGGCGTCCGTTCTTCCACTCCGAGAAGTCGGCGGTGTCGGCGTACATGGCCCAGACCAGCGGCGCGGTCGGCGCGGCGAACAGGCTGATCAGGGTCTGCACGACCCACACCAGCGGGATGTTGGCCGGAGGCACGAAGTAGAAGGCCACGCAAAGCAGGCCGGCCAGTCCCATCGACGCGATGTAGAGGTTGCGCTTGCCGAACCTGCGCGACAGCGGCGACGTGGCCATCACGCCGACGATGAAAGCCAGCGCTCCCGAGGTCATCACCGGACCGAAGTAGCTGCCGCCATGCGGAACCACGTTCTGGAAGTAGTAGATCGCGACCGTGTTGCGGATGTTCGAGAAGGTCAGCGCGGCCACCCCCACCGCGCACAGCACCAGCCACGGCCGGTTGCGCTTGAGGTCCTGGATGTCGCTGCGGAACGACCCTTCGGCGCGCGGTTGCGGCTGGACCCGCTCGCGGGTCATCGCGAAGGTCACCAGGTAGAGCACGACGGCCAGCGCCGCGTACAGCGCCATGGTCACCTGCCAGCCGCGCGGCGAGTTCTCGCTGCCGCCGAAATGACGCGCCAGCGGCAGCGCGCTGTTGACGATGATGAACACCGGCAGCAGGGCCATCACGAAGCGGTAGGAACACACGCTGGTGCGCTCGGTGGAACTGGGAGTGAGCACTCCCAGCAAGCCCGAATACGGAATGTTGATCGCCGAGTAGGCGAGCATCATCAGGCTCAGCGTGACGTAGGCGTACACCACCTTGGCGGTGCCGCCGAAGCTGGGTACCGTGAAGGCCAGCACCGCGGCCGCGGCCATCGGCAGGGACATCCACAGCAGGTAGGGCCGGAAATGCCCCCAGCGGGTGTGCGTGCGATCGGCGATGGCGCCGATCACCGGGTCGATGAAGGCGTCGCCGAAGCGCGTCACGAACATCATCGTGCCCATCTGCGCGGCACTGAGCAGGAACACGTCCGTGTAGTACTTGGCGATGAAGATCGAGAACATCTGCCAGAACAGGTTGGACGCGAAATCCCCGAACCCGTATCCGATCTTCTCGACCACCGAAAGCCTCGGCGAAGTGTCCTTCATGCCTCGCACTCCTTCATGCGAACCGCCCTGCGCAACCCATCGTCGCATCCGGCCCGCAGCCTAATGTCCTGTGCCGCGATTCACCAGCTTGTGAACCGCCCTCGCGCGCCCCGGACCCGCGAAACGACGCGGGAATCCACGCTGAAAGCGCTTTCATAAAGCCTAGCTGCACAATGGCCGAGTGCAGCCTAGGGCTTTCCCGGGAGCCCGCGTTTCGACGCAGGCGGTTCAGGTCGCCAGGTTGCAGGCTTCGCTGTCGAAGGCGTGCACGCAGCCGGGCCATGCGCACAGTCCGACCCGCTGGCCGCGCGCCGCGGCGCCGGGATCGGAGCCGTGGATCTGGGCGGTCCAGGCGCCGTCGACGCCGTCCACGCGCACGTGCAGCATGGACGCGCCGCCGAGATGCTCGACGAACTCGACCACTCCGACGGCGCAATCGGCTGCGGCGCCGGCGTCCACGCGCAGATGCTCGGCGCGTACGCCCAGGCGCGCTGCCCGTGGCAGCGTCTCGCCGCCGAGGGCACGCCACAACGCCAGGTGCGCGGGCGAGGCCCCCGCCCGCGGGCGATCGAGCATGTTCATGCGCGGCGTGCCCAGAAAGCCGGCGACGAATTCGGTGCGCGGCTGGCGGTACATGTCCATCGGCGTGCCGACCTGCTCGATGCGACCGTCGCGAAACACCGCGATGCGTTCGCCCAGGGTCATCGCCTCCACCTGGTCATGGGTCACGTAGATCATGGTCGTGCCCAGTTCCCGATGCAGGCGCGACAGCTCCACACGCATGCTCACCCGCAGTTCGGCATCGAGGTTGGACAGCGGCTCGTCGAACAGGAACACCTTGGGCTGGCGCACGATGGCACGGCCGATGGCCACGCGCTGGCGCTCGCCGCCCGAGAGCTGACGCGGGTAGCGTTCGAGCTGGTGGTCGATGCGCAGGGTGCGTGCGACGCGCTCGACCGCCTCGCGCCGCTGCTTGCGCGGGACCCCGGCCATGCGCAGGCTGAAGCCCATGTTCTCCGCAATGGTCATATGGGGATAAAGCGCGTAGCTCTGGAACACCATCGCCGCGCCGCGCTGTGCGGGCCGCGATTCGTTGGCGCGCGCGCCATCGATGCGCAGTTCGCCGGCGGTGATCGACTCCAGCCCGGCGATCATGCGCAGCGTGGTGGTCTTGCCGCAGCCTGAGGGGCCCACGAACACCATGAACTCGCCGCTGCGCACCTCCAGGTCGATGTGGTCGATGACCACCCGATCGCCATAGGCCTTGCGCAGGCCCAGCAGTTGTACCGAGCTCATCGCCGGCTCCCGCGTCGCGTCGGCGACCCGCTACGACCCGACGAGCGCGAGGTCGCGCTCGCCCCAGGGCAGGCGCGCGTGCCTGGCGAAGGCCTTCGGCTCGCGCGACTGCCGGTACAGCCCCCAGTGCTTCTCGGGCTCGCGGGGATCGTCGGAGCCCTTCCAGGCTTCGTCGAAGGCCTCGAACACGAAGCACGGCACGCCGCTTGCGTGTGACCACTCGAGCAGCGCCTGCACGTAATGCGCCTGTGCCTGTTCACCAGCCCGGTGGGCGGGAATACCCCGGTCGTTGGCGGTGGTCGGCCAGCCGACCTCGGTGAGCACCACCTGCATGGAGCCGAAGCGCCGGGCCACCGCGTCGTGGTTCTCGCGCGTGGTGTCCATCGCCTGCTCCAGCGACTTGTGCTCCCACGCCGGATAGCTGTGGATGGAGATGAAATCCAGCTCGGGCGCGACGAGTTCCCCGAGCTCGCCCAGCCACGGCACGTAGTTGTCGCACACCGTCAGCGGCACGTCGACGCCGCGGCGCGCCAGTCGCACCAGTTCGAGCACGCGTGCAGGCGAAACCAGGTGATCGGTCCACTCGACGCAGGCCTCGTTGCCGATGGCAGCGGCCGCGACGATGCCGGGATAGCTCCCGACCAGCTCGACCAGGCGCCGCACCTCGGCTTCGTTGCCGGCACGCTGCGCGGCCAGCCTGGCTTCGTCGTGCCGTCCGCCCCAGGGACAGCGTGGATTGTCGAGCTCGGCCTCCAGGTAGGCGCCCAGCAGCACCGTCAGGTCCAGGCCGAGTTCGCGGATGCATTCCAGGGTGCGCTGTGCGTGCGGGCCGCAGTCGTACAGGCGCAGCATGCGCCAGCCCTGGCGCCGCAGCAGCAGCAGGTCCTCGGCGATCTGCTCCGGCGTGGGGAACACGCCGGCCGATGGACTCTGCCCGGCGCGGTAGCCCGAGTAGCAGATCGACGGCAGGCAAGGCAAGCGCCCGCGCGCACGGCCCCGGGGGCCCTCAGAGATATTTCGGCTGTCCATGTTGATCCCACAGGCCCCAGCAGGCGCCCACGTCGCCCTCGGCATCGACCTTCCAGGCCTCGTCGAAGGCGGAGAAATGAAACATGGCCACGGCGTCGCGGCGAGCCCAGTCCTGGGCCTCGACGAAGTAGCGCATGGCGTTCACGACCGAAGGCTGCGCGGCGCCCACCGCGACACCGCGATCCGGCCAGCCGGTCTCGGCGACGACCACCGGTCGGCCTTCGGCCGCCGCGCAGGTGCGGCGATACATGTCCTGCATGTAGCCCACCGCGTGCTCGAGCGGGCACCCCTCCCAGAACGGGTAGCAGTTGGCCATCAGCACGTCGCAGGCGCGTGCCACGCGTGGATGCTTCTCGAACAGGAAGTAGGCGTCGACGTATCCGACCGGGACCCCGGGAACCGATCGCTTCACGCGATCGATGCATTCCAGCAATTCCGCCTCGTCGAGGTCGCCGCGCAGCAGCACTTCGTTGCCCACCGCGACGATGTCGGCAACGCCGTCGCGCGCCAGCGCGATCACGGCATCGAGCTCGCGGCGGTTGATGTCGCGGTCCTTGCCCAGCCAGGCACCGACCAGCGTGTTCAGCCCTGCGCGGCGCGCCAGGCGCGGCGTGGCCTCGTGGCCGTCGACGCAGGAGAAGCTGCGGATCCACCGCGTGTACGGCGCGATCAGCCGCAGGCGCCGCTCCACGCTCTGTTCGGGCACCTGCGTGCCGGGCCCCTGCCCCGGCTCGTAGGGACTGAAGCACAGGCCGTGCAGGCCCTGCCCGATCAGCTCGCGCATGCGCAGCAGCAGCCGCTCCGGGTCCGGCCCGGCTCCGTCCGGCGACTCCCCCGCCGGCGGGCCCTCGCGCCACTCCTCGCGCCAGTCCTGCTGCCCGCCCTGCCCCTGCGGGGGCGCGCTGCCCCGCTGCTGCCAGGCGCGCCGGTGTTCACGCGACATCGCCTGCTCCTTGCGCTTGCTCGCCGACGACCTGCCAGGGCAAGCGCCCCGGGCCTCGCGGCCGCGCCGCCCGGTGGCCGCCGCGCCGCTCGTACACGCGCACGTAGTCGACCTCGAGTGCCGCCGGGAACGGCGTGCTGGCGTCCGGCACACCCGGGAAATTGCCCCCGACGGCAACGTTCATCACGATGTAGAAGGGACGGTCGAAGGGAGCCGGCCAGGCGTTGAGCTCATGCTCGCCGAGCGGCCGCCGGCCACCGCCGGCATCGCGCTCGCTGCAGCTCCACCAGAAGTCCTGCTCGGCCCAGATCCGACCGTCGAATTCCCAGCGTATGCACCCGGGCTCCCACTGCACCGCGTAGCAGTGCCAGGCGGCCAGCGAGCCGGGAGCCGGCATGGGCAGACGATGGGTGGTGAGCTCGCGATGCGGAAAGCTCGATCCGTAGTGCAGGCTGCCGAGTACCTCGTGGCCTGCGTCGCCACAGACTTCCATCACGTCGATCTCCCCGGATGCAGCCCAGCGTCCGTAATGCTCCTCCAGCGGAAGCAGCCAGAGCGCCGGCCACAGCCCCTTGCCGTGGGGCACGCGGGCACGGAACTCGAAGCGCCCGCAACACTGCGCGAACAGCGGCGTGCCGTCCGCGCGCCGGCTGCGCAGGCGCGCGGACGTGTACGAGCAGCCGCCCAGGTCCTGGCGCAGCGCGCGGATGCTCAGCACGCTGTCGCGCACCGAAACGTTGTCCGCGTTCGCGGTGTAGTACTGCAGCTCCTCGTTGCCCCATCCGGGGACCCACTCCCCGCTGAGGGGATCGCGAAAACCGTTGCCGGTGTCGCAATGCCATTTCGTCGGGTCCAGTGCATCCCCGTCGAACTCGTCGGCCCACCGCAACACCCATTCCTGCTGTTCCATGGCCTGCTCCGATCGTTTTGCGCCGTCCGCCGCTCAGGGCGTCATGTAGCGCACATAGGCCACGCGCATGGTCTGGTCGTAGTTCGTCGGCACCTGGGTGTTGTCCCCGTTCGGCGCGCCCAGATTGCCGCCGATCGCCAGGTTCAGGATCAGGTAGTAATTCGAATCGGTCACGCCGTAGGGCCAGATCGACGACGCCGGAAAACTGCCCCCGCTGATGGGCGAGCAGGTCATGTTGCTCTTGGTGCAGGTCATGACCGGCTGGTTGTCGACCGCGAACTCGATCTGTCCCGGCGTCCAGGCCAGCTGGTAGAGGTGGTAGTTGCCGGAAATCGGGCTCGACAGCGTGGCCTTCTGGTACTCGAAGGAATCGGTGTAGGTCGGGCTCGGCGTGCCCGACGGAAGATGCAGGGTGCTCTGCACCAGCGAGTCCTGTCCGGCGAAATACCTGCTCAGCCACTCGACCATGTCGATCTCGCCGCCGCCCGGCCAGGTCGGCTGGCCGTTGTTCACGTTGGGCGGCGAGCTCAGGTCCGGGTTCGGCCCCGGCAGCAGCCAGATGGCGGGCCACGAGCCCACCCCGGTGGGCAGGTCGGCCTTGACCTCCAGGAATCCGGACTTGCTCAGGTCGACCGTCTTCAACGACGTCAACTTGGCCGACGAGAACAGGCAGTTGGTGCTGGCGGACCCGCAACCGTCATTCAGCACGCTGGCGTCTGCATGGCCATGCAGGTTCAGCGCGCCGCCTGACACCGTGGCATTGCCCGGAAGGTAGTACTCGGCCTCGTTGTTGCCCCAGCCGGGGTTGTTGTAGGCGGCCCCGTTGCCTGTCTCGGCGGCCCAGTAGGTGCTCGACGGAGCACCGTTGGGGTCGCTCTGGAAATCATCCTCCCAGACGGTGGTCGTGTAGTTCGAGGCCAGGGTCGCGCTCGGCGAGGTCGACGTGGTCGACGAGCTCGATTGCGTGCTCGTGGAGCCGCCCGGCGTGGAAATCGACCCCGATCCGCAGCCCGCCAGCAGGGCTGCCGCGACGGCTGCGGCCAGTATGGTCTTCGACATGTTGTTCACTCCTTGGTTGAATCGCTCGGGCGGCCTGCGCACTCGGCACGCGAGGCTCTCATTGCTGTGCACCGGCCGCGCCGGCAGGGCCCGTGAACACCCCCAGCGAATGCGCCGCCACGGTGCCGCTGACGCCATCGCTGAAGCGCACCTGCAGCGGCTGCCCGCCGGGGTTGCAGGCCAGGTGCGTGACCACGCCGCCAGGCGCCTTGAACACCGCGTACAGCGGCGTGTCGGCGGTGACCGCGAAATCCGGACGCCCCATGTGCTGCAGGCTGCGGATCCAGTAGTAGGCATGGGTGCGGCTGTCGCCACCCTCCGTCGAGCCCTGCGAGTTCCAGTCATGCAGGGCCTGGTCGGGGAAGGCCAGCGCGCGGTACTCGGCGAACACGTCCTGCCAGATATCGGACGGCGTCCCGTCCGACATGCCGGCCGAGGCGTAACGCTGGCTCATCGCGTGCATGGACTTGAAGAAGTCGGCCACGTACCCGGGGTCTCGCCCGAGGTAGGTCGATGCCGGAGTCATCGGCAGCAGGTTGATGCCCTGGACCTCGCGCGGGTTCTGGGTCCACCAGGTGTTGTAGGCGTACTTGTCGCCGAACACCTGGGCGGCCAGCACGCGGTGGTAGTCCGGCGCGAACACGATGTGATGCAGGTCGAACCAGTAGTCGTCGATCGAGTTCACCTCGGTCGTGTACAGGAAGATGCCCAGGTCGCGCAGGCGCGTGTCCCCGGTGGCGGCGCCCCAGAAGATCAGCCCGGCCCAGGCATTGATCGCCTCCGAAGAGGACTCCTGGTTGTTGCCCGAATCCATCGCGGCGTCGCCGCTGGCCCACGAATGCCCCTCGAAAGGATCGAAGTTGCGCAGGAAGGGGTACGAGGCCTTGCCGCGCTCGCTGGTCGCGATGTCGTCGACCAGCAGGTCGACCATGCCCCCCCAATGCTGCTTGTCGGCCCACTGCGGATCACGCAGCGCGACCTGGGCGGCCGCGTTGATCCAGTAGCCGTAATGGAAGTGGTGGTCGTTCATGTGGCTGACGCTTCCGTACTCCGACGGATAACCCAGCGTGGTGCCCAGCGAGCGGTCGACGACGAAATAGCTGCCCGAGTCGCGGCCCGAGAAGAACTTCTCCATGTGACGCTCGACCATGTGCTGCAGCTCGACGGCATCGTCGGTCTTGCCCTGCGCGTAGGCGATGTTCATCAACTGCGCCGCGCGCCCCAGGCCCTTGCCGATCCAGTAGGTGCCGTCGCCCTGCAAGCCGAAGGCACCGGGCATCGCGGCGACGTCGCCGCCCAGCAGGGTGTCGACGCGGCTGCCGCCGTCGGCGGCCGGCAGCGCCGGCCAGTAGGGGACGATGCCGTGGTAGGTCAGGCGCGTGGTGAAGTCATTCGCCGCCAGCAGCTTGACCTGCCCGCGAACGCTGGCGAAGCCCTGGCTGCGCAGCCCGGCGATGTCCTGCCCCCACCACAGGTTGGGCAGCAGCCCGACCAGCGCGACATGCTGGTCGTCGCGCATCGAGCGGGTGTCGTACACGTAGTGCGTGATCACGCGACTGCTCGCCTGGTCGTAGTGCCATTGCACGCGCGTGTCGGTGACGAAGGCGTATGCATGGTCGTCGAACAGCTTCAGGGTCGCCGCGCTGGTGTCGGGCAACGCCGCCACCGAGAAGTACCCCTTGCCGGCCGGCAGCGTGAGCTCCAGGCGCGTGGGCGACTGCCACTTCAGGCTGCCTCCCGCGGGACCGTAGACGGCGTAGGCCTGCCCGTCGACC
>JAJZTW010000010.1:0-9266 GCA_021847345.1 Pseudomonadota bacterium
TACATGTGGGCCGGCCCGCACCACCTGCTCTACACCGCGCTGCCCGACTGGGCGCAGTCGCTGGGCATGGTGTTCTCGCTGATCCTGCTGGCGCCGAGCTGGGGCGGCATGATCAACGGCATCATGACCCTGTCGGGAGCGTGGCACAAGCTGCGTGACGACCCGATCCTGAAGTTCCTGATCACCGCGCTGTCCTTCTATGGCATGTCGACCTTCGAGGGTCCGATGCTGTCGATCAAGACCGTCAGCGGCCTGGCCCACTACACCGACTGGATCATCGGCCACGTGCACTCGGGCGCCATGGGCTGGGTGGGCATGATCACCATGGGCAGCCTGTACTACATGATCCCGCGCCTGTGGGGCCAGACCCGCATGTGGAGCGTGCGCCTGATCGAGTGGCACTTCTGGACCGCCACCATCGGCGTGGTGCTCTACATCGCGTCCATGTGGGTGGCCGGCGTCACCGAGGGCCTGATGTGGCGCGCCATGCAGCCCGACGGCACGCTGACCTACAGCTTCATCGAGTCCATCGTGGCGGTCAAGCCGCTGTACTACGTGCGACTGCTCGGAGGCGTGATCTACCTGTTCGGCATGTGCCTGATGGTCTACAACTCCTGGCGCACCATCCGCCAGGGCCAGGCGGTGGACGCGCCGGTGCCGCAGATCGCGGCGGCCCACGCCTGATGCGCGCAACCCGACAACAAGGAGCAACGCCATCATGGCAAGCCTGAAACTCTCCCACGAGTCCATCGAGAAGAACGTCGGTCTGATGATCGTGCTGGTCGCGCTGGTGGTCAGCGTGGCCGGGTTCGTGCAGCTTCTGCCGATGTTCTTCGACAAGGCCACCACCACGCCGCTGCCGGGCATGAAGCCGTACACGGCGCTGGAGCTGGCGGGACGCGACGTCTATGTGTCCGAGGGCTGCTACCTGTGCCACTCGCAGATGATCCGCCCGCTGCGCGCCGAGGTCGAACGCTACGGCCACTACTCGGTGGCCGGCGAATCGGTGTGGGACCACCCCTTCCAGTGGGGCAGCAAGCGCAACGGGCCGGACCTGGCCCGCGTGGGCGGCAAATACTCCGACGAGTGGCTGCGCATCCACATGCGCGAGCCGCGCGACGTGGTGCCGGAAAGCACCATGCCGGCCTACCCGTGGCTGCAGCACAAGCCCGCCGACGACGGCCTGATCCGCCAGCGCATGCGCACACTGCGCACGCTGGGCGTGCCCTACACCGACGCGGAGATCGCCGCGGCTCCGGCCGAACTCCAGGGCAAGACCCAGGAGGATGCGCTGGTCGCCTATCTGCAAAGCCTGGGGCGCGCGCTGTCGGCGCCGCATCCGTGATCCCGGGGAGTAACGCACCATGAACGACACCCTGGCCCTGTTCGGCAGCATCACCACGGTGATGGCCTTCGCCGCCTTCATCGGCATCGCCTGGATGGCCTACGCGCCACGCTTCGCGGCGCGCCACGACCGCGACGCGATGATTCCCTTCCTCGACTCGCAACTGCCCGCGGCGGGGTCCGACGCCGGCGACGAGTCCGTCTCGAATTCCTGAGCGAGCCCGAAAAACCATGAACCAGTTCACTTCCCCGGCCTGGGGCTACTGGATCGGCGCGGTGACCATCGTCTCGCTGATCGCGCTGTTCGTGTTCCTGCGCGCCACCGCGCGCCAGACCGTGTTCCGCGACAAGCAGGGCAAGGTCATCGCCACCACCGGCCACGTCTGGGACGACGACCTGCAGGAATTCAACAACCCGCTGCCCAAGTGGTGGATGGGCCTGTTCATTCTCACCCTGCTGTTCGCCGTGCTGTACCTGATCCTGTACCCCGGGCTCGGCTTCTGGGGCGGCTTGCTGGGCTTCACCAGCGACAAGATGTACCAGCAGGAGTCGCAAGCCTACGAGCAGCGCATCGCGCCGATCTACGCGGCCTACGACAAGCTCGACGTGGCGCAGTTGTCGAAGGATCCGGCGGCGATGGCCACGGGACAGCGCATGTTCCTGACCTATTGCGCGCAGTGCCACGGCTCCGACGCCGGCGGCAGCAAGGGCTTCCCGAACCTGACCGTGCAGGGGGAGAAGAGCTTTCTGTACGGCAACCAGCCCGCCACGCTGGTGCAGACCATCACCGAGGGGCGCATGGGCATGATGCCGCCGATGGGCCAGGCGGTGGGCGGCAAGGATGGCGTGGTGGCGGTGGCCAACTACGTGCGTAGCCTTTCCGGCCTGAGCCATGACGCGACGCTGGCGGCACGCGGCAAGGCGCTGTTCGCCGCCAACTGCGCGGCCTGCCATGGCGCCGACGGCGGCGGCAACCAGATGATCGGCGCGCCGAACCTGACCGACAGCAACTGGCTGTTCGGCTCGAGCCTGCAGACCATCGAGCAGACCATCGAGAACGGACGCAACGGGCACATGCCCGCGCAAAAGGGCAACCTCAGCGCCGACAAGATCCACGTGCTTGCCGCCTATGTCTACGGTCTGAGCCACGGCGCCCACGTCGTCGCGCAATGACCTTCACCCACCCGGGCCGCGCGGCCCGGGAACCGTACGCAACATGAACAGCCCAGCATCCCAGCCGCAGCCCGGCGACCTGCAGACCACCGAGGAAGTCCTGTACGAGGCGCGGCGCAAGATCTACGCGCGCTCGGTCAGCGGCTTTTTCGCGCGCTGGCGCGTGGCCATGGTCTGGTTCACGCAGATCATCTTCTACGGCCTGCCGTGGCTGCGCTGGGACGGGCGCCAGGCGCTGCTGCTGGACCTGGTTCATCGCAAGTTCTACTTCTTCGGGCTGATCCTGTGGCCGCAGGACGTGATCTTCCTGGCCCTGCTGCTGATCATCTCCGCCTACGGCCTGTTCCTGTTCACGGCCATCGCCGGGCGTCTGTTCTGCGGCTATGCCTGCCCGCAGACGGTCTACACCGAGATCTTCATGTGGATCGAGCGCAAGGTCGAGGGCGACCGCCTGGCGCGCATTCGCCTGGATTCGCAGCCGATGAGCCTGCGCAAGCTGTCGCGCAAGGCGCTCAAGCACGGACTGTGGGTCGCGCTGGCGCTGTGGACGGGCTTCACCTTCGTCGGCTACTTCACCCCCATCGACACCCTGGCGCGCGAGGTCGCCACGCTCGGACTGGGTGGCTGGGAGACCTTCTGGATCCTGTTCTACGGCTTCGCCACCTACGGCAACGCCGGGTTCATGCGCGAGCAGGTGTGCAAGTACATGTGCCCGTATGCGCGATTCCAGTCGGTCATGTTCGATCGCGACACGCTGATCGTGACCTACGACCCGCAGCGCGGCGAGCCTCGTGGCAAGCGCCGTCGCGACCTGCCGGCGCGCGAACAGGGCAAGGGCGATTGCGTCGACTGCTCCATCTGCGTGCAGGTGTGTCCCACCGGCATCGACATCCGCGAGGGCCTGCAGTACATGTGTATCGGCTGCGGCGCCTGCGCCGATGCATGCGACCAGGTGATGGACAAGATGAACACGCCGCGCGGGCTGATTCGCTACTCCAGCGAGAACGCGCTGGAAAATCGCTGGACCCGCAAGCAGCAATGGTCGCACCTGCTGCGCCCGCGCATCCTGATCTACAGCGCCATCCTGGTGGCGCTGGTGGGCTTGTTCATCGGCGGCCTGGTCATGCGCCAGCCGGTCAAGCTCGACGTCATGCGCGACCGCCGCGTGCTCGCCCGCGAGATTCCCGGCGGCATGCTGGAGAACGTCTACCAGGTGCAGCTGATGAACGCCTCCGACCAGGCGCGGCGCATGCACTTCGAGGTGCAGGGGCCGCCGGGGCTGGTTGTCGTACGCCCGCGCGACGGCGTCGAGCTCCAGGCCTCGAGCAACCTGCTGCGCCCGCTGGAGCTGGCCATTCCCACCGACAACGCGCGCACCGGCGTCTATCACGTCGAGATCACCGCGCGCAGCGACGACCCCGACCCGGTCGTGGTCCACCATGACAGCACCTTCATCGTCCCCTGAGCGCCGCGGCAGCAAGCCCGCCCCATGGTGGCGCGTGCCGCTGCTGTGGCTGCTCATCGCGCTGCTGGGCAGCGTGCTGGCAGCCAGCGTGGCCACCGTGTGGATCGCGCGGCACGCCGCCGACCAGGAACTGGAGGCCGCGCCGCCGGTGATCCACATCGGGCCGCCGCGCGCGCCGGCGGCGCAGCGGCCGGACCATGATTGATGCCGATTGCGCGATGCGCGCGCGGGGAGAGCGCTGATGCGAGCCTGGCAAGCCGATTACCTGCGGGCTGCGTGGCCCTCGTTCCTGGTCGCGCTGCTGGTCAGCGCGGCATGGTTCGCGCTGCTCGACCCGGCGCAATGGCGCCTGCACGGGGAGTTCCCCGCATGGCCGCCGCAGGTGCTGTACTCGCTGGGTTTCCTGCTGCAGTGGGCGGCCTGCTGGGGCGCCAGCGTGCTCACGTTGTGGCTGCTGGGGTCGCGCCCGCCAGGTTCGGGCGATGTGTTCGACGACATCGAGCGCGACTGATTCGCGTCGCGCCGGCCCGAGGCGCCTCAGCTTTCGTGCGACAGCAGTTCGACCAGGCCCTCACGTTGGGTGATTCGCACCTGGCGTTGCGCCACGTGGATCAGTCCGGCCTGGTGGAAACGCGACATCAGTCGGCTGACGGTCTCGAGCTTGAGCCCGAGGTAGCTGCCGATCTCCTCGCGGCTCATGCGCAGCACGAACTCGTCCGGCGACAGGCCGCGCGCCTTGTAGCGCTCGGACAGGTCGAGCAGGAAGCGCGCCAGTCGCTCGTCGGCCTGCATGCTGCCGAGCACGAACTGGTCCTGCTGCGCACGCGCCAGGCGGTTGCCGATCAGGCAGTGGATCTGGTGCTGCAGGGTCGGCATTTCGCGCGCGGTGCCTTCGAGTGCCCGCACGTCGATCTCGCAGGCCTCGCTGTCCTCCAGCGCGACCACGTCGGTCATGTACACCCGGGTGGAAAACCCCTCGAGACCCATCATCTCGCCGGGAACGTGGAAACCCACGATCTGCTGCCGGCCGTCCGGGCTGGTGACCACGGACTTGAAGGAGCCGGCGTGCACCGAGAACACCTTGTCCATGGGCTCGCCGCTTTCGAACAGGCGCTCGCCCTTGCTGATGCGAACCGTGTTCTGCATGATGTCGCGCATGCGCGACATCTCGTCGGCGGGCAGCGCGATGGGCAGGCAGAAGCGGCTCTGGAAGCAGACGTCGCAGGGGTGCGGTTTGTCCATCCGGTGGATGGTCGCGGCGGGCGTGGTTTTCATGGTGCGACGAAGATGGGTTCAGGGAAACGTTATATCACGGAAACTGCGGATATTTCCTGATGCAGATCAGCCTTTTTCTGACACTGTTGCTCATGGGCCTGACAGGCGGCTTGCATTGCGCCGCCATGTGCGGGGGCCTGGTTGTGGCCAGCGAGCGGGCCATGCTGCCTGGCGGGCGCGAGCAGGTGCTGTGGCCGGCGCGCGCGCTGTTCCGGCGCTCGCTGCAATTGCAGCTCGCGCGAGTGCTCACCTACAGCCTGCTCGGGCTCGTCGCCGGCGCCGTGGGCTCGGGCCTGTGGGCCGTGCAGGCCCGGGGCGTGCAGGTCTCGCTGTTCGTGCTGGGCAACCTGGTGCTCGGCGCCAGCGGCCTGTGGCTGGTGCGCATGGCGCTGGGGGCGGCGCCGACGGCGCACGCCGCGGCGGCGCGGCCCCGCGTCGCGTGGACCCAGCACCTGCGCGCATACCTGACGGCGGCCGCGTCACGCCTGCTGCGGCGTCTGTTGCCGCTGGACAACTGGACGCGGCGCATCGGGGCGGGGCTGCTGTGGGGCCTGCTGCCTTGCGGACTCGTGTATTCGGCGTTGTCGCTGGCGCTGTTCAGCGGCAGCGCGGCCGGCGGGGCGCTGGCCATGGCCGCGTTCGGGCTCGGTACCCTGCCGCACATGCTGCTGGCCGGCCATGTGTTGCGGCGCCTGAGCCAGCGCGCCACCGCGCGCGCCTCGCGCCTGGGAGCCGGGCTGGTCCTGCTGGGTTTCGCCGCCTGGGGCCTGTGGCGCCTGCTGCACGCGGGCGGCCTGCCGACGCTGCACGGTTACTGCGCGGTATAGGCGCGGTGCAGGCGTGGTGCTAGGCGTTAGTGGCTTTTGGGCGGCCGGAGCTCGCGCTCAGTCGATGTCGAAGGCCTGCAGGCGCCAGTCGCCGCCGCCGTCGGCGAGTTGCTCGAAATAGCGCCGCAGGGTCTCGGCCACCGCGCGGAAGGCGATGTGTTCCCACGGCACGTCGGCCGCCGAGAACAAGCGCGCCTCCAGGGTTTCCGGCCCCGGATCCCAGCGCGGTTCGAGCAGACGGGCCCTGTACAGAAGGTAGACCTGGCTGACCGGGCGCACGTTGACCACGCTGTACAGGCCGTCGATGCGCACCTCGGCACCGGCTTCCTCCAGGGTTTCGCGCAGCGCGCCCTGTTCGGTGGTCTCGTCGAGCTCCATGAACCCGGCCGGCAGGGTCCACAGTCCGTGGCGCGGTTCGATGGCGCGCCGGCACAGCAGCACCTTGTCCTCCCACGCCGGGAGCGTGCCCACGATGTTGCGCGGGTTTTCGTACTGGATGTGCTCGCAGGCCGTGCACACGGCCCGCGCATGGGTGTCGCCGGCGGGCACGCGGTGCTCCACCGGAGCTCCGCACAGGTTGCAATGCTGGATCAGGGGACGATACATCGACACGGTGCTTGCAGGATTGTCGCGACAGCTTTCGCGTGGACCGTATGATGCCCGGTTTTGGCCCGCTGGTCGCGCGCTGCGCGCGGCAGTTGCCCGTTTCGCGCCATGCCCATCATCTCGATTCCCGCGCTCGGCCTGCGCCTGCAGGCCGACGTCGACGAAAACCTGCTCAAGGTGCTGCGCCGCCACAAGGTGCCGATCGCCTGGTCGTGCAAGCGTGGCGAGTGCGGTACCTGCAAGTGCGTGCTGGAGCAGGGCGAGGTACGCCTGCAGGGCTACCAGCCCGGCGCGCTGCCCGCGGCACAGCGCGAGCAGGGACTGATCCTGGCCTGCAGCAGCAAGGTCGTGGGCGACGTGCAGCTCGCGCTGGTCGACAGCGACGACTTCATCGAGCACCCGCAGCGCCACCTGCAGTGCCGCGTGCTGTGGCTGCGCGAACTGGCGCCGGAAGTCTTCGCGCTGCGCCTGGGCATCGTCGGCGGCGATGCCGGGGGGGCACCCTTCACGTTCTCGGCGGGGCAGTACGCGCACCTGCGCGCGCTCGACTCGGGCGGGCAGTGGATCGGTCGCGATTTCTCGATGGCCGGCACCCCGGTGGAGGCCGAGTACGACGGCGAGCTCGAATTCCACATCCGGCGCACACCGACCGGCGCGTTCAGCGGCCTGCTGGAAAGGGACATCGTCGCCGGCAGCGAGCTGCAGCTCGACGGGCCGATGGGCGCCGCGTATTTCCGCCCGCGGCACGAGGGGCCGCTGTACGCGGTGGCCGCCGGAACCGGCCTGGGGCCGATGCTTTCGGTGGTTCGCACGGCGCTGGACAACGGCAAGACCGACCCCGTGGTGCTGTACGCCGGGTTTCGCCAGGTCTGCGAGGTGTACGGGGTCGATGTGCTGCAGGAGCTGGCACGCCAGCACCGCAATTTCCGTGCGCATGTCGTCGTCGAGTTCGACGCCGGCCAGGGCATGCGCGCAGGGCGCGTCGGAGATGCGCTGTTCGCCGACGTGGCGGACTTCCAGCGCGCCAAGGTGTACCTGGCAGGCTCGCCGGCGATGGTCGACGCGGTCAGCGGCGAATTGCTCGCGCGCGGCGTGCTCGCGCGGGACGTGCACGCCGACGCCTTCTACCCCCCGGCCCCGCTCGCTTCGGGGCAGGCGGACTGACGCATTGGACTCGTGTCTTCGTTGCGCGTGCGTTACGCGGCCATGCGCCTGGCTCGAGTTTTGGCCTGCGGCTGCGTCGCGTGGTTTAGAATATAGGTTGATTTTGCGTCGCAAAGGTGGCGTCGCGGCAAACCAGGGCCTCGATTCGAGGTCGCGATCCGAAGCCGCGAGGGGCTCTGGCGCAGCCCGGGCGACAAGCCCGCGGTGGCCGCGGCCTGACCACCCGATGCGATGAGCCGGGAGGCATCGAGGCATGGGCCTCGCAGGCCGGACCGGCTTGCCGGTTCGAGTGCAGTGGCCGTGCGGGTTCCGGAAGGCAGCGGAACCCGAGGGCGAGGGTGGCTTGTGGTTCGCGGCCCTCTCGGCCTTGTCGGCCCCCGTGCTGCGAATCAATGCGAACACCGAATTCGTGACCAAGACCGGCTCGGGAGGGCCGGTACAGGCGCATCCTGCGCTCGGATCCTTTTCAGGCATGGATACTGCATGGGCCAAGCGGGTTGTCGAGACCGCGCTGTTGTGTGCCACCCAGCCGCTGAGTGTCGCGGCCTTGCGCGCATTGTTCGAGGAACAGCTCGACGCCGATGCGGTGCGCGCGTTGCTGGAGGAATTGCAGCAGGACTGGCGGGATCGCGGAGTGGAACTGCGTGCGGTGGCGGCCGGCTGGCGTTTTCAGAGCCGCGAAGAGATGCAGCCCTATCTGCAGCGCCTGAACCCGGAGCGCCCGCCACGCTACTCGCGAGCCGTGCAGGAGACCCTGGCGATCATCGCGCACCGACAGCCGGTCACGCGCGGGGACATCGAGGACATCCGCGGGGTCAGCGTCAACGCGCAGATCCTGCGCCAACTCGAGGACCGGGGCTGGATCGAGGCGATCGGGCACCGCGAGGGGCCGGGTCGGCCGATGCTGTATGCGACCACGCGGCAGTTTCTCGACGACCTGGGCTTGCGCAGTTTGGGTGAACTCGAGGCGCCGATGCTCGATGCGGCCGACCCCCAGCAGATCGAGCTGCTTGGCGCTGCCGACGAGATCGCGGTGTCGGTGTCGCAGGGCGGCGGCGAGCCGGGGGGCGAATCGCCCGCCGCGGCCACGCCGCAGTCGTTCGAGTCACCCGAGTCACCCGAGTCACCCGAGTCACCCGAGGCACCCGAGGCACCCGAGGCACCCGAGGCACCCGAGGCACCCGAGGCAACTGCTTCAACCGATGTCCCCGACTCAACCCTTTCACCGGATGCACCCGATGCATCCGAGCTTTCCCAGGGCTGCGGCGCCGCGCCAAGGCAGGCGTCGGCCGGGCGCTGAATCGTCTATTTCCCCACGAACGTTCCATGTCTGATCAAGAACACGAGCAGGCCGCCGCGGCGGCAACCGATTCCTCCCCGGCCGCGCCGGCGGCCGACGGAGCGCCCGACGC
>JAJZTW010000010.1:9276-71811 GCA_021847345.1 Pseudomonadota bacterium
CCGGCGCAGCGCCGCGCCGTGACGGCACGCGTCGCCGGAATCGGCGGCGCACCGGGCGCGCGCAGCGCGAGCCCGGTGCGCAGGCACCGCAGGGCGCTGCCTCCGAGGCCGAGAGCGAGCAGGCGGCGGCCGGCCGGGGACCGCGGCGCGGGGGACGTTCGCGCGGCCCGAAGGAGCCGCAGGGCGAAGCCCGCTCGTCGAATGCGTCGAGCGTGCGCATCGAGGAGGTCGTGTCGGGCGATTTCGACCGCGCGGTCGAGCTTGCGGACTCGGCGGAGCCGGGGGTTCGCCGCGTGCTGGCGCCGTCGCCCGAAGCCCCGAAGCTGCACAAGGTGCTGGCACAGGGAGGGATCGGCTCGCGCCGTGAAATGGAGGAGCTGATCCAGGAGGGCCGCGTGTCGGTCAACGGCGAGCCGGCCCACCTGGGGCAGCGCATCCAGCCGGGGGATCAGATCCGCGTCAACGGCAAGCCGCTGAAAATCCGCATCGCCCCTCCTCCGGCGCGCATGCTCGTCTACCACAAGCCGGTGGGCGAGGTCGTGACCTTCAAGGACCCCGAGGGGCGGCCGACGGTGTTTCGCAACCTGCCGCGGGTCCACAACGCCAAATGGACGGCGGTCGGGCGCCTGGACATCAACACCGAGGGGCTGCTGCTGCTGACCACCTCGGGGGAACTGGCGAACAAGCTGATGCACCCGAGCCAGGGAGTGGAGCGCGAGTACGCGGTGCGCGTGCTCGGGCAGCTCGACGACGAGCAGCGCCGGCGCCTGCTCGAGGGGGTCGAGCTGAGCGATGGGCCGGCCCGCTTCCTGAGCCTGGAAGAGGCGGGCGGCGAGGGCGCCAACCGCTGGTGGCGCGCGGTCATCGCCGAGGGACGCAACCGCGAGGTCAGGCGCCTGTTCGAGGCGATCGGGCTGACGGTCAGCCGCCTGATCCGCGTTCGCTACGGGTCCATCGCGCTTCCCGCCGGCCTGCGCCGGGGCGACTTCGCCGAGGTGGAGCGCGACGACGTCAAGGCGCTGATGACCCGCGCCGGCCTCGGGGCCTCGCAGCCGTCGAAGCGCAAGAACACCCGCGGCGCGGCGCCGGCGGCGCCGGTCCAGGGCGGCAAGCGCCGTGCGGCGCCGCGTGAGGACGCGCGCGGCAACGCGCCGCGCGGCGAGCGCGAACCGGGGCCGAACAGCTATGCGATGAGTGCGGTCGACGCGCTGTTCGGACGGGCGAGTCGCGAGGCCCGGCTGGCCAGCCTGCGCAACGCGGCGCTGGACGACGACAGCGAGTTGCCCGAGCGCGAGCCGGGTCCGAACAGCTACGCGATGAGCGCGGTGGACGCGCTGTTCGGCAAGTCGGCCGGTGCGGGCGGGCACGCCCGTTCGCGCGGGCCGCGCAACGCCGAGCGTGCACGCAAGGGCCCGCGCAAGGGCGGCTCGCAGCCGGACCCGACCCGTTCGGCCCTCGGCATGTCGCAACCCGGGCCGCGCGGCCCCGGCGCGGCACCCAAGCGCCGCAACCATTCGCGTTGAGCGCACATGCCGCCGTGGAACGGCAAGATGGTGCCACGGGGCCTTACAATTTCCGTTTAATGTTTTGAAATCTGGAGAGAAAACAAATGGAGCGTACGCTCTCGATCATCAAACCTGACGCCGTGGCGAAGAATTGCATCGGCAAGATCATCGATCGTTTCGAAACCGCCGGCCTGAAGGTCGTGGCGGCTCGCATGATGCACCTGTCGCGAACCGAAGCCGAAGGCTTCTACGCGGTGCACAAGGAGCGTCCCTTCTTCAAGGACCTGGTGGATTTCATGGTGTCCGGCCCGGTGCTGGTGCAGGTACTCGAGGGTCCCAACGCGATTGCCCGCAATCGCGAGCTGATGGGCGCCACCGACCCCAAGAAGGCCGACCCCGGCACGATCCGCGCCGACTTCGCCGACAGCATCGACGCGAATGCCGTGCATGGATCGGACAGCGCCGAGAACGCGGCCACCGAGATCGCGTTCTTCTTCCCGTCGAACTGGGTCTTCTCGCGCTGACAGCCGCACGCGCCACCCCGCGATGACTCCCACCGCCAACCTGCTGCGCTTCGACAAGGACGCGCTGGTGGAGTGGCTCGGCGCAGCCGGCCACAAGGCCTTTCGCGCGCGCCAGGTGATGCATTGGCTGCATCAGCGCGGCGTGGCCGATTTCGAGGCCATGACCGACCTGGCCAAGCCGCTGCGCGGCTGGCTGCGTGAACACGCCTGCGTGCAGGCGCTGCCGGTGGTGACCGAGCAGCGCTCGCGCGACGGCACCGTGAAATGGCTGTTCGACGTCGGAGCGGGCAACGCGGTGGAATCGGTGTTCATTCCCGAGACTTCGCGCAACACGCTGTGCGTGTCGTCGCAGGCCGGATGCGCGATGGCCTGCAGCTTCTGCTCGACCGGGGCGCAGGGTTTCAACCGCAACCTCGACACCGCGGAGATCCTGGCGCAGTTGTGGTGGGCCGAATTCACGATGCGCGCCGAGCTGGGGCTGGCCGATGGCGAGCGAGCGATCTCCAATGTCGTGATGATGGGCATGGGCGAGCCGCTGCAGAACTACGCCGCGCTGGTGCCGGCGCTGCGCGTGATGCTCGACGACGACGCCTACGGCCTGTCGCGCAGGCGCGTGACGGTGTCCACCTCGGGCGTGGTGCCGATGATCGACCGCCTGGCCGCCGATTGCCCGGTGGCGCTCGCGGTGTCGTTGCACGCGCCGAACGACGCGCTGCGCGACCAGCTGGTGCCGCTGAACCGCAAGTACCCGCTGGCCGAGCTGCTCGCGGCCTGCGAGCGCTACCTGGCGCACGCTCCGCGTGACTTCATCACCTTCGAATACTGCATGCTCGACGGCGTCAACGACACCGCGGAGCATGCGCGCGAGCTGATCGCGCTGATGCAAGGGCGCTTCCCCTGGAAGTGCAACCTGATTCCGTTCAATCCGTTCCCCGGCTCGGGCCTGCGCCGCTCGTCGGCGCAGCGCGTCGCGGCATTCGCCGCCACGCTGACCGAGGCCGGCATCGTCGCCACGGTGCGCAAGACCCGGGGCGACGACATCGATGCCGCCTGCGGGCAACTCGCCGGCGAGGTGCTGGACCGCACCTCGCGCCGGGGCGCCCGCGTCGTGGCAATTGCGGCCAGTGACGCCGTGTCTGCGGCGAACCAGGGATGAACAGCATGAGTGACCTTGTGTGTCGATGGACCCGCTCGCGCGCCGGCTCGCGTCTGGGCCTGGCCGGCCTGGCGTTCGCGCTCGCGCTGCTCGGCGGCTGCGCTGCCCCCAACAGCGGCGCGAACTATGCCAGCGGCGCGGCCGGCAGCACGCCGAGCAAGTCGGACAAGAGCGCGCGCATCCGCCTGGAATTGGCGGAGGGCTACTACCAGCGCGGGCAACCCGAGGTGGCCCTCGGCGAGGTCAATCGCGCACTGCAGGAGGACCCGGGCTACGTGCCCGCGTACACCATGCAGGCGCTGATCCACATGAGCCTGGGCCAGAACGACCAGGCCGAGGCCAGTTTCCGCAAGGCCTTGTCGCTGGCGCCCGACAACCCCGACACCCTGCACAACTACGGCTGGTTCCTGTGCTCGCTCAAGCGCTACGACGAATCCTTCGGCATGTTCCGCAAGGCGCTCGCGGTGCAGGGCTATCGCAACGTCGTGCGCACGGACCTGGCGTATGGCGTGTGCCAGTACCGCGCGGGCGACCTGCCCGGCGCGGAGAAGACCCTGCACGCCGGCTTCGCGCTCGACCCCGCCAGCCCGGCCATCGCCACCAACCTGGCGATGGTGCAGTACCTGCGGCATGAATACAGCCAGGCGCTGTTCTACATCACCCGCGTGAATGCCGGCGGCAGCGCCAGCGCGCAGACCCTGTGGCTCGGCGTGCTGGTCGCGCGCAAGGCGGGCAACGTCCCGCAGGCCAATTCCTGGTCGCAGGAACTGGTGCAGAAATACCCGGATTCGACGGAAGCGATCGCGGCGCAGCAGGGCCATTACGACGACTCCATGTTGCTGCCGCATTGAAACGAACACCGTGTCGAACCCGCCGCAACGCACCTCTTCCTCCGCCGATCCGACGAACTCGGCGCCTCGCGCCGAAGACATCGAGCTCGCCGCCCGCCGCGAGGCCGGCGCGCTGCTGCGCCAGGCGCGGGAAGCGGCCGGTCGCAGCGTCGCCGAACTGGCCACGCAGCTGAAGGTCACGGCCGACAAGATCGCCGCGCTCGAGGCCGGCGACTGGGCCAGCCTGCATGACGCCGCGCATGCGCGCGGCCTGCTGCGCGCCGCGGCAAAGGCCGTGCAGGCCGACCCTGCCGACGTGCTGCGCCCGCTTCCGCCTGCCTTCGTGCGCGGAGCGCCGATCATGCCGCCGAAGGGCGCCACGCTCGGCCCCGCGCGCGCGGCCGCGCCGGTCGGCACCCAGGCGGGAAGCCACCGACTGGTCTGGCTGGCGCTGCTGCTGGTCGCGCTGGCACTCGCGTTGCTGTACCTGCCGCGCGACGACCGCATCGGACGCATGCTCGTGCAGGTGCGCGGGCTGTTCGGGCATCACGCGGCGAGCGTGCCTGCATCCGCATCCGCATCCGCATCCGGCGCGGCCGCGGCTTCGGCTCCCGCAGCGCCGGCGGCCAGCGCGCCGGCCCCGGGTTCGGCGGCGAGTGCCGGCGCCTCCGCGGCGTCGCCGGCGGCCGCCGTCGGCGCGAGCATGGCGGCGCCGTCCGCGACATCGCAGGCCCGGCAGGTGGCCTCCGCGAGTTCTCCCGCCGCGCCTGGCTCGACGGCTTCCGCGCCCGGCGCGGCGCCCGGGCCGGCATTGAAGCTTGCGGCCAGCGCCAGCAGCTGGGTGCAGGTACGCTCGAACACGGGCAGGGTGTTGTTCGCCGGACTGCTGGCCGCCGGCGCCTCGCGCAGCGTGGCCACCAGCCAGGCGGATTTTCCCCTGCACCTGGTCGTGGGCAACGCCGCGGGCACGCAGTTGACGCTGGACGGCAAGGCCGTCGACCTGCACGCCGGCAGCGGCAACGTGGCCCGGCTGGTATTGCCCGCTGCAGGAAATTGAAGGTCAGGCATGAACGACGAGCACAGTGTCAACGCTGGTGACGGGGAAATCGACGACGCGGTGCCGCGGCGCAGGCGCACCCGCCAGGCGCTGGTGAGCTGGGGTTCGCGCCAGGTCGCCATCGGCGGCGACGCTCCGGTGCGCGTGCAATCGATGACCAACACAGATACCGCCGACATCGTCGGCACCGCGATCCAGGTCAAGGAACTGGCCCAGGCCGGCTCGGAGCTGGTGCGCCTGACGGTCAACACCGACGAAGCCGCCGCGGCCGTGCCCCGCATCCGCGAGCAGCTCGACCGCATGGGAATCGACGTCCCGCTGGTCGGCGATTTCCACTACAACGGCCACCTGCTGCTGACCCAGCACCCCGATTGCGCGCAGGCCTTGTCCAAGTACCGCATCAATCCGGGCAACGTCGGCAAGGGCGACAAGAAGGACCGCCAGTTCGCGCAGATGATCGAGGTCGCCGCGCGCTGGCAGCGCCCCGTGCGCATCGGGGTCAACTGGGGAAGCCTCGACCAGGACCTGCTGGCTTCGCTGATGGACGCCAACGCGGCGCGCGAGCGCCCGCTCGACGCCCGGCAGGTCATGTACGAGGCGCTGATCCGCTCCGCGCTGGAGTCCGCGCAGCGCGCCGAGCAACTGGGCCTGCCCGGTCACCAGATCCTGCTTTCGTGCAAGGTCTCGGCGGTGCGGGACCTGGTGGCCGTGTACCGCGAACTGTCGCGGCGCTGCGACTACGCACTGCACCTGGGCCTGACCGAGGCCGGCATGGGCACGCGCGGCACGGTGGCGTCGAGCGCCGCGCTTTCGATCCTGCTGCAGGAAGGCATCGGCGACACCATTCGCGTGTCGCTGACGCCGCAGCCCGGGGAAGCGCGCACGCAGGAGGTGGTCGTGGCCCTGGAGGTGCTGCAGGCGCTGGGACTGCGTTCCTTCACCCCCAGCGTCACCGCCTGCCCGGGCTGCGGACGCACCACGAGCAGCCTGTTCCAGGAGCTCGCGCGCGACATCGACGACCACCTGCGCCAGCGCATGCCGTTGTGGCGCCGCGAGTATCCGGGAGTCGAGTCGCTGCGCGTTGCGGTCATGGGCTGCATCGTCAACGGTCCCGGTGAAAGCCGGCATGCCGACATCGGCATCAGCCTGCCGGGGACCGGCGAGAACCCCGCGGCCCCGGTATTCATCGACGGCGCCAAGCGTCACACGCTGCGCGGGGACGACATCGCCGCGCAGTTCATCGCGCTGGTCGACGACTACATTCGCCAGCGCTGGGGCGTGCCCGCCGAGGCGGGCTCCTGACCCTCGCGGCCCGCGTCGGCTGCATGGCGTGCCCCGCGCGGGTGCCCGGCCGGCGCCCGCGCACGCCACTCCATTCCGTCCACGCAGATTTCCCATGAATGCCAAGCTCAGCGCCGTCAAGGGCATGAACGACATCCTGCCGCCGGATTCGGCGCGCTGGGAATGGTTCGAGTCGAGGGTGCGCGAACTCATGCGCGCCTACGGCTACCGCAACATCCGTACTCCGATCGTCGAGCCCACGGCGCTGTTCGTGCGCGGCATCGGCGAGGTCACCGACATCGTCGAGAAGGAGATGTACAGCTTCACCGACTCGCTCAACGGCGAGCAGCTCACGTTGCGCCCGGAGAACACCGCGGCGATCGTGCGCGCGGCGGTCGAGCACAACCTGCTGTACGACGGCGGCAAGCGCCTTTGGTACACCGGGCCGATGTTCCGCCACGAGCGCCCGCAGCGCGGGCGCTATCGCCAGTTCCATCAGGTCGGCGCCGAGGCGCTGGGCTTCGGCGGCCCGGATGTCGATGCCGAACTCATCCTGATGGCGCGCAGGTTGTGGACCATGCTCGGGCTGCACGGGCTGCGCCTGGAGATCAACTGCCTGGGCCAGGCCGACGAGCGCGCTCGCCACCGAAGCAAGCTGATCGCGTATTTCGAGTCCCACCAGCAGCGCCTCGACGAGGACGCGCGGCGACGCCTGTACAGCAATCCGCTGCGCATCCTGGACACCAAGAATCCGGCGATGCAGGAGCTGGTGGAGGGCGCTCCCAGGCTGCTCGACGAGCTCGGCGACGAGTCGCGGGCGCATTTCGACGGGCTGCAGCAGCTGCTGAGCGCCGCCGGGCAGGACTTCGTCATCAACCCTCGCCTGGTGCGCGGGCTCGACTACTACAACCTCAGCGTGTTCGAGTGGGTCAGCGAGCAGCTCGGCGCGCAGGGCACGGTATGTGCCGGAGGCCGATACGACACGCTGATCGAGCAGATCGGCGGCAAGCCCGCGCCGGCCTGTGGCTGGGCGCTCGGGGTCGAGCGGGTGCTCGACCTGGTGGCGCAGGCGCAGGTGGCGCCCGTGCTGCCGGTGCCCGACGCGTATGTGGTGGTGGCGCATGCGCCGGCGCTGTCGCGCGCGCTGCAGACGGCCGAGGAACTGCGCGCGGCCGGGCTCGCCGTCATCGTGCACGCGGGCGCGGGCAGCATGAAGTCGCAGATGAAAAAGGCCGACGCCAGCGCTGCCCGCTACGCGCTGATCTTCGGCGAACAGGAATGGCTGTCGGGCGAGGTCTCGGTCAAGTCTCTGCGTGCCGGCGGCGAGCAGCAGCAGCGCAGCGTGCCGGTACAGCCGGCAACCGCGCTGCTCGAGTGCCTGCGAAGCTGATGGGGCGTCGCGGCGGGCGCGGCCCCCTAGAATGTGCACGCTTTGCCCGATTCGCCCGCCGCCGCAGGCCGGCGCTGAACGGCGCAGGCCGGGCCGCCCGGGCACGGAGTCGGCGCATTGCGGCCGCCGAGTTTTCTTGAGAGAGCCATGAGCTACAACCTCGAAGAGCAGGATCAGATCGAACAATTGCGCGATTTCTGGCAGCGCTGGGGCACGGCCGTATCGGCCGTGCTGTTGCTGGTGGCGCTGGCCTGGGCCGGCTGGAGCGGGTGGAACTGGTGGCAGCGGCGCGAGTCCGCGCAGGCCTCGAACCTGTATTCGCAGCTGTCGCAGCGAATCGCGGCCAGCGACTTGAAGGACGCCACGCCGATTTTCCAGCGCCTGCGCGACGACTACGCCTCCACCGCCTACGCCCAGATGGGCGCGCTGACCGTGGCGCGAGCCTACGCCGATGCCGGGCAGGCGCAGCAGGCACAGTCCGTGCTGCGCTGGGCTGCCGGGCACGGCCCGATTGCCGCGCAGCGAGCCGCGGCCATGCTGGACCTGGCGGCGATGCAGATCGATGCGCACCAGTTCGACGCGGCGCTGCAGACCTTGCGCAAGCCGCCGGCGAGTTCCTTCTCGGCGCTGTTCCTGACCGGCCGCGGCGATGTGTACGCGGCACAGGGCGAGCGCGAGCAGGCCCGCAAGGCCTACACGAAGGCCCTGGCGGAACTGCCCGCCGACGCGGCGTTGCGCCAGTTGCTGCAGATCAAGCTCGACAGCGTCGGAGGTGCGGCATGATGCGCCGTTCCTGGCTTGCTCGCATGGCCGGCCTCGCCGGCGTGATCGGCGCCGCGGCTTTGCTCGGCGCCTGCTCCTCGGCTCCCAAGCTTCCCGACCCGACCCCGCTGGCGCCGGTGCCGCCGATCCTGCATGTGGATACCGCATGGACCGCGCAGGTCGGCGCGGTGCCGGCCACGTTCCAGGCCGCGGTGGCCTCCGGGCATGTCGTGGTGGCGTCGTCGAACGGTGATGTGCTGTGCCTGCAGGCCTCGGATGGGCGCACGCTGTGGCGCAGCCACGTGGACGGCGGCATCAGCGCCGGCGTCGGCAGCGACGGCCTGTTCAGCGCGGTGGTCGATGCCTCGAACCGCGTGGTCGCGCTGGGCCCGCAGGGCCAGGTGCTGTGGCGTTATCAGCTGCCGACGAGCGTGCTCACACCGCCTGCCGTGTTCGGCGGCATCGTGGTCGTGCAGGGCGCCGATCAGCATGTCTGGGCCTTCGACGCTGCCACCGGCGCGAAGCGCTGGGACGACGAGTCCACGCCGCCGGCGCTGCTGCTGCAGCGAGGCTCGGGCATGGTGCTGCAGCAGGGCATGGTCGTGATGGGCGACGCCACCGGCCGGGTTCGCGCGCTGCGCCTGGCCGACGGCGCGCCGGTGTGGGAGACCGTGGTCGCTCGTCCGCGCGGGGTGACCGAGGTCGAGCGCCTGGTGGGTATCACCGGCGCCCCCTCGGTGGCGCACGGCGTGGTGTGCGCGCGCGGCTACCAGGCCGCGCTGGGTTGCCTGAACCTGGCCGACGGACGCCTGCTGTGGAGCGTCAAGGCCGATGGCTACACGGCGGTGAGCCAGAACGGCGAGGAACTGGTCGCCGCCCAGGCCGACGGCGTGGTGCAGGCCTATGCGGTGGACGGCGGCAAGCCGCTGTGGCACAACGATCAGCTCAAGTGGCGCAAGCTCTGCGCTCCGCTTCTGCTCGGGCGCACGGTCGCCGTGGGCGACCTGCAGGGCTACGTGTCCTTTCTCGACGCCAAGGACGGCCGCATCATCGGCCGCGCCTCCACCGACGGCTCGCCGATCGCGTCGACTCCGGTGCTGGCCGGCAACACGCTGGTGGTGGTGACCACCAAGGGTGGCGTCTACGGCTTCGTGCCGCGCTGACCCTTCGCGCCCCTTCGACAAGCCGAGGCACTTCGCCGAATTCATGCTTCCCGTGCTCGCTCTGGTCGGCCGCCCCAACGTGGGCAAGTCGACCCTGTTCAACCGCATCACGCGCTCGCGTGATGCCATCGTCGCCGACATTCCCGGCCTCACGCGCGACCGCCACTACGGCCGCGCCAACTGGCGTGGGCAGGCCCTGCTGGTCGTCGACACGGGAGGCTTCGAGCCGGTCGTGGACACCGGCATCGTCGCCGAAATGGCGCGCCAGACGCGCCAGGCCATCGCCGAGGCCGATGTCGTGGTGTTCCTGGCCGACGCGCGTACCGGGCTGGCCCCGCAGGACGAGCACATCGCCGCCTACCTGCGCAAGACCGGCAAGCCGGTGCTGCTGGCGGTGAACAAGGCCGAGGGGCTCACCCCCGCGGCGATGGCGGAGTTCCACGAACTCGGCCTGGGGCAGCCCATGCCGCTCAGCGCCGCGCATGGCCAGGGGGTGAGCTCGCTGCTCGACGCCGCCTGTGCGCTGTGCGTGCCGCCTGAACCCGAGGTCGAGCCCAGGTCCGAGGAGCAGGAAGCCGCCGAGGCGGGCGAGGCCGGCGACGCCGATGCCCCGCGGCCTGCCCCGCGCAGCATCAAGCTGGCGATCATCGGCCGCCCCAATGTCGGCAAGTCGACACTGATCAATGCGCTGGTCGGCGAGGAGCGGGTCATCGCCTTCGACCAGCCGGGAACCACGCGCGACGCCATCGAGGTGCCTTTCGAGCGCGACGGCCTGAGCTACACGCTGATCGACACCGCCGGGCTGCGGCGGCGCGGCAAGGTGTTCGAAACCATCGAGAAGTTCTCGGTGCTCAAGACCCTGCAGGCGATCGAGTCCGCCAACGTGGTCGTGCTGCTGCTCGATGCCAGCGAGGGGGTGTCCGATCAGGACGCGCACATCGCCGGCTTCGCGGTGGAAGCGGGTCGGGCGCTGGTGGTTGCCGCCAACAAGTGGGACAAGGTCGACGATTACCAGCGCCAGCGCTTCGCGTCGAGCGTGGCCGAGCGCCTGCCTTTCCTGGGCTTCGCGCGTCGGCACGAGATCTCGGCGATATCCCGCAAGGGACTGCGGGCCTTGCTGCGATCCGTGGTGGAGGCGCACCGGGCGGCCTTCTCGAAACTGTCGACGCCGCGCCTGACGCGCGCGTTGCAGGAGGCGGTGGCCTTCCAGCAGCCGCCTCGTGCCGGAACCGTTCGCCCCAAGCTGCGCTACGCTCACCAAGGGGGGCAGAATCCGCCGGTGATCGTGATTCACGGAAATTCCCTGGACAAGATCCCGCCGAGCTACACGCGCTATCTGGAGTCGCGGCTCGCGCGCACCTTCAAGCTGGCCGGGACGCCGTTGCGCATCGAGTACCGCACGTCGCGCAACCCCTACCAGAGCGCTCGCGACTGACGCGCGCAAGACGCAAACCCGACAAATCCGCAGATGTCGATCGACTGCGGGGGGAGTCAGGCGCGGTGCCCGGGCTTTGTGCTATGTTCGCCGCGGTGGAAGCATTTTCCACCATAAAACACAACCGGAGTTTTCCATGAGCAATAAAGGGCAGTTGTTACAAGACCCGTTCTTGAACCTGCTTCGCAAGGAGCATGTTCAGGTATCCATTTATCTGGTGAACGGTATCAAGTTGCAAGGGCATATCGAATCGTTCGATCAGTATGTGGTTTTGCTGCGCAATACCGTGACGCAGATGGTGTACAAACACGCTATTTCCACCGTCGTTCCCTCTCGTCCCGTGAGTTTCCACGTTGGCGCAAGCGAATCCGAGCCTGCCTCCTGAACGAGTACCCGGCGCGGTGCTGGTGGGCGCCGATGTCGGGCAGGAGCATCCCGACCCGCAACTGCACGAGCTGCGCGAGCTTGCGGTGTCCGCCGGCCTGCAGCCGGCGGGTTCCAGTTTCAGCCGCCGCAGGCATATCGATCCGGCCTTCTACCTGGGTTCGGGCAAGGTCGCCGAAATCAGGCAGCAGGTCGCCGATGCGCAGGCCGGCTGCGTGCTGTTCGATGCCGCGCTGTCGCCGGTGCAGCAGCGCAACCTGGAAAAGGAACTCGGTGTTCCGGTGTGGGATCGCACCGCGCTGATCCTGGAGATCTTCGCGCGCCGCGCGCGCAGCGGCGAGGGCAAGCTGCAGGTCGAGCTGGCCCGGCTTCGCCACGCGGCTACCCGCCTGGTTCGGGGCTGGACCCACCTGGAGCGCCAGCAGGGCGGCATCGGCCTGCGCGGCGGCCCGGGCGAAAAGCAGATCGAACTCGATCGGCGCATGCTCGAGGACAAGATCAAGCAGCTGCAGTTGCGACTGCGCCGGCTGCAGCGCCAGCGCTCGACCCAGCGGCGCTCACGCCGCCGCGCGGCGCATCTGCAGGTGTCGATCGTCGGCTACACCAACGCCGGCAAGAGCACGCTGTTCAACGCCCTGACCCATGCCAGGGCCTACGCGGCGGACCAGCTGTTCGCGACGCTGGACACGACCACCCGGCGCATCTGGCTGGGCGAGGGCCTGTACGCGGTGCTGTCGGACACCGTCGGCTTCATTCGCGACCTGCCGCACAGCCTGGTCGAGGCCTTCAAGGCGACGCTGGACGAGGCCGCCGAGGCCGATGTGCTGTTGCATGTGGTCGACGTTTCGAATCCGCAGGCCGAACAGCAGATCCAGCAGGTCCAGCAGGTGCTGGCTGAAATCGGCGCGCAGGATGTCCCGCAAATTCTGATCTACAACAAGATCGACATGCTGGACGGCCCGGTTCCGCCGACTCGCCGCCAGGCGCTGCGCGATGGTGGCGGTGCGCGTGCTAGCATCGACAGCTTCGATGTCAGCGCCCTGAGCGGAGCCGGGCTGGACGCGCTGCGCGAGCGCCTGGCGGTGCTGGCGCGCGAGCGCCAGCAATCCCATGGCGGCGCAAGCGGGCCGCATGCCGCGCAGGATGTGGGCTACGGTCCCGACGGCGACATCGACACCCCGCACCAAGCCTGATGCCCTTTTCGCCTCCGATGCCGTTCGCTTTTCTCCGCAGTGCGCAGCTCCTGAAGCTCCAGCGCCGGCCGCGGCCGCTGGCCGCCGGCGACGGTGACCCGGATTGGGGACGCGGCGGACGCGGCGGCCAGGGCGGCGGCACGCCTCCGGAAGGCGATCGTCGCAACCCGAGGCCCTCCGGTTCCGGAGGGCCTCCCGACCTCGACGAGCTGTGGCGCGATTTCAACCGCAAGCTCAACGGGTTGTTCGGTCGTCGCGGTGGGCCGGGCGGCGGAGGTGGCTTTCGCCCTCCGCGTCGTCCGGGCTCGTTCCAGCCGTCGCCGCGCATGCTCGAGCGCGGGCTGCTGCTGCTGGTGCTCGTGCTGGTGCTGGGCTGGCTGGGCTCGGGTTTCTTTGTCGTGCAACAGGGCCAGGTGGCGGTGGTCACGCGCCTGGGAGCCGTCAGCTCCGTCGACCAGCCGGGCCTGAACTGGCACTACCCGTCGCCGTTCGGGCGTGCCGTGGTGGTCAGTGTCGACACGCTGCGCACGCAGCCGGTGGGCGACTCGACCATCGGCACGCTGAGCGGAGCGCCGATGTCGTCGATGCTGACCTCGGACGGCGATATCGTCGATATCCGGCTGAGCCTGCAATGGCGCGTGGCCAACGCACTGGACTACGTGTTCGGTGATCGCGATCCGGAGGCCGCGGTTTCCCAGGCCGGCCAGGAAGCGATTCGCGCGGTGGTCGCCGGCATGACCCTGCAGCAGCTGCTGCACGGCGACCGCAGCAAGCTCGCGCAGGACGCGCAGCAGCGTGCCCAGTCGCTGCTCGACCGCTGGCACAGCGGCGTGCGCGTGACCGACCTGAGCATCCAGCGCCTGCAGGTTCCCGAGCCGGTGCGTCAGGCCTACGCCGACGCCGAGAAGGCGCAGCGCCAGGCGCAGCAGTTGCAGGCCCGGGCCGAGGCCTACGCGCAGGACGTGCTGCCCAGGGCCAGGGGCACCGCCGACACGCTGCTGCAGCAGGCCGAGGGCTACAAGGCGAGCGTCGTCGCGCAGGCCCAGGGCGACGCCGCGCGCTTCGACCTCATGTACCAGCAGTACCGCAAGGCTCCGCAGGTCACGCGCGAATCGATGTACCTGCAGACCATGCAGCAGATCCTGTCCAGCGTGACCAAGGTACTGGTCACGTCGCACGGGTCCAACAACCTGATGTACCTGCCGCTGGACAAGCTGATCGAGCAGGGCGCCAGCGCCTCCGCGCCGGCGGCACGCGGCACTGGCGAATCGCCCGCGCAGGGCGGCGCCGGCTCGCTGCCGGCATTGCCGGCCTCCGTGGCGAGCGTCGCGGCGGCGGCGAGCCAGCCGGCCGCAGCCTCGTCGGGCGCGTCGTCGCCGGCGTCGTCCGCGGCGGGCTCCGACGACCTGCGCGACCAGCGCGACACGCTGCGTCAGCGCGACTCCCGATGACATCGCGGGTCTTTCCGGCCAGCCGCCCAGTCCACCTGCGTATCCGATGAACCGTCTCGCATTGATCCTAGTCGCCGCCGCGGCGGTCCTGGCCGCCGCCAGCTCGAGCCTGTTCGTGGTGCAGCGAGGGCAGGTGGGCGCCGTCTACGCGATGGGCAAGATCGAGCGCGTGGAGGGCCAGCCCGGGCTGTACTTCAAGTGGCCGTCGCCGCTGGAGAACGTCGTGCTGCTCGACCAGCGCGTGCTGAGCCTGCGCAGCGCGCAGCCCGATACCTTCGCGACCCGCGGCAAGGACAACGTGGTCGTGAGCTGGTTCGTCAAATGGCGTGTGGCCGATGCGCGCCAGTTCCTTCGCAGCTTCGGCGACAGCGAGACCTCGGCCGACGACCGCCTGGGCACGGCCATGCGCGCCGGCCTGAGCTCGATCCTGGGCACCATGGACCTGCGCGCAGCGCTGGCCGCGCAGGGCTCGGAACTGCCGCGCAGGCTGCGCGCGCAGGTGGGAGCCGCGCTGCGTGCCAGCGGAATCGAGGTGGTCGACGCCGGCCTGACCCAGCTCGACTACTCCGCCGACGCCACCGAGGCGACCTATCGGCGCATGGCCGCGGCCCGCAACCTGGTGGCCGACCAGACGCGGGCGCAGGGGCAGGCCACCGCAGACAAGATCCGTGCGGAGGCCGACAAGCAGCGCCAGGTGCTGCTGGCGCAGGCCTACCGCAAGGCCCAGACCCTCAAGGGCGAAGGCGATGCCGAGGCGGCGCAGATCTACGCCCAGGCTTTCGGCAAGGATCCGGAGTTCGCCGCCTTCTACCGCAGCCTGGAGGCCTACCGGGCGAGCTTCGACAAGCGAAGCGACGTGATGGTGCTGGACCCGTCGAGCGCGTTTTTTCGCTATCTGCGCAGCCCCGACGGCAAGGCGCCAGGCCCGGACCTGCACAAGCGCTGACGACTGCTGGCCGGCTCTCGCGCAGGCCCGCGCGAGGCGTCGATGCGCGCGCCTGCGAGCGCGACCCGGGCGGAGTTTTGCCGCGTCGGCCGTTCCCGGTGCCTCGAAGCCCTAGAATGCTGGCTGGCTTTTTCCTGGATCCCTGTCTTCTACCCGCATGACCGCCTGGCTGCTCCCCGAGCGTTTTTCCGATGTGCTCCCGCGCGAGGCCGCGACCATCGAGAAACTGCGCCGAACCCTGCTCGATCACGCTGAAAGCCACGGCTACGAGCTGGTGATTCCGCCCTTGCTCGAATTCGTCGACTCGCTGCTGTCGGGCACCGGCCAGGACCTGGAGCTGCAGACCTTCAAGCTGGTCGACCAGGTGTCCGGACGCACGCTGGGCCTGCGCGCCGACATGACGCCGCAGGCGGCGCGCATCGATGCCCACCTGCTCAATCGCCAGGGCATCGTGCGCCTGTGCTATTGCGACAGCGTGGTGCACACGCACCCGCAAGGCGTGTACGCCACGCGCCAGCCGATGCAGTTCGGCGTCGAGTGCTATGGCCACGCCGGGCTCGAGGCCGACCTCGAGGTGCAGCAGCTCGCGCTGCACAGCGTTCGCCTGGCCGGCCATGCGCAGCCCGCGCTGGGCCTGTCGGACGCCCGCCTGGTGCGCGGCGTGCTCGGCGGCCTGGTGGCCGGCCCGCTGAAGTTGTCGGCCATGCTCGAGGCGCTGTCGCGCAAGGACGTGGCGCGTCTGGAGCAGCTCACCGACGGCTTGCCGAGCGCCCAGCGTGAGCCGATCCTGGCGCTCACCGAGCTGTTCGGCGACATTTCGGTGCTCGAGCAGGCCCGGCGCGTGCTGCCCGGGCGCGAACTGGTGCAACGGGCGCTGGACGATCTCGAACACCTGGCCGCGGTGCATGCGCAGGCCGGCTGCGAGGTGCAGATCGACCTGGCCGACTTGCGGGGCTATCACTACCACAGCGGGGTCATCTTCGGCCTGTATGCCCCCGACCGCCCGGATGCGCTGGCGCGCGGCGGGCGCTACGACGAGATCGGCGCCAGTTTCGGGCGCTCCCGCCCGGCCACCGGCTTTTCGCTCGACTTGCGCGAACTCGTGCGCGCGGAGCCGACGCTTGCCGCGCGTGCCGCGGTGCGCGCGAGCTGGTCCGACCAGCCGGGCTACGCGAGTGCCGTGCGTGCCTTGCGCGAGCGCGGCGAGGTGGTCATCGAGCTGCCCGAGCATGTGCCCTTCGAGAGCGAGGGCTTCCGGCTCGACCGCGAACTGACCTGCGCCGACGGACGCTGGGTCGTGCGCGAGCGCGCCCCGGCGACGTGAGCGCGCCGCGGGTTTTCTCCATTCCCAATTCCAGATGACAAGAGGTGTCGTGAGCACAGGACGTAACGTGGTCGTCGTCGGCAACCAGTGGGGCGACGAAGGCAAGGGCAAGGTCGTCGACTGGCTGACCGAGCAGGCACAGGGCGTGGTGCGCTTCCAGGGCGGTCACAACGCGGGGCACACGCTGGTCATCAACGGCCACAAGACCGCGCTGCAGCTGATTCCGTCTGGCGCCATGCGCCCCGACGTGGCCTGCTACATCGGCAACGGCGTGGTGGTCGACCCCGAGCACCTGATGCGGGAAATCGAGCGCCTGGAGGCAGCCGGAGTGGAACTGCGCTCGCGCCTGCGCATCAGCGAATCGTGCCCGCTGGTGCTGCCTTCGCATGTCGCGCTGGACGTGGCGCGCGAGGCCAGCCGCGAGTCGCGCGGGGTCGGCAAGATCGGCACCACCGGCAAGGGCATCGGCCCGGCCTACGAGGACAAGGTGGCTCGCCGCGCGGTGCGCGCGCAGGACCTCAAGCACCCGGCTCGCCTGGCCGAGAAGCTTCGCGAGGCGCTCGACTGGCACAACTTCGCGCTGAGCCGCTACCTGCAGGCCGACACGGTGGACTTCGACGCCACCTACGAGCGCCTGCTGCAACTGGCCGAGCCGATCACGCCGCTGCTGAGCGACGTCGGGTATCTCGTCCACCTCAGCCGCCAGCGCGGCGACCGGCTGCTGTTCGAAGGCGCCCAGGGCACGCTGCTGGACGTGGACCACGGCACCTATCCCTTCGTCACGTCGAGCAACTGCGTGGCGGGCAACGCCGCCGCCGGCTCCGGCGTCGGGCCGGGCGAGATCGACTACGTGCTGGGCATCACCAAGGCCTACACGACGCGCGTGGGCAGCGGGCCGTTCCCGTCGGAGCTGCCGATCGACCAGCCGGGCACGGTGGGCCACCACCTGCACACCGTGGGGCAGGAGCGCGGCACCGTCACCGGACGCCCTCGGCGCTGCGGCTGGATCGACACGGCAGCGCTCAAGCGCGCGAACATCATCAATTCGACCACTGGGCAATGCATCACCAAGCTCGACGTCCTCGATGGCTTGCCGGAGATCCTGTTGTGCACCGGGTACCGCCTCGATGGCCGCGAGATCGACATCCTGCCGCTCGACGCCGACGACATCGCGCGCTGCGAGCCGTGCTACGAGCGCATGGCGGGCTGGAGCGAGACCACGGCGGGCCTGACCCGCTGGGAGCAGCTGCCGGCGGCGGCGCGCGCCTACCTGGAGCGCATCGCCGAGCTCAGCGGCACGCCGATCGCGATGGTGTCGACGGGGCCGGACCGCGACCACACCATCGTGATGCAACATCCCTTCGGAGCCTGAGACCCGGTTCCCGGCCTCGACTCCACGCCCACCGCCTCCATTCCTGGACCCGCAACGCAAGCGCACAAGGCCATGCTCAGCGAAGACGGCAAGAACATGTACGTGTCGTGGGACGAATACCACGCCCTGATCGAAAAACTGGCGCTCAAGATCTACAAATCGGGTTGGGAGTTCGACCAGATCCTGTGCCTGGCACGCGGAGGAACCCGTCCCGGCGACGTGTTGTCGCGCGTGTTCGACCGCCCGCTGGCGATCATGTCGACGAGTTCCTACGGCGTCGGGGCCAACGCCGAGCGCTCCCGCGTCGAGATGGCGCAGTCCATCACGATGCCTCGCGGCGAGCTGGGCGGACGCGTGCTGCTGGTCGACGACCTCGCGGATTCGGGCGAGACGCTGCGCGCGGTGGCGGATCGGCTGCGCGCCAGCCCGTTGAAGATCACCGAGCTGCGCACCGCGGTGATCTGGGTCAAGGGCATCTCCACGGTGCTGCCCGACTACTACGTCGAGATGCTGCCGTCGAGCCCGTGGATCCACCAGCCCTTCGAGGAATACGACTCGCTGCGGCCCGCCAAGCTGGCCGAACGCTGGAAGGTGTAGCAGCTGCGGCAGGCGGCAGTTCCGCCGCCTGCCGGCGCACGCCCGCCACGCGGCGTTGCGCTACTGGGGAGCCAGCTCGGCGAGCAGCTCGCTTTCGAGCTCGATCTGCGTGCGCTCGCTGCGCAGCCCGTCGCCGTGCAGCAGGAAGGTGTCCTCGACACGCTCGCCGAGGGTCATGATCTTGGCCAGCTGCACGCTGATGCCGCGCGCGGCGAGCACCCGCGCGATGGCGTAGAGCAGTCCGGTGCGGTCGCTGGCTCGCACGCTGAGAATCCAGTTGTTGGCGCGTTCGTCCGCGCGCAGGTCCACGCGCGGCTGCACCGGGAAATGGCGCACGCGGCGCGACAGGCGGCCGCGTACCGGCTCGGGCAGCGCGCCGCGCTCGGCCAGCGTGCGGGCCAGTTCGGCCTCGACCAGCGAGATCAGGTACCGGTAGCGCTGCGCCAGCGAAGGCTCGACCACGACGAAGGTGTCGAAGGCGTAGGCGCTGCGAGTCGTGTGCACCTTGGCGTCCAGGATGCTGAAATTGTGGCTGTCGAAAAACCCGCAGATTCGCGCGAACAGGTCGGGCTGGTCGGGGCAGTACACCATCACCTGCAGGCCTTCGCCATGCGGCGCCAGCCGGCAGCTCACCACGGTCGCGCCGGCGCCTCGCCGCAGCACCTCGCGGGTATGCCAGGCGACGTCGGCCGGATCGTGGCGCAGGAAATAGCTCGAATCCAGCGTGTCCCACATCGCCGCCGACGATCGCTCGTCGATGCCGTACAGGTTCAGCAGCCTGCGCGCCTCGGCCCGGCGCTGCTCGATGTCGGCCTGCGGGTTGGGAATGTGGCCGCCCAGCACGCGCAGCGTGGCGTGATAGAGGTCTTCGAGCAGCTTGGCCTTCCAGCCGTTCCAGACCTTCGGGCTGGTGCCGCGGATGTCGGCCACGGTCAGCAGGTACAGCGCGGTCAGCTGCGGCTCGTTGCCGACCTGGGATGCGAAGCGCAGCACCACGTCGGGGTCGCTCAGGTCTTCCTTCTGCGCCACGCGCGACATGGTCAGGTGGTGTTCGACCAGGCCCGCGACGAAGGCCGTATCGTCCCGGTTCATGCCGTGCGCGCGCGCGAAGCGCCGCAACTCGACCGCGCCGAGCTGCGAGTGGTCGCCACCGCGCCCCTTGGCGATGTCGTGGAACAGCGCGGCGAGAATCAGGCGCCAGGGCTTGTCGATGCCGGCGGCGATCTGCGCGCACAGCGGATACTCGTGCGCGTGCTCCAGCATGAAGAAGCGCCGCACGTTGCGCACGACCATCAAGGTGTGCTGGTCCACCGTGTACACGTGGAACAGGTCGTGCTGCATGCGCCCGACGATGCGCCGGAAGGCCGGCAGATACCGCCCCAGCACGCTGGTGCGGTTCATCAGGCGCAGCGCGTGGGTGATTCCGCTGGGCGCGCGCAGGATTCGCATGAAGGCGGCGCGAGACCGCGGATGCGCGCGAAAGCCCGCATCCATGCTCTCGCGCGCGTGGTACAGCGCGCGCAGCGTCGGCGCCGTCAGGCCGCGAATGCCCGGCGACAGCGTGAAGGCGACGAAGGTTTCCAGGATCGCCGGCGGGTCGCGCTCGTACAGCCCGAGGTCGGCCGGCTCCAGGCGCCCGTCCTTGTCCAGGAACATGTCGTCGACGACCCCGTCGACGCCGCGCACCGGTCGGCCCTGCTGCTCGGCGAGCTCAGGCCACAGCCGGCCCTCGATGGTCAGCAGCACGATCTGGTTGAGCTGCTCGACCGCCTTGGCCGCCCAGTAGTAGTGCTGCATCAGGCCTTCGCCGGCCCGCTTGGTGGGGTCCGCGGCCAGGCCCAGCGACGCCGCCACCGTGGTCTGCAGGTCGAACACCAGGCGATCCTCGCGGCGCCCCGCGACGACGTGCAGGTGGGCGCGGATGCGCTTGAGCACCCGTTCGTTGGCCTGGATCTTGCGCGCCTCGTATTCGCTGAGCACGCCGCTGCGCTGCAGCTCGCGCCAGTTGCTGCCCAGCCCCGCCGCGCGCGCCACCCAGAGCAGGATCTGCAGGTCGCGCAGGCCGCCCGGGCTTTCCTTGCAATTGGGCTCGAGTGCGTAGGGTGTGTTCTCGAACTTGGCGTGGCGCTGGCGCATTTCCAGCAGCTTGGCCTGGAAGAACGCCCTCGGGTCGAGGCTGGCGGCCCAGTCGGAGCGGAAGCGCCGCACGAGGGCCGCGTTGCCGCACAGCGCCCGCGCCTCCAGCAGCGAGGTCTGCACGGTCAGGTCGGCCAGCGACTCCTCGATGCAGGCCTGCACCGTGCGCACGCTGGGGCCGATCTCCAGGCCGGCGTCCCAGCAGGCGGCGACGAAGCGCTCGGCGGCCTCGTGCGCGGCCTGGTCCGGCGCGTCGGGCAGCAGCACCAGCACGTCGATGTCGGAACCCGGGAACAGCTCCCCGCGGCCGAAACCGCCCACCGCGAGCAGCGCGGCGCTGTCGGGCATGCCCGAAAGGGTCCAGATCTGCGCCAGTGCCTGTTCGGCCGAACGGCACAGCCCGCGCAGCAGCTGGCTCAGCCTGCCGGGGCGCGCGCGGAAGTCGTCGATATGCTGCTGGCGCGCGGCCCGCCACGCAGCGCGCAGCCGCGAGGCCTGCGACGCGTTGCCGGGCTGTGCCAGCGCACCCATCGCATCCGGCCCTGCTCAGGCCGCGTGCGCCGCGCCGACGAAAGCCGGCGGCGCCGGCGTTCCCGCCGATACCGTCAACACCTCGTAGCCGCTGTCGGTGACCAGCACCATATGCTCCCACTGCGCCGAAAGCGAGCGGTCCTTGGTGACGATGGTCCAGCCGTCGGGCATTTCACGGATCTCGCGACGTCCGGCGTTGATCATCGGCTCGATGGTGAACACCATGCCCGGGCGCAGCTGCTCCAGCGTGCCCGGCTTGCCGTAGTGCAGCACCTGCGGGTCCTCGTGGAACTTGCGCCCGATGCCGTGGCCGCAGAACTCGCGCACCACGCTGTAGCCGGACTGCTCGGCGAAGGTCTGGATCGCGTGCCCGATGTCTCCCAGGCGGGCGCCCGGGCGAACCTGCGTGATGCCGTGCCACATGGCCTCGTAGGTGATTCGGCACAGGCGCTCGACATGCGGCGGGACCTTGCCGACGATGAACATGCGGCTGGTGTCGCCGTGCCAGCCGTTCTTGATCACCGTGACGTCGACGTTGACGATGTCGCCGTCCTTGAGCGCGCGGTCGTTGGGAATGCCGTGGCACACCACGTGGTTGACCGACGTGCAGATCGACGCGGGGTAGGGCGTGTAGCCGGGCGGCGCGTAGTTCAGCGGTGCCGGGATCGCCCCCTGCACCTGCACGGTGTACTCGTGGGCCAGGCGGTCGATCTCGCGGGTGGTGATTCCCGGCTTGATGAACGGCGTCAGGTAGTCGAGCAGCTCGGCGCCCAGGCGTGCCGCCACGCGCAGCTCGACCAGATCCTGCTGGCTTTTGATGGAAATGCTCATGGGGCGGATTATCTCACCGCCGGCTCGCGCGTGCGCGAGCGACCGCGCGCGAGCGCAGGCGGGGCGCCTCGCCGCCTACAATGGCTTTCTGTCCCGGCAGGCGCGGCCCGACCGGCGTCGCGCAATGCCGACGCGGCGGCGCCGCGCGCCCGCCGTTTTCTCGTAGCCACGCCAGTCTCCGCCTTGTCCGCTCCCGCTCCCGCCTCGTCCGCTGTTCCGTCCGGCGCGCTGCCGCCGATTCTCGAGTTCGACGGCGGTGTCGCGCTGTCCGCGTTCCGCCTGCAGGCCCTGCTGCAGCGCCTGCGCAAGGCCCATCCGCTGGCGGCCGGCGTCGAGCAGCTGCACGCCCGGCTGGTGCATTTCGTCGCCACCGAACAGCCGGCCGACCCGGCGCTGCGCGCGCGCCTGGCGGCGTTGCTGGACTACGGCGAGCCCTACCGCGGGCCGCTCGACGGCCCGGCGGTGCTGGTCGTGCCCAGGCTGGGCACCATCTCGCCGTGGGCCAGCAAGGCGACCGAGATCGCACGCCATTGCGGCGCCGAGGTGCGACGCATCGAACGCGGCGTGGAGTTCCGCCTGCAGCTGGGCCGGCGCGCGCGGGCGCCGCAGCCCGAGCAGTTGCTCGAGCTTGCCGCGGAACTGCACGACCGCATGACGGAAAGCGTGGTGTTGTCGCGCGCCGAGGCGCATCGCCTGTTCCTCGACCTGCCGCCGCAGCCGTTGCGCACGGTCGACGTGCTGGGCGAGGGCCGCGATGCGCTGGCGCGCGCCAACCTGGAGCAGGGACTGGCGTTGTCGGACGACGAGATCGACTATCTCGTGCAGGCCTTCGCCGTGCAGCTGGGGCGCAACCCCAGCGACGTCGAGCTGCTGATGTTCGCGCAGGCCAACAGCGAGCATTGCCGGCACAAGATCTTCAACGCCCGTTTCATCATCGACGGGCACGAGCAGGCGCAGTCGCTGTTCGGCATGATCCGCGGCACCCATGCCGCGCATCCCGAAGGCACCGTGGTCGCGTATTCGGACAACGCCGCGGTGATGCACGGCGGCACCGTGCAGCGCTGGCAGCCGCAAGGCCCCGACCACCGCTACACGGCCGAGCCGGCGCTGGTGCACACCCTGATGAAGGTGGAGACCCACAACCACCCCACGGCGATCTCGCCGTTCCCTGGAGCGGCCACCGGCGCCGGGGGAGAGATTCGCGACGAAGGAGCGACCGGTCGCGGCGGGCGTCCGAAGGCCGGGCTCGGCGGCTTCCACGTGTCGGCCCTGCGCCTGGACCCGCAGCAGCCCGAACCGTGGGAGGGCGACGACATCGGCCGCCCGGGCCACCTGGCCAGCGCGCTGCAGATCATGATCGACGGGCCCATCGGCGCGGCGGCGTTCAACAACGAATTCGGGCGTCCCAACCTGTGCGGGGTGTTCCGCGTGTTCGAGCAGGCCGCCGGCGGGCGGCACTGGGGCTACCACAAGCCCATCATGATCGCCGGCGGGCTGGGCGAGATCGCCGACGCCCACACCCACAAGGTCTCGTTCCCGCCCGGCACGCTGCTGCTGCAGCTGGGAGGGCCCGGCATGCGCATCGGCGTCGGCGGCGGCGCGGCGTCGAGCCTGGCCACCGGCAGCAATGCCGAGCACCTGGATTTCGACTCGGTGCAGCGCGGCAATCCGGAAATGCAGCGCCGCGCACAGGAGGTCATCGAGGCCTGCCGCGCGATGGGTGCCGCCAACCCGATCCTGGCCATCCACGACGTCGGCGCCGGTGGGCTGTCCAACGCGCTGCCCGAACTGGTCGACGGCGCCGGGCTCGGCGCGCGCCTGGAGTTGCGCGACGTGCCGGTGGAGGAAAGCGGGATGAGCCCGCGCGAGATCTGGTGCAACGAAAGCCAGGAGCGCTACGTGCTGGCCATCGCCCCGCAGGCGCTGGACGAATTCGCCGCGCTGTGCGCGCGCGAGCGCTGCCCGTTCGCCGTGCTCGGCACGGCGCAGGACCAGCCGCTGCTGCACATGGCCGACCGCCTGCTCGGCGGCGCCCCGGTGGACATGCCGATGTCGGTGCTGCTGGGCAAGGCGCCGCGCATGGTGCGCGACGTGCGCAGCGCGGTCCCCGAGCTGGCGCCGATCGATCTCACCGACGTCGATCCGGTGTGGGCCGCTGCCACGGTGCTGCGGCACCCCAGCGTGGCCAGCAAGCGCTTCCTGATCAGCATCGGCGATCGCACCGTGGGCGGCTTGTCGCACCGCGACCCGATGGTCGGCCCGTGGCAGGTTCCGGTGGCCGATTGCGCGATCACGCTGGCCGACTACGCCGGCACGCGCGGCGAGGCCATGTCGATGGGCGAGCGCACGCCGCTGGCCGTGGCCGACGCCGCGGCGAGCGGGCGCATGGCGGTGGCCGAGGCCTTGACCAATCTGCTGGCGGCGCCGCTGCGCACGCTGCGGCAGGTCAAGCTGTCGTGCAACTGGATGGCCGCTTGCGGCCAGCCCGGCCAGGATGCCGCGCTGTACGACACGGTGCGCGCCGTCGCCGAGGAACTGTGTCCGAGCCTGGGGATCTCCGTTCCGGTGGGCAAGGATTCGCTGTCGATGCACACTCGCTGGCAGCAGGACGGCGCCGAACGCGCGGTGAGTTCGCCGGTTTCGCTGCTGGTGTCGGCGTTCGCGGTGCTCGACGACGTGCGCGGCGCGTGGACCCCGCAGCTGCGCCTCGACCAGGGCGCCAGCGTGCTGCTGCTGGTCGACCTCGGGCATGGGCGCCAGCGCATGGGCGGCAGCATCCTGGCGCAGGCGCTGGGCCAGGCCGCGCGCCCGGTTCCCGACCTCGACGATGCCCAGGACCTGGCGCGCCTGTGCGCGGCGCTGGCCGAACTTCGCGAGCAAGGCATGGTGCTGGCCTATCACGACCGCAGCGATGGCGGCCTGTGGGCGGCGGTGTGCGAAATGGCCTTCGCCGGGCGCGCCGGCGTGGCGCTGAACCTGGACCTGCTGATCGCGGCTTCCGAGGCCCTTCCCGACGAGGGCGACGCGAAGAACTGGGCCGAGCAGGTGGCCGAGCGCCGCAACGACCTGATGCTGCGCGCGTTGTTCAACGAGGAGCTCGGCGTGGTCCTGCAGGTGCGCCTCGAGCAGCGCGACGCCGCGCTGCGCGTGCTGCGCGCGCATGGCCTGTCGGCCTGCAGCCACGTGGTCGCGCAGGTGTCGGCCGGCGAGCACATCGAGATCTGGCGCGATTCCCGGCGTGTGCTGGCGCTGGCGCGCTCCGAGCTGCTCGCGCAGTGGGATCATGTGTCGCACGCCATCGCGCTGCGGCGTGACAACCCCGAGTGCGCGGACTCGGAGCACCAACTGGTGTGCGGCGACGACCCGGGCCTGCATGCCGAGCTCGGTTTCGATCCGGGCGACGACGTGGCCGCGCCGTTCATCGCCAGCGGAGCGCGACCGCGGGTGGCGATCCTGCGCGAGCAGGGCGTGAATTCGCAGCGCGAAATGGCCTGGGCCATGGACCGGGCGGGTTTCGACACCCACGACGTGCACATGAGCGACCTGATCGCCGGACGCGTCGAGCTGGGCGCGTTTCGCGGCCTGGTGGCCTGCGGCGGCTTCAGCTACGGCGACGTGCTCGGGGCGGGCGAGGGCTGGGCGCGCAGCATTCGCTTCAATCCCGCGCTCGAGCAGGGCTTCGCCGCGTTTTTCGCGCGCAGCGACACCTTCGCGCTGGGCGTGTGCAACGGCTGCCAGATGCTCGCCGCGCTGGCCCCGATGATTCCCGGTGCCCAGGCCTGGCCTCGCTTCACGCGCAACCGCTCCGAGCAGTACGAGGCGCGACTGGCGATGGTCGAGGTACCGGCGTCTCCGTCGCTGTTCTTCAGCGGCATGGCCGGCAGCCGCATGCCCATCGTCGTGGCGCACGGCGAGGGCTATGCCGACTTCTCCCGCCAGGGCGACGCGGCGAAGGTCGAAGCCGCGCTGCGTTTCGTCGACGGCCACGGCCGGCCGACCGAGATCTATCCCCTCAACCCCAACGGCAGCGCCGGCGGCCTGACCGGCGTGACCACGCCGGACGGGCGCTTCACGGCGCTGATGCCGCATCCCGAGCGCGTGTTCCGCGGCCTGCAGTTCAGCTGGGCTCCCGCGTCGTGGGGCGACAGCTCGCCGTGGATGCGCATGTTCCGCAATGCCCGGGCCTGGTGTGCTTGAGCAGACGAGCCCCCACGGCCGGGCTTCGCCCGGCGGCGCGAGGCTGGGCGGGCTCGACAGCCTGCGCGGGCTGGCCATCGTCTGGATGATGGCCTTTCATTTCAGCTTCGACCTGAACTGGTTCGGCTACATCCGCACCGACTTCTACACCAACCCGGTGTGGCTGTGGCAGCGCGTGTGCATCGTCAGCCTGTTCCTGCTCAGCGCCGGGCTGGCGCAGGCCGTGGGCGACGCGCGTGCGCGCAGCGAACAGGCTTTCTGGCGCCGCTGGGGCCAGATCTTCGGTGCCGGCCTGCTGGTGGTCGGCGGCAGTTGGCTGGCGTTTCCCGCCAGCTTCATCTATTTCGGCATCCTGCAGGGCGTCGCGGCGATGCTGCTGGTGCACCACCTGGTCGGGCGCCGTCTCGGAGCCTGGGTGCTGCTGCTGGCGCCGCTGGCCATCGCCGCGCCGCACCTGTTCGCCGACGCGCGCTTCAACCCGCCGTGGTGGAACTGGACCGGGCTGATCACGCAAAAGCCCATCACCGAGGACTACGTGCCCTTGCTGCCCTGGCTGGGGGTGTTCTGGATCGGCGCCGGCCTGGGCGCGTTGGCGCGCCGCGTCGAGCTGCGTCCGCTGCGTGCGCTGCCGCGCGTGCCGCCGCTGGCGCTGCTGGGACGCTGGCCGCTGAGCATCTACCTGCTGCACCAGCCGCTGCTCATCGGCGCCTTGTGGGTGGCGTCGCGGTTTTTCGGGCACCCGACTCCTTTTTGACCCGGCTTCGTGCCTTGCCAGCCCCCGGGGGCGGGTATAAGATTCATCAATAATGAATCAAATAGCCGCGGGCACGCGGCACCCCTCGCCATGTTGCTCGAAACCCTGCTGGCCTACCTGCACATCTCCGCCGTGCTCGGCCTGGTCGTCTTCCTCACCGCCAAGGTCGCTCTGTTGCGCCCCGAGGTGCTGGCCGAACGCCCGCTGTTGCTGCGCCGCCTGCTGCGCCTGGACAACTGGTGCTGGGGCTCGTTCGCCGCGGTGGCCGCCACGGGCCTGAGCCGGGTGTTGTTCGGGGTCAAGGGCGCCGAGTGGTATGCCTCGAATCCCTTGCTCTGGGTCAAGCTGGTGCTGTTCGCGGCCATGCTGGCCATGGGAGTGCCTTCGCGCGCGGCCCTGGCGGACTGGTGCAGGCAGGGCGGCATCCCGGCACCCGACGCCATCCGCGGCCAGCGACGCTGGCTGATGTGGCAGGCGCACATCCTGGTGCTGCTTCCGCTGTTCGGCGCATTGCTCGCCTACGGCTACTGACGTCTTCGCGAACGGTGGCGGCTGCCGCTGGTCGCCGCGCAATATTCGTGCGCCATTCGCTCGAAACATCGAGTAGCAATTGTCGCATCCAGATCCAGACCGGCATGACAAAACGCAAACGACGCATATTGTGCGCGAACTATCTTTTTGTTTCATGCCGAGCCATTGCCGCCGCGGCGTCGTCGCGCGGAAGGTCCATCCCAAGGAGCCGAACCCATGTCCGTAGAGCATCCCTATGAACCACTGCCCATCGCGGGCGCGAGCCCCGGCGAGCCCGCGCTGGCCGAGCCCGACTGGCCGCAGCCGGACCTGCAGTTCGCGCGTCCGATGGGAGCGTGGGTGATCGTGGGCAGCCTGTTCGTGGTCGTGATCGCGCTGTGGGCGATGGTCGCGAGCTATTTTTCCCTGCACGCCTGAGGAGCGGTGATGAGTTCGACCCTGTCCGACGATTTCGAGCGGCGTTTCCATCACACTGCGCAAGGCCATGAGCGCACATGGGTGTTCATCTCCGTGGTGATGATCGCAGTGCTGTTCATCGCCGCCGTCTACCTGGTGGTGCACGACTACGGCGTGGTGGCCAAGACGGCGCGCATCTATTCCGATCCCAATACCCCGGCGACCCTGGCGGACTTCCAGGGCGATGGCATCAAGCAGACCGGGCCCGACAGCTACAGCGTGTACGAGATGGGCCGCATCTGGTCCTGGACCCCGGGCACGGGCAAGGCCGTGACCCTGCCGGTGGGCTCGCATGTGACCTTCTACGTGACCAGCGGCGACGTGCTGCACGGATTCGAGATCCAGGGCACCAGCATCAACCTCACCGCCATTCCGGGAGTCATCGGGCATGTCAGCTACACCTTCGACAAGCCAGGGACCTACTACATCATCTGCAACGAGTACTGCGGAGCCGGGCATCAGGCGATGATCGGCAAGATCGTGATCACCGGGAGCAAGAAGGCATGAGCGCCGTGATGTCGAATACCCCGCCGCGCCAGGCGGCCATCGCGATCACGCAGGACGTGGTCGCCGCCAAGAGACTGCTGCTGGCCTTCTGGGTCACCGGCTTCCTGGCCCTGGTCGTGGGCATCTCCATCGGCGTGCTGCAGGGGGCCAACTACGCCGGGCTCAACCTCTATCCCTACCTGGCGCCGTTCCTCAAGACCTATTACCAGGGTCTGACCATGCACGGCGTGCTCAACGCCTTCGTGTTCACCTTCTTCACCATCTCCGGCTGGCTGATCTACCTGCCGGCACGCGAACTCGAACTGCGTCCGAACCTGGCGCTGGGCTGGTTCACCTACGCGCTGATGCTGGTGGGCACGCTGATGGCCGCGTACGCGATGTTCGACAACTCGTCGAGCGTGCTCTACACCTTCTACCCGCCGCTCCAGGGAAGCCCGTACTTCTACCTGGGAATCACGCTGGTGGTCGTGGCCAGCCTGCTGCCGCTGATCGTCGTGCTGGACCTGCGCGCGCGCTGGAAAAAGGCCCATCCCGGACAGGTCACTCCGCTGGTGACCTTCATGAGCGCGAGCATCCTGCTCATGTGGCTGCTGGCCGCGCTGGGCGCCGGCAGCGAGGCGGTGTTCCTGCTCGATCCGTGGTCGCTGGGCCTGACGTCGACCGTCGACCCGCTGCTGGCGCGCACCCTGTTCTGGTGGACCGGCCACCCGATCGTCTACTACTGGCTGATGCCGGGCTACATCTCCATCTACGCGCTGCTGCCGCGCCAGGCCGGAGGCAAGCTGGTGTCCGACCCGCTGGCGCGCCTGGCCTTCCTGCTGCTGATGGTGTTCTCGGTGCCGGTGGGGACCCACCACCAGTACACCGACCCGGGCATCGCTCCTGTGATCAAGGGCATCGTCACCGCGCTGACCCTGTCGGTGGCCATCCCCAGCCTGATCACCGCCTTCACGGTGGCGCTGAGCCTCGAATACGCCGGGCGTCGCCGCGGCGGCAAGGGCCTGATGGGCTGGTGGACCGCGCTGCCCTGGGGCGATCCCTCGGTCGCCGCGCAGGTGCTGGCGCTGGTGAGTTTCATCTTCGGCGGCGCCGGCGGCATCGTCAACGCCAGCTGGCAGCTCGACAACGTCGTGCACAACACCCTGTGGATCCCGGCGCACTTCCACCTCACGGTGGGCACGATGACCACGCTCGTGTTCATGGGTGTGAGCTGCTGGTTGCTGCCTCATCTGACCGGGCGGCGCCTGTTCGCGCCGCGCCTGGCGCTGGCCGGCGTGTGGCTGTGGTTCGTCGGGCTGATGGTGTGGGGCTTCGCGGGTCACTATGCCGGGCTCGATGGCGTTCCCCGCCGGGCCTGGATCTCCGCGCTGCCGCATGACCAGTACATGCGCCTGTATGGCGCGGTGCACGGCGCGCTGATCACCGTGGGAATCGGCGGCGCCATCGCCGCGCTCGGGGCCATCGGCTTTTTCATCAGCTTCTTCGGCACCTTGTTCGGGCGTCGGGACGAGCAGGCCGCGCGTGGCATTCCGTTCGCCGGCGTGCTGGCCGGCCCGGAGAACTCGCAGATCGCACGAATCGCCGAGCACCTCGGGCTGTGGACCCTGGTCACGCTGGTCGTGACCCTGGCGGTCTACATCCCCACGCTGTGGCCGATGATCACGCATCCCATCCATGCCGTGGGCTTCCACGTCTGGTGAGGCGCCTGCGCCGCTGGCGCACGACGCCGCTGCCGCGGGGTCGTGGCGCGCCAGCGCCGCGCGTGCGGCGCTGGCCTGCCTGCTGCTGGCAGGGCTGTTCTGGGGCTTCAGCCGCGTCGGCGACAGCGGCCCGAAGCTGCACGGCCATGCGTTGAGCCCGCGCCCGGCGCCGGTGTTCGCCGGGCTGCTCGACACGCAAGGCAAGCCCTATGCGTGGAAGGCGCAGCGAGGCCATCCGGTGCTGGTGTTCTTCGGCTACACCCATTGCCCCGACGTGTGCCCGCTGACCCTGGTGCGACTGGCCCACGTGCTGGACCAGCTGGGCGCCCGGGGCCGTGACGTGCACGTGGTGTTCGTCACTCTCGACCCGATGCGCGACACGCCGCCGGTGCTGCGCGCCTATCTCGACGCGCTGCTGCCGGCCGCGCGAGGCCTGCGCGGCGATGCGGGCTCCACCGCGCGGGCCGCCGCGCAATGGGGAGTGCGCTGGCGTCGCGTCAGCGACCCCGGACAGCCGGCGGACCCTGCCGACTACTGGATCGACCATACCGCCGCGGTGACCCTGGTCGGCCCGCATGGGCGCCTGCGCGCGCGTTACGGCTACGCCCAGCTGGCGGCGCATGGCCTGCTGCTGCAGGACCTGCGCACCATGCTGCGCCATGCCGGCGCCTCGGGCGCGGGCGCATGAACGGCGCGGCGTGGGCCCTTCCGGCCTGGGGCGGCTGGATTCTCGGGGTGCTGTGCGCGCTGCTGGTGCATGCCTGGGTCGCCCTGCGGCGGCGCTGGGCGCCGTGGCGCATGGCCAGCTTCGCGCTGGGCTGCCTGGCGACCCTGGTCGCCGCCTGGGGGCTGCACGACCCGCTGCAATCCATGACCACCTACGCCGCGGCGCTGATGCTGCTGGGGCAGGGCGTGTCGCCGCTGCTGCTGCTGGGCATCCCGCGGCAGGCGCGCGGCGCGTGGCGCGAGCCGCGGCAGGCGTGGTGGGCGAAATGGCTGCTCGACCCCTGGGTGGCGGTGGCGGTGTTCATGCTGCTGACCCTGGCGCTCAACGTGCCCGGGGTGTTCGACACGGCGCTGTCGAACGCGGTGTTCAGCGCCCCGTTCGGAGTCCTGCTGCTGCTCGGCGGGCTCATGATGTGGGCGCAGCTTCTCGATGGCAGCCGGGGCATCCGCAGGCGCTGGCTCGCCGGCCTGGTCGGCTGGCTCGCCGGGCTGCCGATGATGCTGGTGGCCGCGGTGTGGGTGTGGAGCAACCACGTGCTCTACATGCCGTACCTGGACGTGCTGTGCCTGTGGAACCTCTCCCCGCTGCAGGACCAGCATTACGCCGGCCTGGTCATGTTCGTCGCCGGGCTGCCGCTGCAATTGCGCTCGGCCTGGATGCTGATCATGTCGGAGTCGTGAAATCGCAAGGGGGCGGGGGTATGCTGGCGACACCATGTTGCCGCGGGGAGCCCGTTCATGGCCGATACCGACAAGCCGTCCGACGCCGAGCGCGATGCGAAGCCCGGCTCGGCGCGTGATCCGCGCCCGCGCCTGCCGCGCCTGGATCCGAAGTCCCGCATCCACCTCGGCTACTGGCTGGTGGCGCTGCTGCTGCTGCTGTGGCTGCAGGGCCTGTGGCAGGACGCCGCGCAGGTGCGCACGGTGCCGTACAGCGAGTTCCAGACCTACCTCCAGCAAGGACGTTTCAGCGACGTCGAGGTCGGCGAGCAGACCATCACCGGGGTGCTTCGCGACACCGCCGGAAAGCAGCCGCGCAAGATCGTCGCGCTGCGCGTGGATCCGCAGGTGGCGCAGCAGTTGCAGCACTACGGCGTGCGCTATTCGCAGCGGCCGAGCAGCGCCTGGCTGTCCAACCTGCTGTCGTGGATCTTCCCTGCGCTGGCGTTCTTCGGGGTCTGGTACTTCATGGTGCGGCGCTTCGCCGACCGCCAGGGGCTGGGCGGCGGCTTCATGGCCATCGGCAGAAGCCGCGCCAGGGTCTACATGGAAAACAGCACCGGGGTCAGCTACGCCGATGTCGCCGGGGTGGACGAGGCCAAGCAGGAACTGCAGGAGGTCGTCGAGTTCCTGAAGGACCCGCAAGGCCATGGCCGCCTGGGTGCGCGCGCGCCCAAGGGCATCTTGCTGGTGGGCCCGCCGGGCACCGGAAAGACCCTGCTGGCCCGCGCGGTGGCGGGCGAAGCCGGAGTTCCGTTCTATTCCATCAGCGGCTCGGAGTTCGTGGAAATGTTCGTCGGCGTCGGCGCCGCGCGCGTGCGCGACCTGTTCGAGCAGGCGCGCGCCAAGGCCCCGGCGATCATTTTCATCGACGAACTCGATGCGCTCGGCCGTGCCCGCGCGGCGGCGCCGTTCGGCGGCGGACACGATGAAAAGGAGCAGACCCTGAACCAGCTGCTGGTCGAGCTCGACGGTTTCGACCCGAGTTCGGGGCTGGTCATCCTGGCGGCGACGAATCGGCCGGAGATCCTCGATCCGGCGCTGCTGCGCGCGGGACGTTTCGATCGCCAGGTGCTGGTCGACCGCCCCGACAAGGTCGGCCGCGTGCAGATCCTGCAGGTGCACGCGCGCAAGGTGCGACTGGACCCCTCGGTCAGCCTGGAACAGGTTGCCTCGCTGACCCCGGGGTTCTCCGGCGCCGACCTCGCCAACCTGGTCAACGAGGCGGCGCTGCTGGCCACGCGGGAGAACGCGCAGGCCGTCACCCCCGCCCATTTCACGCGGGCCGTCGAGCGCATCGTCGCCGGGCTGGAAAAGCGCAACCGCCTGCTCAATGCCCATGAGCGCGAGATCGTCGCGCACCATGAAATGGGGCATGCGCTGGTGGCGATGAGCCTGCCGGGAAGCGAGGTGGTGCACAAGGTGTCGATCATCCCGCGTGGCATCGGCGCGCTGGGCTACACCATCCAGCGCCCGACCGAGGACCGCTACCTGATGACCCGCGACGAACTGCTGGACAAGATGGCGGTGCTGATGGGCGGGCGTGCCGCCGAGGCGCTGATGTTCGGCTTGTTGTCCACCGGGGCGGCCGACGACCTGGCCAAGGTCACCGATATCGCGCGCAGCATGGTCACGCGCTACGCGATGGTCGACGGCCTGGGACAGGTGGCACTCGAGGACGCCCCGCAGAACCTGCTGGGCACGCCGGTGGTCGCGCAGCGCAACTACAGCGAGCAGACTGCGCGCGAAATCGATTGCGCGGTGCGCGATCTCGCGGGCATGGCCTTCGAGCGCGCCCGTTCGATCCTCGAGCAACGCCGCGCGACCCTGGAGCGGGGCGCCGCCCGCCTGCTGCAGCAGGAGACCCTCAGCGAGGCCGAGCTGCGGCAGCTGGTGCATCCGGCCGCCGAGGTCGAGCAGCAGGCGTAAAAAAACCGGCCCGCGGGCCGGCTTGCTCGCTTGCCCCCGCTGGAGGGGGAAGCCGAGGCGCTTACTGGCTGATCTTCGCCGAAGCGAGCAGCTGCTGCTGGTACTTCTGGATGGCCTCGCGCTGCAGTTCCTGCACGATCTGCGGACGCAGCTGTTCCAGCGCCGGCGGCTTCGCCGGGCGAGTCTTGTCGAGCTTGATGACATGCCAGCCGAACTGGGTCTTCACCGGGGTGGTCGTGTACTGACCCGGCTTGAGCTTGGTCAGCGCGTCGGCGAACGGGGGCACGTAGTTGCCCGGGGTCGACCAGCCCAGGTTGCCGCCATTGGCAGCCGACCCGGTGTCCTTGGAGTACTTCTTGGCCAGATCGGAGAACTTCGCGCCCTTTTTCAGCTGCGCGATCACGTCGTCGGCTTCCTTCTCGGTCGGCACCAGGATGTGCTGCGCCTCGTATTCGGTGTTGCCGAAGGACTTGGTGAACGTGTCGTATTTCGCCTTGATCTGCGCGTCGGTGATCGGGTGCTTTTTCAGGTAGTCGCCGAGTACCGCGCGAATCAGCACGTTCTGGCGGTTGATCTCGATTTCATCCTGAATATCCTGCTGCTTGGGCAGGCCCATCTTTTCCGCTTCCTGCACGACGACTTCGCGCAGGATCATTTCCTTCTTGATTTGCGCCTTGAGCTGGGGCGTGACGGGCTGGCCCGACTGCTTGGCCATATTGGCGGCCACGGCGTCCACCAGGGATTCGGGAATGGCCTTGCCGTTGACGGTGGCGGCAGTCTGCGCCAGGGCCAGCGGGCTGGCCAGCGCCAGCGCGATCGCGGCGGGCAGGAATTTGGAACGAATCAGGGTCATGGAACGATCAGCCAGAAAAGTTGAAAAAGAGATATGCCGGATTAACGGGGCTTTGCCGAAACCTGCAAACCGGAACTACGAATCGCATGGCCTCGATGCCCATCGGCTCGTGATCGAAGCGCCGCGACGCTCGCTCTGTCCCCCCTGACGAACCGCTCGATTCGAAGCGGCAGGCCTTGATTCACAGAGGGCGCAGATCCAGTGTGATGGAATGCACCTCCTGCCGCAACAGGGGGGTCAAGGCATCATACACGAGGCGATGGCGCTCCAAAGTGCCCTTTCCGGCGAAGCGCCCACTATCGACGCGAATGTGAAAATGGCTGCCGTCGGGGTCGAATCCGGCGTGTCCGTGATGCTCCGCGGAGCGGTCGCTGACCACCACCGCGTCGCCGGGAAAGGCCTCGCGCAGGCGCTGCTCGATGCGCTCGAGCCGGGTCATCGCGGTGTCGAGCCGGGGCCCGCGCCTTCGCGCTCCGGCAGGTAGCGGGCGATCAGCAGGGACTGCAGCACCGCGAACACCAGGGTCAGCCCGAGGCTGCCGAACAGCTTGAAGTTCACCCAGGTGGCGGTCGAGAAGCTGAAGGCGACCCACAGGTTGGCCACCCCCATCAGCGCGAAGTAGGCGGCCCACGACCAGTTCAGGCGGGTCCAGGCGGCATCCGGAAGCTCGAGCTGGCTGCCCAGCAGCGAGCGGATCAGGTTGCGGCGCAGCACCAGCTGCCCGCCGGCCAGGGTCAGCGCGAACACCCAGTACAGCACGGTGGGCTTCCACTTGATGAAGGTCTCGTCGTGCAGCAGCAGCGTGGCGCCGCCGAACAGCACGACGATGACCAGGCTCACCCACAGCATGGGCTCCACGCGTCGGCCGCGCAGCCACACCCAGGCGATCTGCAGCACCGTGGCGGCGATCGCCACGCCGGTGGCCACGTAGATGCCCCCCGCCTTGAAGGCGACGAAGAACAGGATGATGGGGAAGAAGTCGAACAGCAGTTTCATGCCGGGGGGCCTGCGGGCAGGCTAGCGGTCGGAGGCGGAGGAGTCCGGCGCGGGCTCGAAGTCCAGCGCCGCCGAATTGATGCAGTAGCGCAAGCCCGTCGGCCCGGGGCCGTCCGGGAACACATGCCCGAGGTGGGCCTCGCAGGACGCGCAGCGCACCTCGGTGCGCAACATGCCGTGGCTGCGGTCGAGGTGCTCGGCCACGCGTGCCCGCGGCGCCGGCTCGGTGAAGCTGGGCCAGCCGCTGCCGGAATCGAACTTGGCGCGGGAGTCGAACAGCGGCGCGCCGCAGCACACGCAGCGATAGGCGCCCGCCTCGTGGTGGTTCCAGTACTTGCCGCTGAACGGCGCCTCGGTGGCGCTGCAGCGGGTCACCTGGTATTGCTCGGCGCTGAGCTGCTCGCGCCAGAGCCGGTCCTGTTCGGAATCGGAGGAATGCATCTCGGAACTCGTCTTGAAGCTTGCGGCTGGCCAACCCATCGGTGCGGCCGGCAAGCCGCACGCAGCCTGCATTGTCCTACGACTGTGCCGGCGGCGCCGGATTCACGACGAGCACGACAGCACCGGTGGCCCGGCGTCGGGTGGCGCCGGCGCCGCCAGGTCCTCGCAGCCAGGCTGCTCGCGCCACGGATCGCACAGCACCCGGTGCAGGCGCAGCGCGGCGGAGAAGTCGCCCTGCCTGGCCTGGGAGATGGCGTGTTGCGCGAGGTGGTGGCGCAGCACGTAGCAGGGGTTCGCGCGCAGCATCGAGTCGGCGCGTTGCGCGCGCTGCGCGGCGTCCAGTTCGTGCAGGCGCAGGCGCAGGCGTTCGAGCCAGTCCTGCAGGCGCCGCGGCCGGGATTCGAACTGCGCCGACAGGCCTGGCGGCAGCTGCCCGGCGGGGCTGGCCACGACCTGGGCCAGCAGCCGGTGGCTCAGCGTCCAGTCGGCGCGGCAGTCCGCGAGCAGGTCGAGCCAGTCCTGCACCAGGTCGGGATCGTCGTCGCGCGGCTCGCCCAGGCCCAGCTTGGCCTGCATGCCGTCGCGCATCGCGACCATGAAGGATTCGGCGAACTCCTCCACCGCGTCGCGCGCGGCCTGCTCGTCGCCGATCAGCGGCAGCAGGGCCTGTGCCAGCGCCAGCAGGTTCCAGCGCGCGACCCCGGGTTGGCGCGCCCATGCGTAGCGCCCGTGGGCGTCGGTGGTGTTGGGCGTGTAGCCGGGATCGAAGGCGTCCATGAAGCCGAACGGGCCGTAGTCGATGGTCCATCCCAGCACCGACATGTTGTCGGTGTTCATGACTCCGTGCACGAAGCCCACGCACTGCCAGCGCGCGATCAGCGAGCCGGTGGCGCGTGCGACCTCGCGCAGCAGCTCCAGCGCCGGATTGGCCGCATCGGCAAGCTCGGGGTGCAGGCGGGCCACGGTGTAGTCGACCAGCCGGCGCAGCGAGTCGTGCCGACCCGAGTAGCTGAAGTGCTCGAAGTGGCCGAAGCGCACGAAGCTCGGGCACAGCCTGGTGACCACCGCCGCGGTCTCCAGGGTCTCGCGGCGCACCGGCAGATCGGAATCGACCAGGCACAGCGCGCGTGTCGTGGGGATTCCCAGGTGCCACATCGCCTCGCTGCACAGGAATTCGCGAATCGACGAACGCAGCACCGCGCGGCCATCTCCGCGCCGCGAATACGGGGTCGGTCCGGCGCCCTTGAGCTGCACTTCCCACCACGCGTGCCCGAGGGATTGCGCAGGGTCCCGGGACATCGCCTCGCCCAGCAGGTGCGCGCGCCCGTCGCCGAGCTGCCCGGCCCAGTTGCCGAACTGGTGCCCGGCGTACACGGTGCTGATCGCACCGCCTTCGGCGGCTGCCTGGTTGCCGCTGAACATGCGGGCCCAGGCCTCGCGCGCATCGGTGTCGTCGTCCGGGGCGCGCAGTCCGAGCAGGCGCGCGGCGTCGTCGCTGACCAGGCGCAGCCGGGGCTGCGGCAGGCCTTGCGGGGCGTGCGTGCTGTGGAACTCGGCGCCGAGCTCGGCGTAGCGCTGGCGCAGTTGCGGCAGGCAGGGCGGGTCGCGCACCGGGTCGCGCACGAGGTCGGGCAGGGTGGAAGGATCGATGGCCATCTCCGGATTTTCCCGCAGTTTCTAAGGCCTTTTTACCCAAGTGGAAACACGCCGCGGGCGCCGGGCAAGGCGGCGCGATGCGCCGAGCCTGCGCCGCCGGCATGCCGAGGCTTCGCCGCGGCGAGGGTTTCCCCGGGGCGCCGGCGCTTGTCCCGTCTCGCCGCAGTGCCGCAAAATGCGTCGACCGTTCACGACCACAACATGTCGACCAATTTGATTCTGCGGGCCCGCGGCCTTACCAAACAATTCGCAGGATTTGCTGCGGTGCAGGACATGGACCTGGACATCGCGCAGGGCTCGGTGCACGCCCTGGTGGGGCCCAATGGCGCCGGCAAGACCACCTGCTTCAACCTGCTGACCAAGTTCCTGGAGCCGACGTCGGGCAGCATCTGGTTCGACGAGCGCGACATCACGCGCATGCAACCGGCCGAAGTGGCGCGCCTGGGCCTCGTGCGCTCGTTCCAGATCAGCGCGACCTTCGGACACATGAGCCTGCTGGAGAACGTGCGCCTGGGCATGCAGCGCGCGGCCGGCATGGCCTGGCAATTCTGGGCCTCGCCGGCGCGCCTCGGGCGCCTGGACCAGCGGGCGATGCACTACCTGGAACTGGTGGGCCTGGCGCAGCAGGCGTCGCAGCTGGCGGTGAACCTGCCTTACGGGCACAAGCGTGCGCTGGAACTGGCCACCACGCTGGCGCTCGAGCCGCGCCTGATGCTGCTCGACGAGCCCACGCAGGGCCTGGGCCACGAGGACGTGGAGCGCGTGACCGAACTCATCGCCCGCGTGGCCAAGGGGCGAACGGTCCTGATGGTGGAGCACAACATGTCGGTGATCTCGCGCATCTGCGACCGCGTCACGGTGATGCAGCGCGGACGCAAACTGGCCGAGGGCAGTTACGCCGAGGTCGCGGCCAACCCCGAGGTGATCAGCGCCTACATGGGCGAGGCGGCCGAGGAGCTCGCGGCATGAACGCGCTGAGTTCCCCCGAGCGCGAACTCGCGCTGGACATCGAGAACCTGCATGCCTGGTACGGCGAATCCCATGTGCTGCACGGCGTGGATCTGCGCGTGCCGGCGGGGCGCACGGTCAGCCTGCTCGGACGCAACGGCGCCGGGCGCACCAGCACGCTGCGCGCGATCATGGGCCTGACCAGCGCGCGCAGCGGCACGGTGCGCGTGTTCGGCAAGGACCTGGCCAAGGTGCCCGCGCATCGCATCGCCGGGCTCGGTGTCGGCTACTGTCCCGAGGAACGCGGGATCTTCGCCAGCCTGAGCACGCGCGAGAACCTGCTGCTGCCGCCGCTGCTCAAGACCGGCTTCCAGGGGCTGAGCCTGGACGAGATCGACCAGCTGTTCCCCAACCTCAAGGAGCGTGCGCGCAGCCCCGGCTCGCGCCTGTCGGGAGGCGAGCAGCAGATGCTGGCGCTGGCGCGCATCCTGCGCACCGGCGCGCGGCTGCTGCTGCTCGACGAGATCTCCGAGGGCCTGGCGCCGGTCATCGTGCAGGCGCTGGGGCGTGCCATCGCCTCGCTGCGAGACAGGGGATTCTCGATCCTGCTGGTGGAACAGAATTTTCATTTTTCGGCGCGCCTCGCCGACGAGTTCTACGTCATGGAGCGCGGGCGCATCGTCGAGCACTTTTCGCGGGAGGAACTGCCGAGCAAGCGCGAAAAGCTGGAGGCCCTGCTCGGTGTGTAGCGCAGGCCCCGGAGCGTCCGGGGCCCGCGCATGGCATTTCATCTACAACAACGGGAGACTTGCATGAAACTGACCCGACTGACCCTCGCCGTGGCCGCAGCGCTGGCCATGAGCGCCGCCACCGCCCAGGCCGCCGCACCGGTCAAGATGGCCTTCATCACCGACATGTCCGGCGTGTACTCGGCCATCGACGGGGCCGGCGGCGTGGCGGCCATCAAGATGGCCATCAAGGACTTCGGCGGCGAGGTGCTGGGCCGCAAGGTCGAGTTGATGACCTTCGATCACCAGAACAAGGCCGACCTGGCCGCCGGCAAGGCCAAGGAGTTCTTCAGCCAGGACGGCGCCGACATGCTGATCGCCGGCACCAACAGCGCCACCGCGCTGGCCATGGAGCGCGTGGCCGCCAGCTACAAGAAGCCGTTCATCGACATCGGCGGCGGCGCCTCGACCATCGTCGGCAAGGAGTGCACGCCGTACACCGACATGTACGCCTACAACACGACCGCGCTGGCGCGCGGAACCGGCAAGGCGATCGTCGACAAGGGCGGCAAGACCTGGTACTTCCTGACCGCCGACTACGCCTTCGGCAAGGCGTTGCAGGCCGATGCGTCGAAGGTCGTGCTGGCCAACGGCGGCAAGGTACTGGGCCAGGTCTACGCACCGCTGGCATCGGCCGACTTTTCCTCCTACCTGCTGCAGGCGCAGGCGTCCAAGGCGCAGGTGCTGGGACTGGCCAACGCCGGCGGCGATTCGGTGAACTCGATCAAGCAGGCCACGCAGTTCGGCATCACCAAGACCATGAAGCTGGCCGGGCTGCTGCTGTTCATCACCGACATCCACAGCATCGGCCTGCCTTCCGCCCAGGGCCTGTACCTGACCACTCCGTGGTACTGGAACCAGGACGCGCAGTCCCGCGCGTGGTCGCAGCGCTTCTACAAGGAGATGCATGTCATGCCGACCTTCGTGCAGGCGGCGGACTACTCGGCGACCATGACGTACCTGAAGGCGGTCAAGGCGGCCGGCTCGACGGATGGCGACAAGGTGATGGCCGAGTTGCACAAGATGAAGGTCAACGACATGTTCACCCACGGCGGCTACCTGGCGCCCAACGGCGTGATGGTGCACGACATGTACCTGGCCCAGGTCAAGACCCCGGCGCAGTCGAAGGGAGAATGGGACCTGTACAACATCGTGCAGAAGATCCCCGGCCCGGACGCCTACGGGCCGATCGCCGACTACGGCTGCCCGCTGGCCAAGTAAGAAGAATGGAAGGCCGGCAGGAGCCGGCACGGCATGCGTCGTGCCGGCTCCGCGCCGTCCGCTTCGAGCGCCGCGCCGCGGCGCCTTCCCGCCAGAGAGGCCTGGATTGACTGAGCTGTTCGGTTTTCCGTTGCCGCTGTTGCTGGGCCAGCTGATGCTGGGCCTGGTCAACGGTGCCTTCTACGCCATGTTGTCCCTCGGCCTGGCCGTCATCTTCGGGCTCATGGACGTGGTGAATTTCGCGCATGGCGCCTTTTTCATGATGGGCGCGATGTTCGCGTGGATCGGCGCGCAGTACTTCCACCTCGGCTACTGGTGGATGCTGCTGCTCTCGCCGCTGCTGCTGGGGGTGTTCGGCATGCTGGTCGAGCGCCTGCTGCTGCGGCGTCTTCGCGGCATGGACCCGATCTACGGATTGCTGCTCACCTTCGGGCTGACCCTGCTGCTCGAAGGGGGCTTTCGCTCGGCCTTCGGCGTCGCCGGCCAGCCCTTCGACCCGCCATCCCAGCTCGGTGGCGTGTTCAACCTCGGATTCATGTTCCTGCCCAAGTACCATGCCTTCGCCGTGCTCGCCAGCGTGTTGCTGTGCGCCGGCACCTGGGCGCTGATCGAGCGCACGCGCCTGGGTTCGTACCTGCGCGCCGGTACCGAGAACCCGGCGCTGGTGCAGTGCTTCGGCATCAACGTGCCGTTGCTGGTGATGCTGACCTTCGGCTTCGGCGCCGCGCTGGCCGGACTGGCCGGCGTGCTGGCGGCGCCGGTGATCCAGGTATCGCCGCTGATGGGGTCGAACCTGATCATCACCGTGTTCGCCATCGTCGTGATCGGCGGCATGGGTTCGGTTGGCGGCTCGATCGCCTCCGGCCTCGTGCTGGGACTGGTCGAGGGGCTGACCAAGGTCCTGTACGCGCCGATGGCCAACACCGTGGTGTTCGTGCTCATGGCCGTGGTGCTCACGCTGCGCCCGGCCGGCCTGTTCGGGAGACAGCGATGAAGCCGGCCCCGCGCGCTTACTGGTTGTGGCTGCTGCTGGCGCTGGCCGCGGCGGCGCCGTGGATGGGCCTGTATCCGGTGCTGGGCATGCGCATCATGTGCTTCGCGCTGCTGGCCTGTGCCTTCAATCTGCTTGCCGGCTATGGCGGACTGATCTCCTTCGGTCACGCCGCGATGTTCGGCGGTGCCGGCTACATCGCCGGCCAGGCGCTGACCCAGTGGCACCTGCCGACTCCCGTCGGCGTGCTGCTCGGCGTCGCCTTCGCGGTCGCGGTCGGCCTGCCGATGGGCCTGCTGGCGGTGCGCCGCCAGGGCATCTACTTCTCGATGATCACGCTTGCCCTGGCGCAGATCGTGTATTTCTATTTCCTGCAGGCGCCGTTCACCGGCGGCGAGGACGGCCTGCAGGGAATTCCACGTGGCAGCCTGCTGGGGCTGTCGCTCAAGCCCGACCGCGTGATGTACGAGGTGGTGCTGGTGGTGTTCGCGCTGAGCTGGTGGTTCATGCGGCGCATCAACCGCTCGCCCTTCGGGCAGATCCTGCGCGGCGCGCGGGAGAACGAGCCGCGCCTGATCTCGCTGGGCTACAACGCGACCCGCTACAAGCTCGTGGTGTTCCTGCTGTCGGCGGCCTTCGCCGGTCTCGCCGGCGCGATGAAGGCGCTGGTCATGGGCTTCGAGACCCTCGACGACGTGCACTGGGCGACGTCCGGCCTGGTCATTCTCATGACCCTGGTCGGCGGCCTGGGCACCGACCTCGGCCCGGTGCTGGGCGCGCTGATCATCACCGTGCTGGAGGACAAGATCGGGCTGATCTCGCGCACCCTGGTGCACCTGACCGGGGTCTCGTGGTTCTCCCACCTGAGCGATTCGGTGGGCATCGTGATCGGCGCGATCTTCGTGTTGTGCGTTCTCGCGTTCCGCCGCGGCATCATCGGCGAGCTCGGGGCGCGCATGCTCAGGCGCAGCGGCGCTTCGTGACGGGCGGTGCGGCGCTCGCCGCACCCGGCGCCGCGCATCGCCCATCCCGCGCTTCGCTCCACGCTGCGCTTCGCCTCAACCCTGCGTTTCGTCGGAATCTCCGGCGATGGCGGGTCGCGACACCAGCACCTTGTCGATTCGCTTGCCGTCCATGTCGACGACCTCGAAGCGCCAGCCCTCCCACTCGATCACGTCGCCGGTGTGCGGCAGGCGCGCGAGCATGAGCATGAGCATTCCGGCCAGGGTGTTGTAGCGCGCCTTCTCCTGCTCGGGCACGCTGCGCAGGCCGAGCTTGTCCTTCAGGTCGCCGACCGGGATCAGGCCGTCGAGCAGCCACGAGCCATCCTCGCGCTGCACCGCCCAGGGTTCCTCCGAGGGGTGGCTCTTGAACTCCCCGGCGATGGCCTCGAGGATGTCCTGCACCGTGACCACGCCGAGGGTCTGGCCGTATTCCCCGACCACGATCGCGGTGTGATCGGGGCTCTGCTTGAAGGTCTGCAGCAGTTCCAGGCCGGTCAGGCTTTCCGGCACGAAGATGGCGGGGCTGGAGGCCTTGCCGAGGTCGTCGATGCCCTCGCGGCGGATGAAGCGTCCGAGCAGTTCCTTGGCCGACACCAGACCGAGCACGTCGTCGAGATCCCCGCGCACCAGCGGGAAGCGCGAATGCGGGCTCTGCGAGATCTTCGCCAGGTTGTCGGCCAGCGGATCCTCGACGTCGAGGAACTCGATTTCGTTGCGCGGGGTCATCAGCGAAGCGATCTGGCGGTCGTCCAGGCGGAACACGTTGCGCACCATCTCGTGTTCCTGCACCTCGATCACGCCGGCGTCCGAACCCTCCTCGAGCACGACGTTGATCTCCTCCTCGGTGACATGCTTGGGCTGGTCGGTGCGCACGCGAAGCAGGCGCAGCAGCAGGTCGGTGGAAACCGACAGCAGCTTGACGAACACCGCCACCACGCGCGCCAGGAACAGCATGGGCTGCGCCGTGATGAGCGCGATTCGCTCGGGGGCCAGCTGGCCCAGTCGCTTGGGCACCAGCTCGCCGACCACGATCGACAGGTAGGTGATCACGATCACCACCAGCGCGGTGGCGGCGACCGACGACGCGCGCGCCGACAGGCCCAGTTGCTGCAGCGCGGTGTTGATGCTCGACGAGAAGGCGGCCTCGCCGATGATGCCGTTGAGCACGCCGATGGAGGTGATGCCGATCTGCACCGTCGACAGCAGGCGCGTGGGCTGCTCGGTGAGCTGCAGCGCGGCGCGCGCCGGAACGCTGCCCGACTCGGCCAACGCCGTCAGGCGCGCGCGGCGCGCGGTGACCAGCGCGATCTCGGCCATCGCGAACAGGCCGTTGAGCAGGATCAGGAACAGCAGGATCAGGGCTTCTCTCATACCGCGCGGTCCTCGGCTGCAGGCTGTGGGGAGACTCGATGGCGCCGTGCGGCGCGCTGCCGCGGGGCGCGAAGGGCCCACGGCGGGAGTGGATGCCGGCGGCGGCCGTGCGCCGCCGCGCTGGGCAGCGACGGCCAGGCTCGCGGCACGGCGCGGATCGAGTCCGCGGCCGGCGCGTGGCGGGGGGCAGGGGCAGGGTCCAATGCTTGGGCGGAGGTGCGGGTTGCCTGCGCAGCTTCTATGCTGGAGTCTTTCCGAGTACCGTCGGCGGCGCGTTCGCGGGTTCGCGACTGTCGCGACAGGCTTCGCAGGAGAACCGTGACCAATGTCCAATGACGAACATGATTGCCGATTAGAGCAGACTTCCGTGTCGGCGCGCGACGGCGTGTCGCCAGGCGCCCCGTCGACGCTGCTGCAGCACCATCCCTATGCTGCGCCCGGGGGTTTTGCCGCCACGCAGCTTCCCGTCTACCGCGCGTCGACGGTGCTGTTCGACAACGTGCGCCAGATGCGCTCGCGCAACTGGCGCGACAAGTCCGGCTATACCTATGGGCTGCACGGAACGCCGGCGAGCTTCGCGCTGGAGCGCCGGCTGGCCGACATCGAGGGGGCCCGGCACGCGCTGCTGTGTCCTTCGGGCCTGTCGGCGATTGCGCTGGTCGACCTCGCGTTGCTGCGCCATGGCGACGAGGTACTGGTTCCATGCAATGCCTATGCGCCTGGGCGGGACCTTGCGCAAGGCATGCTCGATCGCTGGGGAATCGTCACGCGCATCTACGATCCGCAGCGCCCGGACTCGGCGCGCGAGCTGATCGGCCCGCGCACCCGCCTCATGTGGCTCGAGGCGCCGGGTTCGGTCACCATGGAAGTTCCCGATCTGCGTGCGCTGGTCGACATCGCTCGCGGCGCCGGCGTGCTGACGGCCATCGACAACACCTGGTCGGCGGGCCTTGCGCTGCGCCCCTTCGATCTCGGCATCGACCTGTCCATGCAGGCGTTGACCAAGTACCAGTCGGGCGGCGCCGATGTGCTGATGGGCGCCGTGCTGGTGCGCGACGACGCGTTGCACGAGGCACTGCTCGACGCCCACATGCGCCTCGGGCTGGGCGTCGGCGGCGACGACGTCGCGCTGGTGCTGCGCAGCCTGGGCTCGATGCCCCTGCGCTACGCCGCGCACGACGCCACGGCGCGCGAGGTCGCGCGCTGGCTGCAGGCTCGCCCGGAGGTGGCGAGGGTGCTTCACCCGGCGCTTGCCGGCAGCCCCGGGCACGAGTTCTGGCAGCGCGACTTCGTCGGCGCCGCGGGACTGTTCAGTTTCGTGTTCCGCGAAGACATCGAGCCGGCAAGGGTCGACGGGTTCGTCGATGCGCTGCGCCTGTTCGGCATCGGCTACTCGTGGGGCGGGCCGATGAGCCTGGCGGTTCCCTACGACACGCGGCACACGCGGGCCCGGGTCACGCCGCCTGCCGGGGGCGCGCCGGCGCCGGCGGCGCCCGGCGAGTATCTGGTGCGCCTGAACATCGGCCTGGAGCTCGCGCGCGACCTGATCGGAGACCTGCAGCAGGCCATGCGCGTGGCCCTGTAGCATGCTCGCACGGGGCGGCGCCGGTCGGTGCGCCGCCCGCTTGGCGGGAGCCCGTGGTTCCCCGGGGAGTGACACGATGGGATGGCGTAGTCTGGCGGCCGTGGCGCTGCTGATCCTGCTGGCCGCGTTCGCGGCGGCGAACTGGGGCGCGTTCACCGCGCCGACCTCGCTGACGCTGGGATTCACCAGCGTGCAGGCGCCGCTGGGCCTGCTGATGCTCGGGCTGTGCGCGGCCGTCGCGCTGCTCCTGGGCGGCCTGGCGCTGTGGCTGCACACGCGTTCGCTGATCGAGTTGCGCCGCCAGGTCAAGGCGCAGCAGGCGCTGCGCGAGCTGGCGGAGAAGGCGGAGACCTCGCGCCTGGTGCAATTGCAGTCTGCGCTGGACGCGGGACTGCAGCGCCTGGGCGCGCAGATCGACGCGAGCCGCGAGCAATTGACGAACCGGATCGACCAGCTGCAGCACGAGCAGTCCAGGCATGTCGCGGAAACCGCCAACGGGCTGGCCGCCGCGCTCGCCGAGTTCGACCAGCGCATCAGCGGACAAACCCCGCGCCTTCCCGGCGGCGAACCCCGCTGAGCCAGCGCGGGCCGGCCCGGCGCCGCGCCTATTCGTCCTGCAGCGCCAGCAGCAGCGCGTCCAGCGCGCAGTGGTTCAGCGCCATGTCGGCGGCCTGCTGCACGGCGGGCTTGCCACGGTAGGCGACACCCAGTCCGGCGGCATCGAGCATCGGCAGGTCGTTCGCGCCATCGCCGATGGCGATCGCGCGCGAGGGCTCGCAGCCCAGGCGACGGCAGGCGTCGAGCAGCGCGTCGCGCTTGCCCGCGCCGTCGACGATCGGGCCCAGCGTGCGCCCGGTCAGGCGTCCGTCGACGATGTCGAGTTCATTCGCCCGCACCTCGTGCAGCCCGAGTTCGAGCTGCAGGCGACGGGCGAACCACGTGAAGCCGCCGGTGGCCAGCAGTACCTGCAGGCCTGCCGCCTTGGCGGCTGCGATCAGCTCCCGCGCCCCCGGGTTGAGCTCCATGCGCCGCCATACGTCCTCCAGCACGCTCTCCGGCGTGCCGGCCAGCAGTTGCAGGCGCCGCCGCAGGCTCTCGGCGTAATCGGCGATCTCGCCGCGCATCGCGGCCTCGGTGATCTCGGCGATTCGCGCCTTCATGCCGGTGGCGCTGCCGAGCTCGTCGATGGTCTCCATGTTCACCAGGGTCGAGTCCATGTCGAGCACCAGCAGTCGAAAGTCCCGCAGGCGCAGCCCGGCGGGCAGCAGCGCCCAGTCCAGGCCGTGGCGCGCCGCCAGCGCCGGCATCAGCGCGCGCACGGTGTGCTCGTCGGCGGCGACGTCGCACAGGCGCAGCGCGCTCGGGCCGCCGCGCCCGGCGGCGTCGCCGAGGGCTTGCTGGCTTCGCGGCCGTACCTGTTCGGCGATGCGGGCGACGACGGCGGGGTCGAGCCTGGCGGGGGCGGGGACTTGCAGGACCAGGTTGTGCATGGAAAGACAGGGTGGGCGAGGCACGCAGGGGGCGGGCGCGTCGCAGGACAGGGCGGGGGTGTGGACCGCGGGGAAGGGTGGCGATGCCGGCGAGGCGGCCCGCTCAGGCCGGCGCCGCCACGCGGGGCTCGCCGAGCAGGCGCAGCGTGTCACGCACCAGGCGGGCGCGCGCCGCGGCATCCCCGGCATCGCGCTCGATGCGCAGCCGGTCGTTGCCGGCGAGACGCACATGGCGGTGATTCTGCACCAGCCAGATGATGCGCCCGGCGTCGACCGGCGGGTCGGGGCGGAAGTGCAGCAGCGTGAGCTTCTCGGCGGAGTCGACCCGCACCACGCCGTAGCGTTGCGCGAGCAGGCGCAGGCGGTGGGTTTCCAGCAGGTTCGACGCCGCCGGCGGCATGCGCCCGAAGCGGTCGACGATCTCCTCGGCCACCTGCTGCAGCGCCTGCTCGTCGGCGGCGCTGGCCAGTCGCTTGTACAGGTTCAGTCGCGCGTTGACGTCCGGGCAGTAGTCCTGCGGCAGCAGGGCCGGCTCGTGCAGGTTGATCTCGGTGGTCACCGCCAGCGGCTGCAGCAGGTCGGGTTCGTGTCCGGCCTTGAGCGCCTTGACCGCCGCGCCGAGCATGTCGAGGTACATCTGGTAGCCCACTTCCTGGACGTTGCCGGACTGCGCCTCGCCCAGCGCCTCGCCGGCGCCGCGGATCTCGAGGTCGTGCATGGCCAGGTAGAAGCCCGAGCCGAGTTCCTCCATCTGGGAGATCGCCTCCAGGCGCTGCTGCGCGGTCTTGGTCAGGGACTGCACGTCGGGAACCAGCAGGTAGGCGTAGGCCTGGTGGTGCGAGCGCCCGACGCGTCCGCGCAACTGGTGCAGCTGCGCCAGGCCGAACTTGTCGGCGCGGCTCATCACGATGGTGTTGGCGGTGGGCACGTCGATGCCGGTCTCGATGATGGTCGAGCACAGCAGCACGTTGAAGCGCTGGGCGTGGAAGTCGCGCATCACGCGCTCGAGCTCGCGCTCGTGCATCTGGCCGTGGGCGATCTCGATGCGCGCCTCCGGAATCAGTTCGGCCAGCATTTCCTTGCGGCGCTCGATGGTGTCGACCTCGTTGTGCAGGAAGTAGACCTGGCCGCCGCGCTTGATCTCGCGCAGCACCGCCTCGCGGATCACCGCCTTGCTCTCGTTGCGAACGAAGGTCTTGATGGCCAGGCGCTTTTGCGGAGCGGTGGCGATCACCGACAGGTCGCGCAGGCCCTCCATCGCCATGCCCATGGTGCGGGGGATCGGCGTGGCGGTCAGGGTCAGCATGTCCACCTCTGCGCGCAGGGCCTTCAGCGCCTCCTTGTGGCGCACCCCGAAACGATGCTCCTCGTCGACGATGACCAGGCCGAGGCGCTCGAAGCGAATGTCGGGTGACAGCAGCTTGTGGGTGCCGATGGCGATGTCCACGGTGCCGTCGGCCAGCCCCTGCAGCGCCGCGCGCACCTCCTTCGTGGTGCGAAAGCGCGAGAGTTCCGCGATGCGCACCGGCCAGTCGGCGAAACGGTTGCGAAAGGTCTCCACATGTTGTTCCGCCAGCAGCGTGGTCGGCGCCAGCACCGCGACCTGGCGGCCTCCCATGACGGCGACGAAGGCCGCGCGCAGCGCGACCTCGGTCTTGCCGAAGCCGACGTCGCCGCACACCAGGCGGTCCATCGGCTTGCCCGAGACCATGTCCTGCACCACGGCGTGGATCGCCGCCGCCTGGTCGGCGGTCTCGTCGAAGCCGAAACCGGCGGCGAAGGCCTCGTAGTCCTGCGCCGGGAAGCGAAACGAATGCCCGGGGCGGCTGGCGCGTCGCGCATACAGGTTGAGCAGCTCCGCGGCGGTGTCGCGGATCTGTTCGGCCGCCTTGCGCCGAGCCTTGTCCCATTGCCCGGACCCCAGGGTGTGCAGCGGCGCGTGCTCCGGGTCGACCCCGCTGTAGCGCGCGATCAGGTGCAACTGCGCCACCGGCACGTACAGCGATGCGTCGCCGGCATACAGGATGTGCAGCAGTTCCGTGGGCCCGTCGCCCAGGTCCAGCGAAACCAGACCCTGGTAGCGCCCGATGCCGTGCTGCTGGTGCACCACCGGGTCGCCCGGCTTGAGCTCGGACAGGTCCCGGATCAGGTTCTCGACATCGCTGGCGCGTTCCTGGCGACGCTGGCGGCGCTGCGCCGGCCCGAGCGCCAGCAGCTCGGTCTCGGTGAGCACGGCCAGGCCGTGCGCGGGCAGCGCGAAACCGGCGGCCAGCGGTGCCACCGCCAGCGCGAACGCGGCGTCGCCGCGCAGCGCCGCGGGCCAGCCGTCGAGGGCCTGCGGCTGCAGGCCCGAATCGCGCAGCAGCTCCAGCAGGGATTCACGGCGCCCGGGGGAGTCGGCGCACAGCAACACCCTGCGCGGCGGCGTGGCGCGCGCGCCCTCGTCGAGCCACTGGCGCAGCCGGCGCAGTGGCTGCTCGGCACGGCGCTCGATACCCAGTTCGGGCAGCGCGGCGCCGAATTCGCCTTGCGTGCCGCCGCGGCCCCAGGAGTCGTCCGCCGGCTCGTCCCGGGGCTCGTCGGAAACGGCGGCCGACGCATCGCGCAGCGCCAGTTGCGGCAGTGCCTTCACGGCGACGAAAAAGTCCTCGTCGCGCAGGTACAGGTCGGCGGGCGCGAGCGCCGGGCGCTCGGGGTCGGAGCGCAGCAGGCGCCAGCGCTCGCTGGTGTCGGCCCAGAAGCGGCGCATCGCGCCGGCCACGTCGCCGACCAGCACCACGCCGGCCTGTTCGCCGCAATAGTCGAGCAGGGTCGCGGTCTGTTCGAAGAACAGCGGCAGGTAGTACTCGATGCCGGGGCCGGCGACTCCGCCGGCGATGTCCCGGTACAGCGGGCTGCGGCTCGGGTCGCCCTCGATGCGCTCGCGCCACTGCGCCCGGAAGCGCTGGCGGGCCGGCTCGTCGAGCGGGAACTCGCGCCCGGGCAGCAGGCGCACCGTGTCGACCGGGAACAGGCTGCGCTGGCTGTCCGGATCGAAGGTGTGGATGGATTCGATGGTGTCGCCGAACAGGTCGATGCGCAGCGGCAGGGTGCTGCCCATCGGATGCAGATCCAGCAGTCCGCCGCGCACCGCGTACTCGCCGGGCGCCACCACCTGGGTGACATGCGCGTAGCCCGCGAGCACGAGCTGCGCGCGCAGCGCGGCCTCGTCGATGCTCTGGCCCTTGTCGAAGCGGAAGGTGCGGGCGGCGAGGAAGGCCGGCGGCGCCAGGCGCTGCAGCGCGGTGCTCGCCGGCACCAGCACCATGTCGAGCTCGCGCTGATGCAGCGCCCACAGCGTGGCCAGGCGTTCGGACACCAGGTCCTGGTGCGGCGAGAACGCGTCGTAGGGCAGGGTCTCCCAGTCGGGAAGCACGCCGCAGCGCAGCTCGGGGGCGAACCAGCGGATCTCCTCCAGCAGGCGTTGCGCGTCCGCCGGCTCGGCGGTCACCACCAGCCACGGCCCGCCGGGCCTGCGCTGCGTGGCCAGCTCGGCGAGCAGCAGCGCATCGGCGCTGCCGGGCGGGCGCCGCAGCGCCAGGCGGCGCCCGTCGCGCAGGGCCGGCAGGGCCGGTTCGATCAGTGCTCGGGATTCGGAAAGGCTCGTGGACATTCCCGGAATTCTCGCAGCAGGCGATCGGACGTGCCGGCGCGCGGCTTGCCGGGGCCCCGTGCGCGGGCGGCTCCCGTATGCTTGCGGCTGCCCGCCACCGTCCGTCGCCTGCCAGCCACGCCCTGTATGCACGCCCTCATTCCCGCTGCCGGTTCGGGTTCGCGCCTGGGCGCGGATCAGCCCAAGCAGTACCTGGCGCTGGCCGGGCAGCCGATGCTCGTGCACACGGTGCGGGCCCTGCTCGGCTGCTCCCGGCTGCGCACGGTGACGGTGGTGGTGGCGCCGCAGGACGCGCGTGCCGAGGCCTGCCTGCGCGACTTGGCCGACCCGCGCCTGCGAATCGCGCCCCGCGGGGCGGACACGCGCGCTGCCAGCGTACGAGGCGGCCTGCAATGGCTGCTCGAGCAGGGCGCCGGCGCCGACGACTGGGTTCTGGTGCACGACGCCGCGCGCTGCTGCATCACCGCGCAGGCCGTCGACCGCCTGATCGACTCCTGCCTGCCCGACGAGGTGGGCGGCCTGCTGGCGCTGCCGCTGCCCGACACCCTCAAGCGCCAGCGCCCGCAGCACGCGCCGACCCGTGTCGGCTCGACGCTGCCCCGCGAGGGCCTGTGGCAGGCACAGACCCCGCAGATGTTCCGGCTCGGTCCCCTGTTGGCAGCATTGCTCGCCTGCGGGGACACCGTCACCGACGAGTCGTCCGCGATGGAGGCGCGCGGCGCCAGCCCGCTGCTCGTGCACGGCGAGGCGTCGAACTTCAAGGTGACCCTGGCCGGCGACCTGGAACTGGCGCAGGCCGTGCTGCAGGCGCGCGCCGCGGCCGCCCGGGGCGAGGCACGCAATGGCTGAGGCCGGCGACCTCTACCGCATCGGCCAGGGCGAGGACATCCACGCCCTGGTGCCCGGCCGCCGGCTCGTGCTCGGCGGAGTCGAGATCGCCCACCACCTGGGCCTGCTCGGGCACTCGGATGCCGATGCGCTGTTGCACGCGATCACCGATGCCGTGCTCGGCGCCGCCGGCCTGGGCGACATCGGCACGCTGTTCCCGGACGACGACCCGCGCTTCGCAGGCGCCGATTCGCAGCAGCTGCTGCGGCACGCGATGGAGCGCGTGCGCGCGCTGGGCTGGGAACCGGTGAACGTGGACTGCACGGTGCGCGCGCAACTGCCGCGCCTGGCTCCGCACCGCCAAGCCATGCAGCAGCGCATCGCGCAGGCGCTGGGAATCGAGGCCGAACGGGTCAACGTGAAGGCCAAGACCGCCGAGCGCCTGGGTTTCGTCGGACGCCAGGAGGGAATCGCGACCAGCGCAGTGTGCCTGCTGCGGCGCCTGGCAGGGTAGGGCGCCGCCAGAGGCCTCGTTGCGCCAGGGTGCTTGGCGGCGTGCGCACAATCCCCGCATGTGGGGATTCGGTACCCAAGTCGAGCGGGGGCAGCATGCGCTGCGCAGCGCGCTGCTGCTGGCGCTCGCATTGCATCTGCTGCTGGCGGCGCTGTTGACGACACGCTTGCGGCACTCGCTGCCGATTCCCGCGCCGCAACCCGACCCAGCGCTGGTCGTGGGCCTCGACGAGGGTGCGCCGGCCCCGGCCCCGGCCGGAGGGCGACGCAGGCCCGCGCCTGCGCCACGCGCGCGAACGCCGGCGCAGTCCCGCGCGCGAGAGCCGGCGAGCGGCGACGCGCGGCCCGGCGTGCGCTCCCCTGGGAACGCCGGGCGGCAGGCCGCGACCGCCCCGCGGCCCGGCGGCGCGCGGCCCGAGGCGCCCGGCACCGCTGGCGCATCGTTGCTGCTCCCGGGCCAGGGCACGCGCGAAGCCGTCGACGCCGCCGTCGCCGACCCGCGCTGGCAACTGCGCCTGCGCGACCTGCCTGCGCGGCGCGATCCCGACCCGGTCAAGCGTGCGATCGCGGGCAGTGCACGCCCGCCTTGCTGGGGCGCCTCGGCCCCCATCCGCAGCGGAGGCCTGCTGGCCATTCCGGGCCTGATCGTTGACGTTGCCGAGGGCAACTGCAGCCCGTAGCCCGAAGGCGCGCAGCACGAAAAACCTTGTTCGTGATGCGGCGCCGCATTACCATTGCAGATGTTCCACGGTTCGTGCCTACCACGGACCGAGCAAACGCCGGCAGGTATCCGAAACGCCGGCGCTTGGCGCGCAGATCCCCGACTCCGGTGCAGGACCGGGGGCGCCGACCGGCAGGCATGCCAGCGGTCCCGGCGAATTCGTGGAACGAGTCTCGAGAGCAGGTCACGAGCCTGTCTGGAGAGGCGCCTACGGTTTTTCGTCAGAGAAATTCAACGAGGTCAGTCATGGAATCCACGATCACCGCGCGCGGCGCGGCCCAGCCGTCCTTCGCGACGGAACCCTCCCCCGTTTCCCCCCAAGCCAGCGCTCGTTCGGCCTCCGACATCACCGGTGCCGAGATCCTGGTGCGCTGCCTGCAGCGCGAAGGCGTCAAGCACATCTGGGGTTACCCCGGCGGTGCGGTGCTCTACATCTACGACGCCCTCTACAAGCAGAAGGACATCCAGCATGTGCTGGTGCGCCACGAGCAGGGCGCAGTGCACGCGGCCGACGGCTACGCGCGCGCCACCGGCGATGTCGGCGTGTGCCTGGTGACGTCGGGCCCCGGCGCCACGAACGCCATCACCGGAATCGCGACCGCCTACATGGATTCGATCCCGATGGTGGTGATCACCGGCCAGGTGCCGACGCACGCGATCGGCCTGGACGCCTTCCAGGAATGCGACACGGTGGGCATCACGCGCCCCATCGTCAAGCACAACTTCCTGGTCAAGGACGTGCGCGACCTCGCCACGACCATCAAGAAGGCCTTCCACATCGCGCGCAGTGGCCGTCCGGGCCCGGTCGTGGTCGACATTCCGAAGGACGTCAGCGTCGCCACCACCGCGTTCCATTATCCCGACGAGATCAGCCTGCGCTCGTACAACCCGGTGCGCAAGGGGCACGGCGGGCAGATCCGCAAGGCCGTGCAACTGCTGCTGCAGGCCAAGCGTCCGTACCTGTACAGCGGCGGCGGCGTGGTGCTGGCCGAGGCCTCCGACAAGCTGCGTCGCCTGGCCGAACTGCTGCAGCTTCCCTGCACCAACACCCTGATGGGCCTTGGGGCCATCGCCGGCAGCGATCCCAAGTTCCTCGGCATGCTGGGCATGCACGGCACCTACGAGGCCAACATGGCCATGCAGCACAGCGACGTGGTGCTGGCCGTGGGCGCTCGCTTCGACGACCGCGTGATTGGCAACCCGAAGGACTTCGCGCAGATCGAGCGCAAGATCGTGCACATCGACATCGACCCGTCGAGCATCTCCAAGCGCGTGAAAGTCGACGTGCCCATCGTCGGCGATGTCGGCGAGGTGCTGTCGGAACTCATCGAGCAGCTCGAGCAGCAGTTCGCCGAGGGTCGCAAGCCCGACAGTGCGGCGATGACCGCCTGGTGGAAGCAGATCAACGAGTGGCGCAAGCGCGACTGCCTGAGCTACGACAAGTCCGACGACGTGATCAAGCCGCAGCTGGTCATCGAGACCCTGCACGAACTCACTCGCGACCAGGAAACCTACGTCTGCTCCGACGTCGGCCAGCACCAGATGTGGGCCGCGCAGTACTACCGCTTCGACCACCCGCGGCGCTGGATCAATTCCGGCGGCCTGGGGACCATGGGCGTGGGCCTGCCCTATGCGATGGGCATCAAGCTGGCGCGCCCCGACGCCGAATGCGTGGTCATCACCGGCGACGGCTCGATCCAGATGAACATCCAGGAGCTGGCCACCTGCCTGCAGTACGGCACGCCGGTGAAAGTGCTGCTGCTCAACAACGGCTACCTCGGCATGGTGCGCCAGTGGCAGGAAATCGAGTATGCCGGGCGCTACTCGCATTCCTACATGGATTCGCTGCCCGATTTCGTCAAGCTGGCCGAGGCCTACGGACACGTCGGCATGCGCATCGACAAACCCTCGCAGGTGCGCGAGGCGCTGGAGAAGGCGCTGGCGATGAAGGACCGCACGGTGTTCATCGAGTTCATCGTCGACCCGACGAGCAACGTGTGGCCGATGGTGCAGGCCGGCAAGGGCATCACCAACATGCTGCTGGGGTCCGAGGACCTCTGAGATCCGTCGCCGCGAAGGCGGCGTTTTCCACTTGGCCCCGGAGCCAGGCGCCGCTTACCGGCGGTGCGCGAAGCCCGGGGAGGAGTCCGTACGTGAAACATATCATCGCCGTGTTGCTCGAGAACGAGCCCGGAGCGCTGTCGCGCGTGGTCGACCTGTTCGCCGCCCGCGGATACAACATCGAATCCCTGTCGGTGGCCGCCACCGAGGACCCGTCGCTGTCGCGCATGACCATCGTCACGCGCGGATCCAGCGACGTGATCGAGCAGATCACCAAGCACCTCAACCGCCTGATCGACGTGGTCAAGGTGGTCGACCTGACCGAAGCCAACTACATCGAGCGCGAGCTGATGATCATCAAGCTGCGCGCGGTCGGCAAGGAGCGCGAGGAGATGAAGCGCATGGCCGACATTTTCCGCGGCCGCGTGATCGACGTCACCGACAAGAGCTACACCATCGAGCTCACCGGAGACGAGGCCAAGCTCGACGCCTTCCTGCAGGCCGTCGAGCGTTCGGCGATCCTGGAGACCGTGCGCACCGGAGCCAGCGGCATCAGCCGCGGCGAGCGCGTGCTGCGCGTGTAAGCTGGCGCATTCGATAGCTTTTCGACCCCGACGAGGGCGGCCCCGCCCCCCCATTTCCACGATAACCCGAGCAAGCCATGGGCCGTCCCCGGCTTTGCGGGAACACACGACGGGCGAAAGGCTCGTGGGAATGTTTCAACGCACTTTCGCCCGCAGGAGCAAGCATGAAGGTCTATTACGACAAGGACTGTGATCTGTCTCTGATCAAGGGCAAGAAGGTCACGATCATCGGTTACGGTTCCCAGGGCCACGCGCACGCGCTGAACCTGAGCGAAAGCGGCGTGAAGGTCACCGTGGGCCTGCGCAAGGGCGGGGCTTCGTGGGACAAGGCGAAGAAGGCCGGACTGACCGTCAAGGAAGTCGACGACGCCGTCAAGGGCGCCGACCTGGTGATGATCCTGCTGCCGGACGAGAACATCGCCCAGGTATACCGCGATCACGTCGAACCCAACGCGAAGAAGGGCGCCGCGCTGGCCTTCGCGCACGGCTTCAACGTGCACTACGGCCAGGTCGTTCCGCGCGAGGACCTCGACGTGATCATGATCGCGCCGAAGGCCCCCGGCCACACCGTGCGCAGCACCTACATGCAGGGTGGCGGCGTGCCCCACCTGGTGGCCGTGGCGCAGGACAAGTCGAAGAAGGCGCGCGACCTGGCGCTGTCGTACGCGATGGCCAATGGCGGCGGCCGCGCCGGCATCATCGAGACCAACTTCCGCGAGGAAACCGAGACCGACCTGTTCGGCGAGCAGGCCGTGCTGTGCGGCGGCACCGTGGAGTTGATCAAGGCCGGCTACGAGACCCTGGTGGAAGCCGGCTACGCGCCCGAGATGGCCTACTTCGAGTGCCTGCACGAGCTCAAGCTGATCGTCGACCTGATCTACGAGGGCGGCATCGGCAACATGAACTACTCGATCTCGAACAACGCCGAGTACGGCGAGTACGTGACCGGCCCGCGCATCGTCACCGACGCCACGCGCGAAGCCATGCGCCAGTGCCTGAAGGACATCCAGACCGGCGAGTACGCCAAGAGCTTCATCCTGGAAAACCGCGCCGGCGCACCCACGCTGACGTCTCGCCGTCGAATCACCCGCGAGCATTCCATCGAGGTCGTCGGCGAGCAGCTGCGCGCGATGATGCCGTGGATCAAGGCCAACAAGCTGGTCGACAAGTCGAAGAACTAGAGCCCCCTCCGTCGCCGGGGGCGACCCCGGCTCCGTCCCCCCGAGGGGGACGCACCCCACCTTGGGGCGGCCCTGCGGTGGGGGTGCCCTCGACAGTGGAGAGCCTCGCGGATGCGGCGGGGTTCAGGTGGCGGTGCACAGCCGCCTGCGGCGGCCCGAACCCAACATCACGGTCGCGGTGGCGACCGGTGTCAGGTGGCGGTGCACAGCCGCCTGGGGCGGCCTGAGGCTGACCAGGACCTACCCACCAGGACCTACCCACCAGGCAGTGCTGGCTGCTTCTTTCCCGACAGCGATTTATGGCCTGGAGGGGAATGGGGACACTCAACCCCGCGGTCCAGCAGGTTGGAGAGGTTGCTGCATGCTTCGCTTGCGGGTGCGCGTGGTGCGTGCCGGGAGCGCTGCGATGCAAGGAACCTGGATGGCCGGGATCGGTGGCCTGCTGCTGGTGCTTGGGGTGTCCGGTGCCGGGCAGGCTGCGGCGCAGACCGCGACGGATGGCACGCTGATCGAGCCCGGCGGCGTGCAGCAGGTCGCGCTGGCCCACGGCACCACGGTCGCGGTATCCGCCGATGAAAGCTGGGTGCTGGTGGCCGACGGCCCGGGCGGCCGGCTGCAGGCCTGTCGAAGCGACGGCGCGGGAGCCTTGCGCTGCCTCGAGCCGCAGGCGGCCGGCGTTGCCGGCGAGATCAAAGCCCTCGCGCTGCTGCCGTCGGGCCGCTACGCCTACGCGGTCATGCGCGACGGCACGCAGCGCTTCCTGGCCGTGTTCCAGGTCGACGACGGCGGGCGGGCCTTGCGTTACCAGCAGCGCTACGACCTGCCGTCGCTGATCGACCCGCAAGGCCTGGCGATCGCCCCCGGCGGGTCGCGTCTGTACGTGCCCACGCCGGGACGCGGCATCGACATCTTCTCCATTTCACTGCACGACGGCTCGCTGACCTGGCTCGGCGCGACGCTGTCCCGAACCGACGTTCGCGCCTTCGCGGTGTCGCCGGACGGCCGGCGGGCCTATGCCGTCGACCCGGGGGGCATCACGCGCTACGAGGTGCTGCCCGACTTTCTCGTGCGCCTGGATTACACGCCGCAGCCTCAGCTCACCAGCCAGCTCGCGGTGTCGCCCGACGGCTCGCACCTGTATGCGGCTGGAGCCGATGCCGGCCGCGGGCTGCTGGTGATCGACCTCGATTCCCATGGCCGGCCGGCGCGCACGCGCAATGCGATGTCGACGCCTCGCTGGGTGAGCGCCTTCGCGCTGTCCGCGTCGGGCCAGCGCCTGTACGCCACCGACATGAGCCCCGAGCTGGCCTGGTGGTCGGTACGCGCGCCGATGTTCCCGGCAGGCACCTACCAGGCCAGCTGCTCGGGCTCGCGCTACGACGTCGCCAGCGGAGTCCTGGAGGCCTCGTGCGCCCAGCCGCGGGACCCGCCGATCGACTCCCGGCTGGACTACAAGCTGCAATGCGCCGTGGGCAGCACCGTTTCCAACGACAACGGCAAGCTGGTGTGCGACAGCTGGCGCTGGCTGCCGCCCGGAAGCTGGCGGGCGGCTTGCCGCGGCATCGAGTTCGACGGCTGGGTGGTGCGGGCCGACTGCGGCAGCGGCGTGACCTGGTCCCCGGGGGTCGAACTGGACTACGTGCGCGCCTGTCCTCCCAACGCGTCCGTGGGCTTCGCCTTCGATCCCGGCAAGGGCGGCTACCTGTACTGTCCCGCAGATGGTTGAACCGGTCCGCGACGTCGCGGGCCGGCGTCAGAGGATCTCGGTGGCGTAGTCGGCCAGGCGGCTGCGTTCGCCGCGGGCGAGGGTGATGTGACCGGAGTGCTTCCAGCCCTTGAAGCGATCGACCGCATACGCCAGTCCCGAGCTGCCCTCGGTGAGGTAGGGAGTGTCGATCTGCGCCAGGTTGCCCATGCAGATGATCTTGGTGCCGGGGCCGGCGCGGGTGATCAGGGTCTTCATCTGCTTCGGCGTGAGGTTCTGCGCCTCGTCGATGATCACGTACTTGTTGAGGAACGTGCGACCGCGCATGAAGTTCATGCTCTTGATCTTGACCTTGGAGCGGATCAGCTCCTGGGTCGCCGCGCGCCCCCATTCACCGCCATGGTTGGTGGTTCCGGACTGGTTCAGCACCTCGAGGTTGTCGTCGAGCGCGCCCATCCAGGGCGACATCTTCTCCTCCTCGGTGCCCGGCAGGTAGCCGATGTCCTCGCCCACCGGAACCGTCACCCGGGTGATGATGATCTCGTTGTAGCGACGCTCCTCCAGGACCTGGTGCAGGCCGGCCGCCAGCGCCAGCAGGGTCTTGCCGGTGCCGGCCTGTCCGCTGAGGGTGACGAAGTCCACTTCGGGGTCGAGCAGCAGGTTGAGGGCGAAATTCTGTTCACGGTTGCGCGCGGTGACGCCCCACACGCTGTTCTTCGGGTGGGTATAGTCGCGCACCACCTGCAGCACCGCGGTGGACGCGCGGATCTCCTTGACCCGCGCGTACAGCGCCGTGGCATTCGGAGCCTCCCAGTACACGGCCTGGTTGACCAGCATCGCCGCCACCAGCGGGCCCTGCAGGCGATAGAAGGGCTGGCCTCCCTGCTGCCAGCTCTCCAGCGACTTGGCCTGCTTGTCCCAGAAATCGTCGGGAAGCGCCATCAGCCCGGTGTACAGCAGGTCGGCGTCGTCGAGGGTCTTGTCGTTGGCGTAGTCCTCGGCGTTGAGCCCGAGCGCGCGCGCCTTGACGCGCATGTTGATGTCCTTGGACACCAGCACCACGGATCGCTCGGGGAAGGCCTGGGTCAGCGCCTGCAGCACGCCCAGGATCTGGTTGTCGGCCTTGCCCTGCGGCAGCGCCTCGGGCAGGCGTGCGTCGTGCGCGCGGGTCTGGAAGAACAGGCGTCCGCGAGCCTCGCGATGCCCGCTGTGGTCGAGGCGTATGCCTTGCTCGATGCCGGCCTCGACGCCGGCCACCAGCGCGTCGAGTTCGCGGCTCGCCTGGCGGGCGTTGCGCGCGACCTCGGACATGCCCTTCTTGTGACCGTCGAGTTCCTCGAGGGTGACCATGGGCAGGTACACGTCGTGCTCCTCGAATCGGAACAGCGACGTCGGGTCGTGCATCAGCACGTTGGTGTCGAGCACGAACAGCTTGCTCGGCTCGCTCGCGGACTTCGCGGCGCGACGCGGCGCCGGTCGCGGCGAGGCCGGCTCGACGGCGCGTGCCGGTGCCGGCGCCGTCTGGTCGACGAGCGCGGGCGTGCTCGTCACGACTGCCTTGGGCTGGCGCGCCTTGCCGGGCGCGCGGCGCGCGCTCGGCGTGCCGCGGCTCGGCATCGCGTCGGCTCGCTCGGCAGGCTCGACGGCCAGCGCGGTCGGCGAGGTCGGCGCGGCGGCCGGGGCTTGCGCGGATTTCAGCGCACTTGCCGCGGGAGCCTTGAGCAGGGAACCGAGTTTGGTGGGAGGCTTGGGCAAGGGCATGGCGGCGGCAGGGACGGAATCAGTCGAAGCGCTCGCGAACGCCCGGGCGAGTGCGGGCCGACCTGCGCCCGCCGGGGGTTCGAAGCACGGCTCCGGCCCTGCGCGTGCGCGCTCGGGGGCCGGGGGTGGGCGAAGCAGGCAAGGCAGCGATGTCGGCTCGTTTCAGAGCTTGCGCACGGCTTCCAGCACTTCCTGGACATGGCCGGCGACCTTGACGCCGCGCCATTCCTGGCGAAGCACGCCTTCGGCGTCGACCAGGAAGGTGCTGCGCTCGATGCCCTTGACCTTCTTGCCGTACATGATCTTGTTCTTGACCACGCCGAACATGTGGCAGAGCTTTTCCTCGGTGTCGGCGATCAGGTCGAAGGGCAGTTCGAGCTGGCTGCGGAACTTGTCGTGCGACGCCAGATTGTCGCGCGACACACCGAAGATCATCGCGCCGGCCTGCGTGAATTCGCTGTACAGATCACGGAACTGCTGGGCTTCCGTGGTGCAGCCCGGGGTCATGTCCTTGGGGTAGAAGTACAGGATCAGCTTCTTCCCAAGATAGCTCTTCGGGCTGAATTTGATGTCGCTGGTTGCGATTGCCTCGAAGTCGGGAACCACTTTGTTCAGAACCAAAGCCATGAAGTCTCCTGTTAGCCTCGGCCGCGCCCCCCGGCATGCGGTCCGACGCCGCCTGGCGCGGCGGCGTACGGCCGGGAGCCGGCGCGGCGAGTCACGAATTCCATTTTACCAAGTCGAGTTACAAATCATCCGGCACGCCGAGCGCGCGGCATGCCGCGCGACGACGTCGCGCGCGCTGCGCGCCGGCGCGCTCACGAGAAAACGCAGGGCCGCCCCAAGTTTTCTCGACCCCCACGGGGGGCGGGTCGGGCCCCAGGGCCGGCCCTGGGGGCGCTCAGAGCCCGCTCAGTCCTGCCCGGCGGGGTCGACCAGCAGCGCGGCGACGGCCCTTCGGCCTTCGCCGACCAGGATGTTGTAGGTGCGGCAGGCCGCCGCCGTGCTCATCACCTCGAAACCGATTCCGTGCTGGATCAGAGCGCGCATCAGCGACGGGTGCGCGAAGCGCTGCGACTTGCCGGTTCCCACGATGACGATTTCGGGGCGGATTTCGGCCAGCCGAGAAAAATCCTGCTCGGTCAGCGACTCGAAGCCGGCCTCGCCCCAAGGCTCGGGAGGCGTGTCGGATCCGACGCAGACGCCGCCGGCGTAGCGCACCCGGTTGATCTCGACGAATCCGGGGCCGTGGGCGCTGACCGTGTAGGCAGCCTGGTTGTCTTCAGCTTGGAATTTCATCGCGGCCTTTCGAGAAATGCCCGGCCCGGCGCTGCGGCGAGGCGGGCTTGCCGCGTTCCCGGCGCGGGCTGCGTGCCTCGCGCCGTCGGCGGGCCCGCCGGGCTCTCGCGAATTGCGCGGCGCGCGCAGGCTGAACGGGTACATTATAGGGTTCGCCCCCAGACGACGCGGGGGCGGGCGCGGCCGGGGCCCGGGGCCCGCCGGGGTCGGTGTCAGCCGGCATGAGCCAACATGCGCGAACCGGGGCGCGCGAACGCGGGAACATTTCATGGCGACGCGGGAATTTCGCAAATCGGACAAGCTGGCGGACGTCTGCTACGACATCCGCGGACCGGTGCTGGACAAGGCCCGGCAGATGGAAGAGGACGGCCAGCGCATCATCAAGCTCAACATCGGCAACCTGGCCGTGTTCGGCTTCGACCCGCCCGACGAGATCGTGCAGGACATGATCCGCAACCTGGCCTCGGCGGCCGGCTACACCGACTCCAAGGGGCTGTTCGCTCCGCGCAAGGCGATCCAGCACTACACGCAGGAAAAGGGAATCGCCGGGGTCGAGATCGACGACGTGTTCATCGGCAACGGCGCCTCCGAGCTCATCACCATGAGCATGAACGCGCTGCTCAACAACGGCGACGAGGTGCTGCTGCCGGCGCCCGACTACCCGCTCTACACCGCCGCGGTGTCGCTGTCGGGCGGGCGTCCGGTGCACTACATCTGCGACGAGCTCAGCGACTGGCTGCCCGACCTCGACGACATCCGGCGCAAGATCACGCCCAACACCAAGGCGCTGGTGGTGATCAACCCGAACAACCCCACCGGGGCGCTGTATCCGCGCGAGATGCTGCTCGAGCTGGTGGAAATCGCGCGCCAGCACCAGCTGATCGTGTTCGCCGACGAGATCTACGACAAGACCCTGTACGACGGCAACACCCACACGAGCATCGCGTCGCTGGCCGACGACGTGCTGTGCATCACCTTCAACGGCCTGTCGAAGAACTACCGCTCCTGCGGCTACCGCGCCGGATGGATGGTGGTCTCCGGCGACAAGCGCCATGCGCGCGACTACATCGAGGGCCTGGGCATGCTGGCGTCGATGCGCCTGTGCGCCAACACGCCCGGGCAGCTGGCGATCCAGACCGCGCTGGGCGGCTACCAGAGCATCAAGGACCTGGTGGCCCCGGGCGGGCGCCTGGCGCGCCAGCGCGACCTGGCCTACGAGCTGCTGACCCAGATCCCGGGGGTCAGCGTGGTCAAGCCCAAGGCCGCGCTGTACATGTTCCCCCGCCTCGACCCGAAGATCTACCCGATCGCCGACGACCAGCAGCTGGCCTTCGACCTGCTGGCCCAGGAGCGGGTGCTGATCGTGCAGGGAACCGGCTTCAACTGGCCGCGACCGGACCATTTCCGCATCGTGTTCCTGCCCAACGCCGACGACCTCACCGAGGCCATCGGACGCATCGCGCGTTTTCTCGACCGCGCCCGCCGGCGTTTCGTCGCC
>JAJZTW010000011.1 GCA_021847345.1 Pseudomonadota bacterium
TGAGGAGCCCATAGTGGGCACTATGGGCGACGAATCGACGCCGGAATGGACCGTCCCTGGCGAATTGCAGCAGGCTCGACCTCTGCCGCCCAGGCTCCTGGGCGCCGCGGACGGCGCGGCGTCGCGCTTCAGCCCTTGACCAGCGGGCGGATGCTCGCGAAACCCCCGTCGAGCTCCCACACCTGACCGGTCACGCGCGCCGCCTTGTCCGACAGCAGCCAGGCCATCAGCTCGGCGAGCTCCTGCGGCTGGCCCAGCCCCGGCAGCGGGTACTGGCGCTGCGCGGCTTCGCGCGCTGCCGCGCTGGCGACCAGCCCCTCGCTGGCCGGTGTGAGCATCAGCCCGGGTGCCACCGCGTTGACGCGGATTCCCACCGCCGCGTGGCTGGCCGCCGCCGCCCGCACCATCGCCTCCAGCCCGCCCTTGGCCGCAGCGACGGCCTCGTGGTTGGGTGTTCCGATGCGAGCCGCCGCCGACGACACGAACACCGCGCTGCCGCCGCTGCCGCGACGCCGCAGGTCGCCGACGAAGGCGCCCAGGGTGTGGAACGCGCTATGCAGGTTGGCGCGCATGCAGTCCTCCCAGTCCTGCGGCGACACGCGGTGGACGGCACCGAGGCGGATGTTGCCCGCGCAGTGCGCCAGCGCCTGGGGCGCAAGGCCTTGTTCGGCGGCGAGCGCAAGCGCGTCGCGCGCGCCTTGCGCGGTGCTGCAGTCCGCCTCGATCTGCAGGTGGGCGTCGCCGTAGGCCTGGCGCAGGCGCTGCCTGTCGCGGCCGACCAGCACCAGGCGCCAGCCTTCGGCGCCCAGGCGTGCGGCCATGGCCTGGCCGAGTCCGCCGCTTGCACCGGTGATCAAGGCCACGGGGTCTTGCATGCTCGAAGGCTCCTTGTGCGCGGCCCGGGGCCAGGCTCGCGAATTGTCCAGGACAAAAAAATCCAAGTCCCGAATTCTGCCACGATCCATCGGCGGCACGCACGAGCTTGCCCATGTTGGGAAATTGCGCATGCGCATCAGGAAAAAGTGCATTTACATCCCGGGGGCATCGCGGGTACAAACTCAACCGAAGATTGATCGCACGCAAGTTCACGCACGCAAGCGCTCCAGCGCGCACAACAAAGCGTCCGGAACCGGCGATCCCAAGGAGACTCGATGCCTGACCCTGGTGCTTGGCGGTACTGCCAGCCGTTGCCTTGCCGGCGCGAGCGCGCCCGGTCGGCGCGTCGCCATGGTTTGCCCGGCATCGAATTGCGACGCCCGCCCCGCGGGCTCGCCGGCCCTTGTTCCCGGATGGCCGCGCCCGCGGCTGCGAGCGCAGGCTGCGGCCCAGCCCCTTTCCGTTCACGAGACCTCTGATGCAATCCTTTCCGAAGATTCGCCTGCGTTCCCTGAGCTCGCGCCTGCTGCTGTGCGGCGCGGCGGCTCTCGCCGTGCCCGCGCTGGGTCATGCCGCCTCCTGCACGCCGGGGCAGGGCGACTACAGCGCCGCGCAGGCCGCGCAGGGCAAGACCCTGTACCTGGCCAACTGCGCCGAGTGCCACAGCGCCGACCTGAAGGGCAATTCGGGCCCCGCGCTGGGCGGCCACGACTTCGATTCGTATCTGCACTTCAGCAAGATCTCGGCCCAGCAACTGCTGTCGTTCATCAACGCGCAAATGCCCTACCAGGCGCCGGGGAGCCTCAAGCCCGACGAATACACCAAGATCTTCGCGTACATCCTGCAGGCCAACGGCTACAAGGCCGGCAACCAGGACCTCACGCCCGACAACGTGGCGTGTGTATCCATGCTCCCGTACCCCGGGGACAAGCAGTAAGCGCCCCGACGCCTTGGGCCGAAGAGGGGCCGGCCCACGGCGCGCAAGCAGCACGCAGCCCCTTTCCTGACACCGAGCCAGTCCGAAAACAACCAGTCAACAACCAGTCGCATCCACAGCCGCACGAGGGGTCGCAGGCGCTTTGGCGCGAGCCCCCGAAACGTTTGAGCCCAGGAGACGAAAACCATGAGAAAAGTAACAGAGATGTCGAGCAGGGTCCGCCGGACCCTCGGGAGGGGAGCCGCAGCCGTGATGTTCGGCGGCATGCTGGCAGTGGCCGCGCACGCCGCGGGCGTGAAGGCCGAAGGCTCGGAGACCGGCGGCGAGAAGGCGCAGGTCATGAACAGCATCATGGATGACGTCAACGTCAGCCAGGGGATGCTCAACCATGCCGCCGGCGAAGCCAGCAACTGGGTGGTCAACGGCCGCAACTACGACAACACGCGTTTTTCGCCGCTGACCCAGATCAGCTCGAAGAACGTCAAGGACCTCAAGCCGGTGGCCATCGTGCAGACCGGCTACACGGCCAGCTTCGAGACCACCCCGCTGGTGGTCAACGGGGTGATGTACGCGACCACTCCGATGGTCAACAAGAAGCAGGCGCTGATCGCGCTGAACGCCGCCACCGGCGAGACCATCTGGAAGTACGAGTACACCAACGGCTTCAACCAGATCTGCTGCGGCCCCGTGAACCGCGGCGCCGCCGCGGGTGACGGCCAGGTGTACTTCCTGACCATCGACAACCACCTGGTGGCGGTCGACGCCAAGACCGGCAAGCAGGACTGGTCCACCGAAGTGGCCAACTCGCAGGCCGGCTACTCCGAGACCATGGCGCCGACCTTCTACGACAACATGGTGATCATCGGCAGCGCCGGCGGCGAATGGCCGGTGGCGGGCTTCGTGGCTGCCTACGACGCCAAGACCGGCAAGCAGATCTGGCGCTGGCACAGCACCTCCGACCACAAGACCTGGTCGGGTGACTCGTGGAAGTACGGCGGCGGCATGGTGTGGACGACTCCGGCCATCGACACCAAGCGCGGCCTGCTGATCTTCTCGACCGGCAACCCGAACCCCGACCTGAACGGGGCGATGCGCCTGGGCGACAACAAGTACACCGACTCGATCGTCGCGCTCGACGTCAAGACCGGCGAGTTCAAGTGGGCCTACCAGGAAGTGCCGCATGACGTGTGGGACCTCGACGCCGTCAGCCCGGTGATCCTGTTCGACACCATGGACCACGGCAAGATGGTTCCGGCCGCCGGCGAGGCGGGCAAGACCGCGTTCTACTACGTGGTCAACCGCGAAACCGGCAAGCTGATCCGCATGTCCGAGCCGTTCGACATGCAGCAGAACCTGTTCGCGCAGCCGACCGACAAAGGCACGCAGATGCTGCCGGGCGCCAACGGTGGCTCGGAATGGTCGCCGCCGGCCTACTCGCCGCTGACCAAGTACGTCTACGTGCTGGGCATGAATCAGCTGATGACCTACACGAAGGAAGACAACTCGCCGCCCGTGCCTGGCATGATCCGCCTGGGCAGCACCTTCAAGAACGTCAAGGGCGGGATCCAGAACGGCACCTTCAGCGCGATCGACGTCAACACCGGCAAGATCGCGTGGAACCAGACCGTTCCGCAGCCGATGATGGGTGGGGCGCTGGTCACCGCCGGCAACGTCGCCTTCACCGGCGAGGGCAACGGCTGGTTCGACGCCTTCGACGCCAAGACCGGCAAGAAGCTGTGGCGCTACAACCTGGGCGCCGGCGTGAACGCTCCTCCGATCACCTACGAGGTGCATGGCAAGCAGTACGTTGCCGTGGCCGCGGGTGGCAACTTCCAGATGAGCTACCCGTACGGCGACGCCATCGCGATCTTCGCGCTGGACAAGTAAGCACCGGTCGAAACGCGCGCGGCTCCCGTTCGGCGCCGCGCCGTCATCACCACGCGATGCCCCGCCCTGCGCGGGGCATCGCCGTTTGTGGGAAACATGTCGAATTTGCCGCCATCCGTCGGCAAATTCGCGCTTGCTGCCAGCATTCCTGCTGATTGGTCGCGATGGTGCGCCGCGGCGAGGCGGATTCCATTGTGCCGCGGCAATCGTGCAGCGGTCCTGGCCGGCGGTGCGCACTCTACAATCGCTGCGGTCGCGCGAGGCGCGGCCCGGTGCTATGACCTTTTGTGGCCCAAGGCGATGTTCGAACGGCATCTCAAGAGCGTGTCGCAACGTTTTGATCTTGCCGCTTTTTTTGCTGTTTGCTACGCTTCGCTACAACCCTTGCGAGCCACCATGCGCCACCTCCGACCCTGCACCCGGCCCGACGCGGGCAAGTCTTCCTTCCTGCGCGGGCTGGCGCTGGCGCTGCTGATGGTCGCGGGGCTGGCCGGAGCAGGCCCGGCGCGCGCCGCCGATACCGCGAGCGCCCCCGCGACCGCGGCCGCGCCGGCGCATGCGACGCTCGCGCACAAGCGCACGGACAAGGTGGTGCATCGCAAGATCGTGCGCCGCAAGGTCGTGCACCGCAAGGTGGTCCGCAGGGTCGTGCGCCACGAGCCGCAGCGCCGTGTGCACCATGTGGTGCGGCGCCGGGTCGTGCACGCGCCGCGCCACGTGGTTCACGCCCCGGTGCATCACGTGGAGGCGCGCAAGGTGTCGGCCGTGCGCCTGGGTGACGATCCGGTGAGCCTGGCTTCGGGTTCGGCCATCGTTATCGACGCGCGCACCCACCAGGTGCTGTTGAGCAAGGACGCCGGCGACGTGCGCCCGATCGCTTCGCTGACCAAGCTGATGACCGCCGCCGTGGTGCTCGACGCGCACCAGCCGATGGACCAGCCCATCGAGATCACCGACGCCGACATCGATACCCTCAAATGGAGCAGCTCGCGCCTGCGGCCCGGCATGGTGTTCACGCGCGAGGAGTTGCTCAAGCTGGCGCTGATGTCCTCGGAGAACCGCGCCGCGCACGCGCTGGCCCGCAACTATCCGGGTGGCCTGGACGCCTGCGTGCAGGCGATGAACCGCAAGGCTGCGTCGTTGGGCATGCTGCACACCCATTACATCGAGCCGACCGGGCTGTCTCCGCAGAACCAGTCCACCGCCAGCGACCTGGCCAAGCTGGCGGTCGCGGCCTACGCCTATCCGATGATCCGCCAGTTCTCGACCCATCCGCACAGCACGGTCACCGCGGGGCGGCGCGAGCTCGAGTTCCGCAACACCGATCACCTGATTTTCAACCGCGGCTGGGACATCCTGCTGCAAAAGACCGGCTACATCAATGAAGCCGGCCATTGCCTGGTGCTCAACACCGTGGTGCAGGGGCGCAACGTGGTCGTCGTGCTGCTCGACGCGTGGGGGCGCTACGCCCACTTCGTCGATGCCGAGCGAATCCGCAACTGGATGGAAACCTCCGGGCGCACGCTGCTGACGCGCGTCGACCCGGTGCGCTCGGCGGACGCCAGCCCCGGCGCGGTCGACGACTGACGCCCCCTGCAGCCGGCGCGGCCGTCGCCGGCTGCGCGCGGACCCGGCGGCGCGCTGCGTGCTTCAGGCGCGGCGTGCCACGGCCTGCGGCGGCTTGGGGCGGTAGCCCAGCGCGGCCGAGATGCGCGCCGCGGTGTCGATGACCTTTCCCAGCCAGTCTTCCTGCAGCCGGTCGGCGGGTGCCGACAGCGAAAGCCCGGCCACCAGGCGCCCCGAGTCGTCGAACACGCCGGCGGCCATGCAACGCACGCCGAGCTCGAGTTCCTCGTTGTCGCGCGCGAAGCCGAGCTGGCGCACGCGTGCCAGTTCCGCCTCCAGGCGAGGCAGGTCGGTGATGCTGTTGCGCGTGTGCCCGGAAAGCCCCGTGCGCAGCGCGTAGGCCTTGACCTTCTGCGCGTCCTCTCCGGCCAGGAACAGCTTGCCGACCGAGGTCAGGTGCAGCGGGGCATGGCCGCCGACGGTGCGCACCACCTGCATGCCCGAGCGTTCGCTGAACGCGCGTTCGATGTAGATGATCTCGTCGCCCTGGCGCAGGCTCAGGTTCACCGGCTGGTGGGTCAGGCGGTGCAGCTCGCGCATCGGCCCGAGCGCCACGTCGCGCACGTTCAGGCGCGCCTTCACCAGGTTGCCCAGTTCCAGCAGGCGCATGCCCAGCTGGTACACGCCGGGTTCGCAGCGATCCACCAGATGCCCGGTAGCCAGGTCGTTGAGAATCCGGTGCGCGGTCGACGGATGCAGGCCGCAGCGCTCGGCGATGGCCTTCAGCGCGACCGGCTCGGCCTGTTCGGCCAGGGCATCGAGAATCGAGAACATGCGCTCGATGACCTGGATGGCCGGCTGCTCGCGCTGGCCGGCGGCGGAGGAGGAGGTCTTGGTCACCCTTCGATTTTACATGACGAAATGGCGGGGGTGTCATGCGCGAAGCGGCGCACCCGCCGGCGCACGCTCGCTGCGCGGGCGAGCCTGCGGCTCAGGGCAGCGTGGCGTCCGCCGTCAGGGGCTCGCCGGGGGCAGGATGCGCCGGGCCGGGGCCGTCGGCCCAGCCGTCGGGGCCGAGGACCTGGAACGGACGGAAGTGGCTCTTGTAGGCCATCTTGGGGCTCTGCGCGATCCAGTAGCCGAGATAGGTGTGCGGCAGGCCCAGCGCGCGGGTCTGCATGATCTGCCACAGCACCGCGTAGGTTCCGTAACCGGCGCCGGGTTCGTCGGGCTCGTAGAAGGTGTACACGGCCGACAGCCCGTCGCGCAGCAGATCGATCACCGAGACGATTTTCAGCGCCCCCGATTGCGCCGGATCACGGAACTCGACAATTCGCGTGTCGACCCGGCTTTGCAGCAGGAACTGCGTGTACTGGTCGATGCTGTCCTGGTCCATGCCGCCGCCGGCGTGGCGTCGCGCCTGGTAGCGCAGATACAGCTCGTAATGCTCGAGCACGAACTCGGGCGCCAGCACGCGAGCCTGCAGATCGGCGTGGCGCTTCCAGGCGCGGCGCTGGCTGCGGTCGGGGCGGAACTCGCCGGCCAGCACGCGCAAGGCCAGGCAGGCGCGGCAGGCATCGCATTGAGGCCGGTACGTGAACAGCCCGCTGCGCCGGAAACCGGCCTGCACCAGCTCGGTGTACACATCGGCGCGAACGCGGTGCGCCGGTGTCACCACCTGCGAGCGCGCCAGCCGCCCGGGAAGGTAGCTGCAGGGGTACGCCGCGGTCGAATAGAACTGCAGCGGATTGAACGGCAATTCGTTCGGGTGGGTCACAGCCAGGCTGCGCAGTGCTGACGAAACTGCGTCCAATCATACTGCCAGCAAGGCGGCCCGGGCAGCGTGCGGCTTTGCTCCAGCGCGCGCAGGAACGCGTCGCGCGGCCAGGGCCGCGCGCCCAGGCTGGACAGGTGCGCGGTCTGCTGCTGGCAGTCGACGAAGCGCAGGCCGTGGGCCAGCGCGAAGCCGCAAAGCGCCATCAACGCGACCTTCGACCCGTCGGTCACCCGCGTGAACATCGATTCGCCGAACACCGCGGCACCCAGCGCCACCACGTACAGCCCGGCCAGCAGCTCGCCATCCCGCCGCAACTCGAAGCTGTGCGCCAGGCCCTCGCGATGCAAGCCGACATAGGCAGCCACGATGTCGGCGCCGATCCAGGTTCCCGGTGCGCCGGCGCGCGGCGCGGCGCAGGCCCGCATGACCTGTTCGAAATCGCCGTCGATGTACAGGCTGCAGCGCGGATCGTCGGCGAAGCGTCGCGCCGCGCGGCGCAGCGAACGGCTCACGCGCAGTTCGGCGGGCAGCAGCACCATGCGCGGATCGGGGCTCCACCACAGCGGCGGCTCGTCCTCCCCGAACCACGGGAAGATGCCGTGGGCATAGGCCTCGCGCAGCGCGGCCGCGTCGAGCCTGCCGCCGACCGCCAGCAGCCCGGGGTAGGGGGCGCCGGCGGGCAGCGCCTGCTCGGGCGCGGGGAAGGGGTCGCCGGGACGCAGGCGGGCGAGGGTCCAGCTCACGATCGCGGGGCAATATCACGGGGCATGGGTTATTCTCGTCGCAGTTCCCACGCGTTTTCCACGACGCGGATCTTTTCACGGCAGGGATTTTCCATGAGTATTTTTCGACTGGGCGAGGTACGCCCGCAGATCGCCCCCGACGCCTTCGTCGCCGACACGGCTCGCGTGATCGGGCGTGTCGAGCTGGGCGCGCAGGCCAGCGTGTGGTACGGCGCCGTGCTGCGCGGAGACAACGAGCCGGTGGTGCTCGGCGAGCGCAGCAACGTGCAGGAGTGCGCGGTGCTGCATACCGACCCCGGCTACCCGCTGCGCATCGGTGCCGGCGTGACCATCGGCCACCAGGCCATGCTGCATGGCTGCACGGTGGGCGACGGCAGCCTGATCGGCATCCAGGCCGTGGTGCTCAATGGCGCGCGAATCGGGCGCAACTGCCTGGTGGGCGCCGGCGCGCTGGTCACCGAAGGCAAGGAATTCCCCGACGGCAGCCTGATCCTGGGCAGCCCGGCACGCGTGGTGCGCGAGCTGCGCCCGGAGGAGATCGCCGGCATGCAGCGCAACGCCGCCGTCTACGTGGCCAAGGGCGCCGAGTACCGCACCGAATTGCACGAGGTCGCTGCGCATGGCTGACAGCCTGCTCAAGTTCATGCTGGGCGACGGGAATGTGCGCGGCGTCGCCGTGCGCCTGCGCGAAAGCTGGCAGGAAATGCTGCGCCGGCGCCGGCACGAAGCCGGCGTGCAGGAACTGCTGGGCGAGATGAGCGCCGCGTCGGTGCTGCTGGCCGGCAGCCTCAAGTTCGACGGCACGCTGGTGCTGCAGATCCAGGGCGATGGCCCGCTGCGCCTGGCGGTGGCCGAGTGCCAGCCGGACTTCGGGCTGCGCGCCACCGCCACCGCGCGGGTCGACGACGACGCCGAGGTGCCGAGCCAGCCGGCGGATTTCGCGCAGCTGACCAATTCCCGCGGCGCCGGGCGCTGCGTCATCACCCTCGATCCGCGCCAGCCGGGGCAGCAGCCCTACCAGGGCATCGTCGCGCTCAACGACGCCGAAGGGCACGCGCTGCGCGACCTGTCCGCCGTTCTGCGCCAGTACCTGGACCAATCCGAGCAGATTCCGTCGTGGTTGATGCTGGCGGCCGATGGCCACAGCGCCTGCGGACTGCTGGTGCAGCGCATGCCCGATGCCGGCGGCGCCGCCGCCGGCGGCCCGGAGCGCGCCGACGAGGATTTCTCGCGCGCGGTGCACCTGGCCTCCACGCTGCAGCGAGACGAGCTGCTCAGCCTGGAGCCCGAGGAACTGCTGCGGCGCCTGTTCTGGGAGGAACAGGCGCGCGTGTTCACGCCGGCCCAGCCGCGCTTCCACTGCACCTGCTCCAAGCAGCGGGTGGCGCAGATGCTGCGCATGCTCGGGCGCGACGAGGTGGAGTCGGTGCTGGCCGAGCGAGGCGAGGTCGACGTGACCTGCGAGTTCTGCGGAGCCGGCTACGCCTTCGACCTGGTCGACGCGGCCCGCCTGTTCCGCGACGACATCGACCAGCCGCCGGGCTCCACGCGAACCCAGTAGCTCCGGGCGCGCGCTCAGCGCGCCGGCGCTGACGAGGCCGGCGCCACCGGCGGCAGCGGGCTCGACGCAGGCAGCACCTGCACGAAGATCTCGTCGGGCGCGATCATGCCCATTTCGCTGCGTGCGCGGTCCTGCACCGCCTGCGTGCCGTTGCGCAGGTCGCGGGCCTGCGCCGACAGCGCGGCGTTTTGCTGGCTGGCCTGTTCGTTGGCCAGCAACTGCGCATGCAGCTGCTGGCGCAGCCGGTGCACCGCCGGCCAGCCGCGCTCGCCCAGCCACAGCGGCCACTGCAGCAGCGCCAGCGCCGCCAGCAGCACGACCGTGACCCAGCGTAGCGATCGCATCGGCGGATGGCGGGGCGGCGCGCGGCGGCGTCAGGCGCGGCTGCGCTTCAGCGCAGGTTGTAGAAGGTGCCGCGGCCGCTGAACCGTGCCACGTCGCCGAGGTTTTCCTCGATGCGCAGCAACTGGTTGTACTTGGCGATGCGGTCCGAGCGCGACAGCGAGCCGGTCTTGATCTGGCCGGCGTTGGTGGCCACCGCGATGTCGGCGATGGTCGTGTCCTCGGTCTCGCCCGAGCGGTGCGAAACCACGGCGGTGTAGCCGGCGCGCTTGGCCATCTCGATGGCGGCGAAGGTCTCGGTCAGGGTGCCGATCTGGTTGACCTTGATCAGGATCGAGTTGCCCACCCCCTGCTCGATGCCGCGGCGCAGGATCTCGGTGTTGGTGACAAAAATGTCGTCGCCCACGAGCTGCACCTTGCGCCCGAGGCGCTCGGTGAGCTTCTTCCAGCCGTCCCAGTCCTGCTCGGCCAGCCCGTCCTCGATGGACACGATCGGGTACTTGCCCAGCCATGATTCGTACATCGCGATCATCTCGTCGGAGCTCAGCACCTGGCCCTCGCCGTCGAGGTGGTACTTGCCGTCGCGGTAGAACTCACTGGAGGCCGGGTCGAGCGCGATGGCGATCTGCTCGCCGGGCTTGTAGCCGGCCTTCTCGATGGCCTCGACCACCAGTTGCAGCGCGGCCTCGTGGCTGGGCACGTTGGGCGCGAAGCCGCCTTCGTCGCCCACCGTGGTGGGCATGCCGCGGTCGTGCAGGATGCCCTTGAGCGCGTGGAACACTTCGGTGCCGTAGCGCAGCGCCTCGCGGAAGCTGGGCGCGCCCACCGGCATGATCATGAATTCCTGCATGTCCAGGCTGTTGTTCGCGTGCGCGCCGCCGTTGATCACGTTCATCATCGGCACCGGCAGCTCGCAGGCGGCGAAACCGCCCAGGTACTGGTACAGCGGAACGCCGGCTTCCTCGGCCGCCGCCTTGGCCACCGCCATGCTCACCGCCAGCAGCGCGTTGGCGCCCAGGCGCGACTTGTTGGGGGTTCCGTCGAGCTCGATCAGCGTGCGGTCGAGGAAGGCCTGCTCGGAGGCGTCCAGGCCCATCACGGCTTCGGTGATCTCGGTGTTGATGTGCTCGACCGCGCGCAGCACGCCCTTGCCGCCGAAGCGCTGCGGGTTGGCGTCGCGCAGTTCGACCGCCTCGCGCGTGCCGGTGGAGGCGCCCGACGGCACCGCGGCGCGGCCCAGGAAGCCGGTTTCCAGCACCACGTCGCATTCCACCGTGGGGTTGCCGCGGCTGTCGAGGATTTCGCGGGCGTTGAGGTCGACGATTGCACTCATGAGGGTTTTCCAGTCCTTGTTTTTCGGTTGCGGGGGCGGCCACGCAGCTTCAGCGCAGCTGGTCCTCCAGGTAGTCGCGGCGCTTGACCACCGCATCGATCGCGCACAGGTCTTCCAGCAGCGCGCGCATGTGGTGCAGCGGCATCGCGTTGGGCCCGTCCGACAGCGCGTGCTCCGGGTCGGGGTGGGTCTCGGCGAACACTCCGGCCACGCCCGCGGCGACCGCCGCGCGCGCCAGCACCGGAACGAATTCGCGCTGCCCGCCCGAGCGTTCGCCCAGGCCCCCGGGCTGCTGCACCGAGTGGGTGGCGTCGAACACCACCGGGCAGCCGGTGTCGCGCATGATGGCCAGGCCGCGCATGTCCGACACCAGGGTGTTGTAGCCGAAGCTCACTCCGCGCTCGCACACCATGATCTGCTCGTTGCCGACGGCGCGCGCCTTGTCGACCACGTTGCGCATGTCCCACGGGGCGAGGAACTGGCCCTTCTTGATGTTCACCGGCCGGCCCTGGCGCGCGACGTTCTGGATGAAGTTGGTCTGCCGGCACAGGAAGGCCGGGGTCTGCAGCACGTCGACCACCGCCGCCACCTCGGCCAGCGGCGTGTCCTCGTGCACGTCGGTGAGCACCGGCACGCCGATCTGCGCGCGCACTTCCTCGAGGATGCTCAGGCCCTGCTCGACGCCGGGTCCGCGGAAGGATTTGGCCGACGAGCGGTTGGCCTTGTCGAACGAGGATTTGTAGATGAAGGGCACGCCCAGCTCGCCGCACATCTCGGCCAGCACGCCGGCGGTGTCCAGCGCGAGCTGCCGGCTCTCGATCACGCAGGGGCCGGCGATCAGGAACAGCGGCCGGCGAGCGCCGACCTCGAATCCGCACAGTTGCATGCCGGGGCTCCGCGGATTCAGGCGCTGGCCGCGCGGGGTGCCGCGGCCGCCTGGTGGTGGGCCAGCGCGGCGCGTACGTAGGCGTCGAACAGCGGGTGGGCGTCGCGCGGGGTGGACTTGAACTCCGGGTGGAACTGCACGCCCATGAACCACGGGTGCACGGCGCGCGGCAGCTCGACGATCTCGGTCAGGTGTTCGCGCGTGGTGTAGGCCGAGATCACCAGCCCGGCCTTCTGCAGCGCGTCCAGGTAGTCGACGTTGGCTTCGTAGCGATGGCGGTGGCGCTCGTTGACCACGTCGCCGTAGATGCTGTGGGCCAGCGTGCCGGGCTGCACCTGCGCCTCCTGCGCGCCCAGGCGCATGGTGCCGCCGAGGTCGGACTCGGCGCTGCGTTCGTGCACCACTCCGCTGTGGTCCTTCCACTCGCTGATCAGCGCGATCACCGGATGCGGCGTGCCGGGGTCGAACTCGGTGCTGTTGGCTCCCTCCAGCCCGGCCATGTCGCGCGCGTACTCGATGGTCGCCACCTGCATGCCCAGGCAGATGCCCAGGTAGGGAATGCGGTGCTCGCGGGCGTAGCGCGCCGCCAGGATCTTGCCTTCCACGCCGCGCTTGCCGAAGCCTCCGGGGACCAGGATGGCGTCGAAGGCGCCGAGCTGGTCGATGTTGTCCTCGGCCAGGGTCTCGGAGTCGAGGTAGGAGATGTCCACGCGCGAGGCGTTCTTCAGCGCGGCGTGGCGCAGCGCCTCGTTGAGCGACTTGTACGAATCCGACAGGTCGGTGTACTTGCCCACCATGGCGATGCGCACATGGTGCCTCGGATGCGCCTCGGCCTGCACCAGCGCGTCCCAGGCCGACAGGTCGGCCGCGCCGCCGGCCAGGCGCAGCTTGTCGCAGATCAGGCCGTCCAGCCCCTGCTCGTGCAGCATGCGCGGGATCTTGTAGATGCTGTCGGCGTCCCACACCGAGATCACCGCGTCCTGCGGCAGGTTGGCGAACAGCGAGATCTTCTCGCGCTCGTCGTCCGGGATCGGGCGGTCGGCCCGGCACAGCAGCGCGTCGGCGGTGATGCCGATCTCGCGCAGCTTCTGCACGCTGTGCTGGGTCGGCTTGGTCTTGAGCTCGCCGGCGGCCGGGATGAACGGTACCAGGGTCAGGTGCACGAAGGCGCTGTGGTGCCGCGGCATGCGCAGGCTCATCTGGCGCACCGCTTCGAGGAAGGGCAGGGACTCGATGTCGCCCACCGTGCCGCCGATTTCCACGATGGCCACGTCGGCCTCGTCGGCCGTGCCCTCGCCGGCGCCGCGCCGGATGAACTCCTGGATCTCGTTGGTCACATGCGGGATCACCTGCACGGTCTTGCCCAGGTACTCACCTCGGCGCTCCTTGCGGATCACGCTCTCGTAGATTTGCCCGGTGGTGAAATTGTTGGTGCGGCGCATCGAGCGCCGGATGAAACGCTCGTAGTGCCCGAGGTCGAGGTCGGTCTCGGCGCCGTCGTCGGTGACGAACACCTCCCCGTGCTGGAACGGCGACATCGTTCCCGGGTCGACGTTGATGTAGGGATCGAGCTTGATCAGGGTGACGTTGATGCCACGGGACTCGAGAATCGCGGCCAGCGAGGCCGCCGCGATGCCCTTGCCCAGGCTGGAAACCACGCCACCGGTGACGAAAACGTATTGGGTCATGACGCCGTATCGGACCGGGAAATCGGCATTATAGGAAGCTTCACCCGGCGGCTACCCCGGCGTCGGCGCGTCGAGTTCACGCAGCATTTCGACAATCGCCCGCGCCGTGGCCTGCGGCTGCTCGAAGGGGAACAGGTGGCTGCCGCCGGGCATCCAGCGCAGATGCCGCCCCACCAGGCTGCGCGTGGCGCGCATGCCGGCCATCGCCAGCTCGCGCGACTGCGTGCCGCCGATGAACCCGATGGGTACCCCGGCGCGGCGCAGGCGCGGGGCCAGGCGCCCGAGGTGGTGTGGCAGCGTGGCGTAGATGGCCGCCTCCACGTCGCGCCGGAATCGCAGCACGCGCGACGCGCCTTCGGTCGTCGTCGCGGCCTGCGCATAGTCGTCCAGCATGCGCTGGTCCCACGCCGCGAAGAGGGGCTTGCTGCGGAAATGCTCCCGCACGGCGCCCAGGTCGGGCCATTGCTGGCGCCTGCGCAGCGCCGGCGCCACCGGGGCGAAGCGCTTGACCAGGCCGCTGCGCTTGGAAGCCCACAGCAGCGCGGCGCGCCAGCCCGCGACGACCGGCGAGTCCAGCAGCACCAGCGCGCGCAGGCGCCGTGGATGGCGGGCAGCCAACATCAGCCCGAGCAGGCCGCCCAGCGAATGGCCGACCAGGATCACCGGGCGCGGGCCGGCGGCGCGCTCGATGAACTCGTCGAGCTCGCGCAGCAGCTGCGGCCAGCCGTCGCTGACCGGCCGGTCCACCGCGTGCCCGAGCATGTCGGGCGCCAGCACCTCGTAGCGTTCGCCGAGCTGCTCGAGCAGCACGCGGTAGCTGCCTGCCGGAAAGCCGTTGCCGTGGGCGAACACCAGCAGCTCCCGCTGCGCCGGCGCCGTCACGCGTTGCCTCCGGGCAGCGCGCGGGCCTGCTCGCGCAGCCGGTACAGCGCCTCGAGCGCCTCGCGCGGCGACAGCGCGTCGCAATCGATCTCGGCCAGCTGCAGCGCCAGCTGCTCGAGCTGTTCGAGCTGCTCCTGCGCGGCATCGGCCGGCTCGGGCGCCTGCGCGTCGCCGGCCTGCGCGCCGACGAACAGGTCGAGCTGCGCCAGGCGTTCGGCCTGCGCCTGCTGCAGCGCCTGCAGGCGCTGGCGCGCGTCGCGCAGCACCGCCGACGGCATGCCGGCGAGCTGCGCCACCTGCACGCCGTAGCTGCGGCTGGCCGGCCCCGGCTGCACCTCGTGCAGGAACACGATGCCGTGGTCGTGCTCGACCGCTCCGACATGCAGGTTCAACGCCTGCGGGTGGTGCGCCGGGAAATCGGTGAGCTCGAAATAATGCGTGGCGAACAGCGTGTGGCTGCGGCATCGCTCGTGCAGGTGCGCGGCGATGGCCAGCGCCAGCGCCAGGCCGTCGAAGGTCGAGGTGCCGCGCCCGATCTCGTCCATCAGCACCAGGCTGTCGGGCCCGGCGCTGCGCAGGATGGCCGCCGCCTCGCTCATCTCGACCATGAAGGTCGAGCGGCCGCCGGCGACGTCGTCGGAGGCGCCGATGCGAGTGTGGATGGCGTCCAGCGGGCCGATTCGCGCACTCGATGCCGGCACGTAGCTTCCCATGCAGGCGAGCAGGGCGATCAACGCGGTCTGGCGCATGAAGGTCGACTTGCCGCCCATGTTGGGCCCGGTGATGATCTGCGTGCGCGCCTGCGGCGACAGCACGCAGTCATTGGGCACGAAGCGCTCGACCTGGGTCTGCACCACCGGATGGCGCCCGCCTCGGATCTCGAGGCCCGGCAGCTTCGACAACTCCGGGCGCACCCAGTCCCAGGTGCGCGCGCGCTCGGCCAGCGTCGCCAGCACGTCCAGGCGCGCCAGCGCGCGCGCCGCGCGCTGCCAGGCGGGTACCGCCGGCAGCAGCGCCTGCAGCAGCTCGTCCCACAGCGCGCGCTCGCGCGCCAGCGCGCGCTCCTGCGCCGACAGGGCCTTGTCCTCGAAGGCCTTGAGCTCGGGCGTGATGTAGCGTTCCGAGGCCTTCAGGGTCTGGCGCCTGCGGTAGTCGTCGGGCACCTTGTCGGCCTGCCCGCGCGTGACCTCGATGGCGAAGCCGTGCACCTTGTTGTAGAGCACGCGCAGGTTGGCGATTCCGGTGCGCTCGCGCTCACGCGCCTCCATGGCCAGCAGGAAGGATCCGCAGTCGCGCTCGATGGCGCGCAGCTCGTCGAGCTCGGCGTCGAACCCGTCGCCGAACACGGCGCCGTCGCGCAGGTTCAGCGCGGGGGTCTCGGCCAGTGCTCGCTGCAGCAGATCCAGCCCGTCCTGGCCGGGACCGAGCGTCTCGCGCAGCTCGCGCAGCATGGGGTCGTCGGCCGGCACGCACGCGGCCACCCGCGGCAGGCGCTGCAGGGTGTCGCGCAGCGCCGCCAGTTCGCGCGGGCGCACCTGCTGCAGCGCGGCGCGCGCGGCGATGCGTTCCAGGTCGGCCAGGCCGCGCAGGTTCTCGTGCAGTTCGGCGGGGCCCTGGCGCAGCAGCGCGGCGATGGCGTCGTGGCGCGCGCGCGCCATTGCCTGCTCGCGCGGCGGCGCCGCCAGCCAGCTGCGCAGCAGGCGGCTGCCGGCCGCGGTGGCACAGGCGTCGAGTACCGAGAACAGGGTCGGTGCGGGCTCGCCGCGCAGGGTGCTGAACAACTCCAGGTTGCGCCGCGCATTGGCGTCGAGCTGCACGCAGTCCTCGAAGCGCTCGACCTGCAGTTCGGCCAGTTGCGACAGCTCGCGACCCTGGGTCTGCTGCGCATATCCCAGCACCGCGGCGGCGGCGGCGTGGGCGCGCGGCAGGGCCTCGGCGCCGAGGCCGCCCAGGTCGTGCACGCCGAAGGCGCGACGCAACTGCTGCGCGCCGGCGTCGGCGTCGAATTGCCAGGGCGCGCGCGGGGTCAGCGCAATCCCCTGGAACTCCGCCGGGGCCTCCAGCCCGGCCGGCCACAACAGCTCGGCAGGCTGGATGCGCGCCAGCCATGCGGCCAGCTCGTCGGGTCGGCATTGCGCCAGGCGCAGCGTGCCGCTGGACAGCACCAGCCAGGCCAGCCCCAGCTCGGGCTGGCGCCGCGATGCCGCCGGCGCCACCGCCAGCAGCGCGAAGTCGGTGCGCTCGTCGAGCAGGCCGTCGTGCAGGCGCGTGCCGGGGGTGACCACGCGCTCGACCCGGCGCTCGACCGGCCCCTTGCTGGTGGCCGGGTCGCCGATCTGCTCGCAGATGGCCACCGACTCGCCCATGCGCACGAGCCTGGCCAGGTAGGTGTCCAGCGCCTGCACCGGCACCCCGGCCATGATGATCGGCTCGCCGGCCGACTGCCCGCGCCGGGTCAGCGTCAGGTCGAGCAGTCGCGCCGCCTTTTCGGCGTCGGCGTAGAACAGTTCGTAGAAGTCCCCCATGCGGTAGAGCAGCAGATGCTCGGGGTGCTCGGCCTTGATGCGCAGGTACTGCTGCATCATGGGGGTGTGGCTGGAGAGGTCTTGCAACCCGGTAGGTGGCGTGGTCACTGGCTCATGTGCGGGCGAATACGGACTCCATTGTCCATGGAGTGGGCGGCCGTCCGCTTCAAGCGGTGTCAAACCGCGGGTGCCAGCGCGTCGAGCGCGCGCTCGAGCAGCGCGTGGCTGGTCCAGGCCAGCGCCAGCGCGGCCGTGACCGCTGCGCCGTAGGCCGCGGCGATGCCGCCGGGCACGACGGTGAAAGCCACGATCAGGTTGAAGGCGGCCGCGCCCAGCGAGCCGACGACGATGCCTCGCAGCAGCGCGCGCGCCGCCTCCGGTCCGGCGTGACGGTGGGTGAAGCCGCCCATGATCGCCGACAGCACCGGCAGGGTCGCCAGCATGCCGCTCCAGGTCGGCCCAAGGTGGGCGGCAGCCGCGGTGATGCCGAGCACCGCCGCCAGCGAGAAGCCCACGCGCGCCGGCAGGTCCCACCAGGGATGCGGCGGCGCTGCGCCCGGGCGGGCGCGCCCGATCAGCAGGGCCAGCCCGAGCAGTGCCGGGAACACCAGCGCTGCCGCCAGCAGCGGGCGCTGCGGCAGCTTCGACAGCGCGATGAACAGCCCGGCGCTGGTGGTGCCGGCCAGCGCCAGCGAAGCTCCCCAGGGAACGCGCCGCGCACTGCGCGCATACGCGGCGCAGAAGCCGGCCATCGCGATCAGCCCGAGCAGGGTGCCGACGGCGGCGCGGGCTGCGAAGGCAGCTCCATGTTCCAGCGCGAGGAACAGCGACAGCGGAGCCGAGGTCACCGGCAGCCCGGTGAACAGGCCGCCGATGGTGCCGCCGTAACGCCGTTGCAGGCCGGTGGCGGCAAGCACCAGCAAGGGGGTTGCCGCAAGCTTGTAGATCAGCAGGTTCATCGTGTCGTCGGCGTCGGCCCGCACGTATTGTGCGCGACTCGGAGCCTGGGCGGCAGAGGGAGCCGTCGCGAAATTCGCCAGGGGCGAGGACAGTTCGGCGGCGCTGAGGAGCCCATAGTGGGCACTATGGGCGACGAATCGACGCCGGAATGGACCGTCCCTGGCGAATTGCAGCAGGCTCGACCTCTGCCGCCCAGGCTCCTCGTGCCGCCGATGCGGGAAGGCCCCATGCCACGCCGCGCATGCCCGCTCCGAAAATCCTCGTATTCGTGCCGCCCGACGCCGCGAAAGGAGCGCCCGCGAATCGTGCAACGCACAAAATGTGCTCTTTTTGTGACAAATTCAACACCCCATGACCGGCGCGTCGCCGCACAATGCAGGCTGGGGAGTGAACGCAGGCCGCGGGCTCCAGGAACATGCGTATTCACGATCGCCATCACATCCAGGTTCTCGAAGCGGATGCACCCGATGCTCCGGTGCTCGTCTACGGGCATGGCTTCGGCTGCAACCAGCTGATGTGGCGCCAGGTCACGCCGGCCTTCCAGCCCGCATACCGGCAGGTGCTGTTCGACTACGCCGGCAGCGGGCTGTCGGATCCGGCGCATTTCGACCCCGCTCGCTATGCGTCGCTGGACGGCTACGTGAGCGACCTGCTCGAGATCCTCGACGGCCTCGGGCTGCACGCGGGGGTGCATTTCGTCGGGCACTCGGTGAGTTGCAGCATCGGGCTGCTGGCCGCCGCGCGCAGGCCCGAGCTGTTCGCGGACCTGGTGCTGATCGGGGCCTCGCCGTGCTTTGTCAATCATCCGCCCGACTACCAAGGCGGGTTCGAAGTCGCCGATCTCGAGGGCCTGCTGCAGCTGATGGACCAGAACTACATCGGCTGGGCCCATTTTCTCGGCTCCACGGTGTCGGGCGGCGAGCAGGGCAGCGAGGCCGTCTCGGGCGAGTTGACCCGCAGCTTCTGCTCCACCGATCCGAAGGCTGCCAAGGTGTTCGCTCGCGCCACCTTCTTCGCCGACAACCGGGTCGACCTTCCGGGCGTGCGCACACCCAGCCTGATCCTGCAGCATGCCCGCGACTCGCTGGCCCCGCTGTCGGTGGGCGAGTACCTGCACCGCAAGCTGCGCGACAGCGAGCTGCGGGTGCTCGACGTGACCGGGCATTGCGCGCACATGAGCCATCCGGCGCTGGTGATCGACGCCATGCGCGCCTTCTACGCACGGGCCTGAGAGCCCGCGGAGCGCCGAGATGCTGGCCGTCGACGACATCCCCTGCGCGATGATGGTGACCGATGCGCAGGGGCACGTGCTGCGCATCAACGCCGAGCTGTTGCAGATCGTCGGAGGGTGCGAGAACGACTGGCGTGGCCGATCGATGGAGCATCTGCTGCCTCCCGCTTCGCGCATGTTCGCGCAGTGCTACATCTTTCCGATGCTGCACCACGAGCAGCGGGTCAAGGAGCTGTACCTGCACCTGGTGGGAGCCGACGGATCTCCCGTCCCGGTCATGCTCAACGCGACGCGCAGGCCCGCCTCGGCGGGCAGCGAGGCGTCCATCGTCTGGGCCGTGTTCGTGGCGCTGGAGCGCAGTCGCTTCGAGGCCGAACTGATCCGGGCCCGTGCCGATGCCGAGGGCCTGGCGGCCCGGCTGGCCGCCAGCAGCGAACAGGTGGAGCGCCTCAATCGCGAGCTGTCGGAGCGGGCGCGCCGGGTCGAGATGCGCAACCAGGAGCTGTCCGAGCTCAGCCTGACCGATCCGTTGACCGGGCTGAAGAACCGGCGCGCGCTGGAACTCGCGGTGCATGCCTGGCAGCCTGTCGCCGGCCAGTCCTGCGTGGGCGCGCTGCTGCTGGTCGACGTCGACCATTTCAAGCGGGTCAACGACTCCTGCGGCCACGCCGAGGGAGACCGCGTGCTGGTGGCGCTGGGCCAGCGCCTGCGGGCCTGCGCACGCACCACGGACGTGGTGGTGCGCTTGGGCGGCGAGGAATTCGTCCTGTGGCTGCCCGGCGCCGACGACAGGGTGGCGCAGTACGTGGCCGGGCGCCTGCACCAGGGCGTGCGCGAGCTGCGCACGCCGCTGGGGGCCTTGAGCGTGAGCGTGGGCCTGGCCGCCTGGCACGGACCCGCGGCGGGCGACTTGCTGTCGAGCCTGCTGCGCAGCGCCGACAAGGCTCTTTACGAAGCCAAGACCGGCGGACGCGACCGCACCGTCTGCGCCGTGCCGTTGCCCGAGCTCACGCAGTCCTGACCGCGCCCGGCTAACGCGGCGCTGCCGGGTATTCGGGCGCGTCGCTAACACCCTCCCACCTATAGTCGCAGGCATGCGGCGCCGAGCTGCGAGCCGCCGTCCGGCGACCCTGGACGACCGCGCGAGCGCCGCCGAACGAGCCCAGGCTCGAGGGAGGCGACCATGAAGAAGCTACGCACTGCCGGTGGCATTCCACTGCTCGTGGTGGCGCTGCCGCTGCTGCTGGCGGGGCTGCTGCTGGTGCCGCGGCAGGCCCGCGCCAGCGACGGCACGATCACCGTCAACGGGCAGGTCACCGCGAATACCTGCACCATCAACGCCGGCTCGCCGAACCTGACCGTGACGCTGCCCACCGTGTCCACGGCAGCGCTGCCGTCCGGCGCGGTGGCCGGGGCCACGGCGGTGACCATGAGCTACTCCGGGTGCTCGGCCGGCCTGAGCAGCGCCACCGTCTACTTCGAGGCCGGCCCCAACGTGGACACCGCCACCGGCTGCCTGAAGAACACCAGCGGCACCGGCGGCACCAACGCCGAGGTCTGCTTCGCCAACGCCGACGGCACGCCGATCAAGATGGGACAGGTGAGCGGCTCGCAGGCAGTCACCGCGGCGACCTTGACCAGCGGCGCCGGCTCCGACACCTTCCTGGTGCAGTACTCGGCGGCCAACGGGGCCGCGACGGCCGGGGCCTATGCGTCGCAGGTGACCTATTCGGTCGTCTACCAGTAGGCCTCCGGTCCCGGCCATGCAGGCTGCTTCGCCGCGGCACCGCCACCTTGTCGCAAGCGCATGGGCGGGCATCGTCGCGTGCGCGCTCGCGTTCGCATGCGCGTGGCTGGCAGCGGCGTGCAGCCCGGCGCATGCCGCGCTGGTGCTGTCCGACACCCGCCTCGTCTACCACGGCGGTGCTCCGCAGGCTCGAATCACCGTGCTCAACATGGGGCGGCAGCCGGCCCTCATGCAGGCGTGGATCGATACCGGCAACCCCGAGGCGCCGCCGCAGGACATCCGGGCGCCGTTCGTGGTCACGCCTCCGATGGCCCGCATCGATGCCGGGCAGCGCCAGACCCTGAGCGTGGTGTTCACAGGATCGGCGCTGCCGGCCGATCGCGAGAGCCTGTTCTGGCTCAACGTGCTCGACATCCCGCCCAGGCCGCGATCGGCCGGGCAGCGCAACTACATCCAGTTCGCGGTGCGTACGCGCATCAAGCTGCTGTATCGGCCGGTGGCGCTGCGCGGCAACCCGACCCAGGCCATGCGCCTGCTGCGCTGGCGCGAGGTGTGCGCGCGCGGGCGCTGCGTCGTGCAGGTGCGCAACCCGTCGCCGTACTGCATCGCCATCGTCGAGTTGCGTTGCCGCGGGGCGCACGGCGCGATCGGCCCGGCCCTGCAGGGCACCGTGCTGCCCTTCGGGACCCGGCGCTGGCGCTTGCCCGGTGCCGCGCCGGTGCGCTCCGTGAGCTACGCCGTGGTCAATGATTACGGAGCCTTCGTGCATGCCCGCGCCGCTGTCGTGTCGTAGCCGTGGACTGGCGAGCAGGTGCCGGGCCCGATTGCGTTGCTCATGCGTGGCCGCGTTGACCCGAGCTGGCGGCGGGCCACGGGTGCGAGCTTCGCGGCCTGGTCCACCGCCCTGCTGGTGGCGGTCGCGCATGCCGCGGTGCCGGCGGACGTGCAGTTCGACCCGCGGCTGGTGTTCGGCGGCGCCAGCGCCGGCTCGCTGGCATGGTTCGACCACGCCGAGGCCGTGCCGGCGGGCCGCTATCGCAGCGAGATCGATGTCAATCACCGCTTCGCCGGCAACGCCGACGCATGGGTGCGCATGCGTGGCCACCCGCCGCGCCCCGAGGTGTGCCTGGACCGCGCGGCGTGGCATGAGGTCAGGCTGGACCGGCGGCGCCTGCTGCCGCGCGCGCGGCGCTGGCTCGACGGCCACGGCGCGCCCCTGTGCCTGCCTGCCGCGCAGGTCGCTCGCGGCCTGCGCGCCACCTTCGACCTGTCGCGCCTGCGCGTGGACATCGCGGCGCCGGCGGCCGTGCTCGTGCACAGGCCGCGCGGCTGGGTCTCGCCGCGTTCGTGGAATGACGGCATCGTGGCCGGGCGCCTGAACTACCAGTTCAACGCGGTGCGCAGCCGGACGACTGCTCCGTCAGGCCCGCTCACCGACTCCTTTCTCGGGCTCGCCGGCGGTGTCAATCTCGGCGCCTGGCAGCTGCGCCACGACGGCACGCTGAGCGGCACCAGCGGGCAGGGCCTGCACTACACGAGCATCCGCAGCGACCTTCGGCACGATGTCGCGAGCCTGCGCGGCTACGTGCAGATCGGCCAGGGGCAAACCGACGGGCAACTGCTCGACAGCGTGGGCTTTCGAGGCATCATGCTGGCCAGCGACGCGCGCATGCAGCCGGCCTCGGAACAGGGCTACGCCCCGCGCATCCGGGGTTTCGCCGCGTCGGCCGCGACGGTGCGGGTCACGCAGAACGGCACCTTGCTCTACCAGACCTCGGTGCCGGCCGGGGCCTTCGTGATCGACGACCTGTACCCGCCGGCCGTGGGGGCGCCGCTGCAGGTCACGGTGACCCAGCTCGACGGCCGCGTATCGGGATTTTCCGTGCCGGTCTCCGTGCTGCCTCAGATGCAGCGTCCCGGTCAGTCCAGCTACCAGCTGCTGGCCGGGCGCCTGCAGGGAAGCGGTGGAAATGCCCGCTGGCCCGTGGTGCTCGGCTCGCTGCTGCATGGCTTCAGCGATGCCGTCACCGGCGAGGTCGGCGCGATCGGGGCGCGGCGCTACCGTGCCGGCGCTCTCGGCGCGGCGTTCAACACCGAGCTCGGGGCCTGGGCGCTGGACCTCACGCAGGCGCGCTTCGAGCAGCCCGCGAGAGGCTGGCGCAGCGGGCTGCGCGAGCGCCTGACCTGGAGCCTGGCGCGGCGCGCGAGCAGCCTGCTGCTGAGCGTGACGCGGCAGTCGCGTGGCTATTTCGGCCCGCAGGACGCGATGAACGCGGCGGCCGCGTTCCGCGGAGCATATTTTCCGCTGCCCGTCGCAGCACGACCCCGCCAATCCCTGCAGGGGCAATGGACCCTGGCGCTGGGCGACCAGGGATCGTTGTTCGTCAGCGGCAGCAGCACGCGCTACTGGAGTCTCGCGCCGCGCCAGACCACCTACCAGCTGGGCTGGGTGCGCGCGCTGGGGCGTGCGCAGCTCAGCGTGTTCGTCAGCCGCCAGCTGGGCGTGAACTTCGCCGGCGCGAGCGAGGTGCTCAACGTGGGCCTGTCGCTGCCGCTGGGGGGCGGGCCTGCCGCGCCACAGGCCAGCTTCGGCGTCCAGCGCGACAGCGCCGGCGCGACCACCGCGCAATGGGCGGCCTCGGCCACCGCGGGCCCGGGCGGCCGCCTGTCGTACGGGGCGCAGGTCGCCGCCGGCGGCGGCTCGCGCAGCGCGGGTGTCGACGGCACGTGGCGCGGCTCGAGCGGAAGCTTCGGCGCGGCGCTGACCCAATCGGCCGGGGCCGGTGGCCGCACGCGCTCGCTGGCGCTCAACGCCGACGGCGGGGTCGTGGTGTTCGGGGGAGGGGCCACCTTCACTCCGTACCTGGGCAACACCATCGCGCTGATCCGGGCCGACGGGGCCCGCGGCGCGCCGGTGGTCGGCAGTGACGGCGCGCGAATCGACGCGCGCGGCTACGGGGTGGCCACCTATCTCACGCCGTACGCCGCCGACACGGTCGGCATCGACCCGCGCGACGCGACCTCGCTGGTGAACATGTCGGCACGGGTGATTCCGCGCGCGGGGGCCATCGTCGAGGTGCGCCTGCGCGCCCACCGCGGGCGCTGGGTGCTGATGTCGGCGCATCGCAGCAGCGGCGCGGCGCTGCCGTTCGCCGCGCAGGTGTTCGATGACCACCACCAGCTGGTCGGCTACGTCGCACAGGGCAGCCGGCTCGACGTGCACCTGCGGCGCGCCGCCGGCAGCCTGCTGGTGCGCTGGGCAGCCGGCGCCGGGCATGCCTGCCGCATCGACTACCGGCTGGCTCGCGCCGGCGCCGCGCTGCGCGCCGGGCTCGCGCGGCCGCTGCGCCTGCGCGGCCTGGTCTGCGCTGCCGTCGACGCGGCGCACGCGCGATGAACGGGCGCTGGGCGGCGCGCCTGGCGCTGGCCCTGCCGGGCGGCCTGCACGCCGCTGCCGCGCCGGCGGCCCGGCTGATGACCTGCACGGCCGGCAGCTTCGCGCTGCTGACTCCCGCGCCGGCGCGCATCATCGTGCCTGCGGCGACCGCGCCGGGCGGCGCGCTGTGGGGCGGCACGGTGTCGGTCTCGTTTTCCTGCACCAGCACGGCCAAGGGCGCGAAGCTCGGCGGGGGCAGCTCCGAGGGGGGCACGGCGCAGGCGGCCATGGTGTCGTCCAGCGGAGCGCCCGATGGCGTTTCGATGGTGTCCGCCGGCAGGCCCGCGCTCGTGCTGAGCTCACCGGGTTGCGCATTGACGTCCCTCGCGCAGCATGCCAAGCGCTGGACCTTCGGCCTGGTGTCCACCGCCGCGGGAACCTGCAGAGGCAGCCTCGTGGTACCGGTGCAGCTGGTGCGCGGAAGCGGCGCGGTGGGCGCCGACGTCGCTGCCACCAACCCGCTGGGCCTGGGCATTGGTGGCGCGAACTGGGTCGTGTTTCCGACCCGCCGTGGCAGCACGGCCAGCGTCGGCTTGAGCGGCCCGGTGCCGCTGCTCGCCGGTGGCGGCTGCACCGTCTCGCCGGTGGCGCTGACGGTGGCGCTGCCGACGGTTTCGGTGGCGGCACTGGCCACGCCGGGAAGCAGCGCGGGCGCCACGGCCTTCCGCTTTCCGCTGCAGACCTGCCAGGCGCTGCCGGCGACGCCGTATTCGGTCTACGCCAGCTGGAGCTTCAGCGCCGTCGCCGGCTATCCGTCGGTGATCGCCAACAGCGCGGCCGGACCGGCCGGCCATGTCGGCGTGCAGATCGTCGATGCCTCCGGGGCGGCGGTGCTCAGCGGCCCGTCGGGCAGCACGCTGGCGGGCAACGTGAGCGCTTCCGGTGGTGTCGCCGCGCAGATCTACATCGCGCGCTATTTCGCCACCGGCCGGGTCACGCCGGGCGCGGTGCGCGCCACCGCGACCTACACGCTGACCTACCAGTGACGCGGCAGGCGTCGGCGACGCCGCGGCGCTGTTCCCCTACGCATCCCAAGGGATTGAAGTTCGCGCTCTCGGGCTTGTGCACTGGGGTCATAAGCATCTGCGTATTCGTTGGTTGGCGGGCATGGTGGCGCGCGACTAGGCTAGCGTGTGGAGCGACGCGTGCCCCCGCGGGCGGGCGTTGCGCAATGTCCGCCAGCTTGGCTGGCACCCACCGACCAGGAGACCCACCATGAGTTTGCGCATCGGCAGCACGGCACCCGATTTCACCGCCCAGACCACCGAGGGCACGATCCGCTTCCACGAGTGGATCGGCGACCACTGGGCGCTGCTGTTCTCGCACCCCAAGGATTTCACGCCCATCTGCACCACCGAGCTGGGTACGGTGGCGCGCATGAAGCCCGAATTCGACAAGCGCGGCTGCAAGCTCATCGGCCTTTCGGTCGACCCGGTGGAGGAGCATCACCGCTGGGCCAAGGACATCGCCGAGGTCCAGGGCACCGCGCCCAACTACCCGATCATCGGCGACACCGACCTCAACGTGTCCAAGCTGTACGACATGCTGCCCGAGGCCGAACCCGGTTCGTCGAGCGGGCGCACCGCCAACGACAATGCCACCGTGCGCAGCGTGTTCTTCATCGGCCCGGACAAGAAGGTCAAGGCCATGCTGACCTACCCGATGAGCAACGGGCGCGACTTCGACGAAATCCTGCGCCTGCTCGACGCCATGCAGCTCAGCGCGCGCCACGGGGTGGCCACGCCGGCCAACTGGCGCCCGGGCAACGACGTCGTGATCCCCACCTCGGTCAGCGACGAGGCGGCGCGCGAGCGCTTCCCGCAGGGCTTCAAGACCCTCAAGCCGTACCTGCGGGTGGTGGCCCAGCCCAAGTAAGCCCCGGCCGGCGTGGCCCGAGGGGGCCGCGCCGGCATGTTGCGCCGCGACATGTGCCCTGCACGTCGCGCACGGTCCTGGTAAACTAGGGTTAACCCTATAAGGTTGAACCCTGATCCATTCCCCACGAGGGAGCCTGCCATGACCGTACTGCTGAACCTGTTCCGTTCCCTGATGCTTTCCGGCGATGAAACGCGTGAGCGCGCCGAGAGCTACCTCGCCCAAGCGCGGGATATTTTCGAACTCGAGCGCCGCATGGGGGACCTGGCGCACGGCGAGCCGGCCCGCTGGTGAGCAGGCGATGAGCCACGCCGCTGGTTCGATGCCGTCGGCCGGGTCCGCTGCGCCCGAAGCCTGGCTGCATGCCGGGCAGGTCTGGCAGCAGTGGGTTCGCCATGCCGCCGCCAGTCCCTTCGATCTGGTGCGCGCCCAGTACGCCGGCGCCGTGCGCGCCGGAGTGATCCGCCCGTCGCTGCTGGCTGCCAGCCGCTTCGAACGCGGCATGGCGCAGTGGGAATCGCTGGTCCTGGGGCCCTGGGCGCGCGAGCGCTGAACCGGGGCTGACGGCACGCTCGCTCGCTGCGGCGCTGGCTGAGGCATCATCCGGAACATGCTCCGTCGCCGAGCCCCGGCGCGGAGAGTCTCCGGGGGATGCAGATGTTCGATGAATATTCGTCGCTCGACGCGTTCGCGCTGGCGCAGCGTATCTCGCGTCGGGAAATTTCCTGCAGCGAAGCACTGCAGGCAGCGCTGCAGCGCTGCGACCAGCTCCATGCCCGGCTCAACGCCGTGGTGCACGACTGGCGCGAGCAGGCGCTGGAGCAGGCGAGGGCCTTCGACGCGCTGGCAGCGGACCATCCGCGCCGCACTGCGCCTTTCGCGGGGGTGCCGTTCCTGCTCAAGGATCTCGGCCAGGACCTGGCGGGCCAGCCGTCCACCTGGGGCAGCCGTGCTCGTCGCGATGTGCGCGCCGGCGCCGACTCCGCCGTGGTGCGGCGCTGGCAAGCCGCCGGGCTGCTGCCTTTCGGCAAGACCAACCTGCCGGAGCTGGCGCTCAAGGCGGTCACCGAACCCGCGTTGTTCGGCGCCTGCCGCAACCCCTGGAACACGCGGCACACGCCCGGCGGCTCGTCGGGCGGCGCGGCCGCCGCGGTGGCCGCCGGCATCGTCCCCGTCGCCGGAGCGTCGGACGGCGGCGGCTCGATCCGCATCCCGGCCTCCTACTGCGGCCTGTTCGGCCTGCGACCCTCGCGCGGGCGCGTCAGCCACGCCCCCGAGGCCGACGAATTCTGGGAGGGGGCCAGCTCCACCCACGTGCTTACGCGCAGCGTGCGCGACAGCGCGGCGCTGCTCGACGCGGTGGCGGGAGCCGAGCCCGGCGACCCTTTCGTGGTGGCGCCCCCCGCGACCCCCTTCGCGCGCGAGGTCGGTGGCGACCCGGGTCGCCTGCGCATCGGCTTCAGCACGGCCTCGCCGCTGGGCAACGCCGTGCACGCCGACAACGTCGAGGCCGTGCAGCGCGCCGTGGCCCTGCTGCGCGAGCTCGGCCACGAGGTCGAGCCCGCGGCGCCCGCGATCGACGGCCTGCAACTGGCGCAGTGCTACCTCGGCATGTACTTCGGCCAGGTGGCCGCCGAAGTGCGGCGCTGCCGCCAGGAGTTCGGCGCCCGCGCGGTCGATTTCGAACTCGACACGCGGGCGATTGCCGCCATCGGCGAGAGCCTGCCGGCAGCCGCCTACGTGCAGCTGCACCGGCCATGGAACCGTTTCGCGCGGGCGCTGGCGGACTTCCACGCCGACTTCGACCTGCTGCTGACCCCGACCACGGCACAGCCTCCGGCGCGCATCGGCGAACTCGATCCGCCGGCCTGGCAGGGCGCGGCGCTGCGCGCGCTGCTGGCGCTCGGGCTGGGCGGGCTGCTGCGCCACACCGGCGTGGTCGACGACCTGGCGAAGCAGTCGCTGGCGCGCACGCCGTTCACGCAGCTGGCCAACCTCACCGGCACCCCGGCGATGAGCGTGCCGCTGCACCTCGGCGCCGACGGCCTGCCGGCGGGCGTGCAGTTCATCGCGCCGTGGGGGCGCGAGGACCGGCTGATCCGCCTGGCCTCGCAGCTCGAGGCGGCGCGCCCCTGGCGCGCCCTGGCGCCGCCGCTCGTCGGCTGATTGCTACCTTTCGGCGGGAAGCCCTTGCTGCATGCATGGGCTTCATGCAGCATGCTTCGACATGATTCCATCCGTTGCCGCGGCCCCGGGGCCCGGCGGGATCCGGGCATCCGGGAGAAACTCGAACATGGACAAGCAGCGGGGCTTCACGCTGATCGAACTGATGATCGTGGTCGCGATCGTGGCCATACTCGCCGCGATCGCGCTGCCGGCCTACAACAACTACGTCGCGCGCAGCAAGCTGTCGGAGGCGTATTCCAAGTTGTCGGGGCTGAGCCTGGCGATGCAGCAGTACTACCAGGACAACCGCACCTACAAGGACGCGACGAGTTCGGCGAGTCCCGACCCCTGGCCCTGTGCGAGCACCAACCTGACGGCCGGCCAGTACTTCAGCTACGACTGCTCGCCCAGCGGCATCGGCTCGCCCACCACCACCACCTTCACCGCCGAGGCCACGGCCACCGCGACCGACCTGGGCGGCGGCAGCACGCCGCTGATCCTGCGCATCAACCAGGACGGCACCAAGACCACGCCGCAGGTGCCCAGCGGGTGGACGCTGCCGAGCACGAGTTGCTGGGTGCACGACCAGAGCGGAGGCTGCTGAGATGGCCACGCTGCGCGTCGGCGGCTTCACGCTGATCGAACTGCTCGTGACCATCGCGGTCGGCGTGCTGCTGGGCCTGATCGCCATTCCGAACCTGGTGTCGATGATGGACTCGGGCAAGACCTCGGTGCTGGTCAACCAGTTCCCGCAGGACGTGGCCTGGGCGCGCAACCAGGCGGTGGCGGGGCAGTCGACCGTGAGCATCACGCTGTCGGCCAACGGCTGCAACTGGGCCACCTCGGTGACCTCGGCGAACGGCACCGCCAATCCCGCCGACGCCGAGCATTCGATGAGCAGCACGCAGTTCGCGGCCTCGTATCCCGGGGTCAGCTGCAGCATCAGCGGTGCCCCGAGCAGCGGCGTGCTGGCTTTCGACACCCAGGGCTTCATCACCGACGGCGCCGGCGGCAGCCCGGTGTCGCCGACCATCGTCGTGACCGCCGCGCGGGGGCAGAGCTGGACCCTGCAGGTGCTGGCATCGGGCAGCGTGCTGGTCAACGCCAACACTTCATCATGACACGCCGCACCGTCGCTCGAGCCCGTTTGCGCCAGGCCGGACTGTCGCTGGTCAGCGTGCTGGTGGCCATCCTGGTGTTCGCGCTGGGCACGCTGAGCCTGGCCTCCATCTATTCCCTGGCGGTTCCCGCGGTCAGCGTGAACGAGCAGGCCGTCGACACCGCAGCGTTCGGCAACCAGCTGTGGGGCCTGCTGCAGGCCAACCCGACGGTGATCGCCAGCGTGTTCGGCTCGTCCAGCCCGTCGACCGGCAGCAGCGTCACCTACACGGCCAGCAGCTACAGCAGCGCGCCCGCCGTGCTGCAGCCCTGGCTGAGCAACCTGTTCGTGAACTCCGCCACGCTGCTGCCCAACGCCAGCGTGACCCTCACCGCCGGGCAGACGGCCGACTCGACCAACTGCACGGCGGCGAGCGCGACCACCACGCTATGCGGCGTCACCATGAGCCTGTCGTGGACGCCGATCGGCGGCTCGACGCGCACGCAGGCCTTCAGCTACCAGATAGGATTCTGACATGGCCCTGCATGCCGCGAAGGCCGCGCGACCCGGGCACCAGCTCGGCTTCAGCCTGGTCGAGCTGATGGTCGCGCTGGTCGCCGGCCTCATCTTCGCCATCTCGGTCCTGCTCGTGCAGGCGGCGCTGACCCGCCAGAACGTGCAGATGTCCGACACCCTGCAACGGGACAACCAGGCCCGTGCCGCGCTCGACCTGCTGACCCGCGATCTCAGCAACGCCGGGTTCATGCTGGGCGGCCAGCAGGCACGCTGCAGCGTCTTGCTGGCCTACGACTCGGGCCTGCCGGTGGTCGCCTCGCAGACCTTCAGCCTCAACCCCGTCACGGCCGCTTCGCAGCCCGTGAAGCTGCCCACCAGCAGCGCGGTGGGTTCGTCGAGCTACCCCACCGGCACGCCCGATCCCAACGGCTACGGCACCAGCACCCAGTTCACCGACCTGATCGCCATCTCCGGCGCGACCACCGCGTTGCAGCCGAGCAGTGCCAGCAACGCCAGCGGCTACGTGGTGCAGAACTCGACCACGCAGTCCAGCAGCGGGCAGGGTGCTCTCAACAGTGGCGAGCTGCCCCTGGGCACGACGGCCGGCATCTCGGTCGGCGACACGTTGCTGCTGCGCATGCCGCTGAACGGCAAGCTGGCGTGCTTCCGGGTGCCGGTGGTCTACGTGGGCCCGAGCACGTCGCCGTCGTCGACCTACATCAAGAGCAAGGGCAGCACGCTGTTTCCCAGCACCGCCTACGCAGCCTTCAACCCCCTGCTGATCTCGCAGGGCCTGTTGCCCAGCGGGGGCTCGCTGAGCAACGCCAACTTCACCCAGTCGCGGCTCACCGACCTCGGCCCGTCGACGTCGAACAACCTGCAGACGGTCATCTACTACGTCGGCAACGCCACCTACGCCAATGCCGGCGGGGCCACGTTCCCGATGCTCATGCGCGCGGTGCTGAATGCGCAGACCGACGCGCTGATCTCGGTCAACCCGGTGGCGGCCGGCGTGGTCAGCCTGCAGGCCCTGTTCGGGGTCGACGAGAGCAACAGCGGCGCCGTGACCAACTACCTGACCTGGCCCGACGTGGTCGCCGGCAATTACCAGTCCGACGTGCGCAGCGTGCTGTTCGCGCTGGTCACGCGCACCTTGCACGCCGACCCCAAGTACACGGCGCCGGCGACCATCGCCATCCCGAGCCCGTCGGGCAACGGCGGCGCGGGCCCCGACGCCTTCACCCCCTACACGGTGCCCACCGGATACGGCAATTTCCGCTACTCCGTGCTCGAGTCCGAGATCGCGATCCGCAACTCGCTATGGCCCCACTGACCCGCTCCCGCCGTTCACGCTCCCGGTCGCACGAGCAGGGCTTCGTGCTGCTGCTGAGCCTGATCACGCTGCTCGTGCTGCTGTTCGGCGTGCTGTTCACCATGCGCGGCACGCTGCTGCAGACGGCCATCACCGGCAACACGCTGCAGCGCCAGAAGAACGTGCAGGCCAGCGACCTGGTGCTGCGCAAGGTCCAGCAGGTGATCATCAACACCGTGCAGGGAGCGGGCAACCTGCCGCTGGAAGTGGCGGCCAGCGGCAAGCCGTGGTTCTACGTTCCCAGCGCGGCGACCACGGCGTGGACCGTGCCGGGCTCGAGCGCAGCCGTCACCTACTGGGCCAACTGCCAGGGCAACAAGACCTGCGACACCATCACCGACATGGACTCGAGCGTCACCGGCTACGACGCGCTGGTCACGGTGGTGCCGACCAACCTGCCGGTCGACTCCTACGGCTGCCAGACCTCGGGCTACGTCGCCAGCTACTACGACATCTTCATCCACACCACCGAGGCCAACGGCAGTACCGGCGCGTCGACCGAGACGGTGTTCAAGCTGTGCACTCCGGGCTGATGGGGAATCTGCGATGAACCCTGAACTCCTGCAAGCGCGCGCGCTGCGCGCATTCCTGTCCAGCCTGGCGCTCGGACTGCTGCTGTGCTGTGCGGCCACCAGCCCGGCGCTGGCGGCGACCACCAGCTCGTCCAGCAGCAGTTCGACCAACGTGCTGGAGGAGGATTTCACCGGTGCCCAGCCGCTGCTGTCCGACTGGTACTCGATCGACGGCGCCTGCCTGACCGCGGGTGACCAGACCAACAGCGGCCCGTCGAGCACCTCGGGCAGCAGCACGACGCATTCCCCGCAGGGCGGAATTCCGGCCTGCAAGGGCGACAGCTACTACGCCGGCCAGACCCAGACCGGACTGACCAACAACGCCGATCCGGTGGGCAAGGGTGCATTGCGCCTGACCAATGGTTGCGCGGGCTCGACCTGCTACTACCACCAGGACGGAGCGGTGTTCCTGCAGAACTCCTACCCCACGAACCAGGGCATCCGGGTCACCTTCACCACCTATACCTACGGCGGTGACAACAGCGGCGGGCACGGTGCGGATGGCATCGCGTTCTACATTCTCGACGGCAATTTCACGCCCAACGTGGGCGCCTGGGGCGGCAGCCTGGGCTACAGCTGCTCGAACACCAACCCACCCTACAACGGCATGGCCGGAGGCTACCTCGGGTTGGGCATGGACGAATTCGGCAATTACCTCAACCAGGGCGACAACACCGCCACCGGCATCGACGGCACCCGCCACCCGGGCGAGATCGGGGTGCGCGGCTTCGGCAACATCAACCTGCAGGCACTGCAGGCGATCGACCCCGAGGCGACGGTCAGCGACGTGCAGCACGCCTGCGCGACCGGCTACTACGAGGGCCACAAGCTCAACGACTACGCCTACGTGCAGGGTTACTCGAAGACCGGCCTGACCATCGCCAACGAAAGCGCCACCACTCGCTCGCAGGCCACGCCGATCACCTACACGCTGCAGATCACTCCCGACGGCCTGCTCAGCCTCTGGTACAAGGACAACGCCACCAACACCAATGGCGGCTACGGCACGCAGGCCATCAACAACCTGCCGATCACCGACGCCACCAACTTCGGGCCCCTGCCGTCGAGTTTCAAGTTCGGTTTCGGCGGCTCCACCGGGGGCAGCGACAACGTGCACGAGATCACCTGCTTCCAGGTGGTCCCGGAGACCCAGGCCGCGGTGTCGCCGGTGGCGCCGCTGGCCATCAGCGGCAGCACCGACATCTACACCCTGAGCAGCACGCCCAACCCGGTGGCCGGGCATGTGCAGGCGTTCAAGACCGTGGCGGCGCCGACCTCGAGTTCCAGCTCGCCGCTGGGCACCGGCTCGGGCAGTGCGTTGTGGGACGCCGGCGACTCCACGCACATGTCTGCCACCGCGCGAGGCGGTGCGCTGTACTCGACGTCGACCACGAACGTCCCGGTTCTGCTGAGCGCGCTCGACTCCGCAGCCTTCGGCACAGCCACGCCGACCTGCCTGCCCAGCGGCAGCGGCACCAGCGGCATCGTCAGCTACACCGTCAACCCGAGCTACAACAGCGGCAGCTGCCTGGGTACGCGCCTGTCGGGCTGGATGCTCGGGCCCATCAGCACGGCCGACGACGCCCACTACCTGAGCTCGCCCGGCAACGCCAACCTGCTCAGCCTCAGCGGCTACGTCAGCTTCGCGCAGGCCAACCTGAACCGCGAGAAGGTGCTGCTGTTCACGAGCAACGACGGCTTCCTGTACGCGGTGGACGCGAGCACCGGCAACCTGGTGTGGGGCTGGATGCCGCGCCCCTTCGTGTCCTACCTCGCGGCCAATCCGGGGCTGATCGGTACGGGATGCGGCAACACCAACACCAACGGCGGTTGCTTCGATGGGCATTTCACGACCACCGACGCGGTCAACGCCAGCGGCAAGTGGAACACCTACGTCGTGGGCACTGCCGCCGGCGGCGCGCTGCACTACTCGCTGGGCCTGACCAGCAACAGCGCCAACGCGCCGATGCCGAGCTCGCAACCCTGGTCGGTCAGCGTGGCGGGAGGCAGTTCGCCGCAACAGCAGGCGCCGGTGATCGCCACCATCGGCGGCAGCCAGTACGCGCTGTTCGTGGTCAACAAGACCTCCACCAGTTCGGGCAAGACCACGACCACCAGCACCCTGTACGAGGTCAACGTCGCCACCGGCGCTGGCTCCACCAGCGGTTCGGCGCTGAGCTTCACGGCCAACAGCTCGATGACCTACGTGCCGTCCACCGGCACGCTGTGGATCGGCGACACCAAGGGCAACGTCTGGAGCCTGAACATCTCGGGCAGCGCGTCGTCCGACGCGTCGGGGGCTTCCAACCAGGCCACGCTGAGCCCGGCCGCGCCGGTCAACTACGTCGGCTACACCGAATACAACGGCCTGCCGTACATGTGGGCGGCGTCGCAGAACGAGGTCGAGACCTTCCTGCTCAGCGGGGGATCCGCGCAGGCCCTGTGGGCCAGCGCCGGCGGCAGTTCGCCTCAGGGCTACATCGGCAGCAGCAGCGGGCTGACGGCCAGCAGCTCGGTTCCCGCGCTGCAGTCGTCCGGGCAGGTGGCGGCCTTGCCGTCGCTGATCAACGGCGTGCTGGTGGTGCCGGTGTACGTGCCGCCCACCGGCAGTTGCGGCGAGACCGGAACCGCCTACTACGACCTGATCGACCTGCTGTCCGGTGGGCTGCCGAAGGTCAGCGTGACGTACCGCAACACCCCGGTGACCAACGGCGTGGTCTCGCTGGGCCTGGGCGTTCCGTTCACGCCGAGCTTCAGCGTGACCTCCCAGTTCACGCTGATCTACCCCGGCACCAGCCAGCCCGTGGCCAGCGGTTCGTCGATCAACCCGATCGTGTTCGCCGGCAGCGTGATGAACAAGCCGATCGCCTGGCGCCAGTACTGACGGCTCTTTCAGGCTCCCAGGGGAGGGTCCCGGAGGCAGGCGCAGCGCCGTCCGGGATCCCGTTCCGGGCCGCCCTGCGGCTCATCGATCGCTGAAATCGATCGAAGTTACCCAATAAAACAAGTTGACGTAGAAATCGTTTCGGAAAATCATCTCTCCTCAATATTCATACATGTATATGTATGAACTGGTTGTTGAACGCCGCGTCCGACGGCGTCGCCAACCGCCCGCGTCAGCGGGTCGGCCCTCGAGGCCCAACACACCCGGAGGAGGGGAGACATGCAGCATCGACGTTCAAGCCTGCGCGGACCCGCGCACGCCAGCCCTTGCGCGGCTTCGCGCCGCCAGGATTTCCATCAGCACCGAAGACGCGGCCTGCGCCGCGCGGCCAGCCTGGCAATTGCCGGCGCCGGCCTGTGCTTCGCCGCGCCGACCTGGGCCGCCAACTGGTTCGAGGTGCAGGGCGTGTCCAACCCGGCATGGGGGCGCGGCAGGCTCTCGGGCTGGGTCGAGCCCGACTACACGAGCAAGCAGGCCGGCACCGCACGCAACGGCCTGGTGCCACGTCCCAACCTGGTCGGGCCGCGCTTTGCCGGCAGCGACGAACTCAGCGTACAGCGCGCGCAGCTGGTGGCGCGGGGGCGCCTGCATCCCGGCGTGGACTACTTCCTGGCCGGTGAGTTCGGCGCCAACGGCTACACCTACGGCGGCAGCGGCTACTCACCCAAGCTGATCGACGCCCACGTGCTGCTGAGCCACTACGTGCCCGGCGTGCGCGTGGAGGCCGGCATCCTGCGCGCGCCGGGGCCCGAGGAGGCGATGGCCGGCTACATGGACTACAGCTTCTTCCCGCTGTTCCCCACCGTCGTCGGCCAGCTCATGGAGCCGAGCTTCTACGCGCGCAGCCAGCATTACGCGCCCACCGCGGGCGCGGGTTACCTGGTGCCGTCGGCATCCATGTCGAGCAACAATGGCTTTCGCTATCCGGGCGTGGAGGCCACCGACTGGTTTCGCGTGCGCCCGCGCCTGGAGCTGGCCTACGGGCTGATGCTGGGCGAATACGGCAAGGCCTTCGAGGCCGACACCGGCAACGGGCCGCTGCTCGCCGCGCGGATGCAGGGTTCGTGGCTGCTGGGCGGCGGCAAGGGCCCGTACCGCAACGATGTCACCGGTTTCGTCTGGTACCAGCAGGCGCGCCCCGAGCTCAACGGCCAGGGCTACGCCATGCACCGCTCGGGCTTCGGACTGACCCTGCGCCACGGCTTCATGCGCCCGGGCGCACAGCATCTCAAGCTCGAGTACATGCGCGGCAGCGGGCTCATCGCAGCGCCGTCGCCCTTCGTGTCCACGCCCGGCCTGGCCCCCGCGCTGGTCGACACCACGGTCTATCCCGGCAGCAACAACACCGCCCATGGGTACTACCTGAGCGCGGGAGTGTTCGTGACCCGGCATGTCGAGCTCGACGCGCGCTACGACGTCTACGACCGGCTGCCCAACCTGCCCGCGCAGGAGCGCGATTTCCGCAACCTCGGGGTCGGCGTGCAGTACCACTTCACGCCGCTGACCCGCGTGGTGGTGGACTACTTCCATCGCCGGGTCGGCGTGCCGAACCCCGACGCCATCGGCCCCGCCAACAGTCCCGCGCGCCTGATGGCCACGAGCGTGGCGGCAGCGGTGGGCAACGAACTGGACGTCTACGCCGTCATCAGCTTCTGACGTCCGGCAGCGCATGCCGCGACGGCATGCGGCGCGGTGCCGCCGGCGCCGCGCCCTTTTCCCCGAAGTATCCAAGCGAGATCTTTCATGAACCACAAGTTTCGCCATACCCTGCAGGCCCTGCTGTGCGGTGCCGCCTTCGCGCTGGGCGCGCAGGCCATGGCCGCCGAACCGGCCGCCGCCGCGCCCGCCATCCACGTCGACATCCCGGTGCCGCTCAAGCATGCCAACGTGGTGTTCAACATGGACCACCGAGCTTTCGTCGGTGACCTTCCGGTGGGCATGAACTACATGCACCTGTTGTCGATGCGCTATCACAAGGACCACATCACCGGGAAAATCATCGGCGTGTTCCACGGCGCCGCTGCCTACATGGTGCTCAACGACAAGGCCTACGACGCGGCGCGTCACGTCAAGACCGGCAACCCCTACGCGCCGGTGATCGCCGCGCTGCAAAAGCAGGGCGTGCAGATCGAGGAATGCCGCGTCTCGATGAAGGCCCACCACTGGGGCAATGCCAACCTGCTGCCCGGGGTGTTGGTCAACGGCGGCGCCGTCGCCCGCCTGATCGAGCTCGAGCAGCAGGGCTACGTGCAGATCCAGCCCTGATCCGCCTGCGCAGGCCGCACTCGCGCCCCGCGTGACCCCTGGGTCACGCGGGGCGTTGCATTTGCGCCCTGGCGCGCGCGGGTGCAGGCGCGGGCTGGAGCGAACCCGCAATCGTGCGAAGAATCCCGGCATTTTCCGCAGCAAAGAGCGGGAAATGGGGATCATTCCACGAATGCATCACGGGATCGACAAGGATTCTCGGCACCCGATTCTCGGGGAGCCACCGTTCATATCACAAACGATTCGATGAAGCCGGTTTATGATCCGAAGGAGATAAGGAACAAAACAAAATTCACCGAAGATTATTTACGAATGTATAACGTAAGCATTCCACGCGCGCGGGCCTGCGTGCAAGTCGCCGCGCCCCGGAAGGTGGTGCGCGCGGCGGCAGGGTTCACGCTCGTCGAGCTGTTGATCGCCTTGCTGGTGATTTCCATCCTGACAGCCGTGGCCGTGTTCTCCTACCGCCACGAGATGACCTCGTCCAGCATCAAGGTCGGGCAGGCGGCGCTGCTGCAGCAGGCGCAGGACCTGGCGCAGTTCGCGCAGGACCACGAGACCTATGCCGGAGGCTGTTCCCAGCCCGTGAGCGCCACCGACTGGCAGATCAGCTGCACCAGCCTGACCCAGACCGGCTTCACCATCGTCGCCACTGGCAGCGGCGCCGCTGCCGGTTTCCAGTTCACCCTCGACCAGTCCGGCGCGCGCGCCACGCCGGCGGCCCCTTCGGGCTGGCCCACCAGCACCAGCTGCTGGATCACCGATTCGTCGGGAGATTGCGCGAATGGCTGAGCGGCGGCCCACGGCCGTGGCTGCGCGGGGCTTCACGCTGCTGGAACTGATGATCGTCGTCGCGCTGGCGGCGCTGTTGTCGGTGGTCGCGCTGCCGCGCCTGACCAGCGCGGTGGCGGCGCGCAAGGCCGACTCGCTGTCCCAGCTGTTCGTGCAGGACGCCAACTGGGTGCGCGCGCAGGCCGTGGCGGGCAAGTCCCCGGCCAGCATCACCCTGCAGTCCGACTGCTCCTGGCAGGCCTCCGTAGCGGGGCAGACCGACGCGCAGCACACGCTGAGCGCGGCGCAGGTGCAGGCACAGTACCCGGGCGCATCGTGCTCGGGCCTGCCCAGCGGCGGCCTGCAGCTGAGCTACGACGACGTCGGGCTGGTGGCGCTGGGCAGCAGCGCCACCGTGACCTTCGCGCTGGCGGGCAATCCGCAGGCGCCGCAGCAACTCTACATCTATGCATCCGGGGTCATCGTCTGGGGGGCCAATGTCGCGTCTTGAGCGCCCCCAGGGCCGGGCTGCGCCCAGCCCGCCCCCCGTGGGGGTCGAGAAAACTTGGGGCGGCCCTGCGTTTTCTCAAGAGCGCCCCCCGGGCCGGGCTGCGCCCAGCCCGCCCCCCGTGGGGGTCGAGAAAACTTGGGGCGGCCCTGCGTTTTCTCAAGAGCGCAAGCGCAGCAGCCAGGGGAGCCAGCGCGGTTTCACGCTGCTCGACGTCTTGATCGCCATGCTCGTGTTCTCGCTGGGAATGCTCGGCCTGTCCGCGATGTACGTGCGCGCCGCCGCGCAGCCTTTCGGCAATGCGCATGCCGCCGAGTCGCAGCTGGCGGCGCAGGCGCTGCTGGCCGTCGTTCGCACCAACCCGACCATGCTGCCCTTGCAGCTCAACCAGGTCAGCGCGGCGTCGAGCCTGAGCGACCCGGCGCTGGCGGCCTGGTTCACGCAATACGCGCAGGCGCTTCCCGGACTGCAGGTGTCGCTGGTGTCGCAGGCCGACGCCAACGGCACGCCCTGCAGTTCGTCGAGTTGCGGGGTGCGGCTCACGCTGTCGTGGCTGCAGGGATCTTCGCGTCGCCAACAGGTGTTCGATGGACAAATCGGCTTGCGCTGAGCGTTGCCGGGGCCTGACCCTGGTCGAGTTGCTGGTCGCGCTGGCCGTCAGCGCGATCCTGGGCATCGCCATTTTCATCACCATGGGCTTCGGCTTTCACCAGGACATGGTGAGCAGTGACCTGACCCAGATGAACGACAGCGCGCGCGGCGCGCTGCTGCTGATCACGCGCGACCTGCAGAGCGCCGGGTTCATGCAGACGCTGGAGCGCTCGAGCTGCGCGCTCACGCTGGCCTACGACGGCAACCAGGGCAACCCCTACCTGCAATTGCCCCCGGTATCCGCCGCGTCGCAGGCCTCGGTGCTGCCGCTGCAGTCCAGCAAGTCCTTGTACGACCTCGGCTATGCCACGCAGGCCCTGGTGCTCACGCTGGCGCCGAGCGTGCCGCAGTACCTGCAGCAAAGCCGGCCGCCGGTGGCGGTGGTGCAGTTCGGCACCACCCAGTCCGGCAGCGGGCAGGGCGCCCTCGCCAGCACCCAGTTGCCCGTGTCGGCGGCGGGCGCCGGCTCCTTGAAGGCCGGCGACATGGCCTACCTGGCCGTGCCCATGAACGGCGGCGTGGTGTGCCTGCGCGTGCCCATCGTGAATGTCGGCCCGGTCAACGGGAAGGGCAGCGCGTACGTGGACAGCAAGAGCAGCAACCTGATGCCCACCACCGGCTACAAGGGCTACGCGACCCAGATTCCCGCGTCGTACGGCACCTTGTCGAACTCCAACCTGCAGCACTCCTACCTGATCGACCTCGGGCAGGGCAGCAGCCCGAGCCTGGAGGTGCACGAATACTGGATCGCACCGCCGGGCACGATGCCCTTCCCGGTGCTGCAGCGCTCGACCTTCGACGCCATGAGCGACACCCTGGTGTCGCAGCAGCCCATCGCGCCGGGCGCGGTCAGCCTGCAGTTGCTGTTCGGCGTCGTGCCCGCGGGCACGACTCCCGGAACCACCGATCCGACGTGGAAGACCTGGGGCAACGTGCAGCCCGGCGACCAGGTGGTCACGGTGGCCGTGGCGCTGGTCATGCGCTCGCTGCACGCCGATCCGTCCTACAAGGCGCCGTCGAGCATCCCGGTGCCGTCTCCGGTGGCGTCGGCAGCGGCCCCCGACAACTTCGTGCCGTACGCCCCGCCCGCCGCCGACATCCACCACCATTTCAGCGTCTACACCAGCCAGGTCTGGTTGCGCAACGAGGCACCCATCAGCGGTGGCGCTTCGACCCCGGCAGCGTCGTCCAGCACGCCAGCCACCGCGCCGAGTACCCCTGCGCCGTCGACACCGCCCAGCGGAACGGGGACGACTTCCAACCCGCCGTCCGGCGGTGGGGGCAATCAGGGGCAGGGCAACGGCAATCAAGGCAACGGGGATCAGGGCAACGGCAACCAGGGCAATGGGGATCAGGGCAACGGCAACCAGGGCAACGGAGATCAGGGCAACGGAAATCGAGGCAACGGAAATCAGGGCAACGGCGACCAGGGCAACGGCAATCAGGGCAACGGCAATCAGGGCAACCGGGGGCAGGGCAATGGTTGAGCACGCCGGTACGCGCCAGCCACGACTGCCGGGAGCGCGGGGTTCGCGCCAGCGCGGCTCGATCCTGCTGGTCAGCCTGGTCGCGCTGCTGCTGTTGTTCATCGGCGCGCTGTTCACGCTGCGCGGCGTGCTGACCGACACCGCGCTGACCGATGCCTTCAACGAGCGCCAGAAAGCCACCATCGCCAGCGACCTGGCGTTGCAATGGACGGTGAGCCAGATCGAGGCCACCTACCAGGCCAGCCAGGGCCATGTGCTCGAGATCTCCGCCGCCGGCAAGCCGTGGTTCCTGTCGACGGCGCAGCCGCAGGTGCCCGACGCCACCTACTGGTCGACCTGCGAGACGAATCCTTCGAGCACCTACGTGTGCGCTCCCGTGACCCTGGCCAACAGCGCCCCGCAGAAGGCCTGGGTGTTCGTGCAGCCCACCGGGCGCAGCGACCCCTCGGCCTGCGGCGACACGCAAAGCCTCACCGCCTGGTACTACGACATCTGGGTGCACACCGTCGACCCGCGCACGCAGACCGGCGTGGACACCGAGTCCCTGTTCAAGCTCTGCGTGGCGCAGTAACGAGATCGCGATGGATCGAAACCCGTGCTTGTTTTCGCGTGCCGTGCTGGGCGCGTTCCTGTCGCTGGTGGCGACGGTCGCCGCCCATGCGCAGGTCACCAACGTGGTGCAGGAGGACTTCACCGGCGACAACGTCACCAACTCCTGGATCGCGCAGGGCGGCGCCTGCCTGACGGCCGGTGACGCGAACACCAAGGCCATCAGCAATGGCATCGGCATTCCCGCGTGCGCGGGCGACCCGTACTACTTCTCGAGCAAAAATGGCGGCACCAACCCCACCAACACGGGTTCGCAGCTTCCGCTGGTCGGCCTCGGGGTGAGCGGCGGCAACACCGTGGCCGATCCCATCGGCTCGGGCGCGCTGCGCCTGACCAACGGCGGCCAGCAGAGCACGCAGGAGTCGGGGGCGATCATCTCGGCCACCCCCTATCCGTCCAACCAGGGCATCCAGGTCACCTTCACCACCTACACCTACGGCGGCAACTCCTACGACAACGGCAACGCGCTGAGCGGCGCCGACGGCATCGCCTTCTACCTGATGAACGCGGGTCCGCCGGCCGACGGCTCGAGCTACGGCACGCTGGGGTCGAAGTATCCCTTCTACCAGATCTGGAACTCCAGGGCGGCGTCGATCGGCGCCTTCGGCGGCAGCCTCGGCTACAGCTGCGCCAACGGCAAGAACCCGTCCGACGGCATGCCCGGCGGCTACCTCGGCCTGGGTATCGACGAGTTCGGCAACTACCTGAACTCCAACGACAACACGGGCACCGGCATCGACGCCTACCTCGGGCTGAACCAATGGCCCAACAACGGCCGCAACCCCGGGGAGATCGCGCTTCGCGGCTACGGTTCCGTGAACCTGGCCACGCTGCGTCTGATCAACCCGAACGCGACCAACGCCGACGTGCAGAACGTGTGCGCCAACGGCGGCACCTACAAGTACAACGGCAAGACCTACCAGATCCCCGACTACGCCGGCATCTTCACCAATCCGACTACCGGGACGCCGGCCTACAAGATCCTGCCGTCGTCGCAGCCGATCTTCAGCCAGGAGAGCGATTCCAAGGCCACGCGAACCAAGGCCAAGCCGATCACCTACAAGCTGATCATCAGCCCCGGCGGGCTGCTCAGCTTCTACTACGACTACAACAACCAGACCGACGCGTCCGGCAACCTGCAGTTCTCGCAACTCATCAACCAGCTCGACATCTCCCAGTCCAACGGACCGTTGCCCTCGCAGTTCTACTTCGGATTCGGCGCGTCCACCGGGGGCGGCACCAACGTGCACGAGATCACCTGCTTCGAGGCCAGCCCGTCGGCGCGCGCCATCGGTGCCCCGGTGGCCCCGACCGTGGTCAGCTCGGGGCAGTACCTCTACATGCTGAGTACCAACCCCAGCCCGCTGCAAGGCTACGTCTACGCCTACGCGCTGAGCTCCACGGGCGTGCCGGCGAGCAGCTCCAAGTGGGAAGCCGGCTCGCTGATGAAGGCCACGCGCACCGGGAAGATCCTCGAATCGACATCCTCCAACGGCAAATCGGTGGTGTCGCTGGACACTCTCGACAGCGGCGCCTTCGCGCTGGCGAGCAACTCCTGCGTGCCCGATGTCGCAACCATCATCGCCTACACCGTGGACCCCAACAGCGTCACGGCCCCCGGCTCCTGCCCGTCCTACCTGGGCACGCGCGCCAGCGGCTCCCTGCTCGACGGCTTTTCCGCCGGCGACGCCGCGGCCTTGCTGCAACCCCCGGGCACGTCGTCCGACATCGGCTTGCCGGGCTACCTGAGCTTCGCGCAGACCGAGGCCACGCGGCCGACCCAGCTGCTGTTCACGAATGACGACGGTTTCCTGTATGGCATCGACGCCGCCAGCGGCGCATTGCGCTGGGGCTGGATGCCTCGCCCCTTCGTGAGCCAGCTGCAGAACTACACCACCTGGCCCTACCAGCAGAACTTCGCCGGCAACTTCAGCGCCATCGACGCATCGACTCCCGCGAGCACGGGCAGCTCGCGCAACTGGGCCACCTACCTGGTCGGCAGCGCGCAAGGTGGCTCGCTGTGGTGGGACCTGCAGCTCGACTCCCAGGGCAAGCCCGCCGCGGTGGTCAAGACCCTGCAGGCCCAGGTGGGCACGGGGCAGCCGCCAGCCAACACCTTGTGGCTGCCGGCCGGCGCCTACTACCCGCAGCGCCAGGCGCCGGTCAGCACCAGCGTCGGCAGCACCCAGTACGCGGCCTTCGTGGTCAACGACACGTCGGGCACCAGCTACCTGGTGGAGTTCGACGTGGCCACCGGCGCTCCCACCGGCAGCGCGCCGCTGTACGCGTCGCTGGCCAAGGCCACCTCCAGCGATCCGGTCACCAGCAACCTGTATCTCGACCCGGCCAACGGCGAGTTGTATTTCGGCACCGCATCCGGCGACATCTACGTCACCTCCTTCAGCGGCGACGCGTCGGTCGACGCGGCCAACGCCGCGCTTGTCGGGGTCGTTCATGACTCGGGCAACCCCGTGCAGTTCGTGGGATCCCAGACCGTCGGCCGCCTGCCGTATGTGTGGGCCACGACCAGCGCCGCACCGAGCGCGAGCAAGGCAGCAGGCATCACGGTGTTCGGCATCGGCAGCAACGGTTTCGCTCCCATCTGGGCGAGCAGCACGGCCGGCGCCTACACCTACGGCGGCTCGTCGTGGACCACCGCCACCAGCGGCGTGCAGTCCCTGCAAGGCGGTGCGGTGATCTCCGACGCGCCGCGCGTGGTCAACGGCACGCTGGTGGTGCCCGTGTATGTGCCGCCGGCCGCCCAGGCGTCGGCGTGCAACGTCAACGGCTCGGGGTACTACGACTTCTTCTCGCTCGCGTCGGGAGCGTTCCCGCGCAACAGCATCAGCTATGGCGGCCAGACGCTGAGCGGCAACCTGCTGCTCGGCCAGGGCGCGGCCTACATGCCCAACCTGGCGGTCGATGGCAGTTCGGTGGGGGTGTTCGGCGGCACCCAGCAGAGCTCGTCGCCGGTGTCGCCGCTGCTGTTCCCGATCTCGGCGTTGAACGCGGTGACCCAGTGGCGGGTGCACTGAGCAGGCGTGTCGAGCAAGGTTTTCGCGCATGCCGTGACAAATCTTGCATTTCCCATCGCCAGCAGTGGTTCATCCGGCGATGTCGTGGTTAACATCCCGTGACATGTCGCACACGGCAACCCTCGACACGCTGCCCCCCGCGGGAGCAGTCCCCCGGCGTCGGCGCGTGCTGTGCGTCGACGACGACCCCATCCTGCTCGCGGGGCTGCGACATGGCCTTGCGGCGCACGCCGGCGAGTGGGACATCGAATTCCTGCAGGACCCGCGCGACGCCGTCGACGCGAGCCGGCGGCAAGCCTTCGACCTGGTCGTGGCCGACGTGAGCATGCCGGGCATGGACGGCATTTCGATGATCGAGGCCATGCGCGAGTTCACGCCCGGCCTGCGCAGCATCGTGCTGTCCGGCGTGGATCAATTCGACGTCGTCGTCGACGCGGTCAACCGCGTCGGCATCCTGCGCTACCTGCGCAAGCCCTGTTCGGCGGCCGAACTGATCGACGCCATCGCCGCTGCGCTGCAGCCCGGGCTGGCCAGCCGCTCGGTGCAGGCGGTGTTCGAGCAGCTGCCGCAGGCCGTGCTGCTGGTCGACTCCGACTCCAGGCTGCTGTTCGCCAATCGCCGCGCGGCACCCCACCTCGACGAAGCCGGAGCGCTGGGCGTCGACCCGCAGGGGCTGCTGGCGGCGCGCGAGCGCGCGCATGTCGCAGCCCTTTCCCATGCCATCCGCGCAGTCGCGCTGGGCGGCCAGGACGACGTGCTGGCGCTGCCGCGCCGCGACGGCAGGGGCCCGGTGTCGCTGGCGCTGACCGCCTGGGGCGACGGCACCGTGATCTACGTGCACGACGCGCACAGCCCGCCCGTGCTGGCGCCGGGGCACTTGTCCAAGCTGCTCGGGCTGACGCCTTCGGAGGGCCGTCTCGCCCACGCGCTGGCCAGCACCGGCTCGCTCGAGGACGCAGCGCGCATGTGCGGCATCACGCTGGCCACCGCGCGCACCTACCTGAAGCTGATCTTCGCCAAGACCGGCACGCGCGGGCAGGCCGATCTGGTGCGCCGACTGATGGGCCAGCCCCGCGTCGGCCCGTCCGCCTGAGCGCGCCTGACGACGCCTGGCGACGCCTGGCGCGCGCGACCCGGCCCGCGGTGCGCGCAGGCTGCGGCACTCCCCAAATTGGAGTATCGGCGGCGCCGGGCGGCCTCGCACAATGGCTCGTCCTCGAGCCCGCGCGCGGTTCTGCGCCCCTTCCATGCCCGCTGTCCACGCTTGTCCGCAGACTTCGCCGCAGGCCGCTCAGGTGGCCGGCTGCGAAGCGGGCGACAAGCCGGGCGAGTACCGCGACAGCCTGCACGCGGGCGGCGTGGAAATGCTGTATCAGCCGATCGTCGACCTGTTTTCGACCGCGGCGGTGAAGGTCGAGGCGCTGGCACGGCTGCGCCTGCGCGACGGCCGGCTGGTCGCCCCCGCCGAGTTCCTTCCCGCCTTCGGCCCGGCGGAGCTGGGGGTGCTGTTCGGCCAGGGCCTGCAGCTTTCGCTGCGCAGCCTGCGCGCATGGGCCGCGAACGGCGTCGAGCTCGGCGTATGCGTCAACCTGCCTCCCGTCGTGCTGTCCGACCCCGCTTGCGTCGACCTCGTGTCGGATGCGCTGCGCTCGCATGGCGTGGCGCCGGCCAGGCTCGAGCTCGAACTGCTCGAACAGGCCTTCGACGAACCCGTCGCGCAGCTGGCCGTGCTCGCGCGCCTGCGCCGGCTCGGGGTCGGCCTGGCGATGGACGATTTCGGCAGCGGTCACAGCGACGTGCCGCGGCTTCGCACCGTGTGCTTCGACACCCTGAAGGTCGACCGCGACCTAACGCACCGCGTCGCGCGCGACTGCGCAGCGCCCGGAACCCGGGCCAGCGACCTGACCCGACTGCTTCGCCGGCTCCGCCACGACGTGGTGGCCGAGGGGGTCGAGGACTCCGGCTCGCTGCGTGCCGCGCGCTCGATGGGGGCTCGCTTCGCGCAGGGCTACGCCATCGCCCGCCCGATGCGCGCCGACGCCGTGCCAGGCTGGGTGCGGGCCTTCGACGCGGCGCGGCACCGCCGCGCGACACCCGCGGCGGGAGCCGCATGATCCAGGCCGCTCTCGGCGTTGCCGAGCTCGAGCAGTTCTGGTCCTCGGTGACCCGCAATTTCGGGGTCATCGTGTTCGGGCCCGACGCGCGAATCACCGAGGTCAACGACGTATTCCTGGGCTTTGTCGGCTACCGCGCCGATGAACTCCTGGGTCGCGAACACGCCTGCCTGTGCCCCGAAGACATGGAGCGTACAGGCGCCTACGCCGAGTTCTGGAAGGCCCTGCGCGCCGGGCGCGCGCAGGCCGGAGTGTTCCAGCGCAGGGGCAAGGACGGCCAACCCGTGCACCTGCGCGCCGAGTACCTGCCCATCCAGGGCGAGCAGGGTGAACTGCTGCGCGTGATCAAGGTCGCGCAGGACGTCACCGAGGAGCGCCGCAAGGAGGCACAGGTCGCGGAATTGGTGCACGAGCTGCGCCGCGCGGCCGAGCAGCTCGAGTCCGCCAACCGCGCTCTGCGCCGCCGCGACCAGCGCCTGGAGGCCATGCTGCGCCTGAGCCGCGAGGCCGCGGCATGGGACGAGGCCGAGCTGCTGCAGCGCGGGGTCGACGAGGCCGTTCGCCTGACCGGCAGCAGCAGCGGCTACCTGCACCTGCTGCCTTCGCCGCAGGCGGCGCCGGGCGACGGGCCCTGGGCCGATGCGCTGAGCCAGGGCCGGCCGGTGATTCGCAACGCACCGCCGGCGGCCGGCGCGAGCGAAGCCGGCGGCCATGCGCATCGGCCGCCCACCCGCCAGCTGGCGGTTCCGGTCAGCGACGGCGGCGAGCCCTGCATGGTGCTGGGCGTCGGCAACGAACTGCACGACTACGACGACTCCGATGTCGAGCAGCTGCAGCTCATGGGCGAGGAGCTGTGGCGCATCGTGCTGCGCCGCAGGTCCGAGATCGAGCTGGCCAAGGCCAAGCTCGCCGCCGAGGCCGCCGCCACCGCGAAAAGCGTGTTCCTCGCCAACATGTCGCACGAACTGCGAACGCCGCTCAACGCGGTCAGCGGCATGACCTACCTGGCGCTGCAGACCGAGCTGGACTCGCGCCAGCGCTTCTACGTGGAGAGCATCCACGGCGCGGCCGAGAACCTGCTGCGCATCATCAACGACATCCTCGATTTCTCCAAGATCGAGGCCGGGCGCCTCGAGCTCGAGCAGACCGACTTCGACCTCGACGACGTCATGGCCCGCGTCGCCGGCCTGATCGGCCAGGCCGCCGAGGAGAAGGGCCTGGAGCTGCTGTTCGCGCCGATGCACGGCGTGCCCACCGCACTGGTGGGCGACCCGCTGCGCCTGACCCAGGTGCTGGCCAACCTCGCCGGCAACGCCATCAAGTTCACGCACTCCGGCGAGGTCACCATCGGCGTGCGCGCGCTGCAGCAGCAGGGCGGCGAGGTGTTGTTGCACTTCTGGGTCAAGGACAGCGGGATCGGCATGGACGAGGAGCAGCAGGCTCGCCTGTTCCAGAGCTTCAGCCAGGCCGATGCGTCGACCACCCGGCGCTACGGCGGCACCGGGCTGGGACTGGCCATCTCCAGGGCCCTGGTGCACATGATGCGCGGCACCATCCGCGTCGAGTCGAGCCCGGGTGCGGGTTCGACCTTCCACTTCGAGGCCCGCTTCGGGCTGCATTCGGAGCCGGCGGCGCGCCGAGCGCCCAGCCCCGAGGAACTGCTCGGCGCGCGCGCGCTGGTGGTCGACGACAACGCCGCTGCGCGCGAGATCCTCGCCGGCATGGCCTCGCACCTGGGCATGCAGGTCGACAGCGCCGGGGGCTGCGAGCAGGCGCTGGGCATGATCGACGAGGCGCATCGCCTCGGGCAAGGCTACGACGTGGTGCTGATGGACTGGAGGATGCCCGGCACCGACGGAATCGGCTGCATTCGCGGCATGCGCGAGCGCCAGGCGGCCCGCAAGCCGCAGGCCCCCGAGGTGCCGGCGATGATCATGGTGACCGCCTTCAGTCGCGAGCAGGCCTTGCGCGACGCCCGCGAGCATGGCGTGCCCGTGCACTCGGTGCTGACCAAGCCGGTGACGCCTTCGCGCCTGCTCGAGACCGTCGGGCACGCTCTGCAGCGCATACCCGAGGCGCCAGCGCCCGCAGCCCGGCTCCGGCGCGACGAGCTCGATGCCGGGGCGCGGGCGCGGCTCGCCGGCTCGCGCATCCTGCTGGTCGAGGACAACGAGATGAACCAGCAGCTCATGCAAGCATTGCTCGGGCGCTGGGGCATCGACGTGGTGATCTCCGGCAACGGGCGCGATGCGCTCGAGTTGCTGACGCGCGACGCCGAGTTCGACGCCGTGCTGATGGATTGCCAGATGCCGCTGATGGACGGCTACCAGGCCACGCAGGAACTGCGTCGGCGCCCCGCGCTGGCGCAGTTGCCGGTGATCGCGCTCACCGCCAACGCGATGCGCGAGGACCGGGACAAGGCCCTGCGCAGCGGAATGAACGACCACATCGCCAAGCCGGTGGACATGCCGCGGTTGCTGGACACCCTGACCCGCTGGATCCACCCCGCGGCGAAGCGCCAGCCTCGCGGCGCCCGCCCCATCCCTGCAACTACGCCCAGGCCGACGCCGACGCCGACGCCGACGCCTACGCCGCCCCCCAAGCCTGGCGCCGCCGCCACGCACACCCTGCCCGGCGGCCTGCCGGGCATCGACCTCGAGGCCGGGGTGGCGGCCTGCGGCGGCGACGCCGCGCTGCATCGCACCCTGCTGTGGCAATTCGCCAAGGCGCACGACGGTTTCGCTGCGCGCCTGACCGATCATCTGCGCCTCGGCGACCGCCAGTCTGCCCGCCTCGCCGCGCACACCCTCAAGGGAGACGCCGGCAACATCGGCGCCACGCGCCTGCGCGCCGCCGCCCACGGCCTGGAGAGCGCGTTGCGCAAGGGGCACGACGCCGGCCAGGTCGACGCCGCGCTGGCCGTGGCGACGAGCAAGTTGCGGGAAGTGCTGGGCGGGCTGTCCACGCTGGGTCCGCCGGCGCCGCCGAGCCCCGCGGTGTCGAGCGAGCCCGCGGCCGCGTGCGCGGCCCGACTGCGCGACCTGCTGCGCGACGGCGACGCCGAAGCCCTCGAGGCCTTCGAGCAACTCCACGACGCGCTGGCACGGCAGCCCGGGCCAGGCGAGGGCGCGCAGGGCGAGGGTGTCCAAGGCGTGCTCGCTGCCGAGCAGGCGCGCCTGTCCCACCTGCGCCAGGCCGTGCAGCGATTCGACTTCGAGCAGGCGCTGCGCCTGCTCGAGGCCTCGCTGCCCGGGTTGGCGGCGCTGGCAGGCGCCCCGCTTGCCGACCCGGTCGCCACGCGATGACCCCGCCAGCTGATGCCGCCCCGGCCGCCGATCCCCGCCTGCCCGGGCGCGGCGGCCGGGCGCACGCGGCATCGCGACGCCGCACGCCGCGCGCGCTGCGCATCGGCCGCCACGGCCTGTTCATCGACGACGCGATCGAGCAGGCCTACCTCCAGGCCAAACTGCGTTCGGTGCAGGGCGGCGTGCGTCGCTTCGGGCTGGGCGGCGGGCTGCTGTTCCTGCTGGGCGGTTTCATCGACTGGTCGGCGCTGGGCGAGAGCTGGCGCTTCGCGCCGCTGCTTGTCGTGCGCCTGCTGGTGTTCGGTGTCGGGGCCTACCTCGCGCTGGTGGTCGGCGGCGCCGGCCAGCGGCGCCGCTCCACGCTGCGCGACGCCGTGCTGGCCTTCGAGTTGGCCGCCGGCCTGGGTGCCGCGGCGGTCACGCTGGCCTACCAGCCGGACCTGGCGTACCGCGTGGTCACGGTGCTGGCCCTGACGCTGGCGCTGTATGCCTACCTGCCGGTATTCGGCGCGGCCAACCTGTGGGTGCTGCCGGCGCTGGGGCTCCTGTACCTGGCCGAGATCGCCACCATGTTCCGCGCGACCCCGCAGTTCCTGGGCTTCGTCGCCGTGCTCTTGGCGCTGGCGCATGCGGCGGGCTGGCGCATCGCCACACGCAACGCCCGCGTGCGGCGCCAGCGCTGGTTGATGCAGCGCCGCCTGCGCCACGAGGTGCGCGTGCGGCGCCGCGCGGAAAAGAACCTGCGCCACGCCCTCGAGAGCTGCCCCGTCCCGCTGCTGGTCAACCGCGCGGTCGACGGCCAGGCGCTGCTGCTCAACCGTGCCGCGCGGGTCCTGTTCGGCTCCGCACGGCACGAGGTTCCTGGCGGGCAGCCGCCCGTGGCGGAGTTCTTCCGGCGCGCCGAGGAGCTCGAGGCGGTTCTCGCATCGTTGCGCGAGCGCGGCATGGTGCGTCACATGGACGTGCAGTTGCGCACCGTCGACGGCGCGCCCGTCGACGTCATGCTCTCGGCGCGCTGCCTGCGCTACGAAGGCCAGGCCGCGGTGCTCAGCAGTCTGGTTGAAATCACCGCGCGCAAGCAGCACGAGCGCGAGCTGCGCCGGCTGTCGGCCACCGACCCGCTGACCGGGCTGCGCAATCGCCGCGGCTTTTTCAACAAGGCCGACGCGCTGCTGCGCCGCGAAGGGGTGCGGCCGATGGCCCTGCTGCTGATGGACGTGGACCATTTCAAGAGCATCAACGACACCCACGGCCACGCGGTGGGCGACCTCGTGCTGCAGATGCTCGCCGGCAGGGTCAAGGCGGTGTTGCGCCGGCCCGACGTGCTGGCGCGCGTGGGCGGCGAGGAATTCGTCGTGCTGGCGCCGCTGGCCGACCTGGACGATGCCTGTGCGCTGGCCGAGCGCATCCGCGATGCGGTGGCGCGCCACGCCATGCGCATCAACGGCCTGCGCCTCGATGTCACGCTGAGCATCGGCGTCAGCCTGGTGCAGCCTGGCAGGATGGCCATCGACAACGCGCTGAGCCGGGCCGACGCCGCGATGTACCGCGCCAAGCACGCCGGGCGCAACCGCGTCGAGCACCGCGTCGAACACTCCATCGAACACCGCGGCGCCCCACGCTGACCACGCCTCATGCTCGACCTCCAAGCCCCACTCGCGCGCACCAGCGTGCTGGTGGTTGACGACTCCGCGGAAAACCTCGCGCTGCTGCACGGCCTGCTCAAGGCGCGCTACCGCGTGCAGCTCGCCGACAGCGGCGAACGCGCGCTGCGCCTGCTCGAGCACGCCAGCCTGCCGGACCTGATCCTGCTCGACGTCATGATGCCCGGGATCGACGGGCACGAGGTGTGCCGGCAAGTGAAGTCCCAGCCCCGCACGCGGGACATTCCGGTGATGTTCCTCACCTCGCTGTCCGACAGCGCCGACGAGACCCATGGGCTGGAACTCGGCGCGGTGGACTACATCACCAAGCCCGTCAGCGCGCCCATCCTGCTGGCGCGCGTGGCGACCCATCTCGGCGTGAAGGCGATGCAGGACCTGCTGCGCGACCAGAAGCACCACCTCGAGCTCGAGGTGCGCCGGCGAACCGCCGAGGTGCTCGCCACGCGCGACGCCACCATCCATGCGCTGGCCTCGCTGGCCGAGACGCGCGACCTGGAGACCGGCAACCACATCCGGCGCACCCAGCGCTATGTGCGCCTGCTCGCCGAGCAGCTGTGCGGCCACCCGCGCTTCGCCGACTTCCTGTGCCGCGACGGCATCATCGAACTGCTGTTCAAGTGCGCGCCGCTGCACGACATCGGCAAGGTCGGGATTCCCGACCATATCCTGCTCAAGCCCGGTCGATTCGACGCCGCCGAGTTCGAGATCATGAAAAGGCACACCACGCTCGGGCGCGAGGCCATCGAGCGCGCCGCGCGCGACGTCGGCGCCGATCTGCCCTTTCTGCGCGTGGCCGAGCAGATCGTGCACGGGCACCACGAGAAATGGGACGGCAGCGGCTATCCGCAGGGCCTGGTCGGCGACGCCATTCCCATCCCCGCGCGCCTGATGGCGCTGGCCGATGTGTACGACGCGCTGATCAGCCGCCGCGTGTACAAGGCCGGCATGCCCCACGAGCAGGCGGCCGCGATCATCCTCGCCGGCGCCGGAACGCACTTCGACCCGGACGTGGTCGAGGCCTTCCGCGCACTGCAGGAGTCCTTTCAGATCGTGGCACGCACCTACGCCGACTCCGACGCCGAGCTCCACGAAAAATTCACCCTGCAGCGAACCGTCGCGTCCCATCGCCCGACCTCGCAGCTGCAGTGAGCGCCGCCGCGCCGCCGTCTCACCAGCTGCGCACCAGCGCCACCGAGGTGTAGCCGAAGGTCTCCATCGCCGGCTCGCTGCTTTGCGGGTAGCGCATCCACAGGGTCTGCAGGCGCAGCCACCAGCCGGGCGCGAAGCGCCACTGCACGCCGCCGCCTGCGTTGGCCCCGAGCATCGGGCCCGACGGCTCGTAGCCGTTGCCGCTGCCGTTGCGGCTCGGGCGCGACGAGCTCAGTCCGGCCTCGGCGAACCACGACCACGCCCCCGGCGTGGCCAGCACGCCGTCGAGGTTGATCACCCGGTTGTCGTTGGGGATCCCGTGCGGCTGGTGGCCTTCGTCGATGTATTCGAGCTGCCACCCGCGCCCGCGCAGGCTGAGGTCGAAGTCGCCCGGGCGCGAACTGCGCCCGATTCCCAGCTGCAGGGTCGCGGCGCTGGCCGCCGGCGCCGCGGCCAGCGCCGGCAGTGCGGATGGTGCCGACATTGCCAGCCCGGCGAGCAGCGCCGCGACTCGCGCGGGCCGGGCCCTGCCGGCTGGCCACCGCGTGCACCGCGAAGCGCGCCCCGGGGGGCGGGGGAGGGCGCGGCAATCCGGGACGGTCGACGAGGCGCTCACAGGGGCGCGGCCGGCAGGCAGTGCGCGGCTCGCGTCGACTCAGCCTAGGAATACCCGTATTGAAAAAAACAGGCCCGCCGGTGTCATTCGCGCGGCAGTCGAAGCGGAGTCGTCACGTCCCTTCGCTAAACTGGGCAACCCCGTGAATACGGTGTTTTTTGTTCGACAAAGAAACGTCGTCCTCAACAAGAATTCACAACGATTCGCATGAAGCCTCGCCTTTCCGTTGCTGCTTCAGTCGCCATGCTGGCCGTGTTGCTGGGCGGCTGCGCCCACTTCCTGCCCGGCACCGGCCCGTCCGAGAAAACCGTGCAGGCCGCGCCTACGCAGGCATCCCTCCAGGGCATCGAGGTCATACCCGTGAACTACACGGTCGCGCGTGAACTCGAGCGCGACCAGATGCAGCGGCGTTTCTCCAGCGTGTTTCGCGGCGCCGAGCACCCCGAGCACCTCGTGGGGGCCGGCGACGTGCTGCAGGTCTACATCTGGGAAGCGCCTCCGGCGATGCTGTTCACGGCGCAGGCCGTGGCCTCCGCCGGGCTCAGCCTGGGCGGCAGCGGCATGGTCAGCCTGCCGGCGCAGACCGTGGACAACTCCGGCGACATCGCGGTGCCCTTCGCCGGGCGCATCCACGCCGCCGGGCTGACCCTGTCGCAGGTCGAGGCCCTGGTCACGAAACGCCTCAAAGGCATGGCCAACCACCCGCAGGTGCTGGTCGCGCTGGCGCAGAACAACACCCAGAACGTGACCGTGGTGGGCAACGTCCAGCACAGCATGGAACTGCCCCTCAACCCCGGCGGCCTGCGCCTGCTGCGCGCGCTGGCGCTGGCCGGCGGCATCACCCGCCCGGTCGAGAAAACCTCGATCCAGATCTCGCGCGACGGGCGCGTGATGACCCTGCCGCTGCAGACCATCCTGCGCGATCCGCGGCAGAACATCGCGCTGCGCGCCGGCGACGTGGTCACCGCGCTGTACCAGCCCTCGAGCTTCACCGTGCTGGGTGCCGCCGGGCGCAACGCCGAGATCGACTTCGAGGCCAGCGGCATCACCCTGGCGCAGGCGCTGGCGCGCGCCGGCGGAGTCGACGGCAGCCGCTCCAACCCGTCGGGCGTGTTCGTGTTCCGCTTCGAGTCACCCGACGCGCTGCACTGGCCGAAGCAGCCGACCAAGCTGGTCGACGGCAAGGTGCCGACCATTTTCCAGTTCGACCTGCGCGATCCGGCGACCTTTTTCGTGGCGCAGTCCTTCCCGGTGCAGGACCACGACCTGCTCTACGTGTCCGACTCGCCGTCCACCGACCTGCAGCGCGTGCTGGGGGTCGTCGGCTCCATCGTCTACCCCTTCGCCAGCCTGCAGAACCTGGGCGTGATCCACTGATGCCGCGGGCGGCTCCGCCGCGGCGACGCGCCTCAGCGCGCCGCCAGCAGCGCCTGCAGCGCGTCGCAGGCCACCGCGGCGCCATCCTCGGCCGCCGTGCGCTGCGCCGCGTCGCGCGCGCGCTGCGCCAGCGCGGTGTCGTCGAGCAGTTCGCCCAGCGCGCGCGCCAGATCGCGTGCGTCGCCGGCGCCCGCGGCAAGCGAGCGCGCAACACCGGCGCGCTCGGCGCGGCGGGCGTTGTCGTACTGGTCCCACTCGGCCGGCAGCAGCAACTGCGGCACGCCGGCGCGCATGCCCCAGCCGATGGTGCCGATTCCCGCCGAATGCACCACGGCGCCTGCCAGCGCGAACAGGCGCGAGTACGGCATGTAGCCGGTGACCGCGAGGTCCCCGTCCAGGCGCAGTGCCTGCTGGAAACGCGGCGCCGCCACCAGGATGCCGCGCCGCCCCAGCCGGCGGCATGCCCCCGCCGCCTGTTGCAGGAACTCTTCGGGGCGCGTGCGCAGGCTGCCGCCCGGGGCGAACACCAGCGGCGCTGCGCTGCCGGCCTGCGCGAACTCGCGCAGGCGCTGCCATTGCGCATCGTCGCCCAGGAACTCCGGCTCGAACCAGGCGAAGCCGGTGACCCGGGTCGCCATCGGCCAGTCGGGTTGCGGCGGCGCCAGCAGCGGCGACGCCGCCAGCAGGTTCAGCTGCCGCGAGTACATGGCCTCGAAGCGCGGGTGCCCGCAGCCGGCCAGGCCGAGCTCGCGCCGGGCCGCCGCCTGCGGGCGCATCAACACGCGGGTGGCCGCGCGCGCCGGCGCGATGAACCAGCGCTGCGGCAGCCCCAGGCGTGCGGCCGCGCGCTGCAGGCCCTGCAGGTAGGGCCAGGTGGGCGGGTCGTGGCGCGACGGAATGGCCAGCGGCGACGCGGCGCAGAACACCCACGGCTTGCCCAGCACGCGGCGCACCAGCGCGCCGGCGTAGGCCAGCTGGTTGCCCATCAGCAGCTCGGCGTCGCGCGCCAGCGGCAGCAGGGCCCGCACCTCGGCCGCCAGCGAGGCCGGCGACAAGGTGTCGCGCAGTGCCCGGCGCGCGGCGTTCCAGGCGCTGCCGGGGCGCTCCCGGTCCGGGTCCGGCAGGCCCTGCAGCGCGTGGAAGGGCACCCCGGCGAGTTCGCAGGCCTGCGCATGGTGCGCCTCGGCGGCCAGGCGCACGCCATGCCCGCGCCGGCGCAGCTCGCGGGCCACCGCGAGCAGCGGGAGCACGTCCCCGAAGCCCCCCTTGCCCACGATTAATATTTCAGCCATGCGAGAAGCGATGGTCGATGATTTGGTAAGTACCCAGGAAACACAAGGCCCGCGCGATCTTTTTGCGCAATCTGTCGAGCATTCGCAGAGCATGTCCGGCGTCGCGCCCGGCGCATGTTACGGCGCGCCGGGCCGCTCCCGCCGCTGCTGGAGCGCGCCATGCTGAACACCCAGGTGTTCGACAGCATCGAGCAGGTGCCGCGCGACGAGTGGAACCAGCTCGCGCTGCGGCGCTCGCACGCCATGTCGTGGGAGTTCTGGCGCGTGGTCGAGGCCGCGCGCATGAACGACTTCCGCTACCACCACGTGCTGCTGCGCGACGCGCAGGCGCGCCTGGTGGCCGTGGCCAGCTTCTACTCCATCACCACCGACATCGCGATTTTCGCTCCCGGCCCGCTGCGCGCGCTGCTGGGCGCGGTGCGGCGCCTGTGGCCGGGCTTTTTCAAGCTGCGCATGCTCGAGTGGGGAACCCCCATCACCATCACCAGCCCGCCCTTCGCGCGCGACGACTCGGTGAGCGACGAGCAGGTCATCGGCGCCATGCACCAGGTGCTGCGCGACACCGCGCGCCGGCAGGGCCAGCTGCTGCTGGTGGTGCGCGATTTCGAGCCCGCCGCGCAGGGCCTGCGCGAGAGCTTCGCGCGCCTGGGCTACCACTGGACCGAAAGCCTGCCCAACACCTACGTCGACGTGCGCTGGCGCAGCGTGGACGACTACCTCGGCTCGATGCGCAGCTACTACCGCAGCAAGGTGCTCAAGCACCTCAAGCGCAACCGCGAGGCCGGCGTGCGCCACGAGCTCGTGCACGACTTCGGCGCGCTCGCCGACACGCTGCGCGCGCAGTGGCTGGTGGTGCACGACAACGCCAAGGAGTTCCAGCGCGAGGTGCTCACCGCCGAGCTGTACCGCGATCTCGCGCGCGAGATGCCGGGCCGCGCCATGGTGCTGCTGTTCCACCGCGGCGACGAGCTCGTGGGCCACGCCCTGTTGCTGCTCGACGGCGACATGCTGCGCTGGCTGTACGTCGGGCGCGAGGTCGCCGCCCACGACAGCCTGTACCTGTACGTCGCGTTCAGCGTGGTGCAGACCGCCATCGAGCTCGGCGCCAGGCGCCTGGAAATGGGCCTGACCACCTACGACATCAAGCTCGACCTCGGCGCCGAGGCGGTGCCCGTGCGCGTGGCGCTGCGCGCGTCGTGGAGCCTGATCAATCCCTTCGTCGGCCTCGGCTACCAGCTGCTCAACAAGGTGCCCGCCGCCGGCGCGCGCCAGGTGTTCAAGGGGCAGGGCTGAGCCATGCCGACAAGCGTCGCCCCTCGTTCCGGCGCGCCGGTGCTGGTCACCGGCGCCAGCGGTTTCATCGGCCGTCACCTCGCGCTGCGCCTGCTGCGCGAGGGCCGCGCCGTGCGCCTGCTGGTGCGCGACCCCGCGCGCCTCGACCCCGAACTCGCGGCCGCTGCCCAGGTGCTGCGCGGCGACCTGCTCGAGCCCGCCAGCCTGCTGCCCGCCGTGCGCGGCTGCGGCGCCGTGTTCCATTGCGCCGGCAATGTCGCCACCTGGGACCGTGAGCAGGCGTACCGCGCCGTCAACGTCGACGGCGTGGCCCACCTGCTGCAGGCGCTGGCCGCCAACCAGGCAGAGGGCGTGGCAGCGCCCGCGCGTCTGGTGCACCTGTCCACGGTCGACGTCTACGGCTACCCCGCGCAGCCGGCCGACGAGAGCGCGCGCTGCGACGGCGGCGCCTTCGACTACGGGCGCAGCAAGGCGCAGGGCGAGGCGCTGCTGCGCGAGCAGGCCACGCGCATGGGCCTGTCGTGGTGCGTGCTGCGCCCGGCCAACGTCATGGGCCCGCACAGCCCGTTCATCGAGCGCATCGGCGCCGAGCTGCACGGCGGGCTGATGCTGCTGGTCGACGGCGGGCGCGCCGACTGCGGCTTCCTGTACGTCGACAACCTGGTCGACTGCATGCTGTGGGCCGAGAGCGCGCCGCAGGCGCACCACGGCGTGTTCAACGTGCGCGACCCCGTGGGCGTGAGCTGGCAGCGCTTCGTGCACGACCTGCGCCGCGGCATCGGCGGGCGCGGCGTGGTGCTCAAGCTGCCCTACGCGCTGGCCGAGGCCGGCGCGCAGCTCCTGCAGGCCGGGCACCGCGTGCTGCGCCTGCCCGGCGAGCCGCTGCTGCACCCGCTGCTCGTTCGCATGTTCGGCCGCACCTGCGCGCACGACACCAGCCGCCTGCAGGCCGCCGGCGCGCCGCTGGGACGCGTGCCCTACGAGCAGGCCATGCAGCACGGCGTCGCCTGGTTCCTGCAACACCAGGCGCATCGAGCCGCTTCATGAACCACGCGGGACCGAAGCGGCATTTCCTGTTCCTGCAGGGCATGCCTTCGCCGTTTTTTCCGCGCATCGCGCAGGCGCTGCGCGAGCATGGGCACCGCACCACGCGAATCAACCTGTGCCTGGGCGACCACCTGTTCTGGCGCCGTGGCGGCGAGGTGCTCGACTGGCGCGGCAGCCACGCCGAATGGCCCGCGTTCATCCAGGCCTTCCTGCGCCAGCAGCAGGTCAGCGACCTGCTGCTGCTGGGCGAGCAGCGCTACTACCACCGCGAGGCCGTGCAGGCCGCGCTGGCACAGGGCGTGGCGGTCACCGTGCACGACTTCGGCTACATCCGCCCCGACTGGATCACCTTCGAGCGCAACGGCATGAGCGGCGCGTCGCTGTTCCCGCGCGAGCCCGAGGCCATCCGCCAGCTGGCGGCCGCCAGCCCGATCCCCGATTTCGCGCCGCGCTTCCACGACGACGCGCTGCGCATGGCCGCCGCCGACCTGCTGTACAACTTCGCCAACCTGCTGCCGCTGCCGCGCTACGCACGCTACCGCCGCAGCGACCGCCGTCCGCATACCATTCCCTACACGCTGGCCAGCGCGTGGCGCCTGCTCGGTAACCGAGTGCTGCGCGAGCGCGTGCACGCGCTGGTGCGCGACATCGAGTCGGCTGGCCGCCCGTATTACGTGTTCCCGCTGCAGCTCGACCACGATTTCCAGATCGTCGCCTACTCCCCCTACACCGGCATCGAGCACGCCATCGAGCAGGTGCTGCGATCGTTCCAGCTGCATGCCCCGCGCGACGCGCTGCTGGTGCTCAAGGAACACCCCTGGGACCCGGCGCTTCGCGACTGGCAGCGCGTTTCGGCGCGCATCGCGCAGGGCCTGGGACTGGCCTCGCGCGTGCGCTACCTGCGAGGCGGAACCCTCGACACCCTGATGCGCGGCAGCGCCGGCGTGGTCACCGTCAACAGCACCAGCGGGCTGCGCGCGCTGCAACTCGGCGCCAGGCTCAAGGTGCTGGGCCAGGCCGTGTACGACGTGCCCGGGCTGAGCTTCCAGGGCGAACTCGACGCCTTCTGGACCCAGGCGAGCCCACCCGACCCGGAGCTGGTGCAGGACCTGCTTCGCGCCATCGCCGGCAGCATCCAGATCCGCGGCGTGTTCTTTCGCGAGCCCGGGCTGGGGCACGCGGTGCAGCAGGCCGTACGGCGCTTGCTGGAGGGCAGCGTCGGGACGTGATGGCTCGCTCGGGGCGACCCAGACGCCACGTCGCCGGGTTGCTCAGGGTCCTGCGCCGGCAGGGCCGGCCAGGACGTTGCAGGCCAGCGAACCGGCCGCGCGCTGCAGACGGTCATCCGCCGTCCAGAGGGCACTGCAGCCATGCACCGTCGCCGTGGCCAGGTGCAGCGCGTCCGGCGTCTTCAGTCCAAACCGTGCGCGCAGCCGCGCCGCGTGCAAGTAGACCTCGTCGGGCATCGACAGGGTCTCGAACTGGCGCAGGCCTCGCTCGTAGTGATTCAACAGCGCCAGGCTTCCCGCACGCAAAGGGCCGACGAGGCACTCCAGCGTGACCAAAGGGGAAATCGCAAGCAGCTCGGGGTTCTCCCGGGCCAGCGCTTGCCGTACCTGGTGACCGTGCCGCGGATGATCCTCGAAGGCGTAGATGATCAGGCAGGAGTCGATGAAGATCAGTCCCATGCCTGGCGTTCCTGCTCGATCTGTGCATCGAGCTGCTCGGCGTCGCGTCGCGCGGTCACCGGAAGCGGGTTGCGCTCCAGCCAGCTCACGACGTCGCGCACTGGGGCCTTCGGCGAACTCACCGGCACCAGGCGGACCATCGGTACCCCGCGGTTGGCGATGAGTACCTCCTCACCGCGTACCGCGCGCTGCACGAGTTCGGACAGCCGATTCTTGGACTCGAGGATATTGAGTTGCATGATGGTTCCAAGTTGGCCAGATTTTAGTGCAAGTTAGCCAGGTGGCGGCGATCATCCCCATGTGGCAAAGGGATCGCTTGCGCTCGCGGGTCCCCGCTGCAGCCCGTCGCCATGGGCTCGGGTTGATACGGAGCCAATTGCCCCGAGAAACTCTCAACGCCTTCTGGACCCAGGCGACCACGCCCGACCCGGAGCTGGTGCAGGACCTGCTTCGCGCCATCGCCGGCAGCATCCAGATCCGCGGCGTGTTCTTTCGCGAGCCCGGGCTGGGGCACGCGGTGCAGCAGGCGGTGGCGCGGCTGCTGGACGGCACGGTGGGCAGGCCCGGGCGCCCCGGTGACGGGCAGGCCTGAAACTGCCGCGCGTCGACCGCGTGCGAGACGGGTCGCGGCTGCGCCGGGCTCGATCCCGGGCTTCAGCGGCCGCTTCCTTCGGACGCGACGGCAGGCAATGCCTCATGCATCCCCAGAGCTGTCAACAAGCGAGAGGTTTCCAGGGTCGCGCCGCGCAGGATGGCCAGGCGGTGTGCGATGTCCCCTCGGTAGCGAAGGCGCATGTTCGCGTCGCACGCGTCCTCGCAGGCTTGCGGCGGCTGCTCCAGCCAGGCGCTGCCCTCGCGCGCCACGATCATCGCCAGCCAGTCGACATCACGAAGCAGCGCCACCAGCACGTCCACCTTCCCATGACCCGAATCGGAGTGCGTGCGGTGATGATCTCGGGCCGCAAGCGCCAGCTGCGGAGGCAGCCTCCACTGCATCATGGCCTCGTAGGCCAGCTGTGTATGGGTGCAGGAGCAGGCGGCCATCTCCGCGTCCAGCAGTCCCGATGGCGTATTCCAGCCTGCATCCTCGATGGTCTCGAAGGCCTCGGGCATGCGCGCGAACATCAGGAAGCGCCCGATGTCGTGCAGCAGGCCGGCGAGATAGGCCTCGTTTGCATCGAGACGTTCGTCGATGAGCATCGGGGCCAGGCGCCGCATGTAGCTGGCCACCAGCAGCGAGTGCCCCCAGAGGTCGCGCTGCCACGGCTCGTGCGCCGGAAAGATCAGCACGGCCTTCTCGGCCAGCATCAACTCGACCGTGGCACGCGCGCCGACGCGTATCAAGGCCATCTCGACCGTGCCGACGGAATTGTGCGAGCCGCTGGCCGCCGAATTGGCCAGGCGGAGCAATCGCACGGCAAACCCCGGGTCGGCCCGCACCAGCTGCAGGACCTTGTCGAAGTATTGCGGATCCTCCAGGTCGAGCATCGCCAGGCTCGTGATCATGCCGGGCAGCATCGGCAGAGCCGCAATGTCGTCGCGCAGGGCGCGGGCGGCGAGGCTGGAGGAAGGCTGGTCGGTGTCGGGCATGGCTGCGATCTCGTTTTTCCCGGGCATGTCCCGAACGTTAATCGAGTTGGCGACCGAGCGCAGGCAAGGATTTCACGCAATGCCCGTTTGTTGTGCGTGAAGCCTGTTTGATTCGACTCGCGATGCTCAGGGCGCAGCGGCTGCGGTGGTAGACAGCACCTTGCCGGCCAGTCCGGCTGAACGCGCGCCGCCACCCGGGCCGCACCCACGCACGGACGGCGCCAGGGGCTCGGGTTGATGCGGAGCCAATTGCGCCGAGAAACTCTCTACAGTATGAAATGAGCGCGCGGTGACGCTTTCAGGCCTACCTGGCAGCGCGCTGACGCGCGATCGCACAACCGGGCGCGGATCCACGAACCCGCGCCCGAGAACCCCGATCGCCCAAGCACCCACGGAGACGACATGGAGCAACAACAACATCACCAGGTCCTGGTCATTGGCGGCGGCACGGCCGGCATCACCGTCGCGGCCATCCTTCGGCGCAGGGCGCCCGATGTCGGCGTGACCCTCGTGGAGCCGTCCGAGCAGCATTACTACCAGCCGGCCTTCACGCTGGTCGGTGCCGGGGTGTACCCGCTGGCGAAGACGCGGCGGCCCGAGGCCAGCCTGATCCCCGCCGGCGTGCGCTGGGTGCGCGGCGCGGCCGCCAGTTTCGAGCCCGACGCCAACACCGTGGTGCTGCAGGACGGCCAACGCCTGCGCTACGAGCATCTCGTCGTGTGCACTGGCGTCAAGCTCGACTGGAACAAGATCGAGGGCCTGGCCGACACCCTCGGGCGCAACGGAGTCTGCAGCAACTACTCCCCCGAAACGGTGAGCTACACCTGGGAGTGCGTGCAAGGCCTCGGCGAAGGCGACAAGGTGGTGTGCACCCAGGCGCCGATGCCCTTCAAGTGCCCGGGCGCTCCCCAGAAGATTGCCTACCTGATCGCCGACCGGCTGCGCCGCCGCGGCATTCTCGAGAGTTGCAGCGTGGACTTCCATACCCACGCCCCGGCGATTTTCGGGGTGCCGTATTTCGCGCGGGCACTGGACGACGTCGCCGCCGGCTACGGCATGGGCGTGCATGTGCAGCAGCAACTCGTCGCCGTGGACGGGCCGTCGCGCACCGCCACCTTCGAATACGTCGACGAAGCCCGCAAGGGGCAACGCCACACCGTGCCCTTCGACCTGCTGCACGTGTCGCCGCCGCAAAGCCCGCCGCAGGTGATCAAGGACTCGCCGCTGGCCAACGCCGGCGGCTGGGTCGAGGTCGACCAGCACACCCTGCGGCATGTGCGCCACGACAACGTGTACGCGCTCGGCGACGTCGCCTCGACGCCCAACTCCAAGACGGCCGCGGCGGTTCGCAAGCAGGCCCCGGTGGTGGTCGAGGGCATTCTCGCGGCGCTCGCCGGCAAGCCCGGGACGCGCGTGTACGACGGCTATGCCTCGTGCCCGCTGACGACCTCGCTGAATCGCGCGATCCTCGCGGAGTTCATCTACGGCGGCAAGGTCACGCCGACCCTGCCGCTGAAGCCGTCGAAGCAACGCTGGATCAACTGGTGGATCAAGCTCACCGGACTGCCGTTGATGTACTGGCACTACATGCTCAAGGGCCACGTGCGCTTTCCCGCGCACGACACCGAGTACAGCGAAGCGGCCTGAGCCACGCGGCCCGCCGGGCGGCGCGCGGCTTCAACGCACCCCGATGAACCTGCGCAGCAGGAAGCGCCAGCCCACCCACCACCACGGCCGAGGCCCGGCGCTGCGCGCCTTCCACGCCGCCAGTTCGTCCAGCGCCTGCTCGGGCTCCACCGGGCCGTGCGGGCCCAGGTAGAGGGGGTAGAGCAGCAGCGCACCGGCCACCAGTTCGTCGAGCTGCAGCCGGCGCTGGCGGCGCGCCAGCGGGACGCGGTCGTCGGTGAGCCCCCAGCCGCTGTAGAAGGGCTGGCCGTGGCACACCACCGGCACGCCGCGCAGCAGCGCCTCGAAGCCGGCCAGCGAGGTCAGCACCTGCAGCTCGTCGACCTGCGCCAGCATGGCCGGCATCGGCACGTCGCCCACCACCTCGTCGCAGGCCCGCAGGGCATCGTGCTCGCCGGCTCCGCGCCGGCGCAGCCCGGCCAGCACGTCGGGGTGGGGCTTGTACACCACGTAGCTGCCGGGGCGTTCGCGGCGCACCGTGCGCAGCAACTCCAGGTTGGTGCGCAGCCCCGGCGCCCCGAAGGCCAGCGAGGCGTCGCTTTCCACCTGGCCGGTCACCAGCACCACGTGGCGCGATCCCGGCGGGCGATGCCATGCCTGGCTGCCCACGTTGTACTTGCTCAGTCCCTCGCGCACCACGCGCTCGCGCAGCGCTCGCGCTCGCGCCAGCAGCCCGGGCGTGAACTCCGTCTCGGCAAGCAGGCGCTCCAGGCCCGAAGGCCGGGTGGCGTCGTAGTACATGCCCTCGGCATCCACCACCCACGACAGCGGCCTCGCAAGTTCCGCCCCCAGGCCCACCGAGCGCAGGAAGCCATCTTCCATGCGAAGCACCCGTACCCCCGGCGCCAGGCCCTGGGGAACCGGTGCCATGCCCCACAGCACCAGCGTGCCCCGCGCGGGCAGCGCGGCACCCTCGCGCAGGAACACCACCTGACGCCCGGGAAAGCAGCGGCGCACGAAGCGGTGCTTCCACAGAGGGAAGGCGTGGACGAAAATCGGGTTCGACGATTCGATGGGCATCGTGGCGAGCTCCTGCGCGGGGTGTGCCGCGAGGCTGGCTGGGGCAGCATAGTAGGGCCGCCACGGCTCCGAGGGGCGATGCCACTAAGCCTCACCGGGACGTGCCGTCCATGCATCAGCCCCTGATTCCGTATCTACAAATGTTGAAACGATCCGGCCGTGTAGATACAATGGTGTCTACGGGCGGAGTTGGGGTGATGGGATGGGTCGAGGAGATGGAACATGAGCACTTCAGCGGCGCAGATCCGAGCGTGGGGCAACGGTCTCGCGTTGCGGCTCACCAAGCCGATGGCCAGAACTGCCGGCGTGAGCGAGGGCTCGCCCGTGCGCGTCACGATCGAGCCGGGGCGGATCATCATTGAGACCGAAACCGAGCCGACGCTGGACCAGATGCTGTCTGCCTTCGATCCGAACCGGCACGGAGGCGAGGCGATGTCCGGCGGTGCCGTGGGGGAGGAGGCGTTCGCGCATGGCGACGCGTAAGCCCACGCTGTGGGTACCCGAGCGAGCCGAGATCATCTTCATCCAGTACCACCCGGCCGTCGGCGAAGAAATGCCCGATGACCACCCGATGCTGGTGATTTCGACCCGAGCCTTCGCCGAGCGCACCGGCATCGTCGTGGGCTTTCCGATGACCCACGCCGCGCGGCATGCCGACAACCCGTTCGCCATCGCCGCGCCAGGCGCCAAGGGCGAGCCTGGCTACCTGCTGACCCATCAGCCCAAGTCCTTCGACTGGCGCGAGCGAAACGCGCGGCCACATCCCTGGGGCACGGGCCATACCAGGCTGCTCGCAGCGGCCCTCAAGCGCTTCGATGTCGTGTTCAGCGTCTGCGGGCACTGAGCAACCGCTCGAACGAATCCCTCATGCTCCTCCACACCCCCCGCCTCGTGCATCAGGCCCTCGGCGCGCAGCTCCTGCAACTGCAGGGCGTGGCCGCGCCGGTGCTGTACCTCTCTCCCGTGCCGCCGCCCGTGGGCCGGCCCGCGCGAGGTGGCGTTCCGGTGCTGTTCCCGCAGTTCGCCGACCGCGGCGCGCAGCCCAAGCATGGCTGGGCGCGCGACCTGCCGTGGCAGCTGCTCGAGGACCGAGCCGATGACGCCGAGCATGTCGTGGCCTACCGGCTGACGGTGGAGCAGGGCAGCCGGCCCGGCTGGCCGCACGCCGCCGAGCTGCAATTGCAGGCCACGCTGTCGCCCGGCGCGCTGCGCATGCAACTGCAGGTGCGCAACACCGGCGAGCAGCCCTTCGCGTGGACCGGCGGCCTGCACCCGTATTTCCACACCCGCGACCTCGTGCAGGCCCGGCTGCGCGGGCTGCAGGGCGCGCCGGTGGCCGACCGCTACGCACCCGGGCGCACGCGCGAGGGCGCCGAGCCCGTGCGCTGGAACGGCGCCATGTTCGAGTGCCTGTACGACACCCCGGCCGCACTGGTGCTGAGCGACGGCGAGCGCGACATCGAGCTTTCCATGACCGGCTTCGACCAGTGGATGGTGTGGAACCCCGGCGCCGACGGCGCCCGCGCGCTGGCCGACCTGCCCGACGAGGCCTGGCGCCATTTCATCTGCATCGAGCCGGTGCGGGTCGATCAGCCGGTCGAGCTGGCACCGGGCGAAAGCTTCAGCGGCTCGCTGGCGGTGCGCGACAAACCCCGCAGTTCTGGGCGGGCAGGGCTCGGGCAGGCAGCGTAGCCGCTGCGCGGTTCCGGCGCGGCGCTGCATCGTCGTGACCGCCAACCGCGTGGTGCAGGACTGGGGCCGCCACCTCGGCGACGCCACCATGGCCACCACCATCCTCGACCGTCAGTTCCCTGTAGAGGCCCCCAGGGCCGGGCCTGGGGCCCGACCCGCCCCCCATGGGGGTCGAGAAAACTTGGGGCGGCCCTGCGTTTTCTCAAGAGCGCCCCCAGGGCCGGGCTGCGCCCAGCCCGCCCCCCGTGGGGGTCGAGAAAACTTGGGGCGGCCCTGCGTTTTCTCAAGAGGCCAAGCTCAGTATTCGATGATCACCTCGCGGCGTTCTCCGCAATCAGCACATCGGCCGGGATGCCCAGGCTCTGGTGCAGCCGTCGGATCATGGCCAGGGTCAGCGGACGTTTGCGGTTCAGGACTTCGTAGATGCGGTTGCTTTTGCCGATGATCGGCTCCAGATCCTTGATGGACAGACCGCTCTGATCCATGCGGAATTTGATGGCTTCCACCGGATCCGGAGCCGTGATGGGAACGTGCTTGGCTTCGTAGGCTTGCACCAGCGTGGCGAGGATATCCAGGCGATCACCCTCGGGCGTGCCCAGATCAGGATCAGATTCCATCAAGGCCGAAATCTCCTCGAGCGTGGCCTTGTAGTCTGCTTCGGTGTGGATCGGGCGGATGTCCATGTTTTCCTCCGTGGCCTGTCAGGCCATTTCAACGGTTTCTGCGTCCACTGCGTCGTACTCCTGGTGGGTGCCGACGAACTTCACGTAGACGATCTGCAACTTATAGGCGATCGCCACGATCAGCCGATAGTCATTGCCTTTGATGTTGAAAACTACGCGGCGGTTCTTCAGCACGCTGGCGCTGCGGTATTGCGCCTTGATCTCCGCTGGCTGTGTCCAGACCGCACTCGTGGCTTCTTCGTGCCAAGCCTTCAATGGCTGCTCGGCGTCCGGATGGCGCTCCCAGAAGACCCGAAGGGTGGAGACGGCAATCACGCGCATGCTTTGCAGTGTAGTCCCATTTTGGGACTATTTCATCACTGCGCTGACCCGGTCAAGATTTTTCACGATACAAAGCGGCCATGGGACAGGAACGGTGTCCGGAATTGCTGGGTCGCTGGCGCGGTGAGATCGGGAGGCTTCCATTTCGCGCGTCTGTCGTGCCTTTGCTTGCAGCCCCATCGCCGGGAGACATTCAAGCTGTCGAATTCCTTCACGTCGTGCCGCTATCCAGCACGCGCTCGAGCAGCCCGCGAACTGCCTGTTCCGGCGATGCGCCGGTGCCCGACAAGCGCATGTCCGGCTGCTCCGGGGCCTCGTAGGGGCTCTGGATTCCCGTCATGTTCGGGATCTGGCCGCTGCGCGCCTTGCGGTACAGGCCCTTCACGTCGCGCGCCTCGCACACCTCCAGCGGGGTGTCGACGTACACCTCCAAGAAACGCCCGGCGCCGACGATGTCGCGCGCCATGGCGCGGTCGCGCGCGTAGGGCGAGATGAACGCGGTGAGCACGACCAGGCCGGCGTCGGCCATCAGGCGCGCCACTTCGGCCACGCGGCGGATGTTCTCCACGCGGTCGGCTTCGGTGAAGCCGAGGTCGCGGTTCAGACCGTGGCGCACGTTGTCGCCGTCGAGCAGGTAGGTGCGCATGCCGCGTTCGTGCAGCGCCACTTCCAGCGCGTTGGCCAGGGTCGACTTGCCCGAGCCCGAAAGCCCGGTGAACCAGATCACGCGCCCGGCATGCCCGTTGAGGCGCTCGCGCTGCTGCGGCGTCACGCTCAGCGCCTGGCGGTGCACGTTGCTGGCGCGGCGCATCGAGTGGGTGATCATTCCCGCGGCCACGGTGGCGTTGCTGAAACTGTCGATCAGGATGAAGCCGCCCATGGTGCGCGAGTTCGCGTAGGGCTCGAAGGCCAGTGGCCGGCCGACGGCGATCTTGCAGCGCGCGATGTCGTTCATCTCCAGGCTTCGCGCCGGCTCGTGGGCCAGGGTGTTCACGTCCACCCGGTAGTCGATTCCGGTGAGCGCAGCGGTCGCCTGCTGCGTGGCCAGGCGGATTTCGTAGTTGCGTCCGACCAGCCCCGGCTCGGCGTGCATCCACACCAGCATGGCCTCGAACTGATCGCTGCACTCCACGGGGGCGTCGTCGCGCGTGAGCACGTCGCCGCGCGAGACGTCGATGGCTCGGTCCAGGCGCAGCGTGACGGCGGCTCCGGCGCCGGCCTCGGCAAGCGACTCGTCCAGGGTCACGATCTCGGCCACGCGCGCGAGCTCGCCGGAAGCGCTCACCCGCAGCGCATCACCCACGCGCAGGCGCCCGCTCGCCAGGCTGCCGCTGTAGCCGCGGAAATCGGCATGCGGGCGATTCACCCACTGCACCGGGAACACGCACTTGTCGCCCGCGCTGCGCCGCGGCACGGGCACCGCCGACAGCCAGCCCCAAAGCGTCGGGCCGAGGTACCAGGGCATGTGCGCCGAGCGCTCGAGCATGTTGTCGCCGCGCAGCGCGCTCACCGGCAGCGCGGTGATGGACTCGAAGCCCAGGTCCTTCGCGAAGCGCAGGAAGTCCTGCTCGATTCCGCGGAACACGGCGGGGTCGTACGCCACCAGGTCCATCTTGTTCACCGCAAGCAGCACGTTGCGCACGCCCATCAGCGAGGCGATGTAGGCGTGCCGGCGCGTCTGCCGCTGCAAGCCGGCGCGCGCGTCGACCAGCAGCACCGCGGCATCGGCGGTGGACGCCGCGGTGACCATGTTGCGCGTGTACTGCTCGTGCCCCGGCGTGTCGGCCACGATGAAGCGCCTCGTGCCGCTGGAGAAATAGCGATAGGCGACGTCGATGGTGATGCCCTGTTCGCGCTCGGCCGACAGCCCATCCACGAGCAAGGCGAAGTCCATTTCCGTGCCCTGGGTGCCGTGGCGCCGGCTTTCCTCGCGCAGGGTATCGAGCTGGTCGTCGAACACCTGGCGCGACTCCCACAGCAGGCGTCCGATCAGGGTGCTCTTGCCGTCGTCGACGCTGCCGCAGGTGATGAAGCGCAGCAGGTCCTGTTCCACGACAGGCGCCACGGCCGGGGCGGTGGAGGGTGCGAGGTTCCTGGCCATCAGAAATATCCCTCCTTCTTCTTGCGCTCCATGCTGGCAGCGCCGTCGGCGTCGATGGCCCGTCCCTGGCGTTCCGATTGGCGCGTGCCGAGCAGCTCGTCGATGATCTCGGGCACCGAGCGCGCGGCCGACTCCACCGCGCCGCTGAGCGGGTAACAACCCAGGGTGCGGAAGCGCACCTCGCGAAACTCGATGCGCTCGGACGGCAGCAGGCGAAAGCGATCGTCGTCGACCATCAGCAACAGCCCGTCGCGCTCCACCACCGGGCGCGGCCTGGCGAAGTACAGCGGCACCACCGGGATGGCTTCCTGGTGGATGTACTGCCACACGTCCAGCTCGGTCCAGTTCGACAACGGGAACACCCGGATGCTCTCGCCCTTGCGCTTGCGCGTGTTGTACAGGTTCCAGAGCTCGGGGCGCTGGTTTTTCGGGTCCCAGGCATGGTGGGCGTCGCGGAAGGAAAAAATCCGCTCCTTGGCGCGGCTTTTCTCCTCGTCGCGCCGCGCGCCGCCGAACACCACGTCGAAGCCGTTGGCGTCGAGTGCCTGCTTCAGGCCCTGCGTCTTGGTGATGTCGGTGTGCAGCGCCGAGCCGTGGTCGAAAGGGTTGATGTCGCGCGCCACGGCCTCCGGGTTGACATGCACCAGCAGGGGCATGCCGCTGGCCCGCGCCACCGCATCGCGGAACAGGTACATCTCCTGGAATTTCCAGCGCGTGTCCACGTGCAGCAGCGGGAACGGCGGCGGGCCCGGGTAGAAGGCCTTGCGCGCCAGGTGCAGCATGACCGAGCTGTCCTTGCCCACCGAATACAGCATCACCGGGTTGTCGGCCTGGGACAGCGCCTCGCGCAGGATGTGGATGCTCTCGGCCTCCAGGCGCTCGAGGTGCTCGCTGCGCCTGTCGAGGGCCGCGCTGGCGCGGCGCTCGGCCCACGCCAGTTGCGGCGCCACGGGAGCGTAGCCCTGCTCGACGAAACCGACGTCGGGCGGCGCGTCGCGCCCGCGCAGCAAGCCCACCAGCTCCCCATGCGCGAACACCCCCACGGGCTTGCCGGCCAGCGCGCGCAACTGCCCCAGCGCGCGCAGCGCAGCCGCGGAATCGGCCGCTCCCCCACCCATGCCGACCCACGAGCGCGCTCCCCGCGCATCGTTGGCGTGCAGCGCGCAACGGCCGTCGGGCAGCCGGTGCAGCTGCACGAACAGCGCCAGGCGCCGCTGCGCGCGCACCTGCTCGAGCACCGCGCGCAGCACCAGCAGGCGAGGGGGGCGGCCGAACTCGTCTCGCAGGCCCTCGAGTTCGAGCTCGGGAGGCAGCAGGCCCCAGCCGTGCAGCCGGCGCTCCGCGGTACGCCGGCTGTCCGCCAGCCCCAGGCGCTGCAGTTCCGCGCAGGCCTGCGCGAGATCCCACGCGCGCGTGTCTTCGAGCAGGCTGTCCGGGGCGATGCCGGGGGCCCCACCGGGGGCCGGACTTGGGATCGAATCCGTCATGGTCGTAGGCCTGCAGGCTTCAGGCTCGATGGCGTAAAACGCGTATGAGCCAGATCCTACTCGCCAAGATGCCCAAAAAACAAGCAAATTGCGAATGAATTCACAGAGAACGCGTTTCACGCCGTCTTCGGCCTGTGGCGATGCAGCGATGCAGCGCCACGGCGCAGGGGCTCAAGGCAAGCGCCCCCAGGCCTTCGGGCAGCGCCGGCGCGGGCCGACCCCTGCCCGCAGGCAGCTGCTCGCCGGCGCGCAGCCCGGCCCGGGTGAACCGCCCCGGGTTTGGTGGAGGCTCC
>JAJZTW010000113.1 GCA_021847345.1 Pseudomonadota bacterium
GTGGCGAGAACCTCGCCTTCATCGGCGTTGCCATAGAAGGTCTTGCTGCCGCCGCCTTCAATGATGAGCGGGGTGTGGCTGTCATGCGCGGCGCGAATGCGCTCGATATAGGTGTCCAGCATCAGAACCTCGGCAGCTCGGGATGCGGCAGCTGGCCGCCGTGGACGTGCATCGCGCCCCACTCGGCGCAACGGTGCAGCTCGGGCACGGCCTTGCCGGGGTTGAGCAGTTTGTCGGGGTCGAACGCGGCCTTCACGTCGTGAAAGCGCGCGAGTTCGGGCGTGGCGAACTGGGCGCACATCTGCCTGATCTTTTCGAGACCGACGCCGTGCTCGCCGGTGATGGTGCCGCCGACCTCGACGCACAGCTCGAGAATCTTGCCGCCGAAGCTTTCCGCCCTGGCGAGTTCGCCGGGCTGGTTGGCGTCGAACAGGATCAGCGGGTGCAGGTTGCCGTCTCCGGCGTGGAACACGTTGGCCACCCTGAGGCCGAACTCGTCGCTCATCTCGCTGATGCGCTTCAAGACGTGCGGCAGTTGCGCGCGCGGGATGGTGCCGTCCATGCAGTAGTAGTCGGGCGCCAGCCGTCCCACCGCAGGGAACGCGGCCTTGCGCCCGGCCCAGAATTTGAGGCGCTGCTCCTCGCTGTCGGCGGTGCGGATCTCGGTCGCGCCGGAGGCTTCGAGCACCTGGCGCACCGTGTAGATGTCGGCCGAGACCTCCTCGTTGACGCCGTCGACCTCGCACAAGAGCAGCGCCTCGGCCAGCGGATAGCCGGCGTGGACGAAGGCCTCAGCGGCCTCGATCGCGAGGCGGTCCATCATCTCCAGCCCTGCCGGAATCACGCCGGCGGCGATGATGTTGCCGACCGCCGCGCCGGCTTTCGCCACGTCATCGAACGCCGCCAGCACCACCTGCGCGCGCTCGGGGCGCGGCAAGAGCTTGACCGTGACTTCGGTGATCACCGCCAGCATGCCTTCCGACCCGGTCAGGAGCGCCAGCAGGTCGTAGCCGGGGGCGTCGAGCGATTCGTTGCCGATTTCGAGCAGTTGCCCATCGATCGTCCACGCGCGCAGCTTCAGGATGTTGTGCACGGTCAGCCCGTATTTCAGGCAGTGCACGCCGCCGGAGTTTTCCGCCACGTTGCCGCCGATCGAGCAGGCGATCTGCGACGACGGGTCGGGCGCGTAATAGAGGCCGTGTTCGGCGACCGCTTCGGAAATCGCCAGGTTGCGCACGCCGGGCTCGACCACGGCGGTGCGCGCCAGCGGGTCGATCGCCTTGATCCGGTTGAGCTTCGCCAGCACCAGGAGCACCGCGCCGTCGACGGGCAGGGCGCCCGCCGACAGTCCGGTGCCGGCGCCGCGCGCCACCACCGCGATCTTCTCCGCGTGACAGAGCTTCAGGATCGCTGCCACCTGCGCTTCGTTTTCAGGCAGGACCACCACATCGGGGATATTGCGGTACGCCGCCAGGCCATCCGACTCGAATGGCAGCAGGTCCTCGCGCTCGTTGAGCACGCAGTGCGGCGGCAGGCGCTTGCGCAACTTGGACAGGAAGGCGGGGCTGAGCATGCAGGGTGCAGTGAGTAATTTCAGGCTGCGAGTTTAGCCGGGCTTCGCTGCGCGTGCGAGGGCGCGAGGCGCCGGTAGGCTTCCGCCAGCGCGCCGTCGCCGCCGACATTGCCGGGGAAGATGACGACGGGAATTTGCGGCAGGCGGTGCCAGGGCGGCGTCTGCACCACGGTGACGCCGGGCAGGATCTGCCCCAGCACGCGCGACGCGGTCAGCGCCAGCCCGGTCGACAGCACGTCGTTGGAGGTGATGCCGCCCTTGCTGATGAGGAAGCCGAGCGTCGTCGGCAGCCTTTTCACCACGTCCATCAGCGTGCCCGACACGGATTCTCCGAAGGCCAGCCGCTCCGCCGCGCTGGCGAATTTCAGTTCCGCGCGGCTGGTGAACACGACTGGGGTGAGGCCGCGCGCGTGGGCATGGGCGATGCTCGCCGTCAGTTCGTCGACCCGCGCGGCGCGCGCACCGGGCAGGCGGGCGACGTCGAGCGGCAGCCCGACCACGCCGCGTTCCTTCAGCAGCGCGGTCAGCTGCGCGGTGGTCCTGGCGACGTGCGAGCCGACGACGATTGCGCCGGGTTGCCGGTCGCGCACCAGCGAGGCGAAGGACTCGGCGGCGACCGGCTGCGGCGGCAGCTTCGCCAGCGCGGTGAGCAGCGAAGCGGCGCTGCGGAACAGCAATCGCTTGCCGGCTGCGGCGGCGGCCAGCACGGCATCGGCAAACTTGCGGTAATCGTCGGCTGACTCGCCGTCGACCACGCCTACCCGGTTGTCGTGCAGCGCGGCGAGCCACGAACCCGCCTTGCCGGCGCGCAGGTCGGCCAGCGTCAGGCGCGCCACGGCTTCGGCGGCGACGCGGCCGGCGGTTTTCTCGGCAACGTAGTCGGGCAGACTGGCGGTCGTGTAGCCGAACACCGAGTCGTGCGCGAATTCGGTCTCATGCGTCGGCACCGGCTTGCCGTCGACCATCAGGTAATGCGTGCTGTCGCGCGTGATGCGCCCGCCCTCGAAAAACGCCGGGGTCAGCAGCGTCGCGTCGAACGGCCCGAGCACGTCGTTCATCGTGTCGGTTTCCACCGGATAGTGGCCGCGCAGCGTCGAATCCGAGCGCGACACGAACAGCACCGGCCCTGTGTGGTCGGCGAGCGCCGCCTTGAGGTTGACGCACGCCTCGCGCGTGACGGCGGCGGCGCGTTCCGCGTCCATCCCCCGCGTATTGGTGAGGATGAAGAACAGCGGCGCCGCGTCCGCCAGCGCCGTTTTCAGCGTGGCGACATCCCAGCGCGTCAGGAGCAGGCAGGAATGCACCGTCTGCGAGCCGGTGGGGTCGTCGTCGAGAACGATGATTTTCGGGTTCATGATTTAAACCTTTTTTGTCCGCGAAGGGCGCGGAGGGGCGCGAAGAAAACCAAATAGTGTCGAAGTCTTGATCCAAGATTATTTCTTTGATTTTCCTTCGCGTTT
>JAJZTW010000012.1 GCA_021847345.1 Pseudomonadota bacterium
TGATCGACCCCGAGATCTGCATTCGCTGCAACACCTGCGAAGCCACCTGCCCGGTGGGCGCCGTGACCCACGACAGCCGCAACTACGTGGTCGACGCCGACAAGTGCAATTTCTGCATGGCCTGCGTGCCGCCGTGCCCGACCGGGGCGATCGACAACTGGCGCGACGTGCCTCGCGTCGCGGCCTACCCGCTGGCCGAACAGTTGCTGTGGGACGAACTGCCGGCGCAGGACGAACTGCGCGAGGCGCCGGCAGCCGACGCCTCGCCCGCGCAGGCCCAGCCGCCGCGCGACGACACGCCGGCGCCGGGAGTAGAGTCCGAGTTCCGCGCCGCGCGCTACGGCTCGGTGGTTCCGCCGTGGTCGGCGGCCCACGCCTACACCAACCTGTACGGCCCGAAGACCGCGCGCAAGTCGGTCACCGCCACCGTCACCGGCAATGTGCGGGTCACCGAGGTCGGACGGGAATACGACACCCACCACATCGTGCTGGACTTCGGCGCCATGCCCTTCCCGGTGCTGGAGGGCCAGTCCATCGGCATCATCCCGCCCGGGGTCGACGCCGACGGCCGGCCGCACCACCCGCGCCAGTATTCGGTGGCCAGCCCGCGCAACGGCGAACGCCCCGGCTACAACAACCTGTCGCTGACCATCAAGCGCGTGCTCGAGGACCACCAGGGCCGCCCGGTGCGCGGCGTGGCGTCGAACTACATGTGCGACCTCAAGGTGGGCGACAAGGTCGAGGTCACCGGGCCGTTCGGCGCCAGTTTCCTGATGCCCAACCACCCGCGATCGAACATCGTGATGATCTGCACCGGCACCGGCAGCGCGCCGATGCGCGCGATGACCGAATGGCGCCGGCGCCTGCGGCGCTCGGGCAAGTTCGACGGCGGGCGCCTGATGCTGTTCTTCGGCGCGCGCACCCAGGCCGAGCTGCCCTACTTCGGGCCGCTGCAGAACCTGCCCAAGGATTTCATCGACATCCATCTCGCGTTCTCGCGCACCCCGGGGCAGCCGCGGCGCTACGTGCAGGACCTGATGCGCGAACGCGCCGCCGACCTGGGTGAATTGCTGGGCGACGACAATACCCACATCTTTGTCTGCGGCCTCAAGGCCATGGAGGACGGAGTGCTGCTCGCGCTGCGCGACGTCGCCACCCAGGCGGGGCTGGATTGGGACAGCACGGCATCGGCCTGGAAGGAACAGGGCCGCCTGCATCTGGAGACCTATTGATGAACACGACCGGCGCCGAGCAAGGCGAGCGCCAGGCCCCGGCTTTGCGCGACGCGCGCGTGCTGGTGGTCGGCGCGGGAATCATGGGGGCGGGAATCGCCCAGGTGGCCGCGCAGGCCGGGCACCGCGTGGCGCTGTTCGACACCCGCGAGGGCGCTGCCCGCCAGGCGCGCGACAAGCTCGGCGCCACCTTCGACACCCTGGTCGCCAAGGGCCGCCTGCAGGCCGCCGCCGCGGCCGAAGCGCTGGCGCGCATCGACGCCGTCGACCAGCTGGAACAGGCGGCCGACTGCGCCCTGGTGGTCGAGGCCATCGTCGAGCGACTGGACGTCAAGCGCGAGCTGCTGGCGCGCCTGGAGGCGCTGGTCGCCGCCGACTGCGTGCTGGCCAGCAACACCTCCTCGCTGTCCATCACCGCGCTGGCTCGCGACATGCGCCACCCCGAGCGCCTGGTCGGCATGCACTTCTTCAACCCGGTGCCGCTGATGAAGCTGGTCGAGGTGGTCAGCGGACTGCGCAGCGACCCCGCGGTGGCGCAGCAGGTGTTCGAGCTGGCGCAGTCCTGGGGCAAGACCGCGGTGCACGCGCGCTCGACGCCGGGCTTCATCGTCAACCGCATCGCCCGCCCCTTCTACGCCGAGACCCTGGCGTTGCTGCAGGAGCAGGCCGCAGCCCCCGAGACGCTCGACGCCTGCCTGCGCGCCGCCGGTTTTCGCATGGGCCCGTGCGAGCTGATGGACCTGATCGGCCACGACACCAACTTCGCCGTCACCCAGGCGGTGTACGAGGCGAACTTTTTCGACAAGCGTTTCCAGCCTTCGCTGGTGCAGCGCGAGCTGGTCGACGGCGGCCTGCTCGGGCGCAAGAGCGGGCGCGGGTTCTACGACTACGCGCAAGGCGCCGAGCAGCCCCGCGCCTGCCCGCCCGCCGCCGACCTGCAGGCCCCCGAGGCCGCCACGCGGGTGGTGGTGGCCGGACGCGGCGCGCTGGCCGATCGCCTGAGCGCCGCGCTGCACGCCGCCGGGCGCGAGCACGAACTCGATCCGCAGGCCGACTGGTGCGGGCTGCGCGTCGACGGCGCCTGCCTGCGCCTGGGCGATGGCCGCGCCGCCACCGAGCTCGGCGCCGACGTGGCGGTGTTCGACCTGCCGCTGCGTGACGACAACGGCCTGGCGCTGGCGTGGGCCGCAAGCGCCGATGCCAGCGCCGCCTGGCAGGAACAGGCGCCGCGCTGGCTGCACCTGCTGGGCTGGCAGCCGCTGCGCCTGCGCGACATGCCCGGGCTGGTCGTCGCACGCACCGTGGCGATGCTGGTCAACGAAGCCGCCGACGCCGTGCACCAGGGTGTGTGCAGCCCCGACGGAGCCGACAACGCGATGAAACTCGGGGTCAACTACCCTGCCGGCCCGTTCGAATGGCTCGCCCGCTGGCGCCAGCTCGGCGCGCCGGAGCCGGTGAGCCTGCTCGACGCGCTGGACCGCCATTACCGTGGCGAGCGCTACCGGGCCAGCCCCGGGCTGCGCGAACAGGCCTGGCTGCGCCAGCGCGGCGCGACGACGGAGACCCTCGAATGAGCACCAACGGCAGCGACACCAGCACCAGCACCGGCGGGGGAGCGCCCCGGCGCATCGACTTCGCCCCCCACCTGCACGCCGACATCGGCGCCGACGGCGTGGCCGAGCTGGTGCTCGGCCCCGAAGGCGGCATGCCGTCGACCGACGCGCTGCGCCATGCGCTGCTCGGCAGCGTGTGGGCCCGCCTGGCGGCGTTGCCCGAGGTGCGCTGCATCCTCGTGCGCAGCAGCGGCAAGGGCTTTTGCGCCGGAGGCGACCCGTCGCTGGTGCGCGAGATGCTCGACAGCCACGAGGCCCGGCTGCGCGTGATGCAGGAAGCGCGCGCCATCGTGCAAGGCATGATGGACTGCGAGATCCCCATCGTGTCGGCCATCAACGGCGCCGCGGTGGGCGCCGGAGCGGCGGTGGCGCTGCTGGCCGACATTTCCATCGCCGGCGAGAAAGCGAAGATCATCGACGGCCACACCCGCCTGGGAGTCGCCGCCGGCGACCACGCGGCGCTGATCTGGCCCCTGCTGTGCGGAATGGCCAAGGCGCGCATGCACCTGCTGCTGTGCACCCCCATCGACGGCGCGCAGGCCGAGCGCATCGGCCTGGTCGGCCTGTGCGTGCCCGACGCCGAGCTGCTCGAGCGCGCGCGCGACGTGGCGCGCCAGCTCGCCGCGGGAAGCGCGCAGGCGCTGGCGGCGACCAAGCGCAGCCTGAACCACTGGCTGCGCATGGCCTGGCCAGCCTTCGAGCATTCACTGGCGCTGGAGATCCTGGGTTTTGCATCGCCCGAGGCGCGCGAGGGCTTCGACGCCCTCAACGCCAGGCGCGCGCCGGCGTTCGCGCCGCGCACCCCGCCGCTGGGCTGACCACGGGCCGCGCGAACATGCGATTCGCCGAATTCCACGCCGGCCAGGTTTTCGAGGCGGGCCCCTACGAGGTGAGCGAGGCCGAGATCATCGAATTCGCGTCGCGCTACGACCCGCAGTGGTTCCACACCGACCCGCGCGCGGCCGGATCCCACCGTTTCGGCGGACTCATCGCGAGCGGCTGGCACACCTGCGGCATCGCCATGCGCCTGGTGGTCGACGCCGTGCTCGCCGGCTCCGAGTCCTTCGCCTCGCCCGGGCTGGACCACATCCGCTGGCCGCACCCGGTGCGCCCCGGAGACCGCCTGAGCCTGCGCGCGCAGGTGCTGGAGGCAAGGCGCAGCGCGAGCCGCCCGGGCCTGGGCATCCTGCGCTGGCAATGGAGCCTGCGCAATGTGCGAGGCGTCGAGGTGCTTGAGCTCGAGGCCACCAGCCTGTTCGACCTGGAGCACGCGCAGGCACACGCCTGAAGCGCGCTTGAGGTGGGTCAAGGACACCCGCTCGGGCGACGCCTTAGCCTGTTCATGCGTACCCCGGAAAGCGCGGCGCGGTGCCGCGCCCGGAGAACGCCGGTGTCGCCACCGTCCCCGGAGAACAAGCATGAACACCCGTCCCCGCGTGCTCGCCCTCGCACTGGCCGCGCTGCTGGCAGGCCCCGGCGCGATCGCCACGGTCGCAGCCCAGCCGGCCCCGCCGATCTACGGCAGCCAACTCATGACCCAGCACGAGCGACTGGAGTACCGCGAGCGCCTGCGCAACGCCCACACCGCGCGCGAGCGCGAGCGAATCCGGCTGGAACACCACCGCGCGATGCAGGAACGCGCGCGTGAGCGCGGGGTTCGCCTGCCCGACATGCCGCGGCCGCGCCCCGGCCCGCGTGCCGGTGGCATGGGAGCGGGTCCCGGGCCGGGCGCCGGCATGGGCCCCGGGCCGCGCGGCGGCATGGGGCCGGGCGCGGGCATGGGAGCCGGCCCTGGAGCCGGAGCGGGCGGTGGAGCCGGGGGCGGGCCCGGCGGGCGCTGAGCACGCAGCGACCCCGCGCCGGCCTGCGCATCGAAGCGGCGCGTCGTCGCGACTTGTTACATGTTTCTTGCGCCGGGTGTCGGCAGGCGTGCGGCAGGCTCCGTTCAGGCAACATCCACATCGCATCGATGGAGCATGAACATGATCCGCCACACCTTGCTTGCCCTGGCCGCCGCCACCGCGCTGGCGGCGCCCGCCGCGCACGCCGACCCCGTGTACTGGTCGCTCAACGTGGGCGTGCCCGGGGTGTACGGCGCCTGGAGCAACGCCTATGTCGCGCCCCCGGTCGTCGTGGCGCCGCCGCCACGCGTGGTGTACTACCCCGGCTACGCCCCCGTCTATGGCTACCCGCCGCTATGGCACCGCGACGACGACAACCGCTGGCAGCGCTGGCATCGCTGGCACCACGAAGACGACGACGATTGAACCCGGCGCCCGGGTCAGGCCCGGGCAGCTTCGGGGCGCGGGTGATCCAGGTCCGGGCGCTGCCACGGGTCGACGTGGGTCATCAGGTTGAGCACCCGGTGGCGCTGCATGACCTGCTCGCGCGCAGCCACCGCGATCTCGTGGCCCTGCTCGACGCTCAGCGTGGCGTCGACCTCGAGATGCGCGTCGGCCACCACCATGTCGCCCATCTTGCGCGTGCGCAGGTCGTGCACGCCGCGCACTCCCGGGGTCTGCAGCAGCGTGGCACGAATAGCCTGCACCTCCTCCTCGTCCACCGCGCGGTCCATCAGGTCGTGCAGCGCGTCCCAGGCGAAGCCCCAGCCCATGCGCCCGACCATCAGCCCGACGATCAGCGCGGCGATCGGGTCGAGCAGCGGGTAGCCGGCCAGGTTGCCGATCAGGCCCACCGCTACCACCAGGGATGAGGCGGCGTCCGAACGCGCATGCCAGGCGTTGGCCACCAGCAGGCTCGACTTCACGCGCTTGGCCACCGCCAGCATGTAGCGGAACAGACCCTCCTTGGCCAGCAGCGTGGCGCCGGCCACCCACAGCGCCACGGCATGCACCCGCGGCACATCGCCGGGCGCCTCCAGCTTGCCCAGCGCCGCCCACAGCATGCCGGCGCCGACCATCAGCAGCAGCAGCCCGAGCGCCAGCGACGCGCCGGTCTCGAAGCGGTGGTGCCCGTAGGGATGGTCGGCATCGGCATCCTTGCGGCTGTGGTGGCTGGCCAGCAGCACGACGAAATCGGCCACCAGGTCGGAGGCCGAGTGCACGCCGTCGGCCACCAGGCCCTGCGAGCGCGCCAGCAGCCCGACCACCACCTGGGTCAGCGACAGCGCCAGGTTCACGCCCACGCTCACCCAGGTGCTGCGGCTGGCCGCGCGCGCGCGCTCGGCGGCGGTGTGGCGGGAGTCTTCGGGTTCGGCGGCGAGGTCTTCGAATCGCATGGCTTTGCGGGCTCGGTGCAAGGGGGTTCGTGCAATACCTGATGACGTATTCTGCTTGAGCCGGCAAGCGCGCCGTCGGCCGATGCGCGCGCGCCGGCGCCCCAGCCAGCAACCAGCGCCTTCGCACCATGCCCGACAAGCCCGACGGCCCGGCCGCTTCGCTGCCCGACTTCAGCTCCCTGCGCGGCCTGGAGCCCGGCGCCGCGCGAGAACTGCTGCGGCGCCACGGCCCCAACACGCTGCCGGGCGCGGCCCCGCGCGGACTGCTGCGCGCGGCGCTCGACGTTCTGCGCGAGCCCATGCTGCTGATGCTGCTGGCCGCCGGCGGCATCTACCTGGCGCTGGGCGACCGCGCCGAGGCGGCGGCGCTGCTGCTGTTCGTGTTCGTGGTCATCGGCATCACGCTGGCGCAACAGCGCCGTACCGAGGGCGCGCTGCAGGCCCTGCGCGAACTGTCGGCGCCGCGCGCCTGCGTGATCCGCGCCGGCAACGCCGAGCGCATCGCCGCGCGCGACGTGGTGCCCGGCGACCTGCTGGTACTGCGCGAGGGCGACCGCATCGCCGCCGATGCGCGTGTGCGCCACGGGCAGATGCGAGTCGACGAGTCGCTGCTCAGCGGAGAGTCGGCCATGGTCGACCGCGGCGAGCCGCGCGCGTCGGCGCCCGACGGCGACCTGGTGTTCGCCGGCACCCAGGTCACGCAGGGCGTAGGGGTGGCCGAGGTCGTCGCCACCGGAATGTCCAGCGCCTTCGGACGCATCGGCGAGTCGCTCGGAGCGCAGACCGTCGAGGACTCGGCCTTGCAGGGCGCCACCACGCGCCTGATCCGGCGCCTGGCCGCGCTGGCCTGGGTGCTCGCCGCGCTGCTCAGCCTGCTCGAGTGGCAGCTTCGCCACCGCGCGCCGCTGCCCAGCCTGCTCGCGGGCATCGCGCTCGCGATGGCCCTGCTGCCCGAGGAGATCCCGGTGATCCTCACCGTGTTCCTCGGGCTGGGAGCCTGGCGCATGGCGCGGCGCCAGGTGCTGGCGCGGCGCATTCCGGCCGTCGAGGCGCTGGGCGGCATCACCGTGCTGGCAGCCGACAAGACCGGCACGCTGACCCGCAACAGCATGCGCGTAGCCGCGCTGCGCACCCCCGGCGCCCTGTTCGACACCAGCAGCCCCGGGGAACTGCCGGAGGAGTTCCACGCGCTGCTGGAATTCGGTTCGCTGGCGACTCCAGCCGACCCCTTCGACCCCATGGAGCGTGCCATCCAGGAGCTGGCGCGCCAGCGCCTGCGCGGCACCGAACACCTGCACGAGCAGGTGCAACTGCAGGCCGAGTACCCGCTGTCGCCGCAGATCCTGGCCATGACCCGGGTCGTGCGTACCGACCTGGCGCCGAGCCGGGCCGGCGCGATGCTCGCCACCAAGGGCGCGCCCGAAGCCGTGGTCGACCTGTGCCACATGGCGCCCGCGCGCGCGGCCGAGGTGCGCGCGCAGGTCGAGCGCCTCGCCGAGCGCGGGCTGCGGGTGCTGGCGGTGGCCCGCGGCACCTGGGACGAGGCACGTGCGCCGGGCTGGCCGCCGAGCCAGCACGACTTCGATTTCGAGTTCCTCGGCTTGCTGGGCTTTTTCGACCCGCCGCGCGAGGGCGTGTCCGAAGCGGTCGCTGCGTGCCGCGAGGCCGGGGTGCGCGTGATCATGCTCACCGGGGACCACCCGGCCACCGCGCGCGCGGTGGCGGCGCAGGTGGGCATGCCGGCGAACCCGCAACTTCTGCTGGGAGAGCAGATCGACCGCCTCGACGACACCGCGCTGGGCGAGCGCCTGCGCGCCACCGACGTCTGCGCGCGCCTGCAACCGCAACACAAGCTGCGCCTGGTGCGCTCGCTGCAGGCCCGCGGCGAGGTCGTCGCGATGACCGGCGACGGCGTCAACGACGCGCCCGCGCTCAAGGCCGCCGACGTCGGCGTGGCGATGGGCGCGCGCGGCACCGACGTGGCGCGCGAGGCGGCCTCGCTGGTGCTGCTCGACGACAGTTTCACCAGCATCGTCGACGCCATCCGGCAGGGGCGCCTGGTGTGGGACAACCTGGCCAAGGCGATGGGCTTCGTGGTCGCCGTGCATGTGCCCGTGGTGGCGCTGGCGCTGCTTCCGCCGCTGCTGGGCTGGGACCCGCTGCTGCTGCCGCTGCACATCGTGCTGCTGCAGTTGCTCATCGATCCGGCGTGCTCGGTGATGTTCGAGGCCGAACCCGCCGCACCCGACATCATGCGCCGCCCGCCGCGCGCGCCGCATGCCACGCCCTTCGACAGGCACCGCCTGCTGCCCTCGCTTGCGCAGGGCGCGCTGCTGGCGGCCGTGCTGCTGGGAGCCGGTGCCTGGCTGCTGCACCGCGGCTGGCCGGTGCCCGACGTGCGCGCGGCGCTGTTCGGTGCGCTGCTCGGGGCCGTGCTGCTGCTGATTCTGGCCAACCGCGACACCACGCGCCCGGCCTGGCGCAACTGGCGCCCCGTCAATGCCTGGCTGCGCCTGCTGGCGCTGGCCGCCGGGGTGCTGGTGGCCGCGCTGGCCGGGCTGCCCTGGCTGCGCTCGCTGATGGGCTTCGGCGGCGTGCGCGCGCCGGCGGCGCTGGCCGCCGCGACGCTGATGCTCGGCTTTGCCGCCAGCCTGGAACTGCTGCGGCGCGCCGTCGCGCCGCGCGGCTGATCAGCGCACCACCTTCCAGGTGCCGTCGGGCTGGCGGCAGGCCGTGCCGTACACCATGTCGGGGCGTCCGTTGATCGTCGCCTGCATCGTGAACTCGCGGCATGGGCCCTGCGCCGTCTCGTAGGTGCGCGTGGGCGTCACCGCATAGTCGTCGCCGGTATCCGGGTTGCGCCAGCTGCCGGCGCTGCCGGTGGGATACGACTCGAACACCTGCGCGGCGCGCACGCGGTCCTGCTCGTCCATGTGGCGCCCGATGTTGGCGCCGGCCACGCTGCCCAGCAGCGCGCCGAGGATCACCGCCGCGACCTGGCCCGAGCCGCGCCCGACCGCCGATCCGGCCGCCGCGCCGGCCATGCCGCCGAGCACGGCCCCGCCCTGCTCCTGGTTCATCGCGCAGCCGCCGAGCAGCGACAGGGCCAGCGTCGCGCCGGCCATTGGCCTCACGAGAAAACGCAGGGCCGCCCCAAGTTTTCTCGACCCCCGCGGGGGGCGGGCTGGGCGCAGCCCGGCCCTGGGGGCGCTGTACAGGATGTTCATGACTGGCTCCTTGGGGCTTGCGCGCAAGCCCGAGAAAAAACAGGCACGGTGAGGACCGTGCCTGCAAAGTGCCCGGGCGCCGCACGACACCCGGGCCGCTCGCCAATGTTCGGCGTCTGCCGCCTAGGAGCCTGGGCGGCGGAGGGAGCCGTCGCGAAATTCGCCAGGGGCGAGGACAGTTCGGCGGCGGTGAGGAGCCCATAGTGGGCACTATGGGCGACGAATCGACGCCGGAATGGACCGTCCCTGGCGAATTGCAGCAGGCTCGACCTCTGCCGCCCAGGCTCCTAGCTCAGGACCCCAGCGCCAGCACTCCCATCACGGCCGGATCCGGCTGCACCACATGCCAGGTCGACGGGAAGAAGGTCGCGTACACGCCGGCCCAGCTCTCGCCCGCCGCGTTGATCGACGACACGGTCAGGGTCAGCCATCCGGCGCGCAGTGCCTCGCGCTCCATGCCCAGCGAGGTGATGGTCGAGCCTGCCGGCGCCGCCGGGTCGATACCCGCCATCGAGTCACCCTCCTCGAGCACCTTGAACACCGGGCTCATGCCACCGGCGTTGCTGCCCTTGCCGGGCAGCGCCGAGCCGTAGATGCCGCTCGCCGGCGGCGCGCTGGCTCCGGCAACCGGGCTCAGCGAACCCTTGAACAGCACGCCACGCGCACCGTCCACCGCGGTGAACGCGGAAGCGCGCCAACGCGGGAGCTCGGAATCCGTCTCGGCCGAGCCGGTCGCCGGGGGCTTGCCCGAGTAGGTCCAGAACAGCAGGTCCTGGAACTGCCCGGTCGTGCCGGTGCCGGCGCGCGCGGCCATCCACAGCTTGCCGCTCGCCGTGTCGTACACGAAGATGCCCTGGTTGACCGGCTCCTGCAGGCTGGCCACGCCATTCGTCGCCCCGTACTGGGATTGGCAGTAGTTCAGCAGGTCCTTGTTGCCATCGGTCGGGCAGCTGCGCGTGATCGTGCGCACCTGCGCCGGATCCTGCGGATTCTGCGTATCCCACGCTCCCCAGAAGGAGACGTAGCGGCCGTCGTAGCCCAGGCCTTCGCCGATCTGCGTGAAGGTGGGCGCCGGGGCGCTGGCGTTGGGTGCCGGCAGCGGCACGCCGTTGGCGTCAGGCACGGGATCGCCGATTTTCACCAGTGTGTTCAGCGCCGGATTCGGCGCCACGTTGGCCAGGTACAGCCCACCCGCCGTCGGCGCGTTCTCGTTGTCCAGGCCGACGAACACCACCTTGCCACCGGCGGCGCTGGGCGGCGCGGTGGAGCCGAAGGTGCCCGACGCCCCCGGAATCGGCGTCATGGTGTTGGCGATCAGCTGCACCGGCGCATTGGGCGTGTTCAGGTCGCGGTAGTACACGCCGGTGCTGCCGGTCGTGCCGTCGGTGTAATTGCCCTTGAACACCACGTAGCGCCCCTGGGTCACCGACGGCGAGCCGGGGAACTGGTCGAATCGGGTTGCCGGCGTGGTCGCTCCGGGCACCTGCATGTAGCTGAACTCGGGTACCGCGCCGAGCAGGTTCACCGCGGTGCTCAGCGCCCGGGTCATGGTCGCGTACACGCCGGTGGTGCCCAGCTTGGTGCCGTCGGCCAGGGTCCACACCGGGTCGGATTGCCCGCGCGTGGCGATCACCGCGGTATCGATGTCGATGCGCGGGATCGACGGGAACTCGTTGAACTGCGCCTGGGTGTTGTTCGGGTCGGGCACCAGCATGTTGGTGTCGCCCACCGTGTACATCGGAGGCTTGGCCACGCAGATGTCCACCGCGAACACGCCGCGGGTCATGCCGGTGCTGCCGGGGCTGCCCGAGGTACCGGCAGCCGCGCTGCTGGAGCCGACAGGCTCACGCGCGCGGCCGCGAAAAACCACCATGCCGTAACGGTTCACCGACGGCTGGTTGTAGCTGAAAAAGGCCAGGGACAGGGAGTCCGGAATCAGGGTCTGGTTGTTCGCCACGGTCTTCCAGGCCCCGGTGACGTCCTTGCCGGGCACGCAGGAACTGACCTGGTCGCCGGGCACGTAGGGTTTGAACGGAACCAGGGTGCCCGAGCTGCCGCCGCCGCAGGCGGCGAGCAGGCCAAGCGTGGCGGCGGCGGCCAGTGCCGTCAGGGTATGGGTGCGGTGTCTCATGGCGGACTCCCGAAAGGTGTGAGGTGTTCGCCCGGGACTGCGGCGCGGCTGCGCCGCTCCCGGGTCGGTTTCAGAGCCTGATTCAGCGGCTGATCTGGTCGCGATCCTGGTCGCGGTCCTGGTCCTGGTCGCGCGTGCGGTCCTGGTCCTGGTCACGCGTGCGGTCCTGGTCGCGATCGCGATCCCGGTCGCGGTCCTGGTCCTGCTGCTGGTCGCGGGTGCGCTCGCGTTCCTGCGTGCGCTCACGCGTCTGGGTCTGCTCGCGGCTTTGCGTGCCCTGGCCCGTTCCCGGCCCGGGTCCGGCACCGGGCCCGGGGCCCATGCCCCCACCCATGCCACCACCCGCTCCACCACCAGCGCCGCCTCCGCCGCCCGCACCGCCGCCACCGGCTCCGCCGCCTCCACCGCCGCCGCCACCGCCGGCAAAGGCAAGCACAGGCAGCGCCAGCGTGCCGCAGAGGGCCAACACCAGCGAACGTCGGCTCATTGACGAGTTCCTGCTCATGATCCACTCCTTCTGCCAACCCGCAACAGCGCGGGCCGTTGCAACAGTTGTAGGATTCGTCACATTTACTTACATTGTGCGAGATCAACAAACGCATCGCCCTGGCGACGCCGCGACGCGCTTGCTGCGCCAGATCAGGAATCGGGCTGCGAAGGCAGGGTCGTCGACACGTTGGCGGCGTCCGGCTCGCCCACGGCGCGAAGCACGAACTCGCGGCTCGCGCGCAGCAGCCGGCTGGCCTCGGCGAACTCGCCGGCCCCCGGCTGATCGGCCCGCAACGCCTCGCCGATGACCAGGCGCAGGATGGCGCGCCTGGGCCACCAGCTGCCGTCCGGCAGCAGTCGGCGGGTCCCGCACAGGGCCACCGGCAGCACGGGAACCGAGGCGCGCACCGCGGCGCTGAAGGCACCGAGGTGGAAGGCGAGCACCCCTTCGGCACGCCGGAAGGTGCCTTCGGCGAACACGCAGGGACTGGCGCCCGCGCGTGCGAGGTCGACCATGCGCTGCACGTCGGCCAGGCCCTGGCGCGCCGCCACTCGCTCGACGAACACCACTCCGAGGCGCCGCAGGCAATGCGCGAGCAGGCGCCCGCGCTCCAGTTCGCGCTTGGCCACGAAGCTCAGCGGCCGCTCCAGCGCCGCCAGCAGCACCAGCGCGTCGGCATAGCTGGCATGGTTGACCACCACCACGTACCCCTGGCCAGGCGTGGCCGGCCAGCTCCCCTGCAACTGCAGGCGCAGCCCGGCCGCGCGCAGCATCCAGCCGGCGATGCGATGTGCCCTGCGCCACGCCTGCCGCGGCTGCCGGCTTGACATCACGACCAGGCAAAGCAGCGGGCCGAGCAAGCCCACGACCAGCCAGGCGCGAGCCGCCCAGGCCGCCGCGCCCAGCGCGCGCCCGAATCGCGCGGCCGATGCCACGAGCATCGCCGCGCCCAGGCGCAGAACCTGCCACGCGGGCGCGCGCGTCGGCGCCCCCAGCGTGCCCGCCAGGTACAGCTCGCGCGTGGCCGAGCGGCGCAGCTTGCCGCTGGAGGTCTTGAGCAGGCTGCCCGGAGGCACCAGGCGCACCACGTCGGCCCCCTCGCCCAGCAGCGCCTGCAGACGCGCGGCGACCGACTCGCGCAGCCTGCGCTGGCGTGCCGGGTCACTGGCGTGGGTTTCCGCCACGACCACCAGCGCCTCGGTGCCGCTGGCCGGATCGGCGACGCCGAAGGCCACCACTCGACCCTTGCGCACCCCGGGGATGTCGCCGACCGCCTGCTCGATCTCGTCCGGGTGCAGGTGGCGCCCGCCGCGGATGATCAGGTCCTTCACGCGTCCCGTGATGACGTATTCGCCTTCCGCGAAGTAGGCCAGGTCGCCGCTATCCAGCCAGCCCTGCGGTTGCAGCAGCGCCTGCGTCGCCTCCGGGTTGCGCCAGTAGCCGCGCGTCGCCGAAGGTCCGCGAAACTGCAGTCGCCCTTCGACTCGCTGCGCCAACTCGAAGCCGGCTTCGTCGACCACGCGCACCTGATGGCCGGGAAGGGCCCGCCCGCAGGACACGAAGCGCAGCGCCGTGGTGTCGTCCGGCGCGGCCGGCCGCGCCACGCGCAGGCGCGTGAAGCTTTCGCGATCGATGCGGTCGATGCGCGCACCGCGGCCGACGGGCGGCACGAGCAGGCCCACCGTGCTCTCGGCCAGCCCGTACACCGGGGTCAGCGCCTGCGCGCGCAGTCCGCAAGGCGCGAAGCGCGCCGCGAAGCGCTCGACGGTGCGCGGGCTGACGGCTTCGGCCCCGCTGGCCATGATTCGTACCTTGCCGAGGTCAAGCCCGGCCAGGTCGGCGTCCGTCGCATGGCGCAGGCACAACTCGTAGGCGAAGTTCGGCGCCGCGGTCAGGGTACCGCGCCAGCGATGCATCGCCCACAGCCAGGACATCGGGCGCGCGAGGAACTCGAGCGGCGACATGAGCACCAGCACCCGTCCGTAGTACACGCTGGCCAGCCAGGCAGCGATCAGGCCCATGTCGTGGTACAGGGGAAGCCAGCTGACGAACACGTCGTCGGGCAGGACGCCCACCGCGTCGCCCATGGCGCGGATGTTGGCCAGCAGGTTGGCATGGCTGAGCACCACCCCCTTCGGGCTGCCGGTGCTGCCCGAGGTGTACTGGATGAACGCGATGTCGTCCGCGGCGCAGTCGGCCACGGCTTCGCCGGGCGGCCCGCGCAGGCACTGCTCGACCGCCACCACCGTCGCCAGTCCCGGCACCAGCGCGCGCAGCACGCGCGCCGCCGGCATGGCCTGCGGCGTGCTGAGCAGCAGCGAGGCCTGGGCATTCGACAAGATGCCGGCATGGCGCCGAAGGTGGTCCTCGAGGGTCGCGAGGTTGGCCGGTGGATAGATCGGCACCGGCACGGCGCCACCCAGCAGCACGCCCCAGTATGCGTACAGGTACTCGGCGCAGGTGGGCAGCATGATGCCCACGGTGGCACCGCGCGCCAGACCCTGGCGGCGCAGCCAGCCGGCGATGCGCAGCGCGCCGTCCTGCAGCTGCGCGTAGCTCAGCGCCTGCTCCTCCCCGCGCGCCCACAACACCACCTGCACCCGATCGCCATGCCGCGCCACGTGCCAGCGCAGCACCTCGTCGAGGGTGCGCGCGTGCGCGGGAATGTCCGCCGGCGCCGGCGGCAGCGGCGCGGCGCGTGCCTGGCGTGCCTCGCGCGGCACCCGCGGAGCACGCGCGGCGCGCAACAGCAGGCCGGCGATGTCGCGCACCGAATCGGCCTCGGCCAGTGCACCCGCCGGAAGTTGCGTGTCGAAGGCGCGCTCGACGCGCAGCAGCAATTCTGCGCGGGCCAGGCTGTCGAGCCCGAGATCGCGCTGCAACGAACTGTCGAGGCCGGCCTGCGCGACCGCGCACGCCGGGTCGAGTTCGAGCCAAAGCTCGCGCACCAGCTCGAGCACGCGGCGCTGCGCGTCGGCAAGCGCGTCGTCGGTGGGCCGGATCTCGGGCATGGGCTGGGCGCGCGGTCGGGGAACGACAGCCCCGCATGGTGCGAGCGCGTCCCCTGCCGCAGGCTACCCGCGCGCCGCGCGAGGGGCCATCGGTGGCCCCCCGATCCACCCGCTCAGCCGCCGGCGCCGGATGCCGCCTCGCGCTCCTGCAGCGCGCGCCACATCACCTTGCCCGTGCCCGACTTGGGCAGCGCGTCGACGAACTCGACCACGCGCGGGCTCTTGTAGGCCGCCATGTGGCCATGGGCCCAGTCGATGATGTCGCGCTCGCTCACCCTCGTGCGCGCGTCGGGACGCAGGACCACGAAGGCCTTCACGGTCTCGCCGCGATGCGCGTCGCGGGCGCCCACCACGCAGGCCTCGACGATGTCCGGATGCTGGTACATCAGGGTCTCGACCTCGGCCGGCCACACCTTGAAGCCGGAGGCGTTGATCATGCGCTTGAGCCGGTCGACCATGAAAAAGTAACCATCCTCGTCGACCCGCCCGAGGTCCCCGGTGCGCAGCCAGCGCCGCCCGTCGATTTCCACGAAAGCCTGTTCGGTGGCCTGCGGCTGCCCCCAGTAGCCCTGCATGACCTGCGGGCCGCTGACCAGGATCTCACCCACCTCGCCCACCGCCAGCTCGCGCAGGGTCTGCGGGTCCACCACGCGCGAATGCGTGTCGAAGATGGGAATTCCCAGGCATTGCGCCTTGCAGCGCCCCGGCGGGTTGATGTGGGTCGGGGCCATGGTCTCGGTCATGCCATAGCCCTCCATGTAGGTGATTCCGCACAACTCCTGCAGGCGCGCCGCCACGGCATCGGGCATGGCCGCGCCTCCACCGCCCATGTTCCACACGCTCGACAGGTCGTACTCGGCCACGCGAGGGTTCATCAGGAAATCCACCACCATGGTCGAGATGGCATGCCACGAGCCCACGCGCCAATGCTCGACGCAGCGCGCCGCCGCGTCGCGGTCCCAGCGCGCCAGCAACACCACGGTGTTGCCCCGGTACAGCGCGGCGTTGAGGCTCATCTGCATGCCGGTGACGTGGAAGAACGGCAGCACCGCCAGCACGGTGTTGTCGGACGGCAGGCGCACCCACTCGGCACCCGCCGCCGCCGTGCTCATCACGCTGCGATGCGTGTGCATGCAGCCCTTGGGCTGACCGGTGGTGCCCGAGGTGTAGGGCATCACGCAAAGGTCGTCGGGCCCCGTGGCGAGCGGCGCGGCCGACAGCCCGGCGTCGAGCATGTCGCGCCACCCCACCAGGCCCTCGCCCGCGAGTTCGCGCGCGGGCTCGGCCAGCGCGGCCGGCAGCGCCACCGGCGAGTCGGACCCCGCGTATTCCGACAACGCCGCGACGATCACGTGCTCGAGCCCCTGGCCGAGCAGGGGCTGCACGCGCTCCAGCAGTTCCTGGCCGCACAAGGCCACGCGAGCGCCGCTGTCGCGCACATAGTGCGCCAGCTCGGCGCTCAGGTTCATCGGGTTCACCGGAACGACGACGCCGCCGGCGCGAAGGATGCCGTAGAAGGCCAGAACGAACTGCGGGCTGTTCTGCATGTCCAGCAGCACGCGGTCGCCCTGGCGCACCCCGCAGCGCTGCTGCAGGAAGCCGGCGATGGCCTCGCACTGGCGCCGGAACTCGCCATAGCTGAGCCGGCCGCCGTAGAAGATCAGGAAATCCTTGTCGGGAAAGCGCCGTGCCGCGACCTCGACGTTGTCGTACAGGTTGGTCGCTGGAATGCTCAGGTGCCGCGGCAGGCCCTTCGGCCAGTGCTTCAAGTGCAGTTCGCTCACGCTCGTCTCCTCAACGCCATGCCGGACTCGTCGGTCCGTGTCAGTGCGGGGTCGCCCCCTGCGCCGCCTGCGCCGCATAGGGCGCCAGCTCCATGCGCGCGATCTGGTCGCGATGCACCTCGTCGGGGCCGTCGGCCAGGCGCAGGGTGCGCGCATGGGCATAGGCCTGCGCCAGTCCGAAGTCCTGCGACACACCGGCTCCTCCGTGCACCTGGATGGCCCAGTCGATGACCTGGCAGGCCATGTCGGGAGCCACCACCTTGATCATCGCGATGTCCTTGCGCGCCACCTTGTTGCCCAGGCGGTCCATGCGATCGGCCGCGGCCAGCACCAGCCAGCGCGCCTGGTCGATGCGCATGCGCGCCTCGGCGATGCGCTCGCGCGTGACCCCGTGCTCGGCCAGGCTGCGGCCGAAGGCGCGGCGCGACACGGCACGCCGGCACATGTCCTGCAGCGCGCGCTCGGCCAGCCCGATCAGGCGCATGCAGTGGTGGATGCGCCCGGGGCCCAGGCGCCCCTGGGCGATCTCGAAGCCGCGCCCTTCGCCGAGCAGCATGTTGTCGACCGGCACCCGCACATCGTGGAATTCGACCTCGGCATGGCCGTGCGGGGCGTCGTCGTAGCCGAACACTTCGAGGTGACGCAGCACCTTCACCCCCGGCGTGTCCATCGGCACCAGGATCATCGACTGCCGCAGGTGCCGGTCCGGGTGGTCGGGGTCGGTCTTGCCCATCAGGATCAGCACCTTGCAGCGCGGATCGTTGGCCCCCGAGGTCCACCACTTGCGCGCGTTGATCACGTAGGAGTCGCCGTCGCGCCGGATGCTGGCCTGGATGTTGGTGGCGTCGCTCGACGCCACCGCCGGCTCGGTCATCGCGAATCCGGAGCGGATCTCCCCGCGCAGCAGCGGCTGCAGCCAGCGCTCCTGTTGCGCAGGGGTTCCGTAGCGCTCGAGCACTTCCATGTTGCCGGTGTCCGGGGCCGAGCAGTTGCAGGCCTCGGGCGCCAGCCCCGAGCGCCCCATGATCTCGCACAGCGGCGCGTACTCGAGGTTGCTCAGCCCGGCGCCGCGCTCGGATTGCGGCAGGAACAGGTTCCACAGCCCGTCGGCGCGCGCCTGCTGCTTCAGGCGCTCCATCACCCGCGTGGGCTGCCAGACATTGCCGGCGTCGCGGTTCGCCTGCACCTCGGCCGCGAACTCGGCTTCGGCCGGCAGCACATGCTGGCGCATGAAGGACCACAGGCGCTGCTGCAGCTCCTGGACCTTGGGCGAGTATTCGAAATCCATCGGGTTCTCCGGATCGGGGTCGGAAGGGATCGAGGCTCAGGCCGCGCCGATGCGCTGCACCTGCGCCCAGGCCGCCTCGGCCAGCGGGCGCGCGCGCGCGCCGGCGTCCAGCGCCTCGGCGCTGGCGGCGTTGCCCTGCAGCGCGCGTGCCAGCACGCCCTGCAGGATGGCGGACAGGCGGAACATGTTGAAGGCCAGGAAGAACTCCCACTGCTCGCGCGGCACCGGGTCACGATCGGTGCGCCGGCAGTAGGCCGCCACGTACTGCGACTCGGTCGGGATGCCCAGCGCGCCCAGGTCCTCGCCCGACATGCCGCGGAACTGCCCCGGCCCGAGGCGCCAGGCCATGCAGTGGTAGGCGAAGTCGGCCAGCGGATGCCCCAGCGTCGACAGCTCCCAGTCCAGCACCGCCAGCACGCGCGGCTCGCTGGGGTGGAAGATCAGGTTGTCCATGCGGAAGTCCCCGTGCACCACCGCCACCTCGTCGCCCTGCGGGACATGCTCGGGCAGCCACTGCATGAGGTTTTCCATCGCCGGCATCGGCTCGGTCTGGCTCGCCCGGTACTGCTGGCTCCAGCGCGCGATCTGGCGCGCCACGTACTGCCCGGGCTTGCCGTAGTCGCCCAGACCGACGGCCTGGGGATCGACCCGATGCAGCGCCGCGATCACCCGGTTCATCTCGTCGAACAGCGCGCCACGCTCGCCGGGCGACAACCCGGGAAGTCGCGGGTCCCAGAAAATGCGCCCGGCCACCCAGTCCATGACGTAGAACGCGGTGCCGATCACCGACTCGTCGGTGCACAGCACCCGCATGCGCGGCACCGGCACGTCGCTGCCGGCGAGCGCCGACATCACGCGGTATTCGCGGTCCACCGCATGGGCCGACGGCAACAGCTTGCCCGGCGGCTTGCGCCGCAGCACCCAGCGCTGCCCGCGCGCGTCTTCCAGCAGGTAGGTGGGATTGGACTGCCCGCCCTCGAACTGCGACACGCGCAGCGGCAGCTGCAGCGGCTCGATATGCGCCCGCAGGTACTCGCCCAGGCGCTGGGCGTCGAAGGCCAGCGCGGGGCTGATGTCGCGCATGCGCGCGGACGTCTCGGCTGGGGTGGAGGCCATGCCATGCTTCTCCCGTGGAGGTCGGGCGCGAGGCTCAGCCCACGCGCACCAGTTGCTTGCCGAAGTTCTCGCCGCGCAGCATGCCGATGAACGCCTGCGGCGCCTGCTCCAGCCCGTCGGCGACCGACTCGCGCCAGCGCAGCTTGCCGGCCGCGACCAGCTCGCCCAGCTCGCGCAGCGCCTGCGGCCACAGTTCCATGTGCTCGGAGACGATGAAGCCCTGCAGCTTCAGTCGCTGCACCAGCACCGCGCGAACGTTGCGCATGGCGTAGGGCTCGGTGTTGTTGTAGTCGGAGATCATGCCGCACAGCGCGATGCGCCCGAAGGGCTGCATCAGCCCGAGCAGGCGATCGAAGATCTCGCCGCCGACGTTCTCGAACAGGCAATGCGCTCCGTCGCCCACCGCTGCCCGCAGGTCGGCGCCCAGGCGCCCGGCCTTGTAGTCCACGCAGGCGTCGAAGCCGAGTTCGTCGGTGACATAGCGGCTCTTGGCGGCGCCGCCGGCCACGCCGACGACCCGGCAACCCTGCGATTTCGCCAGCTGGCCGACCACCGAGCCGACCGCGCCCGAGGCCGCGGTCACCACCACGGTCTCGCCGGCGCGCGGTTCGCAGATGCGCTGCAGCCCGTACCACGCCGTGACCCCGGGCATGCCCAGCGGGCCGAGGTAGGCCTGCAGGGGCACCCGCGAGGCGTCGACCTTCATCAGCGCGCGCGCCGGCGCGCAGCCGTATTGCTGCCAGCCCAGCATGCCGACCACGTGGTCGCCGGGGCGCAGGGCGGGGTCGCGCGAATCGATCACCTCGCCCACGGTGCCGCCGATCATCACCGCACCCACGTCCACCGGATCGGCGTAGGACTTGGCTGCCGACATGCGCCCGCGCATGTACGGGTCGAGCGAAAGCCACAGGTTGCGCACCAGCACCTGGCCATCGGCCGGGGACGGCATCGGCGCCTCGTGGAGCCGGAAGTGCCTGGGCTCGACCCAGCCCTCGGGGCGTTCGGCCAGCAGGACCTGCAGGTTTCGGGACATGGGTGCTTCTCCGGATGGGTTGCGGGTGGATCGTCGGGGGCCGCGGCTCACAGGACCTGCGGCGCCGTGTCGCGCAGCACGCTGTCGCCGAGCAGCAGCGGCTGCAGCCAGGCCTGGGCCAGCGGCAGTTCGTAGGCGAAGAAATAGCGGCAGGCCGCCAGCTTGCCCGCCGCCAGCGCCGGCGGCACGCCGCCGCCGGACTCGACGGCGCGAGCGCACAGCGCAAGCTCCAGCCAGATCCAAGCCAGCACCACGTGGCCGAAGCCCTGCAGGAACGCCGTGGCGTTGTCCAGCGCCAGGGCCGGCTCGCGCCCCGCCGCCTGCGCCGCGTCCACGAGCACCGCGCTGGCCTGCTGCAGCGCCTTCGACCAGGCCTGCCAGGACCCCTGCGCGTGCTGCGGACCGGTGGCGTCGGGCACGGCCGCGGCGCGCGCGGCGGTGTCGTGCATGCGAGCGAGCAACACACGCAGCGCGACACCCTGGTCCTGCAGCACCTTGCGCCCCAGCAGGTCCAGCGCCTGGATGCCGTGGGTGCCCTCGTGGATCATGTTCAGGCGGTTGTCGCGCCAATACTGCTCGACCGGGAAATCGCGGGTGTAGCCATAGCCGCCGTGCACCTGGATGGCCAGGCTGTTGGCCTCCAGGCACCACTGGCTGGGCCAGCTCTTGGCCACCGGGGTCAGCAGGTCGAGCAGCGCCTGTGCCGGGCGCGCCTCCTCCGCATCCGCGGTGTTCGCGTCGTCGACCAGGCGCGCGCAGTACAGGCTCAGCGCCAGCGCGCCCTCGGCGTAGGCCTTCTGCGCCAGCAACATGCGCCGCACGTCGGCGTGCTCGACGATGGGCACCGGCTGCGACTCGTGCGGGCGCCCGCTGGCGCGGCCCTGGCGGCGCTGCCGCGCGTAGTCCAGCGAGGCCTCGTAGCCGGCCATGCCGAGCGCGGCTGCGGCCATGCCGACGGCGATGCGCGCCTCGTTCATCATGTGGAACATGCAGCGCAGGCCGTCACCCGCGGCACCCACGCGCCAGCCCACGGCGCCGGCACGCCCGTCGACCGGGTGGCCGCCCTCGCCGAAGTTCAGCAGGGTGTTCGGCGTGCCGCGCCAGCCCAGCTTGTGGTTGAGCCCGGCCAGCACGATGTCGTTGCGCGAGCCGGCGCCGGCGCCAGCCTCCGGCGGCAGCCACTTGGGCACCACGAACAGCGAAATGCCCTTGGTGCCAGGCGGCAGGCGGCCCTGCTCGTCCGCAATCTTGGCCAGCACCAGGTGCACGATGTTCGAGGTCAGGTCGTGCTCGCCGGCCGAGATCCACATCTTGGTCCCGAACAGCCGATAGCGCGGGCCCAGCGGGTCGGCGTCCCAGGCCGGCCCGGCGGCGGCGTCGCCGTCGGGAAGCGCCCGCGTCACGATGTCACCCAGCCCGGAGCCGGCCTGCGGTTCGCTCAGGCACATGGTGCCGGCCCATTCGCCGGCGAATTCGCGGCGCGCGAACACTTCGCGCTGGGCCGCGCTGCCGTGCGCCAGCAGCAGGCCAGCGTTGGCGGTAGTCAGCATCGAGGCGCTGATGCCCACCGAAGCCTTGGCGAACAAGGCGTTGGCCGCCGATTCCACCACGCAGGGCAGTTGCAGGCCGCCGTACTCGGCGTCCTGCGCGGCCGCCAGCATGCCGCTTTGCACATAGGCCTGCCAGGCTTCGTGGGTGGCCTGCGGGAGCACCACGCGGCCCTGCTCGAAGCGAGGTTCGTGCTCGTCCACCAGCCGGTTGAACGGCGCGTAGCGCTCGCGGGCGATGCGCTCGCAGGTGTCGAGCACCTGCCCGAAGGTCTCGCGGGAATGCTCTTTGAAGCGCTCGCGGGTCAGCAGCGACGCGCAGTCGAGCCAGTGGTACAGCAGGAAATCGAGGGTCTCGCGCATGGGGCGGGCGGCAGGCGTGGCGGGCGGGGTCGCTCGGGCGGGGTCGATCAGGCGTCGTGGAAACCCTTGCCGCGCTCAGCCAGTTGCGCAAGCCACGGCGCCGGCTCCCAGAAGGCGGCGTCGGCGCCCGGCTGCGCGGCGAACTCGCGCATGCGCCGCGCCACCATGTAGCTGCCCTGCATGTCGGCCCACAACAGCGGGCCGCCGCGCCACTGCGGAAACCCGTAACCGGCCAGATACACCATGTCGATGTCGGAGGCACGCTGCGCGATGCCCTCCTGCAGGATGCGCGCGGCCTCGTTGACCAGCGCGTAGATGCAGCGCTCGACGATCTCGCGGTCCGTCACCGCGCGCGCCGTCACGCCGATGTCGTGGCGGTACTGGCGGATCATCGCGTCCACCTCGGGGTCGGGCAGCGCCTCGCGGCTGCCCGGCTCGTAACGGTACCAGCCGGCTCCGGTCTTCTGGCCGAAACGCCCGAGCTCGCACAGCCGGTCGGCCAGGCGCGAGTAGCGCATGCCGGGCTTGTCGACGTAGCGCCGCTTGCGGATGGCCCAGCCGATGTCGTTGCCGGCGAGATCGCTCATGCGAAACGGCCCCATCGCCATGCCCCAGGTCTCCAGCGCGCGGTCGACCTGCTGCGGCGAAGCTCCCTCCTCGACCAGGAAATGCGCCATGCGCCCGTAATGCTCGAGCATGCGGTTGCCGATGAACCCGTCGCACACCCCCGATACCACGGCGATCTTGCCGATGCCGCGGGCCAGGCGCATCACCGTGGCCAGCACGTCGGGCGCGGTGGCCTTGCCGCGCACCACCTCGAGCAGCTTCATCACGTTGGCCGGGCTGAAGAAATGCATGCCCACCACGTCGCCCGGGCGCCGCGTGAACGCGGCGATGGCGTCCAGGTCGAGCGTGGAGGTGTTCGACGCCAGGATCGCGCCGTCGCGCGCCACCTCGTCGATGCGCCGGAACACCTCGCGCTTGACGTCGAGGTCCTCGAACACCGCCTCGATGATCAGATCGCACTGGCCCAGCGCGGCGTAGTCCAGGCTCGGGTGCAGCAGCGCCAGGCGCTGTTCCACCTGCTGCGCGCTCAGGCGCCCGCGGCGCGCCGAGTTCTCGTAGTTGGCGCGCATGGTGGCCAGGCCGCGCTCGAGCGCCTCCTGCCCGGCCTCGACCAGCACCACGTCGATGCCGGCGTTGAGAAAGTTCATCGCGATGCCGCCGCCCATGGTGCCGGCGCCGACCACGCCCACGCGCCGCACCGGGCGCACCGGGGTGTCCTCCGGCACGCCGCGCAGGTGCGACGCCGCGCGCTCGGCGAAAAAGGCATGGCGCATGGCGTGCGATTCCGGCGTGGCCAGCAGCGCGAAGAACAACCAGCGCTCCAGCGCCATGCCGGCATCGAAATCGCCGCTGCTGGCGGCCACCGCGTCGATGGCGTGCAGGCGCGCGGGCTGGCGCGGGTACTTGCGCGCGGCCTGGGCACGCCACTGCGCCAGCAGTTCCTGCGCCGCGGTGCCCTCGTCGGCCAGCGCGCGCTCGCGCAGGCGCGGCAGGCTGCCGGCGTCGGCCAGGCGCCGTGCCAGCGCGCAGGCGGCGCCCACCACGTCGGCGTCGACCACCTCGTCGAACAGCGCGCCGTCGCGCAGCGCCGCGGCAGGCTGGGGGTCGCCGGAGACGATCAACTCCAGCGCCCGCTCCAGGCCCAGCGCGCGCGGCAGGCGCTGCGTGCCGCCGCTGCCGGGCAACAGCCCGAGCTTGACCTCGGGCAGCCCGATCGGCGCCGAGGCCAGCGCGACGCGGCCGTGGCAGGCCAGCGAGAACTCCAGCCCGCCGCCCATGCAGGTGCCGTTGATCGCCGCCACCACCGGCTTGCCGCATTCCTCGGCCACCTGCAGCACGTCCAGCAGATGCGGAGACGCGGTCATCTCGGGCTTGCCGAATTCCCGGATGTCGGCACCGCCGCTGAACAACTTGCCGGCGCCGGTGACCACCACGCCGCGCACGCCCGCATCGGCGGCCGCGGCGTCGAGCGCCTGGATCAGCGCGCGCCGCTGCTGCAGCCCGAAGCCGTTGACCGGCGGATTGTCGAGGGTGAGCACGGCGATGTCGCCGTCACGATGGGTCTGCACGCCGGGCATTTTGTCTCCATTCGGCCGCCCGCACGCCCGCTGGGGGCTGGCGGGGGCCAAGGTTCCGCTTGGCGGAACGTGGTTTTGATTTCAGGATCTCGAGCCATGCTATTGCGCCGCCGCGACGCTTGTAAAGCCGGGACCCTGCACGCGGCGCGGCAGCTGCGCCCGCGACGCGAGTCGCGCGAGTAGCGCGAGTAGCGCAACTCAGGACTCCCGCAGGCGCGCGGCGATTTCGAGCAGGCGTGGCCGCGCCTGCTCGAGCAGGAACTCGGCTCCGAGCTGGAAGGCCGGCCCGCCGCAGTTGATGGCCATGCGCGGCAGCCCCCGCCCGGGATCGATGCCCACCGCGATCGCGTTCACGTCGGGCTGCCAGTCGCCGAAGGAGCATGCGCACCCCAGGCTGCGGTAGTCGCGCAGCGACTGCTCGATGCTCGCGTGCTGGGCCGCCCAGTCCGGCGCGCCCAGCGCGGCCAGCTCGTCGATCAAGGCCTCGCGCTCGTGCGCGGGCGCCACCGCCAGCCAGGCACGCCCCATCGCGGTGCTGCCCAGCGGAATGCGCGAGCCCACGTCCAGGCTCAGGGTCAGCGCCGACGCGCTGCGGCAATTCTCGACGTAGATCATGGAAAGCCGGTCGCGCACGCCCAGCGAGACCATGGTGCCGGTGGCGTCGGCCAGCTGCTGCATCAGCGGACGCGCGAGCTGGCGCATGTCCATGCGCGCCAGCACGCTGCTGCCCAGTGCCAGCGTGGCGCTTCCCAGGCGGTACTTCGCGCTGTCGGCGTCCTGGCTGAGATAGCCCAGGCGCGTCAGCGTGTGCGTCAGGCGCGACACCGTCGACTTGGGCAGGCCGCAGCGCCGCGCGATCTCCTGGTTGCCCAGCGCGCGGTCGCGCGAGCGAAAGCACGCCAGCACCTCGAGCCCGCGCGCCAGCGCGGTGACGAACTGGCGATCGACGGGCTCGGCGTCGGGCGAGGCGGATGGAATGACGGGCATGGCGGCGTTCCGGAACGAAAGCAGGCCGCTCGCCTTGACAGGCCGCGCCCGCGGACGAAAGAATCGGACGGATTCTACAAAACTGGAACACTGTTCCGCACAGCGGTCTGCAAACCATGGACTTCGAACTTCCCGGCGATCTGGCGGACTTCCGCGCCGAGCTGCGCGCCCGCCTGCGCGAACTGCTGCCCGACGGCCTGCGCGCCAAGGCGCTGGCGGGTCGGCGCCTGCAGCGCGAGGACTATCTCGAGTGGCAGCGCATCCTGCACGCCGCCGGCTGGGGCGCCGTGCACTGGCCTCGCCAGTGGGGAGGCTGCGATTGGGACGCCAGCCGCGTCGCGCTGTTCGACGAGGAATGCGCGCTCGCCGGCGCTCCGCGCCAGCTTCCCTTCGGGCTCAAGATGCTGGCGCCGGTGCTGCTTCGCTTCGGCACACCCGCGCAGCGCGAGCGATTCCTGCCGCCCATCATCGAGGGCCGCGAGTGGTGGTGCCAGGGCTATTCGGAGCCGGGCTCCGGCTCCGACCTGGCCTCGCTGCGGACTCGCGCCGTGCGCGACGGCGACGACTACGTGGTCGACGGACTCAAGACCTGGACCACGCTGGCCCAGCACGCCGACTGGATGTTCTGCCTCGTGCGCACCGACCCCGAAGCGCGCCCGCAAGCCGGAATTTCCTTCCTGCTCGTCGACATGCACGCCCCCGGCGTGCAGGTGCGCCCGATTCGCCTGCTCGACGGCGAGCACGAAGTCAACGAGGTCTGGCTCGACGGCGTTCGGGTGCCGGCATCGCAACGGGTCGGCGAACCCGAACAGGGCTGGGGCATCGCCAAGTACCTGCTCGGACACGAACGCACCAACATCGCCGGCATCGGCGTGGTCAAGCGCGAACTCGAGCGCCTGCGCGAACTCGCCTCGCGCCCCGACGCGCGTGGCCGGCGCGCGCTCGACGACGCGCTGCTGCGCAGCGACATCGCCGAGCTCGAGCTCGAGTTGCTGGCCCTCGAGACCACCCAGTCGCGCATGCTGCAGCCGGGCAGCGCGCCCGGCGCCGAAGCCTCGCTGCTCAAGGTCGTCGGCAGCCGGCTGCAGCAACGCGCCAGCGAGCTGCTGGTGCGCGTGGCCGGCGCCCGCGCACTGCCCTTCCAGCCCGAGGCCTTCGATCCACCCGCCGGCTTCGAGCCCGCCGCCGGCGACGACTACGCGCTGCTGGCCGCCCAGTACGCCAACTGGCGCAAGGTGTCGATCTACGGCGGCAGCAACGAGATCCAGCTCAACCTGCTGGCACGCGCCATGGGGCTTTGACCCCGAAGCCCCGACCCGCCCGCCGCGCCCGACCACGACCATGACCCCGCAAGCCACCGAACAACAACGCCAGCTCGGAGACGCGCTGCAACGATTCGTGCAGCGCGAATACGCCTTCGACCCCCGGCGCGCCGATCGCGGCGCCTTCGACGCGCGGCGCTGGCAGCTGCTGTGCGAACTCGGCCTGCCGGCGCTGCTGGTGCCCGAGTCCCACGGCGGCCTGCAGGCGCCGCTGGCCGACGCGCTGCACGCGCTGCAGGTGCTGGCGCCCGCGGCCCTGCCCGAGCCCGTGCTGGGCAGCTGCGTGCTGGCCACGCGCCTGCTGTGCGAGGCCGGCGGCGAGCCTGCAGCGCATTGGCTGCCGCGCCTGGCGCAGGGCGCCGTCGCCAGCGTGGCCGCGTTCGAGCCCGACGCGGGCTTCGAGCTGCTGCGCCCGGCCTGCACGGCGCGGCGCGACGGCGATGCCTGGGTGCTCGACGGGGCCAAGACCCTGGTGCTGCAGGCCGCGCAGGCCGAGCTGCTGCTGGTGTCGGCGAGCTGCCCAGACGCGCCCTGCGCCTGGTTCGCGCTGCCCGCTTCGACGCCCGCAGTGACGCTTGTCCCACATGCCCTGCTCGACGGGCGCGGTGCCGCCGGGCTGCGCCTGCGGCAGGTGCGCGTGCCCGCGTCGGCGCGCCTGGCGGGCGACGGCGCGGCACAGGCCGAGTCCCTGCGCGACGTCTGGCTGGCGGCGCTGTGCGCCGAAGCCGTCGGGGTCATGCAGGCCTGCCTCGACGCCACCGTGGCCTACCTGAACACGCGCCAGCAGTTCGGCCAGCCGCTGGCGCGCCTGCAGGCGCTGCAGCACCGCGCTGCCGAGCTGTGGATCGAGCTCGAGCAGGCTCGTTCCATGGCCTGGCTGGCCGGCGAGCGCCTGGAGCACGAGCCGCCTGCTCGCCGGGCCGCGCTGCTGGCAGGCGCCAAGGCACGCGTCGGTCGCGCCTGCCGCGAGGTGTCGCAGCAATGCGTGCAACTGCACGGCGGCATGGGCCTGAGCGACGAGCTGCAGATCAGCCACTGGTTCAAGCAGCTCAGCCTGGCCGAGCTGTGGCTGGGCGACAGCCGCCAGCACCTGCAACGCTGGGCAGACGCCGTGCTGCCGGCCTGATGACCTGAGACAACCCCCACGAGGAGCCCCGACATGCACGAATTCTCCGACCGCGTCGCGGTGATCACCGGCGCGGCCGGCGGCATCGGCCTGGCGCTGGCACGCCAGGCGCTGTCGCGCGGTATGCGCGTGGTACTGTCCGACCTCGACGACCAGGGCCTGCGAGCCGCGGCACGCCAGCTCGGCGCCCCGGCCGAACGCGTGCTGCTGCACGCCGCCGACGTCAGCCGCGACGCCGACGTGGCGGCGCTCGCCGACGCCGCCTTCGCGCGCTTCGGCGCCGTGCACCTGCTGTGCAACAACGCAGGCGTAGGCTTCAGCCGGCTCGCCACCGAGCATTCGGCGGCCGACTGGGAATGGGTGATCGGCGTCAACCTGTTCGGCGTCGCCCATGGCGTACGCCATTTCCTGCCGCGCATGCAGGCTGCGGGCGAGCCCGGTCACGTGCTCAACACCGCGTCCGCCGCCGGGCTCGTGTCCACCCCGGGAATGGCCGCCTACAACGCCAGCAAGCAGGCCGTGGTGGCCTTGTCGGAGACCCTGCGCGCCGAGTTGCTGGCGCAGCAAAGCGCGATCGGCGTGTCGGTGCTGTGCCCGGCCTGGGTGCCCACGGGCATCCACGCCAGCGAGCGCGCGCGCCCGCAGCGCTTCGGCGTCGCCGGCAGCGCCTCGGGCGCGTCGGCCGCCTACGCGCAGGGCATGGAACAAGCGGTACGCTCGGGGCGGCTGACGCCCGACGACATCGCGCGAATCGCCTTCGACGCGGTGGTGCGCGGCGAGTTCTACATCCTGCCGCACCGCCGCATCGCGCAGGCCGTGGCGCAGCGCTTCGCCGAGATCGCCGCGGCCGCCGAGCCCGCCACCAACCCCTGACGTCACGCACGATGAACGCCCTGCTCTGCCAAGCCTTCGGCCCGATTTCCGAACTGCGCATGCAGCAAGTACCCGACCCCGAGCCCGGCCCCGGCCAGGTGGTGGTGCGGGTGCGCGCCTGCTCGCTGAACTTTCCCGATGCACTGATCGTGCAGGGCCTGTACCAGGTCAAGCCGACGCTGCCGTTTTCACCCGGCGCCGAGTTCGCCGGCGTGGTCGAGCGCGTCGGCGCCGGTGTCGACGGGCTGCGCCCCGGCGATGCCGTGGTCGCCTTCGCCGGCCACGGCGGGCTGGCCGAGCGCTGCGTGGTCGACGCCGCGCGCCTGCTGCCCATGCCTGCCGGCATGGACTTCGCGCAGGCCGCCGCGTTCCTGCTCACCTACGGCACCGCGCTGCACGCGCTGCGCGGCGTCGCCGAGCTGCAGGCCGGACAGACCGTATTGGTGCTGGGCGCCGCGGGCGGCGTCGGCCTGGCCGCGGTGCAGGTGGCCAAGGCGATGGGCGCGACGGTCATCGCAGCGGCCTCCAGCGCCGAACGCCTGGCGCTGGCCGCCAGCCACGGCGCAGATGTCGGCATCGACTACTCGACGCAGGACCTGCGCCGCGGCGTGCTCGAGCACACCGGCGGGCGCGGCGCCGACGTGGTGCTCGACCCGGTCGGCGGCGAATTCGCCGAGAGCGCGCTGCGCGCCACCGCCTGGCGCGGCGCCTTCCTGGTGGTCGGCTTCGCCGCCGGCCAGATCCCCCGCCTGCCGCTGAACCTGGTGCTGCTGCAGGAGCGCCGGGTGCTGGGCGTGTACTGGGGCGAAGCCGTGCAGCGCGACCCGGCCCGCCACCTGCGCGACGTCGAGCAGCTCGTGCGCTGGTTCGACGAGGGCCGGCTGCGCCCGCCGATCACCGAGCGCGTAGGTCTCGAGCAGGCGCGAGACGCCATCGAGCGCATGGCCTCGCGCCGCGTCATGGGCAAGGTGGTGGTCGACATCGGGTAGACGCGCCGGCCGGCCGAGCGATCGCCGATCGGCGACCCCGCGCCGGGTCAAGATCTCGGCGCGGCGCGGCAGGCACGGGGTGCGGCGCACGCTTATCGTGTGTGTGTCGGACGCGCATGTCGCGCGTCCGCGCCACCGGAGATGTCGATGAGCCCCGCTGCCAAACCCGCCCGCGCCCCGGCCCCCGCTCCCGCCGTATCGCCCAAGGCCCCGGCCGCGCAACGCGCCCCGCGCGACGATCCCGAGCGTGCGCGCGAGAAAAGCGCCGCGCGGGAAATCGCCGGGCGCCACAAGAACGCCGGGCAGAAGGACCACAAGGGCGCGCGCTGAAGCCCCTGCGGCGACCCGCGGCGCGCTCGCGGGCCGCCGCCGCGGGTGCCTGGGGGCGTGTGCCCATTTCAACGTCCTGACTACTCGGTCTTTTGCCGGCCCGCGCAGCGCGCCCCGCGAGGCTTGCGCACAATCGTTGCTCGACCCGGCGAACAAGCGAAGCGAGCCATCCGCTCGCGTGGAGGCGCCTGCCCGCCGCCGGGGCCCTGGATTCGCCGTCCTCCCGAGCGTTGCCCGTTCGCCCTCCCATGCCCGTCGCACCCGTGGCCGCCCCGTGGTGGCGCTTCCCGCTGGCGCTGATGCTGCTGGAAGTCATCGTGTACCTGTCGCAGGACATGTACCTGCCGGCGCTGCCCGCCGTGCAGGGCTCGTTCGGCGTCAGCCAGGCCTCGGCCCAGCTCAGCGTGGCCGTGTGGTCGTCGGGCGCCGCGGTGGTGCAGCTGTTCACCGGCCCGGCGTCCGACCGCCTCGGGCGCCGCGTGGTGCTGATGAGCGGCGTGGTCGGCTTCGCCGCGTCCAGCGCCGCGTGCGCGCTGATGAGCGGCTTCGGCTGCTTCCTCGGCGCCCGCGTGGCCCAGGGGTGCGCCGGCATCTGGGCCATCAGCGCCGGCTACGCGGGAATCCATGAACTGTTCGAGGCGCGCACCGCGATCCGCATCCAGGCCTGGATGAACAGCGTCACCGTGCTGGCCCCGGCGCTCGGACCGGCGCTGGGCGCCGCGCTGATGCTCGTGGCACCCTGGCGCGGCATGTTCGTGCTGCTCGGCGCCGGCGGCGCCGCGCTGCTCGGGCTGTTCTGGAAATGGATGCCGGAAACCGTCGACGTGTCCGTCAGCCAGCCGCTGTCGGCGCGGCGCGTGGGAACCCATTACCTGGCGCTCGCCAGCAACGGCCCGATGATGTGCCTGCTCGGCGTCTGGTGCCTGGTGTTCACGGTCATGGTCACCTGGGCCGTCAGCGGCCCGTTCATGCTGCGCGGGCCCGATGGCGGCCGCGGCATGTTCGTGTGGGCGCAGCTGTACGCCTGCGGCTGCTACATCGTCGGCACCCGCCTGGTCGACCGCCTGCTCGGCCTGTACCCGCGCGAGCTGCTGCTCGGCGGCGCGCTGAACCTGTGCCTGGCCGGCATCGGCGCCACGCTGTGTGCCGCGCTGCTGCACGCGCCCACGCCCCTCGTGGTGGCGCTGTACGGGCCGTTCATGGTGGGCGCCGGGCTGCTGCTGGCGCCGCTGTTTCGCGCCGTGCTCGAACGCGCCCACCAGGACATGGGGCTGCGCGTGGCGTGGCTGTCGAGCCTGATCAACGTCACCGGCGCCATCGCCTGCGCGCTCGCCGCGCTGCTCGAGCTGCGACAGTTGCGCGCCTTCGGCATGCTCGGGCTGCTCGCGGTGCTGCTCGCCCGCCGCCTGGCCTACAGCCGCCGCGGCCTGGCGGCGTCGCTGGGCACTGCCTGACCCGGCACCCGGCGCGCGCGCGTCACGGCGCCCCCAGGCGCTGCACCCGCGCGTCGCGCAGCAGCGCCGGCAAGGCCTGGGCATCGAACAACTCCGTGCCGGGCTGCGCCGCCGTGCCGCTGCCGCAGGCCAGGCCCAGGCGCAGCGCCTGCTCGGGGGCAGCCCCGCAGGCCAGCGCACCGATCAGGCCAGCCAGCATCGAATCGCCCGCGCCGACGGTGGAACGCACCTCCACCGTCGGCGCGTAGCCGCGCCACACCCCGCTCGCACAGGCCAGCAGGGCACCGCGCGCGCCCAGCGACACGCACACGTTCGCCACGCCCTGGCGCACCAGTTCACGCGCCTCGCGACGCACGTCGTCCAGGCGGGGCAAAGCCCTCCCGACGAGTTGTTCGAGCTCCCACCGGTTGGGCTTGATCAGGTACGGCTTGCGCCTGACCGCCTCGGCCAGCGGCTCGCCTTGCATGTCCAGCACCACGCGGCTGCCGCGGGCGCGCAGCCGGCGCGTGAGGTCGGCGTACAGCGACGGCGGCACGCCGTCGGGCAGCGAGCCGGTCAGCGCGACGATGCCGCCGGCGCCAAGCTCCAGCACCTGCTCGAGCACGCCGCGCAGCGCCTGCCGCGACAGCGCCGGGCCACGGCCGATGAACTCGTACTGCGCCGCCGGACGCTGCTGCTCGACCGTGGCGTTGATGCGCGTCTCGCCGTCGATGCGCGTGGCGTGCACATGCGCCACCTGCTGCGCCAGCAGGCGCTGCAGCAGCGTGCCGATCTCGCCCGCCGCCAGCAGGCAGGCGTGCGCCGGCAGGCGCAGGCGCTGCAGCGCGCGCGCCACGTTGATGCCGTTGCCCCCGGGGTCGAAGCGATAGCGCGACGCATGCAGCTTGCGATCGGCCACCAGGCGCTCGACCTCGTAGGACACGTCCAGGCTGGGCTGCAGGGTCAGCGTGACCAGCGGCACCGGCGCACTCCGGCTGCCTTGCGCCCGCACCCCGGGCAGCTCGCGCAGCGCGGCGTGCAAGCTAGGCTCCGCGCGCTCGCCGCCCGGGCGTGCTCACCCTCGGCGAATCGGGCGGCGAATCGGGCGGCGCATCGGGCGGCGCATCGGGCGGCGAATCGGGTGGCGCATCGGGTGGCGGATCCGACGGCGGCGCAGGCTCGGGGGGTTCGGGGGGATGGGTCGGCCCGGAGGGCCCGGGCGTCTTCGGCGCCGCCGGCGGGGTGTCGTCGCGCGCGGCGCGCGAGCGCCTGGCGGGCGCGGCGTAGGCCTGGCGGATCGCCGCCAGCTCCGCGAGTTGCGCTCCCACCAGGAAGTTCACGGTGTCGGGCGGAACCAGCCCCTGCTCGTCGGGCTGGCCGGCCGTGACTCCGGTCAGGCATTCCATCGCCTCGTCGACGTCGCGCACCGCCCACACGTGGAAACGCCCCTGCTCGCAGGCCTGCACCACGTCCTCGCGCAGCATCAGGTGCTTGACGTTGGCGCGGGGAATCAGCACCCCCTGCTGGCCGTCGAGCCCGCGCGCATGGCAGATGTCGAAAAAGCCCTCGATCTTCTCGTTCACGCCCCCGATGGCCTGCGCCTCCCCGAACTGGTTGACCGATCCGGTGATGGCCAGCGACTGGCGCACCGGCAGGTCCGCCAGGTCGGACATCAGCGCGCACAACTCGGCCATCGACGCGCTGTCGCCCTCGACCGGCCCGTAGGACTGCTCGAACACCAGACTGGCCGACAGCGAAAGCGGAATGGCGCGCGCGAAGCGTGCGCCGAGAAAGGCCGACAGGATCATCACCCCCTTGGAGTGGATGGCGCCGCCCAGCTCGCTCTCACGCTCGATATCGACCACCCCGGCCTCGCCCACTCGAACCGTGGCACTGATGCGCACCGGGTGTGCGAACGCGAAATCGTCCATCGCGATGACCGCCAGGCCGTTGACCTGGCCCACGCGCTCGCCTTGCACCGAGATCATCAGGTTCTCGCGCAGGATCTGGTCCTGCACGCGCTCGCGCAGGCGGTCCACGCGGCGCTCGCGCGCGCGCAGCGCGGCCTCCACGTCGGCCCGCGCGACGAGCTCGCGCGAGTCCGCGGCGGCCAGGTGCTCGGCCTCGTGCAGCACCTCGCCCAGCAGGCGCCGGCTGCAGCTCAGGCGCTGGCCGTCACCGGCCAGGCGCGACGCGTGCTCGACCAGGCGCGCCACCGCGCCGCGCTCGAACGGCCGCAGTCCGCCCTGTCGAGCCAGCGTGGCGACGAAGTCGGCATACACCGGCACGCTGGCCGCGTCGCGCGGCATGTCGCTGCCGAAATCGGCCGCGACGCGGAACAGGTCGGCGAACTCCGGGTCGAACTCCTTGAGCAGGTAGTACAGCCGCGGCTCGCCCACCAGCACCAGCTTGACCTGCAGCGGCATCGGCTGCGGCTCCAGCGCGATCGAGCCCACCAGCCCCCAGGCCTGGCCCAGCGACTCGATTCGCAACTGCCCGCCGCGCAGCGTGCGCTTGATGCTCTCCCAGGTGTAGGGCTGGCTGAGCACCTTCAATGCGTCGAGCACCAGGTAGCCGCCGTTGGCCCGGTGCAGCGAGCCCGGCTTGATCAACGTGAAATTGGTCACCAGGGTGCCGAACTGCGCCACCTGGTCGATGCGCCCGACCAGGTTCGGATGCGTGGGGTTGTCCTCGAAGACCACGGGCGCGGCGCCCGAGGCCGGTTGCGTGATCAGCGGATTGACCTTCCAGCGCCCCGGCGTGACGTGCCCGCTCATCACCAGCGCGGCGATGCCGCCCTCGCCGCGCGACTCCTCGCGCAACTCCTCGCCCACTTCCAGCACGTCGTGCATGACCTCGTCGAGAAACCCCAGCACCTGCGGCAGGTCGGCGTGGCGCTGACGCAGCTCGTCGATCAGGTGGCCTGCGGCCAGCCCGAGGGTGTCGCGATTGGCCTGGCGGATCTGCGCCTGGGTCTCGCGGCGCCAGCGCGGCAACTGCTGCATCAGCTGGGTCAGGCGCTCGCCGTAGCCCTCGATCAGCTTGCCGATGCTCTCCTTGCGCTCGGGCGGCAGCTTCTCGAACTCCGCCGGCGAGATCGCCTGGTGGTCCTTCAGCGGAGCGAACACGAAGCCCTGCGGAGTGCGCATCAGCGCGATGCCGTGCGCCGCCGCCTCGTCGCCCAGGCCCTGCAGCGCGCCGTCCTCGCGCTGCTTGTAGGCACTCTGGATGGCCTCCAGGCGCGCCTGGTGCTGCTCGCTCTCGAAGGCCACCGGGATCGCCCGCACCAGCTCGCTGACAAAACGATCCATGTCCTGCGCCAACTGGGCGCCGCGTCCGGCAGGCAGGCGCAGCAGGCGCGGCTTGCCCGGCTCGGCGAAGTTGTTCACGTAGCACCAGTCGTCGGGCGCGGCGCGCCTGGCGGCATGCTCGCCGAGCATGCGCCGCAGCATGCAGTGCCGGCCGCTGCCGGCGTGCCCGAGCACGAACAGGTTGTAGCCCGGCTTGTCCATCGCCAGCGCCAGCTCGATGGCCTCGACCGCGCGCTGCTGCCCGACCACCTCGGTCCCGGCCGCAAGCTCGGCGGTGCTGGCGAAGTCCAGTTGCGCCTCGTCGCAGCGGGCGAGCAACTGCGCGGCGGGCAATGCAGCGACGGCACACATGGTGGCAAGGCTCCTGGTCGATGGTTCACGCCGCCGGGCGACACACCTGCCTGGCCCGTGTGTCGCCCGCCACGCCATGCCGGCATCATGCACCCGATGCTCCCGCATGCGATTGACTCGCATCAAGCACGCCGACGCCCGCGGCTGCGCGCCCAGCACGAGCCGGCACTCGCCCGACGACGTTACAGTTGAGGTCGTCGCAGGCCTGGCACCTGCTCCGGGAGCATCGCACCATGACTTCCTCACGTCCCTTGGCCCTGATCGTCGGCGCCGGCGACGGGCTCGGCGCCGCGCTGGCGCGGGTGTTCGGCGAACAGGCCGGCATGCGCGTGGCACTGGCAGCCCGGCGCCCCGAGCGCCTGCAGGAACTGGCAAGGCAGCTCGACGGCCTGGCACTGCGCTGCGACGCGTCGCAGGCGCAGCAGGTCGAAGCCCTGTTCGCCGAGCTCGACCGCGTCGACCCGCGCGGGCCCGAACTCGTGGTGTACAACGCCGGCGCGCGGGTCCGCGGCTCCATCGCCGACGTGGACGTCGAGCAAGCCTCGCAGGCGCTGCAGGTCAATGCGCTGGGCGGCTTCCTGGTGGCCCGCCAGGCCGCGCAACGCATGCTGCGGGCCGGGCGAGGCACCCTGCTGTTCACCGGCGCGTCGGCCAGTGTGAAGGGCTTCGCGCAGTCGTCGGTGTTCGCGATGGGCAAGTTCGCGCTGCGCGGCCTGGCCCAGGCCCTGGCGCGCGAGCTGGCGCCCCAGGGCGTGCACGTGGCCCACGTCGTGATCGACGGTGGCATCGCCCACCCCGAGCGCCCGGCGCCGGCGCAGCCCGACGGCCAGCTCGACCCGCGCGCCATCGCTGCCGAATACCTGCACCTGGCACGCCAGCCGCGCAGCGCGTGGACCTGGGAAATCGAGCTGCGACCCTGGGTCGAACGCTTCTGACCCCGGCGCACCCGCCCACGACCGCCCACGACAGCACCCGGCCCGCCGCCTGCCGAACCGCCGAGTCCGCACTCCAGCCCCCCATGCCACGCATTCATCGCAAGACCGAGCTCGGGCGCCAGGCGCTGAGCACCCGCCAGCCCCCGCTGCCGCGCGCCGTGCGCAACCTGCTGGTGCTGATCGACGGCCGGCGCGGCGACGCCGAACTGCTCGACATGCTGGGGCGCGTCGACGTCGACGACGCCAGCTTCGCGCAACTGCGCGAACTGGGCCTGGTCGAGATCGCGCAGGAGGCCGAGGACGCGCCCGACGCGCGCGACGCACTGCCCGGCGAGCCGCCCAGCGCGCCACCGGAAGCCCCCGCGGCACCGCAGGAGCGTCGCGCAGGCATGTTCGAACGCCTCGGCCAGGGCGTGCGCCGGGCGTTGCAGGCCCCGCAGGAGTCCCCGCGCGAGGTCTCGGCCGGGCTGGCCGAGATCATCCGCTGCGCGGCGCTGGCCGACGCCGAACTTTTCGTCTGGCTGGAGACCCGGGTCGAAGCGCTGCGCGAGCGCGACCCCGAGTCGGTGGCGCACGTGGTGCGGCGCGTGCCCGAGCTGCGCGCGGGAATCGAGGCCGACGACCGCCGGCTTCGCCGCGCGGTACCGCTGCTGAGCTACGGCACGCGGCTCGGCGGCGTGGTCGAGTCCCTGGCCGGCTACGGAGAGTACCTGCACGGCGAGGCCCTCGCGCTGGGCATGAGCCTGGCCAGCACGCTGGGCGAGGACAGCGGGCTGCAAAGCCGCTCCAGCGCCGTGCGCCTGCGCGACCTGCTGATGCGCGCGGGGCTTCCCACGCGCCTGCCGCGCGCGCCGTCGGCGCGCTGGCTGCAGTGGCTGCCGGTGGACCGTCCCGGCCCGCAGGGCATGCTGGACCTGATCCTGCTGGAGGACATCGCACGTCCCCAGCCGCGCCGTGTCGCCCCCAGCGCGGTGCTGGACGCACTCGACCGCATCGGCGCGCTGTCGGCCTGACGACGGCGCGCAGCGCGGGTTCGGCGCAAGCCGAACCCGCCCTTGAACCGCAGCGGCGAGCTTGCGCCAGCGGGCGCTTGGCGCGTTCGCCCGCACGGACCGACAATGCGAAAGTCCGCCGCGTTGCCGCCGGCATCGCGGTGCCGGCCCACGAAGCTCGACCCTCGACCCTCGCCCACGAAGCCCATGACGTCCCCAGCCGCTCCCATCCCCGCCGCGCGCCAGCAGTTCGCCAGCGACAACCTCGCCGGCATCTGCCCCCAGGCCCTGCAATCCCTGCTCGACGCCAATGCCAGCGGGCACCAGCCCGCCTACGGCAACGATGTCTGGACCCAGCGCTCCACCGACATGCTGCGCGACCTGTTCCAGACCGACTGCGACGTCTACTACGTGTTCAACGGCACCGCCGCGAACTCGCTGGCGCTGGCGTCGATGTGCCAGAGCTACCACAGCGTGCTTTGCTCGCCGGTGGCCCATATCGAGACCGACGAATGCGGTGGCCCCGAGTTCTTCTCCAACGGCTCCAAGCTGCTGGTCGGCGAGAGCGACAGCCCGTCCGCGCGCCTGGGCAAGCTCACCCCGGACGCCATCGAGCATCTGGTCACGCGGCGCAACGACATCCACTATCCGAAGCCCAAGGTGGTGTCGCTGACCCAGGCCACCGAGCTCGGCACCGTCTACACCGTCGAGGAGGTGCGGGCCATCGCCGCCATCGCCAAGCGCCGGCACCTGAAGGTGCACATGGACGGCGCGCGCTTCGCCAACGCCGTGGCCTCGCTCGGCGTGCACCCGTCTGAGATCACCTGGCGCGCCGGAGTCGACGTGCTGTGCTTCGGCGGCACCAAGAACGGGCTGCCGGTGGGCGAGGCCGTGGTGTTCTTCGACCGCGAGCTGTCTGCCGACTTCGCCTGGCGGGTCAAGCAGGCCGGGCAACTGGCGTCCAAGATGCGTTTCATCTCGGCGCCCTGGGTGGGCATGCTGGAAGGCGACACCTGGCTGCACAACGCCCGCCACGCCAACGCCATGGCCCAGCGCCTGTTCGAGGCCATTCGCGCGCTGCCCGGCGTGCAGGTGCTGCACCCGCCGCAGGCCAACGCGGTGTTCGCGCAACTGCCGCGCCGGGTGATCGACACCATGCACGGGCGCGGCTGGGAGTTCTACGAGTTCATCGCCGGCGGCGGCTGCCGCCTGATGTGCGCGTGGGACACCACGCCGCAGACGGTCGACGCCTTCGCCGCCGACCTCGCCGCCGCCTGCGCCTGAAGCACCCAGGCGCGCTTGCCCCCATGGGCGGCGTGGCCGAACTGGCCCGCCGGGGCGTATTGCGCCTAGGATGAAGCCATCCATGCCGCGCGGGCCGCAGCTCGCGCGTGCATGCACTCCCGGGGGAACGACGCGATGGCTGTCTCGGTATTCGACCTGTTCCGCATCGGCATCGGTCCGTCGAGCTCGCACACCGTGGGCCCGATGCGCGCCGCGCGCGCCTTCGCCGTCGAGCTCGACAGCCAGGGCCTGCTCGAGCGTACCGCGCGCGTCGTGTGCCGCCTGTACGGCTCGCTGTCGGCCACCGGGCGCGGCCACGCCAGCGACCGCGCGGTGCTGCTGGGCTGGATGGGAGAAACCCCCGACGGAGTCGACGTCGACACCATCGATGCCAAGCTGCAGGAGCTTCGCGCCTCGCGCACCCTGCGGCTGCTGGGCCGGCGAGCGCTGCCTTTCCACGAGCGCAAGGACCTGCTGTTCGAGTCAGGGCGCGCCCTGCCCCTGCATCCCAACGGCATGCGCTTCTCCGCCTTCGACCCAGACGGCCACGCGCTGCTGGAGCAGGAGTACTACTCGATCGGCGGCGGCTTCGTGGTCGACGCGCAAACCCTGGCGCAGGGCCGCGCCGCGCAGCCCGGCCCGGCGCTCGCGCTGCCCTTCCACAGCGCCGCCGAGCTGGTCGAGGCCTGCGCGCGCCTGCGCTGCTCGGTGGCCGACGTCATGCGCATCAACGAACGCGCGTGGCGCAGCGATGCGCAGATCGACGCCGGGCTGTTGCGCATCTGGCAGGCCATGCAGCAATGCGCGGCGCGCGGCTGCCGCGCCGAGCAGCCCGAGCTGCCGGGCGGCTTCCACGTGCGCCTGCGCGCGCCCGCGCTGTGGCGCGCGCTGGCCGCGCAGGGCCAGCCCGATGCCCGCGACCCGCTGCGCGCGCTCGACTGGGTCAACCTTTGGGCGCTGGCCGTCAACGAGCAGAACGCCTGCGCCGGGCGCGTGGTCACCGCCCCCACCAACGGCGCCGCCGGAATCGTCCCCGCCGTGCTGCACTACTACGCCCGGCTGTGCCCGGGGGCCGACGAGCAGGGGGTGATCGAGTTCCTGCTCACCGCCGGCGCCATCGGCCTGCTCTACAAGGAAAACGCCTCGATCTCGGGCGCCGAGGTCGGCTGTCAGGGAGAGGTCGGCGTGGCCTGCAGCATGGCCGCGGGCGCGCTGTGCGCGGTGCTCGGCGGCAGCGTGGCCCAGGTCGAGAACGCCGCCGAGATCGGCATGGAGCACCATCTCGGCCTGACCTGCGACCCCGTCGGCGGGCTCGTGCAGGTGCCGTGCATCGAGCGCAACGCCATGGGAGCGGTGCAGGCCATCAACGCGGCGCGCATGGCGCTGCGCGGCACCGGCCAGCATCTGGTGTCGCTGGACCAGGTCATCAAGACCATGCGCCAGACCGGAGCCGACATGCGCAGCAAGTACAAGGAAACCTCGCGCGGCGGGCTCGCCGTCAACATCATCGAGTGCTGAGAAGGTGTGAACGAATCCCCCATGCCCGCTGGACCGCCCCTGGACGCCGCCCTGTGCGTTGCAAATCCTCGCCGTAGCAGGCGCTACGGCTGCGGTTTGCGCCTTCATGGCAGCGCCCCTGGTCGGCCCCTCGGCCACGGCCGATTCATTCACACCTTCTGAGACGGCGCGCCCGCTGAGGCCCCGAGCCAGTCGACGCGCACCGCGCCGCCCGCGCCAATGCCATGCCGGCCAGGTGGCCAGCCCCGAACGGCCTGCTGATACGATCCCTGCGATCCCGGCGGGCCGGCTTGGCTCGCCCGAGGTCGCGGACAAGCCCGATCTCTGCGCAGCCATGCCCCTGCGACGCCTGAACCTGCACAGCCGCTCGGCGCCAACGCGCTACGCGACGGCGATGGCCATTTTCCTGGCCGCGCTCGCTCTGCGCCTCGCCGTTCTCCCCGTGGAGCAGCGCGCCGGATTCCTGACCTTCTACCCCGCCATGGCGCTGGTGTTCTACCTGTGTGGAACCGGACCGGGCCTCTGGGTGCTGTTGCTGAGCTCGCTCAGCGGCTTCTACATCTTCTATCCACCCTTCTGGTCCTGGCGTGTCACGCCCACATCCGCGCTGACCACGCTGGCCTTCGTGGTCTCGTCCCTGATCATCGCCCTGGTCATGCGAACCCTGCAAAGCGCCAACCGGCGGCTCGCGCGGGCCCTCGCCCAGGTCGAGTTGAGTGATGCACGGTGGAAGGCGATCGTCGAGGACCAGACGGACGTGATTGCGCGCTTCGATGCCCACGGCGCCTTGCTGTTCGCCAACGGCCGTTCCCAGCACATGTTCGGCGACGCGGCGCGAGGCGTCGAACGCGGCAACTGGAAAGACGCGGTGCACCCGGAGGATTTGCCGAGGGTGCTCGATCAGCTGGCGAAGCTGACCCCGCAGAACCCGCAGGTTCGCTTTGATTGTCGCGTGGTGGACATCGACGGCAAGGTGCACTGGCAGGACTTCGTCGACCACGCCTTCTACGATGCCTCGGGCCGGCTGCTCGAAATCCAGAGCATCGGCCGCGACGTGACCCACCGCAAGGCCCTCGAAGGGCAGTTGCGTGAAGCCGAGGTCGCGCTGCGCGACCTATATGAGAACGCCCCGGTCGGCTACTTCTCGCTGGATGAGAAGGGCCATTTCCTGCGCTTGAACAAGGCCGTCGAGGACATCCTGGCGTGCAAGGCGGCCGACATGCTGGGCAGCAAGGGCCCGCAGGATTTCGCCACGCCGGACAGCCGGACGGTGTTCGCCACCCGGCTGAGGCAGCTCATCGACGAGGATCTCTCCACTCCCTACGAGCTCGATCTGCTCGGCACCAACGGCCTGCTGAGACACGTGCGCATCCACGCAAGCGCCGTGCGGGATGCACGAGGAAACTTCCTGTACACCCGCTCTGCGATGCTGGACCTCACCGAGCTGCTCACGGCAAAGCGCGCGCTGGAGCATGTCGTGCGCGAGCAGCACGCCATGCTGCACAACGACCTCGTGGGCATCATCAAGGTGCGCCGACGCGAAACCATCTGGACCAATCCCGCCTTCGATCGAATGTTCGGCTACGCCCCGGGAGAGCTGCTGGGCAAGTCCTCGCGCGTTCTCTACCCCGACGGCGAGGCCTACCTTGCCCTGGGACGCGAGGCGTACCGCATCCTGCAAGGCCGCGGAACCTTTCGCACGCAGGCACGCATGCTCAGGAAGTCGGGCGAAGCGATCTGGGTCGACATCAGCGGATCCCTGCTTTCCGAGACGCAGCAAGAGTCCCTGTGGATGATGCTCGATATCTCGGCGCTCAAGGCCCACGAGCGACACATCGAGGACATCGCCTTCCACGACTCGCTCACCGGACTCGCCAATCGTGTGCTGTTGCTGCAATTGCTGGAGCGGGAACTGGCGACCCGCCGACGCCTGGACAACGAACTGGCCGTGTGCTTCGTCGACCTCGACGGCTTCAAGCCCGTCAACGACCTTCATGGCCATGATGCCGGCGACGAACTCCTGCGAGCGACCGGCGAGCGTCTGCAGGAGAGCGTGCGCGGGCATGACATCGTCGCACGCCTGGGTGGCGATGAGTTCGTGGTCGTGCTGACCCACCTCTCGGACTCCGTCGTGGTGCGCGATACGCTGCATCGCCTGCTGGACCGCCTGTGCGCTCCGGTCGCGCTGCAGAACGGGGCTCTGGTGCGCGTTTCCGCCAGCCTGGGCGTCGCGATCTGCCCCGGAGACGGCGACAGCGCGCAAGTGCTGCTGCGGCGCGCGGATGAGGCCATGTACCACGCCAAGCGGGCCGGACGAAACCAGATACGGTTCTTCAACACCATTCCGGAGGTGGACGGTCTCCCCCGGGCTGCCCCCTCAGGCGACCCTGCCTGAGCCCATGTTGCCGGGTCGATCCGACCTGCCGCGAAACCCTTCGACAGCGCCGTTCATCTCCCCGCGCCGGCGACACGAGTCGCGCGCAGATGCGGGGCGAGCAGCGACAGGTTGGTACCCAGCTTGAGCTGGTCGTACAACATCGCGGTCACGATGTCTCGCTGCAACGGGTCCTGGATCCGCGACGAGATGCGCTCCAGCCCGGAGTCGATCTCGAACTGCCTGGCGCTGGTGACGACCCGCCACTCCAGCAGGGTCTTGTGCCCGGCGGCATCGACCTCGACGCGGTAGGCGACGCCGGGGTGCAGCAGATCGCGACCGAGCCGAACCGCCTTGCCTGCCGACGAGCTCAGCACGGTCGGCTTCCCGCCCCCCGCGGCAAGCGGCTCGACCCGAACGCTGGCGTCCTTCGTCGCGGTTCCAGGCACCGCCAGTCCATCCCGCGGAACGTACACGGGGACCGGATGCGGCGTGCCCATGCCCCTCATGTACGCGGGCTTCTGGTCCGCGCGGGTCGACGTCAGTTCCGACCAGGCCACCCGCACCGAGCGCTCCTCGCTGCCCGGCCGCGGCACCTGCGCAACGCCGGAAGCGGTGATCGGGAGCAGCTTCGGCTTGCCCTGCGTGTCGACCCAGCTGGCCAGTGCATGCCCCGAGACCAGCCGCAGCTTCGCGCAATCGGCTGTCTCGAACACCGGCGAGCGCACCCCCTCGACCGAGGTCACCTTGGCCGAGGCATCACCCAGCACCATGCAGGGGGTCGCGGCGTGCGCCGGCACGGCAAACGCCGACAGGCAGGTGAGCAATCCCGCCAGGCCGCCGAAGGCGGCTGAGAACCTGATGGCCATGAGTCTTCCCTCCACGAAACGATCAATGCAAGGCCGAGGAAAACGCCAGCAGCGGAAGCCCGGTCTGGATCAGCAGACTCGACACCGCCGCCAGCAGTTCGAACACCGCGCGCGGAGCACTCAGCTCACCGTCGACCGGAGTTCCGCGCGAATGGTTGCGCAGCAGGTGCAGCGCATGCCGGGCGGCCTTCCAGTCGCCCTGGATGGGCGCCACCACCACCTGGCGCCACGCCGCGCCCACGCTGTCGTAGCGCACCATCTTGTTCAGTCCCCAATTCCAGACGAAGACCAGGTGGACGATGGCGCCGCCGCCCAGCACCGCCGACGGAATCCAGTACCCCGTGTGCACGCGCAGCTCCGCACTCGCGTCCGAGGCCAGCAGCACCGAGGCGACCACCACCGCGACCAGCACCAGGGGCCAGATTCGCTGCACGATGAAACGGTGGCCCGCGTACATCAGGCTCCACGACAGCAGCGAACGCTCGACGGCCATGTAGAGCAAGCCGATCACCACGTCGACGCAGGCCAGGAACAGCCATGTGACCAGGATCTGCAGACCCAGCGGCGCCATGCGCTCGCCCTGCACGTGCCCGGCGATCGCCGCGGCGTGCAGCTGCGCGCCGTAACGTCGACCCAGCGGCGTGCTCTGCAGGTCGCTCTTTCCCCAGCTGCCGCCCAGCACGACCCAGCGCGGAGAAGTCGCCAGCAGCAGGTCCCGCAACTGGCCCAGGTCCCCGCCGAAAGGCAGCACCAGACCGTCGCGCAGGTACTGAGGCGCCATCGGCGCGCTGACGCGGCGCAGCGCGCCAGGCCCCGTGCGCCCGGGCACGAGGGTGCTGGCGAGGTTGTCGCAATGCAGAGCGGGGTCGATCGCCGCCTGGCTCAGCGATCCCCGGAACTGGAAGGCCGTCGACGCGTACCCGAAGTCGTAGGGAATGTAGGGCCAGCCCATGCGCACCCCGGCCCGGCACAAGGCCTGACGCCAGTAGGCGCGACCTGGAGACTTGGGCATCGCCGTCAACTCGGGAGCCGCCACCACCCAGCGTGCGCGGTGCCTGCCCAGGAAGTCCAGCAAGGCGTGCTGCGCGTGCCCGGGCAGCGGAGCCAGGTCCAGGTCCACCACGATGGCGCGAGCCCTGGGCGTGGCCGCGTCGATGGTCTGCATCAGCTTGAGCAGGCGCTGGCGATCCAGCGGAGAGCGCTCTCCGAAATAGTCCCGATACCCACGGTCGTCGATCAGCACCGTGGCGACCGAGGGCGGCGAGCCGCCGGCCAGGCTCAGATGGCTGGCCTGCACGAAATCGTGCGCCGCGAAGCTGCTGAGCAGGTATTTCCAGGCACCGGTGGACGTCAGGACCACCGCCGCTCCGCCGATGAACAGCGAGCCCCGCAGGGTGCGAATCAGCGCCTCGTAGAGGAATTGCCCCCCCAGTCGGTGGAGCAACGCAGCCACCCGCCGCTGCAGGCTCACCGCGCGGCTTCCTGGAAACTGCCGCGCTCGAACACATAGTCGGCCCCGGGCTGGTGTCCCGCGCTCAGCACCGCGCCGTAGCGCGGCGACTGCGGCAGCACGCTCTCGACGCCGACGCGCACCTGGCGGAACACCCCGTCGCCGTTGCGCCAACCGCGAATCGTGCGCAGGCTTCGCATCAGGTCGGACGCGAACACCGAATGCCCGTCGGCCCCGGTGTCGGCCACCGGCTCGTCACCGCCCGAGGACATCACCGTCACCGCGCGCCGGCGCAGCAGGGTGGCGATCGGGGGCACCTTGCGCAGGTCCACCACCTGGCGGTTCTGCACGAACTGGCCCGAGTAGCAGCTGTCCGAGATCACCGCGATCTGCCGGCTGCGCGCACGCTGCAGCAGGCGATCGATGTCCACGTTGGACACCCAGCCCCGCGGATCGTCCGGATCGGCGTCACTGGGAATCCAGTACCCCTGCCCCGTGCTGTCGACCGTGTCGCCGTGCCCGGCGTAATAGATCAGGATGCTGTCGTTCGGGCCGGCGTGCGCGATCAGGGTGTTCAGCGCACCGATCAGCTGGCGCTTGCCCGGGTTGCGCAGCAGCTCCACGCGGTAGCCCATCTCCCGCTGCAGCAGCCGCCTGATCGAGTCGGCGTCGGGCACGGTGCCGATCAGCCGCGGAATTCGAGGATCGGTGTAGTCGTCAAGACCGACCACGACCGCCCGAGCCACCCTCGGCCGATCGTCCACCGACGGATGCTTCGGCGGAACGTACAGGCAGGCTCCGCTCGCCGGGTCCTGGCCAGGCGCGCAATCGGGGACATTGGCGATGCTCGGGTCCGCCGCCAGTTGCCCGTTGGCGCGCGCGAACAGCTGGCGCATGTAGGCATTGCGCGCGTCGAGCACATTGCCGATTTCCCCGCGCTCCATGTCCTGCAGAGGAAGCACGCGGAAATACAGATGCGACAGGTCCGAGTCCAGGTACAGATACGGCGGTACGCTCAGCCCGCGCAGGGCCGCCGCAAGCGCGCCGCCACCAGGTGCAACTCCTTGTACGGACGGCCCGGCGGTGGGCACGAAATTGACAATCGACGAAGAGACACCGGACGGCCCGGGCTGCCCGTTCGCCGACGTCCTTGCGCCACCGGTGGTGGCTATCGCAACCTGTCCCCCCGACGCGGTTGACTGGCTCGGAGAGGTGCTAGAGGGCCCGATCTGGGCGAAGCTCAAGGCCGATTGCAGCGCGCCGAACGCTGATGCTGGAGCGCCTGACGGCGCCGGCACGATGGCCGCAGTGGGCCGGGCCGATGGGGTTGCCGGAGGCGGGGCGACCACAGGGGGCGGCGGCGGCGGCGGAGGAGGAGGAGGAGGAGGAGGAGGAGGCGGTGGCGCCGCCACAACCCCCGCCGAGCGCAGGCTGATCGACGTCGGTGTTGCGCTGTTGCTGAGCTGCCAGTCGTTCGTGGGAGTGTTGAAGACGGTGTTCGCGAAACCTCCGCTCAAAGAGCCGAAATCGAGGTAGTTGAACAGGTCGCCAGCAGTCGGGACAAATCCCGACACCTGGCTCACCGAGAGCGTCCCGCCGAGATTCACCGGTCCCGACACGGCGAGCGTGCTGTAGCCAATCCCCGGCGTGACGCCTCCGAGATTGACCTGGATGGTTCCGGTCGAACCTTCGTTCAAACCTCCCAGAATGCTCAAGGTGCCGGCACTGCCGTTCGACGCGCCGGCGATGATGGTTCCCTGGTTGGTCAGCACACCCTGGCTGCTGCCGGCCGCGACCGTGAGATCAAGCGTTCCCGTTCCCCGGATCACGCCGCCGGCAGGATTGGTGAAACTCCCCAAGGTTTGCACGGAGGCCCCGGAGTCCACCTCGAGGCGACCCTGGTTGAGCAGACGGCTGCCCTGGATCTGCAGCAGCCCCGTGCCCGTCGCCTCGATCGTGCCCTGGTTGAGCACGCTCGTCGTGCTCGAGCCCAGGATGCCCGGGACGCCGCCGATCGCGCTGTTGGCATCGACGGTCACCCCCGGCCCGATGCTCAGCGTCGTCCCGGACTGCGTGGCCGTCACCGTGTCGCTGTTGCCGCCCCCGAGGCTCACTACCCCCGAGCCCAGCAGTGCCGGCGACGCCCCGCTGAAGTACAGCCCTGAGCCAAGAGAGCCCGACACAGCTACCGTGACACCCGCGTTCATCGTCAGCGTGTCCGGAATCGTCACCGAAGTGCCGAAGCCGACGATCTCCAGGTTCGCCCCCAGCGTCACCCCTGAAAGAATGTTGCTGGTACCCCGAATGTTGGACGTACCCCCTGTGCTCAGCACCTTGCCCGTCGTGCTGCTGATCGTGCCCCCCTGGATAATGCCCCCGCGCAGCAGCAGGCCGCCCATCGCGTCGATGTTGTAGCTCTGCCCGACGTTGTTCCACGTCCCGTCCAGCACAAACACCCCCGAGCCGCTGCCGCTCGCCCCCGCCAGGCTCGTCGTGCTGAACGTACCCCCCAGCCCCACCGTCCCGCCGCTCTGCGCCAGCAACTGCCCGCTGCTCGACCAGGTCCCCGCCAAAAGCACCTGGGCACTCGGGCCCACCGCCTGGATCGTCCCCTGGTTGCTCCAGTTGTTGTCCAGAATCTCCAGCAGCCCCGTCCCCGTCGCCTCGATCGTGCCCTGGTTGAGCAAGCTCGTCGTGCTCGAGCCCAGGTTGCTAGGTTGGCTGTTCACGCCATCCACCGTCATCCCCGGCCCGATACGCAGCGTCGCCCCGGACCGCGTGGCCGTCACCGTGTCGGGGTTCGACGACTGCAACAAGCTGCCTATGCTCACCACTCCCGAGCCCAGCAGCGCTGGCGTCGCCCCGCTGAAGTCCAGCGCTGCGTTGTACCCCGACACCGCCACCGTGCTGCCTGCGTTCACCGTCAGCGTGTCCGGAACCACCACCGTGCTGCCAACCCCGCTAGTGCCAAACCCGCCAATCTCCAGGTTCGCCCCCACCGTCACGCCCGACAGCGTGCTGCTCGTGCTCGGCGCCGTGCTCAGCACCTTGCCCGTCGTACTGCTGATGGTCATGTCCTGCAGTGAACCACCACTCAGCGTGGCGTTCGCGCCCAATTCCAGCACGCCACCATTCAAAGCAATGCTGCCCGTGCCCGGGATGGAAATCGTGCCGCTACCGCCCTCCTCGTTCGCATTCAAATCCAGATTCAATGGCCCCGAGGCAATGCCACTGACGCCACTGCTTGCGGAGCTGATCGCGCTGTCGATGTTGATGTTGTTCCACGCATTCAGCGTGAGGGTCGCGCCCGACGCCGGCGTGGACACGCTGATGGGGCTCGACACCGTGATGTTGCCGGCGTCCGTTCCCGGGCTGGCTCCTCCGGTCGAAATCGTCACGTTCGTGCCCGCGTTCAACGCCGACTCGATGACACTCGGATCGATGGTCGCGGGGTCGGCCGTGCCGGTGTAGCTCGGGCCGCTCCCCACGTTGCTCGCCGCGCCGCTGCCGGACACGATGTTCACGTCGTAGGGGTCGATCAGCCACCCGCCGGCGATGCCGTTCGGGGCCGACGCGTCGGGCACGGCTTGCAGATCCAGCGCACCGCTGGACGAGGTTTCGATCAAGCCACCGTTTCCGGACACCTCGCCACCGCGCGCGCTCAACGCGCCGAGTACCGTGGTCGAGTCGGTCGCACGCAGCGCGATGTGGCCGCCGTTGCCGACCGCGGCGGCGTCGGCCCGCAGGCTGCCCGAGCTGCTCACGTCGATGGATGCCGCACCCACCGTGACGCTGCCACCGTTGCCGCTGCCGGCCGCGCTGACATCGACGCTCCCCCCCAGGTTCACCGCACCCTGGCTGCTGGCGATGTCCACCGAGCCGCCCTGCGCCTGGGTCAGGCTGCCGGTGGCCAGACGGGTGTCACCCGCCGATCTCAGCACGACATGCCCGGCCGCGTCCTGGCTGGTGCCGGTGGCGACCACGCTGCCCTGCTGGTTCACCACCGCGCCGTAGATGTCCACGTCCCCGGCGGCCACCGAGCCTTCCTGGCTGGCCAGCCCGGCCAGCGACGGCACCTGGAAGCTCATGAACGGGGTGTTGCTGTCGGCCAGTTGCACCTGGCTGGCTGCGAGCAGCGACGCGCGCCCCCCGGGCACCTCGATGCTTCCGCCGTTGGTCACGCTGGAGCCGACCAGCAGCACCTGTCCACCATAAGGCGTACGAATGCTGCCCTCGTTGACCACCGCCGCGGATCCGGCGGGAGCCGAGGCGAGCAGGCCACCTCCCGCCAGAAAGGCCCGATTGTCGATATCCAGCGTCGAGGCCACCAGGCCCGCGACGTCCACGCGCGCCCCAGCACCGAACAGCACCCCATTCGGATTGATCAGCCACACCTGCCCGTTGCTGCGAAGCTCGCCCAGGATGTTCGACGGGTCCTGCCCGACCACCCGGTTGAGCACCGCGCTGCTCGCCCCCGGCTGCTGGAACACCACCTGGTTGCCTGCGCCGATGGAAAAGCTGTTCCAGTTCAGGATGGTGCGCTGCCCGGTCCGCACTTCGAGCGTGCTGCCCGACTGCGAGGCCACCGCCTGCCCGGCCACCACCTGCATGCCCGTGGGCAGCGCCGCTGCGCCTGCCGAGGCCTGCGCCATGACCGACAGCGCCGCTGCCACGCTCCAGGCCAGGGGCTGCAGTCGCGGGCAAGACTTGCGGGCCGGGCCGCCACCGTGCTGAGAAGCGTTGCGCATACCCATCGTCCTCGTCACAAGGCAAACACAAGATCCGCGTGCACGCGCCAGTCGCCGCGCTGCGTGCCGCCGGCGTTCTCGCCTGCTCGCGCCACGTCCAGGCGCAGCAACGCCGACTCGATGCGCAAGCGCAGCCCCACCCCGGCGCCCCAGATGCTGCAGTGCGTCCGCCCCGGCAGGCACTGCACGCCCTGGCGGTCGGCCACCGTTCCGGCGTCGACGAAACTGACCGCGCGCAGCCCGTCCGCGGCCCCCGGCGTCCCCTCGGCTGCCTGCGCCAGCGGCACGCTGAACTGCAGGCTGCCCGAGGCTCCCGAATCGCCCACCAGCGCCGTCTCCGGGTAGCCCCGCACGCTGCGGGCGCCACCGATGCCGAACTGCTCGGCGAACACCAGCGGCTGCGCGCTGTACTGCGCATCCACGCGCCAGCCCAGGCGGCGCCGGGCCGCAAGGCCGTGCTCTCCGGCGGCGTCCAGGCGCAGCAGGTGATAGCTGCTGCTCGAACCCGGCCGCGCGGCCTCGAAGGCCGCCTGCTGCCCGGCGCTGCCCACCGGCAGGTTCTGCACCAGGGTGAGCTGGCCCATCGATCCGCCGATGCTTTGCAGCTGATAACCCAGCGACAGCGGCAGCACGTCCAGCGAGGCTCCCGCCGAGCCGCAACCCGCGGCGCCGAAGCTGCCCAGGCTGCAGTCGTTGCGGTAGCGCCGCGCATCGACCCCGACGAAGAACTCCTGCCGGTAATGCCCCAGCAAAGGTTGCAGCCACAACGCGCGAACCCCGGCCGAATAGCCCTTGCCGGTAAAGCGCAACTCCCCGGCCGGCGTGGCGATCGGCCGGTCCGACGTGTTCGAGGCCAGCGCCGACCACTCCAGGAACATGTGCCGCGCGTACAGCGGCTGGCGCAGCGTCGTGCTCAGCATCGCCGCGTCCGCCGGCCTGTCCGGCGAGGCCTGCAGTCGCACGCGCAGCACGCTGTCGCTGTCGAGCAGGTTGGCGTCGCGGTACGCCAGCGTCGCCCGCATGCGCCCTGTCTGCGAATTGCCCGTGTTGTCCAGCCCGAGCGTCCACTGCCGGATCGGACGCTCACGCACCACCACCAGCGATTGCACCTGCCCCAGCCGCTGCCCGGGCTGGAACACCACCCGCACCGCCTTCGCCGGGTTCTCGTTGACCATCAGCAACTCGCTGTCCAGCGCCGCCAGGTCCGGGACCTGACCCACGCGCAGTGCCGGCAGGCCGCGCAGCACGTTGGCGCGCGTGAAGGCGCGCAGCCCCGCCACGTCGACCTGGCTCAGCCGGCCCTCGATCACCCGCAGCTCGATGCGGTGATGCGAGATGGTCTGCGGCGGCACCTGCACCACCACCGTGCCGTAGCCCGCCTTGCGGTACGCCAGTTGCAGGCGCTGCGCGGCCAAGCGGATGACTTGCAGCCGCGGTCGTGCCGGCGCTGTGCCCAGCGCCTGCGCGATCTGTGCCGCGCTCAAAAGCGTGTTGCCTTCCACGCTGTACATGTAGTTCTGCGGCGCCGCCGCGACGGCGACCGATGCCGCGCAGCCGCAGGCGATCGCCGCGAGCTTGCGGCACACGCTCGACACGCCGGCCATGCCGGCAGAGCAAAGGGTGGACATGCCGGCGCCTCAGTCTTCGAGCAACCAGTCGCTGTATGCGACCAGCGGGTGCTCCGGAGTCGCCGTGCGCAGACCGGCCGCGAAGCGCAGCGCCTGGGCAGGGTCATCCACGCCATAGGCCGTGCCAACGGGCCGTCCGTGCCGGGTGTCGAACACCATCAGCAGCGGCACCCTGCCGGCCGCCGTGTTCCAGGCGCGCAGACGCGGCAGCGTGAACTGGCGCTGCAGGAAGGCATCCTCGGCACAGGCCGTGACACCCTCGCAGGCATCGCGAGGCCCCAGCAGCCGATACAGGCCGTGGCCGGCCGGCGCGAGCACCACCAGGTCATAGGAGCGCATGGCGAAGCGCACGGCCGGATCGTGCGCTTCGATGGCCTCGGTACGCGAAGAAAGCGCCGACTCGTCATGGCTCGCCAGCACCAGCAGCGCAACGCCCCGCTGCCCTGCATCCCGCGCGGCTCGTTGCGCCTGCTGCAGCGTGCTCGACAACCCGCTCGCGGCGTCCGCCGGGGCCCGGGCGAATACCGCGAGTACGGCGCCGAGCAGTAATGCGCGAATCGCGCGTCGGAAATGACTCATGCTTTTGCCGGGACGAGAGGGAGATTTCAAAAAGTCAGGGGACAGCTCTTCGGGGTGATTTTTCAGGAGTCGAGAGCCCCGAAGAAGCTCGAACATTGACACAAGGCAATCATGGAAATGACTTTCCATGGTTTTCCCGCAACGACAAATTCGACGATTGTCGAAATCCAGGGTTCAAGTCGAATTTCCACCCCCTGGTTCTAGGGGTTATAGGGACGTATTTCGTTACTTTTGTTTCATATGGGTCGACCATGTGTCGCGCTCGCCCGCGGACCCGCGGCGCAACGACCATCCCTTGCCTTGCATCAACAAGCGACCGATTCCAGCTGGCTAACATCGCCGAGGCGGGCATTCCGCATCTCCGCGACTGCACGAAAGGCGCACCATGAAAGCCACCTCCTCTCGCCAGGCGCTGCTCGCCGCCACGCTGTTCGCAGCAGGCATGGCGTCGGCGCCGGCCGCCGACGCCCTGCAGGGCCTGCCTGCCGGGCCGCTGGGCGAGTCCATCCAGCGCGGCCACGACATGATCATGAACACCAACACCGACGTCCGTGTGAAGGGCTTCGTCGGCAACGCGCTGACCTGCAACAGCTGCCACACCGACGGCGGCAACAACGACCACCCCGGCAACTTCCTCGCCACGGCCACCAAGTTCCCGTCCTACTCCAAGCGAGAGGACACGGTGATCACCCTCGAGGACCGCGTGGCCAACTGTTTCATGCGCAGCATGAACGGCATGCGACCGAGCACCGACAGCGGCGTGGTCGTCGACATGGCCGCCTACATCAGCTGGCTCGACCGCGGCAAGCCGATCCTGGGCGGGGCCACGCCGGTCCCCGCGAAAAGCCCGTATGCGGCCATGCTCAAGTCCGCCGGCGAGGCCGACGTGCAGGCCGGCGCCAAGGTGTACGACGCGCATTGCGCCTCCTGCCACGGTGCCGGCGGAGCCGGCATCGCCGGAAGCTTCCCGCCGATCTGGGGGCCCGACAGCTACAACGCCGGAGCCGGCCTGGCCAACGTCGCCAAGCTCGCCACCTGGGTCAAGGGCAACATGCCGCTGGGCAACCCGAGCCTCAGCGAGCGCGAGGCCTTCGAGGTGGCGCTGTTCGTCGACAGCCACCCCCGCCCGGACTTCATGCTCAGCCAGCACCTGCGGCCGGGCAGCGCGGCCGACGACTACAACGCCAGGGTTCGCAGCGAGACCGATACCGCCCAGGGCAACCTGCGCAAGGCGGGCCTGGACCTCAAGCTGCTGCCCTGACCCATCCACGGCCCCGGGGCGGCCGCGCGCCGGCCCACGCGGGTGGACCGGCGCGCCGCCTGCGGCCTGGGCGGCTCGGGCCGTGGTGACGCAAGGACCCGAACCCGCTGGGCCACGCCTTACTGGCGGGCGAACCAGACGTTCAGCACGCCGCGGTTGGGGCTTGACGTGCTGCCGCCGGTCGGATCGAGCTGCGAGATGATGACGAAATCCGTCCCGCTACCCGAGGCGTCGGGCTCGCTGTACGCGGTCCACTTCGCCGTGCCCAGCGTACCCGCGGTGGACGGATACGCTGCACTGCCGTTCGACGCCAGCCCGGTTCCCGACGTTTGCAGCGCCGCGGTAACGCTGGCCGCATCGGTGCTGAACGCGGTCCCGCCAGCAGGATAGAACGTCGCGGAACCATCCGTGTTGATGGTCATGTAGTCGTTCGCCTGCGGCGTCACCTGGCTGAACGTGGGCGTCGACGACGTTCCCGTGAACGTGCAGTCTTCCAGGTTGTAGAAGTTGACCGTGGTCGGCAACTGGGAGACCTGGGTCAACGCCGTCGCCTGGTTGCCCACCAGCGCCAGCATCGACTTCTGCCCGCCGATACCGCTGGTCACGGCCTCGCACAGTTCCACGGCCTGCGCCCCGCCCACGGAGTCGCTGAAGCCCGACGGCGTTTGTGCCAGGCCGTTGCCGTTGGAGTTCAGCGTCAGGGTGGTCGACTGCGGCGTCGCGACGCCATCGAAGGACACGGAAGCTCCAAGCGCGACGGTCGCAGTCGTCGCGGAAGTGCTCGAGACTTGCCCGCCCTTTTGCGCACCGGTGCCGAACAGCGCGTAGACCGAGTAGGAGCTGACCGGGAATGTCCCGGTGCCGGTCGTGGTGGTCGTAGTGGTCGTGCCACTTGTCGTACCGGTCGTGGTACCGGTGGTCGTGCTGGTCGTCGAACCGGAACCACCGCCTCCGCCACAAGCCGAGAGCGCGAATGCCGACAGGATCGACAAGAGAACCAGGGATTTTTTCATACTGAAAGACTCCATTTGGCAGTTTTTTAGTTTTTCGAAGACAAAGACGGCTTGTTCCATATTTTTTTGGACAAACCTCTATTAATTTAGCATTTCACGAACAAAGCACATATCCGCTGGAATACCCGACGAAACCGGCCTGCGCAAAACCCTGAATTCGCCTTCCCGAAAGCCGGACGGTCGCAGGGTCTGCGGGCAGGATCGGAAGGCCGGCAAGTCGACACCCGGGGGCCCCGTTCGAATCCAGGCCGGGGGCCGTCGAAACGGCCCTATGCTTGAGGCCTGTTCCGTAGATGTTTTCCGGGCGTTCGCCAGGCGTTTGTCGCGCCGGCGCGGCGCGCCGGACGCACCCCGAAAGCCAGCGCATGCCTCGACGTTTCGACGTGATCGTGCTCGGCGCCGGCATGGTCGGCGTCGGCGTGGCCGTGCACCTGCAGCGCCGCGGGCGCGCGGTGGTCCTGGTCGACCGCAAGCCGCCGGGCAGCGAGACCTCGATGGGCAACGCCGGCCTGATCCAGCGCGAGGGCGCCGTGCCCTACGCCTTCCCGCGCGATCTCGCCACACTGCTGCGCTACGCGCGCAACACCGCACCCGAGCTTCGCTACCACCTGCGCGACCTTCCCGCGCTGGCGCCGTTCCTTTGGAGTTACTGGCGCAACTCCGAGCCGGCGCGCCACCGCGCCATCGCCCGCGCCTACGAGCCGCTGATCCGGCATTGCCTGGACGAGCACCGGGACCTGGCCGCGCAGGCCGGCGCGCTGGCCCTGCTGCGTCCGTCCGGCTGGATGCGCGTGTACCGCGGCGAGGCCGCGCTGGCCGCCGAACTGCTCGCGATCGAGCGCACACGCCAGGAGTTCGGCGTCGCCTACGAGGCGCTCGACGCCGCCGCGCTGCAACGCGCGGAGCCCGCGCTGCGCCCCGGCCTGGCCGGCGCCGTGCGCTACATCGACCCCGTGCCCTGCAGCGATCCGCAAGCCCTGGTGCAGGCCTACGCCGCGCACCTGCGCGAACTCGGTGGCGAACTGCTGCAGGGCGACGCCGCCACGCTGCGCGAGGGCTGGTCGGTGCAAGCCGAAGGCGGCCCGATCCAGGCCCCCGAGGTGGTCGTGGCGCTGGGCCCGTGGGCGCAGCCGCTGACCCGCCGGCTCGGGCTGCGCCTGCCGCTGGCGGTCAAGCGTGGCTACCACATGCATTACGGCGTCGGCGGCCCGGCGCTGCGCCAGCCGGTGCTCGACGCCGAGCGCGGCTACCTGCTGGCGCCCATGCGCCGCGGGCTGCGCCTGACCACCGGCGCCGAGCTCGCGCGCCTGGACGCCGCGCCCACCCCGCGCCAGCTCGACGCCGTCGAACCCCTGGCGCGCGAACTGCTCGCCCCCGGCGGGCTCGGCGAGCGCCTGGACCCCCAGCCTTGGATGGGCCAGCGCCCCTGCACCCCCGACATGATGCCGCTGATCGGCCCGGCCCCGCGCCTGCGCGGGCTGTGGCTGGCCCACGGCCATGCGCACCACGGCTTCACGCTCGGCCCGGTCACCGGCAGGCTGCTGGCCGAGATGATGTGCGGCCAGCCCACGCTGGTCGACCCCACCCCCTACCTGCCCTCGCGCTTTGCCTGAATCCATTGCCCGGTGCACCGCCATGAACCCCGACATCCGCGTCAACGCCCCGGTCGACGTCGACCAGTTCCTGCTGCTGCTGCAGGCCTCGACGCTGGCCGAGCGCCGCCCGGTCGACGACCGCGAGTGCCTCGAAGGCATGCTGCGCAACGCCAATCTCGTGGTCAGCGCGTGGCAGGACGGCCAGCTCGTGGGAATCAGCCGCGCCGTCACCGATTTCCACTACTGCTGCTATGTCAGCGACCTCGCCGTCGACCGGCGCCTGCAGGGCCGGGGCATCGGTCGTGCGCTGCTCGACGCCACCCAGCAACAGCTCGGCCCGCGCTGCCAGCTGCTGCTGCTGGCCGCTCCCGCCGCCGACAGCTACTACGAACACATCGGCATGACCCGCCACCCCCGTGCCTGGCTGCTGCCGCGCGAGCAGCGCCTGCGCGCCGCGCCCCGCTGAGCGCCGGCCATGACATCGACTCCCTTCGGCTGGGGCATCGTCGGCCCCGGCGCGATCGCCGCGACCTTCGCCCGCGCGCTGCGCGGCGTGGAGGGTGCGCGGCTGCAGGCGATCTGGGGGCGCGACGCGCGCAAGGCGCAGGAGTTCGCGCGCCATCTCGGCCTGGATGCGCGCTGCGTGAGCGCGCAGCTCGAAGGCCTGCTGGGCGATCCCCGGGTGCATGCCGTCTACATCGCCACCACGCACGACGCGCATGCCGAATTCGCGGCGCGCGCGCTCGCCGCCGGCAAGCCGGTGCTGTGCGAAAAACCGATGAGCCTGTGCGAAGCCGACACACGCCGGCTGTGCGCGCTCAGCCGGGAGCACGGCGTGTTCCTGATGGAAGGCCTGTGGACCCGCATGCTGCCGCTGTACCGCGAACTCGCGAAGCGCCTGGGCGCGGGCGCCATCGGCGAGCTGCGCTCGGTGCATTCCAGCTTCTGCTTCGCCATGCCCTACGCCGCCGGCAGCCGCCTGTTCGACCCGGCGCGCGGCGGTGGCGCGCTGCTCGACATCGGCGTGTACAACGTCGCGATGTCGCGCTGGGCGGTGCAGTGCACGCAGCGCGCGCCGGCCCGCGTGGTCTCGCGCGCGCTGCACAGCCGCCTCGCCCCCAGCGGGGTCGACCTGGCCGACGTCGGCACCCTGCGCTTCGACGGCGGCGTGCTCGCGCAGTTCACCTGCGCCTTCGACCGTGCCGGCGCCAACGCGCTGGAACTGCAGGGCAGCGAGGGCTGCATACGCGTACCCCGTGACTTCTGGTCGGCGCAACAGGCCGAGCACATGCACGCCGACGGCCGCTGCGAGAGCCTGCGGCTGGAGCACGCCGTGAACGGATTCGAATACCAGATCGCCGAGGCGATGCGCTGCATCCGCGGCGGTCTGCGCGAGAGCCCGTGCATGCCGCACGAGGAATCCGTGGCGCTGGCGCGCGAACTCGATGCGCTGCGCGAGCTCGCGCAGGTCGCGGGCGCTGCCTGAAAGCGCAGCGAAGCCGTCAGCAGAAAAACCCCACCGGTGTTCAAATGTTGCAGCGCAGCGCGGCGTCGACCGCGCGCCCGAACCCGTTCAAGGACAACAAGCACATGGACCTGCTGCAACTCTGCCAGTGGCGCTACGCCACCAAGAAGATGGACTCCACCCGGAGCGTGCCGGCCGACGCCGTGGCGCGCATCCTGGAAGTCGCCCGCCTCGCCCCCACGTCCAGCGGACTGCAGCCCTACGAGATCGTGCTGGTCACCGATCCCGAGCTGCGCCGGCGCATCCGCGCCGCCGCCAACGACCAGAGCCAGATCACCGACGGTTCGCACCTTCTGGTGTTCGCCGCCTGGGACAACTACACCCCCGAGCGCATCAACCGCGTGTTCGACCAGACCAACACCGACCGCGGCGTGACCATCCCCGGCTGGGAGGACTACCGCCAGCGACTGCTCGGCGCCTACCCGCAGCGCAGCGCCGAAGTGAACTTCGAGCACGCCGCGCGCCAGGCCTACATCGGCCTGGGCTTCGCGCTGGTGGCCGCCGCCAACGAAGGCGTCGACAGCACGCCGATGGAAGGCTTCGACCCAGCCAAGGTCGACGAGATCCTCGGCCTGCGCGCCAAGGGCCTGCGCAGCGTGCTGCTGCTGCCTCTGGGCTACCGCGACGCCGACGCCGACTGGCTGGTCAAGCTCAACAAGTCGCGTCGCCCGATGGGCGAGTTCGTCACCCAGGTCGCCTGAACGGCGCCGCGCCGGCCGCCGGAACTCAGCTTCCGGCGAGAATCCAGCGCGCGGCTTTTTCCGCGATCATCAGCGTCGGGCTGTTGGTGTTGCCGCTGGTGATCAGCGGCATCACCCCGGCGTCGACCACGCGCAGGCCGCGCACGCCGATCACCCGCAGGTGCGGGTCCACCACCGCCAGCGGATCGTCCGCGCGCCCCATGCGCGTGGTGCCTACAGGGTGGAAGATGGTGCTGGCGATGTCGCCTGCGGCGCGCGCGAGCTGCGCGTCGTCCTGGTACTGCGGCCCCGGCTTGATCTCCTCCGGCTTGTAGCCGGCAAGCGCCGGCTGCTGCACGATGCGCCGGGTCACCCGCAGCGAGTCGGCCGCCACCTTGCGGTCCTCCTCGGTGCTCAGGTAGTTCGGGTCGATGGCCGGCGCGTCGCGGAAATCCGCGCTGCGGATGCGCACCGTGCCCCGGCTGGTCGGGTTGAGGTTGCACACGCTGGCCGTGAACGCCGGGAAGGTGTCCAGCGGCTGGCCGAACGCCGGCAGCGACAACGGCTGCACGTGGTACTGGATGTTCGGGTACGGGCGAGTCGGGTCGCTGCGCGTGAAGGCGCCGAGCTGCGACGGCGCCATGCTCATCGGCCCGCTGCGCTTTACGGCGTATTCCAGCGCGATCATCGCCTTGCCCCACAAGCTGTTCGCCAGCGTGTTCAAGGTGCGCGCGCCCTGCACCCGGTACACCGAGCGGATCTGCAGGTGGTCCTGCAGGTTCGCGCCCACCCCGGGGGCGTCGCGCAGCACCTCGATGCCGTGCTGCTGCAACAGCGCTGCCGGGCCGATGCCCGAAAGCTGCAGCAGCTGCGCCGACCCGATCGAGCCGGCGCTGAGCACCACCTCGCGCGTCGCTCGCAGCTGCACGCGGCGGCCGTCGCGCACCACGCTGCAGCCGCTGCAACGCAGGCCGCCGTCGGCATCGCGCTCGATGTGCAGGCGCTCCACCTGGGCATGGGTCCACACGCTCAGGTTGGCGCGATGGCGCACCGGGCGCAGGAAGGCCTTCGACGCATTCCAGCGCCAGCCGCGGCGCTGGTTGACCTCGAAGTACCCCACGCCCTCGTTGTCGCCGCGATTGAAGTCCTCGCTCGCCGGAATGCCGGCCTCGCGCGCCGCCTGGGCGTAGGCCTCGAGAATGTCCCAGCGCAGGCGCTGGCGCTCCACGCGCCACTCGCCTCCGCCACCGTGCCAGCGCGCGCTCTCGCGCAGCGCGGGCGCCGCCGCCGCGGTGTCGGGCGAGACGAAGCTGGCCGCCTGGGCGCCGGCCGGCATCGCCGCCGGCCGCGCGCCGGCATCCAGGCTGTGGTGGCTCTCATGGGCGATGAAATCCGGCAGTGAGGACTGCCAGCTCCACGCCGGCTCGCCGGTGATGGCGGCCCAGGCGTCGTAGTCCCGCGCCTGGCCTCGCATGTAGATCATGCCGTTGATGCTCGAGCACCCGCCCAGGGTCTTGCCCCGCGGGTACAGCAGGCTGCGCCCGTTCAGCCCGGCCGAAGGCTCGGTGCGATAGCGCCAGTCGGTGCGGGGATTGTCGATGCAGTACAGGTAGCCCACCGGAATGTGGATCCAGTGGTAGTTGTCCCTACCCCCGGCTTCCAGCAACAGCACCCGCTTGCCCGGATCCGCGCTCAGCCGATTGGCCAGCAACGACCCCGCCGTCCCGGCCCCCACCACCACATAGTCGAACTCGAGCTGTTCCATCACCCACCTCCGAACCACCCACCCCGCAAACCCACCCCGTCCGCCGCCGCGCTACTGCCCGCTGTCCCGCAGCCGCCGCAGGCGCCTCCGCACCGCCACCTGACTCCGCCGGCCACCGCACCCACCCCTCGCTGTCGAGAACCCTCCTGCCGCAGGGCCGCCCCAAGGCAGGGGGTGTCCCCCTCGGGGGGACGGAGCGGGGGTCGCCCCCCGCGACGGAGGGGGCCCTCACCCACCGCTACGAGAATTCGGCATCGCGAACTCCGCGCCCTTGCCGATGGAGTCGGGCCAGCGCTGCATCACGCTCTTCTGGCGGGTGTAGAAGCGAACCCCTTCCTCGCCGTAGGCATGCATGTCGCCGAACAGGCTGCGCTTCCAGCCGCCGAAGCCGTGCCAGGACATCGGCACCGGAATCGGCACGTTCACGCCCACCATGCCCACCTGCACGCGGCGCGCGAACTCGCGCGCCACGCCGCCGTCGCTGGTGAACAGCGACACGCCGTTGCCGAACTCATGGTCGTTGATCAGCTGCAGCGCCTGCTCGAAGGTGTCGACGCGCACGCAGGCAAGCACCGGCCCGAAGATCTCCTCGCGGTACAGCGCCATTTCCGGCTTGACGTGGTCGAACACCGTGGCGCCGAGGAAAAAGCCGCCCTCGTGCCCGGGCACCTGGAACTGGCGTCCGTCCACGGTCAGCTTCGCGCCGGCGGCCACGCCGGCGTCGATGGCCGCGCGAATTCGCTGGCGTGCCGCCTCGGTGACGATCGGGCCCATCTCGCTGGCCTCGTCGAGCCCCGAGCCGATGCGCAGCTCGCGCGCGCGCTGCTCGAGCTGGGGCATCACGCGGTCGGCCGCCGAGCCCACCAGCACCGCCACCGAGATCGCCATGCAGCGCTCGCCGGCCGAGCCGAAGGCCGCGCCGATCAGCGCGTCCACCGCCTTGTCGATGTCGGCGTCGGGCATCACCACCAGGTGGTTCTTCGCGCCGCCCAGCGCCTGCACGCGCTTGCCGTGGCGAGCGCCGGTCTCGTAGATGCTGTTGGCCACAGGCGTGGAGCCGACGAAGGACACCGCCTGCACGTCCGGGTGGTGCAGCAGCGCGTCCACGGCTTCCTTGTCGCCCTGCACCACGTTGAACACGCCGTCCGGGAAACCGGCCTCGCGCATCAGCTCGGCCATCAGCAGCGACGGCGACGGGTCCAGCGGGCTGGGCTTGAGCACAAAGGTATTGCCGGAGGCAATGGCCACCGGGAACATCCACGCCGGCACCATCACCGGGAAGTTGAACGGCGTGATGCCGGCGACCACGCCCAGCGGCTGGCGCATGGTCCAGTTGTCGATTCCGGTGGCCACCTGCTCGGTGTAGTCGCCCTTGAGCAGCTGGGGAATGCCGCAGGCGAACTCGATGATCTCGATGCCGCGCTCGACCTCGCCCACCGCGTCCGACAGCACCTTGCCGTGCTCGGCGGTGATCAGCTGCGCCAGGTCGCGCTTGCGCTCGTTGACCAGCGCCAGCAGGCGGTTCATCAGGCGCGCGCGGCGCAGCGGGGCCATCTGCGACCACGCCGGGAAGGCGGCGCGCGCCGCCGCCACCGCGGCGTCGACATCGGCCGCGTTCGACAACACCACCTCGGCGCGCACCTGCCCGCTGGCCGGGTTGGTCACCGCCTGGCGCCGCGGGCTGCTGGCCGGCACCACGCGCCCGGCGACATAGTTGGCCACCAGCGGCACGTTGCCGGCCTGGGCAGCAGCGGTGGCGACACCGGGTTCACGGGCTTTGTTCATGTCGAAGCTCCTGGGGACGTTTGTTGATTCGGGGGTTTGACAATATGACCATGCGAAACGAGTTCGCGACACCGTCAAGCCTAGTGCGCGCCGAGCCAGGTTTCCAATCAGAAGCCCGCCGGCCTGTTATAAGCTGCGCAAATAACCCAAAGGCCCGGCTCCCCCCATGCGACCCATCGAACCCCGCCTGCTGCAGGCCTTCGTCGCCGTCGCGCGCGAGGGCAACGTATCTCGCGCGGCCGAGCGCCTGCACCGCAGCCAGCCGGCGGTGAGCCTGCAGATCAAGGAACTCGGCGACCGCCTCGGCGTGGAACTGTTCCAGCGCACCTCCGCCGGCGTGCTGCTGACCCGCGAGGGCGCCGCGCTGCTCAGCCAGGCCGAGCGCGCGCTGCAGGGCCTGAGCGAATTCGACCAGGCCGCGCAGCGGGTCAAGGGCGGCGTGCGCGGGCCGCTGCGCATCGGCACCATCCTCGACCCCGAGTTCACCCGCCTGGGCGCCTTCCTGAAGGAGCTCGTGGCGCTGGCCCCCGAGATCGAGCCCGAACTGCAGCACGGAGTCAGCGGCGAGGTGCTGGAGCGCCTCAAGGCGCGCAGCATCGACGTCGGCTACTACCTTGGCGACCCCGAGGCCGACGCGGGCGGGCCGCGGCGCCAGGCGCCGCTGTTCGCCGACGAGGTGCTGACCCACTTCAGCTACCGGGTCATCGCGCCACCCGGCTGGGGCCCGCAGGTGCTGGGACGCGGCTGGGTCGACCTGGTGCGCCTGCCCTGGGTGCTGACGCCGGCGCAGTCGGTGCATTCACGCCTGCTGCACGCCGCGCTGCACCCCCTGGGCCTGCGCCAGAACGGCGTGGCGCTGGTCGACCAGGAATCGTCGATGCTGGCGCTGGTTCGCTCGGGAGTGGGCCTGTCGCTGGCGCGCGACGCCGTGGCCATGCGCGAAAGCCAGCGCGAGGGCCTGGTCATCGCCGACCGCGTCGAACTCGCCTGCGACCTGCGTTTCGTCTGCCTCGCGCAACAGCGCGAGCGCCCCGCGGTGGACATGGCCTGGCGCGCCATCCGGCGCGCGTGGGGGCGCGCCGACGCGAGCTGACAGCCCCCGCCGCGCCCGGCCCGCGCCCGCGCCGCGCAGCAGCTCACGGCGTCGCGGCCGCCGAAGCGCGCGGACCGCCCGGCCCGTGCCCAGGCCCGTGCCCATGCAAGTGCACCAAACGGGGGCGCAGTTCGAGGCATGGAGCTTGCTTGTGCTTCGGCATGCTCACTGCCTTCCACGATGCCATTCCCGAAGCCGTCGCAGGCCCCGGCCTTCCCGCCCCAGCCGCCCGGTGCGCCGCGCCCGGCGCCGAATCCGCCCGGACCGGGGAGCCCGAGCAGGCGCACCCCGGCTCCGGCTGGTGCTCACGCCTGGACGTCGAGTTCCGGCGCCTGCACGGCAGGAGTGTCGTGCGCTCGCGCCATGACGGAGCCCTGCGCTGCCTGTCGGCGCTGCATCCCGAGGGCGACGCCGTGTGTCACCAGGTGCTCGTGCACCCTCCCGGCGGCCTGGTCGGCGGCGACGGCCTGCACGTGCAGCTGCAGGTCCGGCCCGGTGCCCACGGCCTGTTGACCACTCCCGGCGCCAGCCGCTTCTACCGCAGCCTCGGGGCGCCCGCCGTGCAAAGCCTCGACGCCACGCTGCACGCCGGCTCGCGCCTCGAATGGCTGCCGCTGGAGAACATCGCCTTCGACGCCTGCATCGGCGAGAACCGCGCACGTTTTCATCTCGCGCCCGGCGCCGAGCTCATCGCCTGGGACATGCTGGCGCTGGGCCTGCCGGCGGCCGCCCGGCCGTTCGCCAGCGGCAGCTTCCTGCAACACATGGAACTGCCCGGGCTGTGGCTGGAGCGCGGGCGCATCGACGCCGCCGACACGACGCTGCTGCAGGGGCCCGGAGGGCTCGCCGGGAACAGCGCCATCGGCACCCTGGTGTTCGCCAGCGCCAGCCCCATCGCCGCGCCGCGCCGCGAGCTGCTGCTGCACGGCGCCAGGCAGGCGCTGCAAGGCGTCGGCGGCGTGGTGGCGGGGGCCACCTGCGCGCACCCGCAGGTCGTGGTGCTGCGCGCCATCGGCCAGCGCATCGAGCCCATCGCGACGCTGTTTCGCGCAGTGTGGGCTGGCTGGCGAGTCGCCGCCTGGGACCTGCCCGCCTGCGCGCCTCGCGTCTGGTCGACCTGAGGCGAAGCGCGCGGCGCGGGGCGTCGCCGCGGCCCGCCGCGCACTGCGTACTACACCGCGATGAGTTCGCGGATGCCGTCGGCATCCATGTCCTCGCCCGAGCCCGAGCGCACCACTTCGCCGCGCGACATCACGACGTAACTGTGGGCCAGCGCCCTGGCGAAGTCGTAGTACTGCTCGACCAGCACGATGGCCATGTCGCCACGCGCGGCGAGCAGCCCGATGACCCGCCCGATGTCCTTGATGATCGACGGCTGGATGCCCTCGGTGGGTTCGTCGAGCACCAGCAGGCGCGGGCGCGCGGCCAGCGCACGGGCGATCGCCAGTTGCTGCTGCTGCCCGCCCGACAGGTCGCCGCCGCGGCGATGCAGCATGTCGCGCAGCACCGGGAACAGTTCGAACAACTCGTCGGGAACTCGCGGGTTGCCGGGCAGGCCGGCCAGCCCCATGCGCAGGTTGTCGAGCACACTCAGGCGGGGGAAGATCTCGCGCCCCTGCGGCACGTAGCCGATTCCCAGGCGGGCCCGCGCATCCGGGGCCAGGCGCTCGATGCGCCGGCCGTCGAGCTCGATGCTGCCGCTGCGGATCGGCACCAGGCCCATCAGCGACTTCAGCAGCGTGGTCTTGCCCACGCCGTTGCGCCCCAGCACCGCGAGCACCTGCCCGCGCTGCACGCGCAGGCTGAGATTGCGCAGGATGTGGCTGCCGCCGTAGTACTGGTCCACCGCTTCGATGCTCAGCATGTTCACCTCCCGAGGTAGACCTCGACCACGCGCGGGTCCGCCTGCACCTGCTCCAGGCTGCCCTCGGCCAGCACGCTGCCCTCGTGCAGCACGGTCACCCGCTGCGCGATGGCGCGCACGAACTCCATGTCGTGCTCGACCACCACCAGCGTGTGCCGCCCGGCCAGCGAACGCAGCAACTCGGCGGTGCGCTCGGTCTCGGCATCGGTCATGCCGGCCACCGGCTCGTCGAGCAGCAGCAGACTGGGTTCGAGCATCAGCAGCATGCCGATCTCGAGCCACTGCTTCTGGCCGTGCGACAGGTCCCCGGCGCGCATCGACGCCTGCTGCTCCAGCCCGATGTTCGACAGCACCTCGTGCATGCGCTCGCGCTGCTGCGCGCTGAGTCGGGCACGCAGCGCATCGCGCACGCGCTTGCCGGCCTTCATGGCCAGCTCCAGGTTGTCGAGCACGTCGAGGTTCTCGAACACCGTGGGCTTCTGGAACTTGCGCCCGATGCCGGCGGCGACGACTTCCGCCTCGCGCAGTCGAAGCAGGTCGATGGTCTGGCCGAACCAGGCCTGCCCCGAATCGGGCCGGGTCTTGCCGGTGATCACGTCCATCATCGTGGTCTTGCCCGCGCCGTTGGGGCCGATGATGCAGCGCAGCTCGCCGGCGTCGATGCTCAGGCTCAGGCGGTTGAGCGCCCGAAAGCCGTCGAAGCTCACGCTGATGTCGTCGAGGTACAGCGCCACGCCATGGCTGAGGTCCACTCCCGGGCGGCGCAGTCGCGCCAGCCCGCCGCCGGCGTCCCCCGAGTCCGGGGCCTGCCGGAAAACCACGTCACGCCAGTCGACCTCAGCCACGGCGACGCCTCCAAGAAAGCAGCAGTCCGACCAGACCGCCCGGCGCGTACAGCGTGACCACGACGAACAGCAATCCCAGCAGGTACAGCCAGAACTGCGGGAAGGCCACGGTGAGCCAGCTCTTGGCGGCGTTCACCACCACGGCACCGAGCATCGGCCCGACCAGCGTGCCGCGCCCACCCACGGCGGCCCAGATGGCGATCTCGATCGAGTTGGCGGTCGACATCTCGCTGGGGTTGATGATCCCGACCTGCGGCGCGTACAGCGCTCCGGCCAGGCCGCAAAGCATCGCCGACAGGGTCCACGCGAACAGCTTGAACCACAGCGGGTCGTAGCCGCAGAACATGACCCGGCTCTCGGCGTCGCGGATGGCCCGCAGCAGGCGCCCGAAGCGGCCCTGCACCAGCCAGCGCAGCAGCAGGAAGCTCAGGCTCAGGCACAGCGCGGTGATGCTGAACAACGCCACCGTCATGCCCGGCGTGCCGACCGGAAATCCCAGCAGCACCTTGAAGTCGGTCAGCCCGTTGTTGCCGCCGAAGCCGGTCTCGTTGCGGAAGAACAGCAGCATCGCGGCGTAGGTCAGGGCCTGGGTGATGATCGAGAAGTACACCCCGCGAATGCGCGAACGAAAGGCGAAGTAGCCGAACACGAAGGCCAGCACTCCGGGCACCGCCAGCGCCAGGAACAGCGCGTAGCCGAAGTTCCCGGTGCCGGCCCAGTACCAGGGAAAGCGGGTCCACTGCATGAACTGCATGAAGTCGGGAAGCGTGCCGCTGGCCGCGCTCATGGCGCGGTTCAGGTACATGCCCATGGCGTAGCCGCCGAGTGCGAAGAACAGCCCGTGGCCCAGCGACAGGATGCCGCCGTAGCCCCACACCAGGTCCATCGCCATCGCCACCATCGCATAGCAGCCGATCTTGCCGGCCAGGCCGACCCAGTACGACGGCAGGTGCCACGCGCTGGTCGGCGCCACTCCCAGGCTCAGCCAGGGCACCAGCACGCAACTGAGCAGCACGAAACCGCCGAGCAGGGCCCAGCCCCAGCCAGGCAGCAGCCCGGCGCGCCTCGCCGCCTGCGCCGCCAGGCCCGAGGACGGCGCGGCGGCGTCGCCACGCACCGAAAGGGTCGAAGGGGTCGAAGACACGGCGTCAGCCCTCCACGCTGCGCCCCTTGAGGGCGAACAGCCCCTGGGGACGCTTCTGGATGAACAGGATGATGGCGCCCAGCACGGCGATCTTGGCCAGCACCGCGCCGGCGATCCCCTCGAGCAGGGTGTTGGCCACCCCCAGGCCGAGCGCGGCCACCACGGTGCCGCTGAGCTGGCCCACGCCGCCCAGCACCACCACCATGAAACAGTCGACGATGTACTGCGTGCCCATTTCCGGGCTCACGTTGCCGATCTGGCTCAGCGCGCAGCCGGCGAGTCCGGCGATGCCGGTGCCGAGCCCGAAGGCCAGCAGGTCGACTCGCGCGGTGCGCACGCCGACGCACGCGGCCATCGGCCGGTTCTGGGTCACCGCGCGCACGAACAGGCCCAGGCGGGTGCGGGCGATCAGCAGCCACATGCCCAGCAGCACCGCGACGGTGAACCCCAGGATCACCATGCGGTTGTAGGGAAGGATCAGGTTGGCCATCACATGCAGGCCGCCGGACATCCACGGCGGGTTGTCGACCTGCACGTTCTGCGGCCCGAACACGCTGCGCACGCCCTGGATCAACAGCAGGCTGATGCCCCACGTGGCCAGCAGGGTCTCCAGGGGCCTGCCGTACAGGCGCCTCAGCACCAGCCGCTCGGCCACCATGCCCACCCCGCCTGCCACCAGGAACGAACACGGCACCGCGGCGACCAGCGCGAACTCGCGCAGCCCCGGAAGCCAGGCCTGGAACAGGCCCTGCACGACATAGGTGGTGTAGGCGCCGAGCATGATGAACTCGCCCTGCGCCATGTTGATCACCCCCATCAGCCCGTAGGTGACGGCCAGTCCCAGCGCGGCCAGCAGCAGCACGCTGCCCAGGCTGATCCCGGAGAACAACAGGCCGATGCGCTCGCCCCACGCGAGCCGGCCGTCGATGGCCTGCAGCGATGCGCGAATTCGCGCGCGCACCGCGGCGTCGGGCTCGACCCAGGCGCTGCCGTCGCGCTGCAGGCGCGACAACAGCAGCGCGCGCACCGCCGGATAGTCGCTCGACGCCAGCTGCGAGGCGGCCGCCTCGCGCTGCGCCGCGTCACCCGAGCGAAGCCGGGCCGCGGCCTGCAGCAACTGCATTCGCCTGCGAATCGCGGGGTCGGTCTCGTGCGCCAGCGCCTGCTCCAGCAGGCCGGCGTCGAGCCCCTGCGGGTCGGCCTCCAGGCGGCGCACGGCCGCCAGGCGCTCGGCCCGCTCGGGCGACAACAGCTGCAGCGCGGCGCGAGCCGCCAGCAACTGCTTGCGCAGGTAGTTGTTGTTCACCACCGTCTGCGCGTCCGGCCCCGGCGTCACCGGCCCGCCGCCGTCGATGTCGGTCCACTTCCCGTCCCTGCGCAGCTCGACTCGCTGGCCGTCGAGCATCACCGAGTTGTTCATCAGCGCGTCGAGAAAGCCGGCCAGCTGCGGGTCCGGGTGGCGCAGCGCCTGACGCAGGGCGTGCAGGCGCTGCGAGGTACTGCCGCTGGACAGCGCCAGCGCCTGCCGGGCATCGAGGGCCAGCGCCGGGCGCGCCAGAAGGCAGCCCAGCAACAGCGCCAGCAGACCCGCCCAGGCGCGGCGACGATGGATGGCAGGCATGGTCGCGGTCCGATCAGGCGTTTTTCGGCTTCGGGATGTAGGGGCTCCAGGATTGCCCCGGAACCAGGCCCTTGGACTTCCACACCACGTCGAACTGCCCGTCGGCGCGCACCTGGCCGATCAGCACCGGCTTGCTCAGGTACTGGTTGTCCAGCACCTCGACGGTGTAGCCGTCGGGCGCCGAGAACTTCTGCCCCACCAGCGCCTTGCGCACCGCGTCGACATGCGTGGAGCCGGCCTTCTCCACCGCCTGCTTCCACATGTGCAGGCCGATGTACGAAGCCTCCATCGGGTCGTCGGTGACCGCGTACTCCTTCAGGCCCTTGGCCTTCACCCACGCCTTCCAGGCCTTGACGAAGCGGGCGTTCACCGGGTTCTTCAGCGACTCGTAGTAGTTCCACGCGGTGAGCTGCCCGACCAGCGGCTTGAGGTCGATTCCGGCGAGCTCCTGCTCGGCCACCGAGAAGCCGACCACCGGAATGTCGGTGGCCTTGATGCCCTGGTTCCCGAGCTCCTTGTAGAAGGGAACGTTGGAGTCGCCGTTGATGGTCGAGATCACGCAGGTCGGACCCGCCGAGGCGAACTTCTTGATGTCGGCGACGATGTTCTGGTAGTTGCTGAAACCGAAGGGCGTATACACCTCGGCGATATCGCTGTCCTTGACCCCCTTGGAGTGCAGGAACCCGCGCAGGATGGCGTTGGTCGTGCGGGGGTACACGTAGTCGGTGCCGAGCAGGAAAAAGCGCTTGGCGCCGCCGCCGTCCTGGCTCATCAGGTACTCGGTGGCGGGAATCGCCTGCTGGTTGGGCGCGGCTCCGGTGTAGACCACATGCGGGTCCTGCTCCTGGCCCTCGAACTGCACCGGGTAGAACAGCAGCCCGTTCAACTCGTCGAGCACCGGCAGCACCGACTTGCGCGACACCGAGGTCCAGCAGCCGAAGATCGCCGCCACCTTGTCCTGCGAGATCAGCTGGCGCGCCTTCTCGGCGAACAGCGGCCAGTTCGACGCCGGGTCGACGACCACCGGCTCGATCGGATGCCCGTCGACTCCGCCGGCGGCGTTGATCTCGGCGATGGTCATCAGGTCCACGTCCTTCAGCGCGGTCTCCGAGATCGCCATCGTTCCCGACAGCGAATGCAGGATGCCCACCTTGATCGGCGACTTGCGCGCGGCGACGGCCGGAAACGGCAGGCCGCCGGCGGCGGCCGCGACGGCGGCGCCTCCGAGGGATTTGATGGCGGTGCGACGGTCCATGTTGCGGGTCCTTTCAAGCGGGTCGAGGAAAGCACGGGTTGTGCCGGGGTTTTGCAAGTCCCGTGCCACCTCGGACGTCGCCGCAAGCGCCGCGCGCCGTGGGCTGGCGCCTCGATGAAAGGCGCCCGCGCA
>JAJZTW010000114.1 GCA_021847345.1 Pseudomonadota bacterium
CGGATGGTCGTGCCGAACACGCACACGGCGGCGATTTCGTGCACCGCCCCTGCGGGGTAACCCATGCTCTCGAAAAACGCCTGCGCCTGCTCGCCGTCCAGCGGCGTCAGTTGCACACTGAACGGTTGGCCTTGACTCGACCATGCCGGCGTGGAGCCTCCGGCAGCTGCCGCGGTGGCGGCTACGCCCAGGCCCACGAGCGCGGCCAGGATGAGGCGTAGAAGTCGGGTTTGCATGGTTCAGTTTCCGTCAGCCACGACAAGCGTGGCAAGGTTGTTCGAGCTGCGCCACGATTCGATCCGGATCGTCGCCCACGCCCCGAGAAAAATGCAAGCCAGCCCGAGGGTCGAGCCCAATGACAGCAATGACAAACCGCTGAGCCCATGGCCGACCGTGCAGCCCAGGCCGAGCACGGCGCCGGCCCCGGTCATCAACGAGCCCAATAGACGGGGGGCCAGATCTAGGGAAACGCTGATCAATTCCTCACCGGCGACCTGCTGAGGTGGGCGCGGCGGGTGCGAGCTGGGACAATGAACCTCGGTGTCTGAGCGCACGAGGAACGACGATGCAGACGAGCTTTTCCGAGTACGAGTACGCGAGCAAGAAGCGGCAGACGCGACGCGACCGATTCCTGGCGGAGATCGAGGCGATGACGCCGTGGGGCGAGTTGGTCGCGGCGATTGCGCGGCACTACCCCAAGGGTGGCGGCCGTGGGCGCCCGCCGATCGGACTGGAGCGCATGCTGCGCATGTACATCGCGCAGAACTGCTTCGGGCTGTCGGACGAAGGCATCGAGGATGCGATTTACGACAGCTAGGCGATCCGCCGCTTCGTGGGCATCGACTTGGGGCGCGAATCGGCGCCCGACGCGACGACGCTGCTGAAGTTCCGCCGACTGCTCGAGGACAAGCAGCTGACCGACACCATCTTCACGACCATCAACGCCCACCTGGCGGCCAAGGGCCTGTTCCTGCGGCGCGGCACGGTGGTGGATGCGACCATCATCGAAGCGCCCCCGTCGACCAAGAACGAGAAGGGTGAGCGTGACCCCGAAATGCACCAGACCAAGAAAGGAAACGCGTGGCATTTCGGCATGAAGGCCCACATCGGCGTCGACGCCGAGTCGGGTCTGGTGCACACGGTGATCGGCACCGCGGCGAATGTCGCCGACGTGACCCAGGCCCAGGATCTGCTGCACGGCGATGAGACCGACGTGTTCGCCGACGCCGGCTACCAGGGTACAGCCAAACGCGAGGAGAGCCTCGGCACCCCGGTGAACTGGCATGTGGCCATGCGTCCGGGCAAGCGCCGCGAACTCGCCGGTCACGGCTGGGCACAGAAGCTCGAGTGGGTCGAGCAGATCAAGGCCAGCATCCGTGCCAAGGTCGAGCACCCGTTCCACGTCGTGAAGAACCTGTTTCGGCACCGCAAGACCCGCTACCGCGGCCTGGCGAAGAACACCGCGCAGTTGCACACGCTGTTCGCCATGGCCAATCTGATGTTGGCGCGAAGGCTGGTTCTGAACATGCATGCCCGAGGTGCGTCCGCAGTTTGAAAAGTGGCGCGAAGGAACCCGCTCACCGTCGATCTGCAGTCGCTCCTGCGTCGTTTGGACCACCTTTCGCCGGCTTCTCGTGCTGGTTGCGGCGGCGGACACCGGAAGCTTCGCCTGGAACGTCATTTCTTCAGTGCTTCCCTAGCACTGCGAAGTGCACATGGATCCGAAATTCTCTCCGCGCAATGGCTGACGATGCCGCGCCGATGAAGGTGCCCAGTACCAACACAACGCCGAAGGTGAAGGTCTGCGCGTGGGCGTGCATCACGAAATGCGCCACGTCGCTCAAGGGGCCGGCGAAGCTGAAGGATTGCACGCCCAAGCCATCGGGAGGCTGGCTCATGAACGCGGCGTCACTTGCTGCACGCTCTCCGATGGGGCTGGCGGTCAGCCAGTAGCCGGCAGCCACCATCAGCCCGATGAGCGCCGAGCCGATCCAGCGCCTGCGCTGGCCGGCGCTGCTCGACCCCCGTGCGGCGAGCGCCAAGACGAGCGAACCGAGCGCAAGGCCGAGCAGCGAACGGGCAATCCAGCCATGCAGCCCAAGCGCCGCATCGAGCCCCTGGCTCTGCCACCCCCAAGTCGCCAGATCCAGGTTCAGGCGGACGATCCACGGGCCGATCCAGTCGTTGAACACGAAGGTGCTGGTCATCGCGAAGGCGGCGATGCTCATCGCTCCCAGCGACAACAGCGCCAGCACGCTGCCCTGGGCGCAGCGTACCAGCGTGCGCAGTGGGCAGCCGCGCGCCAGCACCATGCCGGAGCCGAACAGCAAGCCGCCAAGCACGTAGCGCCCCCAGGGGAACTGGGCCGAGCGGTAGGGTGGGTGCGACGGCTGCACGCCTTGATGCAGCAACCACTGCAGTCCCGCGACGGCCACCATGGCAAAGCCGATCGCCGCGAAGTAGGCCGCCAGGCGCTGCGGCTTGTTCTCCAGCATGATTTCTCGCAAGCCCCCTTGCGGGCAGAACTGCGACGCCTGCGCGGAAGCTCCGAGCACCAGCGAGACGATGAAGCCACCCAGGAGAAGCTGTTGGATCGAGTTCATGGGCTTGGCGTCGTCGGAAGGTGGCCGGGATGGGTTTCCTGAGCGCGCAGAAGCATCCACAGTCCCGACAACACGAGCCAGCCCGCAGTAACCCAGAAGGCCGGCTCGACGGCGCCGCGCGCCTGCGCGACCAGCCCGAGCACCAGCGCGCCGATGGCGTAGCCGGTATCGCGCCAGTAGCGGTAGGTGCCCAGCGCCGAGCTGCGCCAGCTCGGGTAGGCGATATCGGCCACCGAGGCGATCAGGTTCGGATACAGCAGCGCCATGCCCACGCCCATGATCACGGCAGCGCTCAGCCAAGCCGCGAAGCCGTGC
>JAJZTW010000067.1 GCA_021847345.1 Pseudomonadota bacterium
CGCGGTGCGCCACGCGCCCACCGAGTACGGCCCCGGCGTGGACGCCCGCGTCGACCATCCGCGCACCAACCTGGACGACCCCGGCGTGGGCTTGCGGGGCAACGGCCGGCGCGTACTGACCCTGGCCGACTTGCGCACCGTGGGCGGCCCGCTCGATGCGCGCGAGCCGGGGCGCACGCTGGAGTTCCACCTCACCGGCAACATGCAGCGCTACGTCTGGTCCATCGACGGGGTGAGCTTCGGTGATTCCACGCCTGTGCTGTTCCACCACGGCGAGCGCCTGCGCGTCACGCTGGTCAACGACACCATGATGACCCACCCGATGCACATGCACGGCATGTGGAGCGAGGTCGAGGACGCGAAGGGACGTTTCCTGGTGCGCAAGCACACGGTGCCGGTGCAGCCGGCGCAGCAGATCAGCTACCGGGTCACGGCCGATGCGGTGGGGCGCTGGGCCTGGCACTGCCACCTGATGATGCACATGGATGCGGGCATGTTCCGCGAAATCCTGGTGGCCTGAGCCAACGAACATGCACAAGACGATGCACACGACAATTCCCACGAGCATCCTCGCGGCCGCCATCGCGGCCGCGATGGCGGCGTCGGCTCAGGCGATGGACATGCAGGGCATGGCCATGCCGGCCAGCCCGGCCACCGCGAAGCCGGCGATGCCCGCGCCCGCGCGGGGCGCCTCCATGGACGGCAGGAACATGCCGGGCATGGCGATGCCCCCGAGCGCGGCCCAGGCTGCCGCGCAGCCCGCCTCGCGCACGGCCGATCCCGATTCCGGTGGCTACACGCTGAGCACCGGGCCGTACATCCCGGCCGGCGTGAAGCCGCCGCGCCTGGCGGACCAGCAAAGCTTCGGCTCGGTGCTGGTCGACCGGCTGGAACGTGCCTACAGCCAAGGCTCCGGCAACTGGACCACCTACGACGTGCAGGCCTGGTACGGGCGCGACTTCAACCGCGCGGTGCTGAAGGCCGAAGGGCAGGTTTCGCGGGGGCGGCTGCAGGATGCGCGCACCGAGCTGCTGTGGGGTCATGCTATCGCCCCGTACTGGGACTCGCAGCTCGGCGTGCGCCACGACAACGGCGGCGGCCCCGACCGCGACTGGCTGGCCTTTGGCGTGCAGGGCCTGGCGCCGTACTGGTTCAACGTCGAGGCCACCGGCTACCTGGGCGACCAGGGACGCAGCGCCTTGCGCCTGAGCGCCAGCTACGAACTGCTGCTGACCCAGCGCGTGGTGTTGCAGCCGCAGTTCGAGCTCAACGCCTACGGCAGCGACGATGCGGCGCGCGGCATCGGCAGCGGCCTGTCCGACACCACCGCCGGGCTGCGCCTGCGCTACGACATCTCGCGCCAGTTCTCGCCCTACGTCGGCGTGGAGTGGAGTGGGCGCTTCGGGCGCACCGGCGACATGGCACGGGCCGCCGGCGAGCGCCGCGACACGACCGACTTCGTTGCCGGCGTGCATGTCTGGTTCTGAGGCCCCCAGGTCCGAGCTGTGCCCGGCCCGTTCCACCTCGCAGCTTGCAGGCTGCTCGGATTCGGCCGGCGCGCTGCTGTGCGCAGGCACAGCAGCTGGTCCGGCCTCATCCCCCGCGGGGATCAAGGAAACTTGGGAGCGGCCCTGCGTTTCCTTGAGAGCCGGGCGGCGCCGCACATGCGCTCAGAGTCGAGCGCCTGTGCGCGCCTGCCTGGCAGGCAGGCCCGGATGGGTTTCCTGCGCGCGCAGCAGCACCCACGCGCCGGCGGCCAGCAGCCACGCCGCGCTCACCCAGAAGGCCGGCTCGATGGCGCCGCGCGCCTGGGCCACCAGCCCGAGCACCACCGCGCCGATGGCGTATCCGGTGTCGCGCCAGTAGCGGTAGGTGCCCAGCGCCGAGCTGCGCCAGCTCGGGTGGGCGATGTCGGCCACCGACGCGATCAGATTGGGGTAGAGCAGCGCCATGCCCACGCCCATGACCACGGCGCTGGCCAGCCAGGCGGCGAAGCCACGCACCAGCACGGCGCAGGCCACGCCAGCGGCGAGCAGCCACAGCCCGGCCACCACCGGGCGCTTGCGCCCGATGCGGTCCGACAGCGGACCGGTCCACAGTTGCGAGCCGCCCCAGCTCAGCCCGTACAACCCGGTGACCCAGCCGACCTGCACCAGGCCCAGCCCATGGCCGTGCAGGTACAGCGGGAACAGCACCCACAGCAGCGTGTCGGCGACCTTGTTGGCCACGCCGGCCTGGCACAGCGCCGAGAAGGTGGGGTGCCCGAAGGACACGTAGGCGAACACCTGGCGCGACGTGGGGTGCTCGCTCAGGCCGGCGGCGAAGCGAGGGCGCGGCCCCGAGTGGGTGCCGCTGGCGTGGCGATGGCGCTCGGCGCGAGCCCACGGCAGGGTCTCGCGCACGAACAGCAGCGCGCTCAGCAACGCGAGGGCGATCACCACGCTGGCGAAACCCAGCAAGGCCTCGCGCGGCCCGACCCGCTGGGCCAGCCACGCGGTGGCCAGGCCCGCCAGGCCGACCGCGGCGTAGCCGGCGAATTCGTTGATTCCGGTGGCCAGCCCGCGCTGCTCGGCGCGCGTGATGTCCACCTTGCTGGTGACGGTCATGCTCCACGCGAATCCCTGGTTGACGCCCAGGAACAGGTTGGCGGCGACGATCCACCACCAGGATCGGGCAAAAAAGATCAGCAGCGGGATGGGGATGGCGGCCAGCCAGCCCAGCACCAGCACGGTCTTGCGCCCGATGCGCTCGGACAGCCTGCCGGCGACGAAGTTCAGCGCGCCCTTGACCAGCCCGAAGGAGATGACGAAGGACAGAAGGTACAGGAACGAGCTCTTCGGCACGCCGAAGTCGCGCACCGCGACCACCGGCAGCACCGTGCGCTCCATGCCGATGACCAGCCCGACCAGGAAAACCTGCACCGCCTGCCAGACGAACTGGTGCAGGTTGATGCGGATGCCCTGGGGGTAGGCATCGTGCGGCGCCGCGCCCGCGGGGCCCCGAGGAGTCACGGTTGTGCCCCCAGGCGCTTCGCCGTGCTCATGCCGCGACCACGATCAGGTGGTCTCGCATTCCAGCGGCAGCCCGGCGGCCCGCCACTCGGGCACGCCGTCGGCGCATTTGCGCGCCCGCAGCCCGTGGCGTGCGAGCAGAGCCACCGCGGCGTCGGACATCACGCAAAACGGTCCGCGGCAGTACGCCACGATGTCCTTGTCGCCGGGTAGTTCGCGAATCCGGGCTTCCAGTTCGTCCAGCGGCACCGAGCGCGCTCCGGGGATATGCGCGGTGCGGAACTCCGCCGCGGGGCGAACGTCGAGCAGCACCACGTCCCCGGCGCGCACCTTGTCGAGCAGCGAGCGTGCGCTTTCGGGGCTCAGGCCGTCGGGCTCGGCGACCAGGCTCGCCATCGCGAGTTGCAATTCGGCCAGATGGGCTTGCGCCAGTTCGCGCAGGCTCACCCACAGGTCCGACACATCGCAGCCGCTGAGTCGGTACATGCGGTTCTTGCCGTCACGCCGCGCATCGACCAGTTGCGCCTCGCGCAGCACACGCAGGTGCGCGCTGGCCAGCTTGACGTCGATGTCGGCGGCCTGCGCCAGCGCGTCGACCGATTTCTCCCCCTGCGCGAGCAGTTCCAGCAGTTCCAGGCGCTTGGGGCTGGCCAGCGCCGCGCCGATTCGCGCGACCTGGGCGTAGAGCTGGTCCTTGAGGTCCCGGGATTTCATGAAAACATTCTAACGAATTTACGAATGTTTCTCGATGAGCCGCAGGCCCGCCATGGCAGCGGGCCCGGAGCCGCCGATGCGCCGTGCTCAGCGCATGGTCACGAATTCCTCGGCCGCCGTCGGGTGGATCGCCACGGTGTTGTCGAAATCCCGCTTGGTGGCTCCCATTTTCAGGGCCACCGCGAAGCCCTGCAGCATTTCGTCCATGCCATACCCGATGCCGTGGATGCCGACGATGCGCTGCTGCTCACCCACGCACACCAGCTTCATGCGCGCCGGCTGGCGTGCCCGAGTGACCGCGCTGTACATCGGTGTGAACGACGACTGGTAGACCTTGAGCGCGGCGTCGCCGAACTGCTCGCGAGCCTGCTCTTCGGTCAGGCCGACGGTGCCGATCGGCGGGTGGCTGAACACGACCGTGGGCACGTTGGCGTAGTCCAGGCGCTCGTCGGTCCTGCCGTTGAACAGGCGCTCGGACAGGCGCCGGCCGGCGGCGATGGCCACCGGCGTCAGCCCCAGGCGACCCGTGACGTCGCCCACCGCGTGGATTCCCGGCACGTTGGTGTCCTGGAACTCGTCGACCGTCACGTGGCCGTCCGCGTCGGTGCTCACGCCGGCTGCGTCCAGGCCCAACCCGGCCGTGTTCGGCTTGCGACCGATGGCCCAGACCACGCAGTCGGTGTTGTGCACGCTGGCGTCGGCGAAATGCAGGTCCAGGCTCCCGTCCGCTCTGCGCTCCACGCGCGTGGGCACCGCATGCGGGTGCAGCTGCGGCCCCTCGGTGCGCATCACCTCGACCAGCGTCTGGCCCAGCATGGCGTCGAAATGGCGCAGTGGTGCTTCGTGGCGAACGAACAGGTGGGTCTGCGAGCCCAGCGCGTTGAGCACGCCGGCGAGTTCCACGGCGATGTAGCCCGCGCCGACGACGGCCGTGCGTGCCGGCATTTGGCGCAGCGCGAAGAATCCGTCCGAATCGATTCCCAGTTCGGCCCCTGGAATGTCCGGCCGGCTCGGCACGCCGCCGGTGGCAATCAGGATGTGCCTGGCCTGCAGGCGCTCGCCCCCGACCTCGACCGTGCGCGCGTCGACCAGGCGGCCGAAGCCGCGCACCAGGCGCGTGCCATTGCGATCCAGGCCTGTGGCGTAGGCCGTGTGCATGCGCTCGATGTAGGCGTTGCGGCTCGCCACCAGCGTGGCCCAGTCGAAGCCGGCTTCGCCGATGCGGAACCCGTAGTCGGGTCCGTAGTGGTGCAGTGCGTCGGCGATCTGCGCGGCATGCCACATGATCTTCTTGGGCACGCAGCCGACGTTGACGCAGGTTCCGCCGATGGCGGCGGATTCGATGACGGCGCACCGGGCGCCATGCATGGCCGCGCGATTCGCCGACGCGATACCGCCGCTGCCGCCGCCGATCACAAGGTAGTCGAACGTTTCCAAGCCGATGATCCTCCGGTTGTCCCCAACGAATGCCGCACGCAAGATACGCCGATGCGGCGCGCGCCGCAGGCCGCCACGAGCAGCGCGCCGAGCATTGCTCGGATCACGATGGGGCGTTCTCCTGGTTCGTGAAGGCGTCGACGCCGTCGATCCAGCCGGCGCGGACCGCGTCCGCGAGCCATGCAGCGACGTCGAAATCGTCGCCGACGCGGGTCAGCGCGGAACCCAGCGTCGCGCATTCGCGCAGCGCGCGCAGCCAGCGCAGCGCAGGCGCGTCGAGTGCCATGCAGCGGGCCTCGAAGCCCTGGCGCCAGACCCACGCCGCCTGCGCGCCGTCCTGCAGCGCGCGCGCGACTGCGTCGACATCGGGATCGGGCGCTGCGTGCAGCTCGTGCAGATCCACGACCGCCCAGGGCGATTCCACCAGTTCCGCTGCCGGAGCCAGTCGCAGCGCCAGGCGCTCGGGATCGCCGTCGGCCAGGCGCCGCAGGTCGGCGTCGCTCAGGCCGGCGGCAGGCGCGAAGCGCACTCGCCACAGGGCCCGGTCGAGGCGCGCGCAATCGCCCAGCCAGGGCCAGGCGGCGAGATCCCGGCGCTGGCGCAGCCAGCCCGGGAATTCGTCCCCGAAGCGCGCCAGGTCGCCGCGCGCCGGCGGGCAGGCCTGCCAGTGTGCGGCACTCAGCGAGTCGAAGGCTTCGCCCCCGAGCATCGCCAGCAGCGTCGGGTAGCGGGCGCGCAGTGTCTCGGCGGCATGCGCGGCGGCGTTGGCGCGGTACGCTGCCAGGCCTCGCGCCCAGCCGGGCAAGGCGTCGTGTGGCCGCGCGAACTCGGGGTCGAACAGGGCCTCGAGCAGTTGCTGCTGGCGCTGCGCCTCGCTCAAGCCGCGCATGCCAGGGCTCCTTCGAAGTCCATGGGAATCGTGGCGCGCTCGTCGAGCAGGGCCTGCGCCTGGGCGGCCTCGCCCAGCAGCACGTCGAGACAGGGCAGGTCCGTGTCCCACTCGATCAGCGTCGGCACGGCGCCGAAGTGGCGCAGTGCGTGGGCGTAGGCCATCCATACCGGCAGCGAGACCACGTCGGAGTGGTCGTCGACGATCAGATCGCCCTGCTCGCTGTGGCCGGCCAGGTGGATTTCGCCGACCATGCCGGCAGGCGCCGCGGCGGCCAGCTCGTCGATCCAGTCGCACACCTTGCGCAGCGGGTCGGCCACGCGTGCATTGCGCGCGTTGACCATCAGGTTGTTCACGTCCAGCAGCAGCCCGCAGCCGCTGCGTCGCCCGAGTTCGGCGAAAAAGCCCGCCTCGCTCCAATCGGCCTCACGCCAGCCGATGTAGCTGCTGAGGTTCTCCACCAGCAGCGGCCTGCGCAAGCGCTCCTGGACCTGCTGCACGTTGTCGACCAGGATGTCCAGCTGGCCGTCGGTGAAAGCCAGCGGCAGCAGGTCGTTGGCATGCACCGCTCGGCCGTCGCGCAGGCTGCCGCGCGCGAAACAGGCGTGGTCGGACACGCGGCAGGGCTGGATGCGATCGACCAGCCGGGCCAGCTGCTCCAGGTGCTCCGGATCCACGCCACAGGCCGCGCCCAGCGACAGCCCCACGCCATGCAGGCTGACGTCGTAGGTCTGGCGCACCTGATGCAACACCGCGCTGGCGGGGTCGAAGGGGTTGAAGAAATTCTCCGAATGCACTTCGACGAAGCCCAGGTCAGGGCGACGTGTGTCGATGTCCACGTAGTGCGGCTGGCGCAGTCCGATCCCGGCGCGCCTGGAGCTTCGCGGCATGGTTGGCTCCTCGGGTGTCGATGGTGGCCCGGAGCCTCGCGGCCCCGGGCCCGCGGGTCAGGACATGCGCTTGGCCATCGCGGCCTCGAAGGCCTTGGTCTTCGCCGGGTCGGCGAGCACCGCCTTGGCTTGCGCCATGTCGAGGCCGCCCAGCTTGGCGCAGGTGCCTTCGGGCTTGACCGCGAAGTCCCCCGGGTTGTAATTCATCGTGGCCTGGCCCTTGCACGAATGCAGGCCCGAAAGCCCGGCGCAGTCGTTGTGCCCTGCGGTGGCCACGCCGAAGCATTTGCCCAGCGTGTCGGCGTGCGCCGGCAGCGCGGCGGACACGCCGCCCAGGGCCAGCAGAGAAGCGGCTGCGGTGTTCAGGAATTGACGCTTGTTCATCTCGATACTCCTCGTGGTGGTGGTGGTGAATCAGAAGGAATCGCGCTCACTCGGGGGTCGCGCAGGGGGCGGTCGCCGGGCTCTCGCTGGCGCCCGGGGAAATCACGCCGAGGGCCTCCGGCATCGGCACGATCCCTGTCGCGGCAAGCGCCAGCGCCAGCGCCTGCGCAGCGAGGACTCGGGTCTTGGTGTGCTTCATTCGGGGCTCCAGCGGGTGGCTTGGCATGGGGTGCTGTCAGCGCTCCATGCCGGTTGGTCGGGCCAGCCGCTGATTCCTGACAGGCAGGGCGGCTGCCGCGGGTGGATCAGCCGGCGTGTATTGCGGGGGCGGGGCGCGCGCTGGCCAGGACATGGGGCGCCGCCGCGAACTGCGAGCCCGTCGGGGCCCAGGTCATCGCGATCGGCGACAGCGCGGTGAGCGCTCCCGGAATGGAAAGGAACACGACGGCCGTCACGCCGATTCCGTGCTTCCAGCTCGCCGCTGGGCTGTTGCGAGTATTCATGATGGTCTCCTCCCGATCTGGGCATTTCGATGGAGGCGCGAAGGCGCCATCCATGCCCTTTGGTCGGCACGGGCGGAGATTCCTGACAGCGAGTTCGGCATCGGCAGGCCGGGCTCCTGCCGGGCGCGGGATCAGGAGCCTGGCCCGGCGCAGCGTGTCGAAGCGGCCCGGATGCCACGCCGGCGGGCGGTCGCGCAGCCGATGTCGACGCAGATGCCGCCGACGCCGCGGCGCTCGATCGGCGTCAGCCTCGGGTGTCGGCGAGCAGTTTCAACACCCGGCCAGGTGGCGGCGCTCGCAAAACCGGAAGCCGCCTTTGCCGGCCGCCTTCGCCCGGTACAGCGCCTTGTCGGCGCACAGCAGCAGTTGGCCGGCGTCGAGGTCGCGGGTGGCAAAGGTAGCAATCCCGATGCTGGTGCCGAGGCGAACCGATTGCCCGCTGCTCAGCTCGAACGGCGATGCCAGCAGATGAATCACGTCGCGGGCGGTATCGCGAACGACCGAAGCGTCGGCGACGTCTTCCAGGACGATGACGAATTCATCCCCCCCCAGCCGGGCCAGGGTATCGCAGGCGCGAAGACGCGCGCGTATGCGCCTGGAAACCGCGACCAGCACCTCATCTCCGGCACGGTGTCCCAGCGTGTCGTTGATGACCTTGAACCCGTCGAGATCGAGGAACATCACTGCCCCCGTTGCGCCGCTCCTGACCCCATCCAGGGCCTGCTCGATGCGTGACATCAGCAGCAAGCGGTTCGGCAGCCCGGTCAGGCGGTCATGCAGCGATTTGCGCTGGGCGCGGGCATGCAGCCAGGAAAGCCTCAGGAAGGATCGGTGATTGCGGCGCGTTGCCAGGCTCAGAACGACCACGTAGAGCATCCCCACGACCACCAGCGAATGCAGCCGTGGCTCGTTCGACATGAGCAATCGACAGCTCATGCTCAGTGCGGGCGGAATCATGAACAATTGGGCCGAAAGCGGGTCGGCGGCCAGGTGGGCCACCGCGACGCCGCAGTTCCCGGCGATCGCGACGGTCACGAGCAGCAGTCCCAGGGGATCGCCCGGCGCCAACAGGGGAAGCACCGCCCACGACAGACCCACCACCATCAGCGAGCCACGCAGCCAGTGCAGCCAGCGCTCGGCGTTTTGCGCGAAATCGGGGTCCTTCACCGCGACCGACCAAAGCGCCACCCGGCCCAGCTGCGCCACGAGCATCCAGAGCCACCAGGCGTCCAGCGCCAACCCGCTGCCGTCGGGGTGCAGCATCCAGACGAACAACGCACTGAAGATGATTCCCCCGCTCATCCCGACGGGAATGACCGTGAGCATCGCGCGCGCCTGATTCACCAGGATCGCCGAGCGCATGTCGAACGCGTCCAGGCTCGTGCTGCCCTTCGCGAGAACTGTCGACGAGCGCCAAAGAGTATCGTTCGGTGCTGCAGGCTTCATCATGAGGGCGGACGATCAGCGGCCATCGGCGCCACGAATACGCGAGGCAAGTGGCGCAGGACTCCGGCCGCGAGCGCGTCAGCGGATCTGCGGGGTTCGGGTGTCCATTGAACGAGGTTCCGGTCCCCTCGTCTTGCGCCTCGGAGCCAACAATCCGGTGCAAGCGTGAACAAATCCACGGTACATGGAATTGCATCGGCTCAGGCCCACGAGTTGCGGGCAGGGCCGGGCATCCTGCGGGAGGTCGCGCGCCGCAAGCGCGAGCCTGTGTTCAGCCTCAGGCGCTATCGGGAAACGCTCGACGAGCGCGCCAGGCTCCTCGGATGATGCACGCCGGCGCTTCAGTTCGCCGGCGGCGAGCCAGCCGCCGCGCGTTCCTGCAGCGCGCGGATGGCGGAGGGCTCTGCGCGAACGCGGAACCTGGCGCCGAGTTCGTCGGCGTCCTCGGCCAGGACCTCGCAATGGGCGTAGATGTCGCGTCGCAATTGCTGGGCCGACCAGGGCACGTGCAGTTCCGCCTCGACCAGATCCTTCCGGAAAAAGCCCATGATGACGGAGCGTAGTTTCGCCACGTCGTCGGCGCGGCGAGCGCTCATCACGATGCAACCGGGATGACGCGCGCGCAGTTCGGACTCGACCTCCTGCTGCCTGGCCGCATCGCCGACCTGGTCGATCTTGTTGAACACGCGCAGCCGCGGCACGTCCTGCGCGCCGATCTCGGCCAGCACGTCGTCGGTGACCTGGCGCTGGCGCTCGAAGCCGGGGTCGCTGGCGTCGATCACGTGCAGCAGCAGCGAGGCGTCCATCGCCTCGTCCAGCGTGGACTTGAAGGATTCCACCAGCCCGTGGGGCAGGTTCTTGATGAACCCCACGGTGTCGCTGACCAGCACCCGCGGCACGCTCTCGGGGTGGAGTACCCGCACCGTGGTGTCCAGGGTCGCGAACAGCTTGTTGGCCACCAGCACCTCGCTGCCGGTGAGCGCGCGCATCAGCGTGGACTTGCCCGCATTCGTGTAACCCACCAGCGCCACGCTGGCCACGCCCTGGCCCTGCTGGCGTCGAGCGCGCTGGGTCTGGCGCTCGGTTCCCATGGCCTCGATTTCCATCTGCAGCTCGGCGATGCGATCGCGGATCTTGCGCCGGTCCAGCTCGGTGTGGGATTCGCCGGCGCCGCGCCCGCCCACGCCGCTGCGCTGGCGGCCCTGCGGCCCGGCCAGCTTGGCAGCTTCGCGCAGGCGCGGCGCCATGTAGCCCAGGCGTGCGATCTCCACCTGCGCACGCGCCGCGCGGGAGCGCGCGTGGCGGTGGAAAATCTCCAGGATGACCATGGTGCGGTCCATGACTTCACAGCCCACCGCCTTTTCCAGGTTGCGCGCCTGGGACGGCGAGATCTCGTGGTCGATCAACAGCACCTGGATGCCTTCGTGCTCCGGGTTCGTCGCGTGCCCGGGACGATCGTCCTGCCCGGCGCCCGCCTGGCCTTCGACGAATTCGCGCACTTCCTCGCGCTTGCCCGTGCCCAGGTAGGCCGTGGTGTCGAAGTTGGCGCGCTTCTGGGTGAAGGTCTGCACCACCCGGTAGCCCAGGGTCTTGGCCAGTTCGCGCAGTTCGGCCAGCGATGACTCGAAATCCCCGTCGCTGACGTCGGGCAGCTGCACCGCGGCCACGACGGCATCGAGAGGTTTGTCCTGGGAATCCGTCTGCATGGAGTATGGGCGTGGCGAAGGAAGCTTCGCATCGTACGCGTACGACGCGGCGCCCTGCGGGCCGGGACGGCATTCATGTGGACCGACCAAGGCGCGGGGCTCCGTCTCGGCGCTGCGAGTCGATTGCGTATGAACGCCAAGTACATGCACGCTGCCTGTCGGACCTGGCAAGGCCATGGCTCGCCAACAAGGCACAACGGCCCAGGTGCCGAGGCGCCCGAGCCGTTGATTTGTCGGGTTGCGGGGGCCCGCTTCGAGCGCTGGTTGACGGTCGTGCGGGTGCCGTTGGTCGTAGGCCCTGCACGGCTGCGGATGCTTGAGGCAAGGTCGCGAGACTTTGTTTGTGATCAAATAGAGGGCGAAACGTTAATAGGCGCCTTGCCTATGTCCAGTCGTGAGAACAACCATGCAGCGCGGAGCTAGCGGGCGCGTTCAGACGATCAGCACCGTGGGCGAGACGGTGCGTGCCTTCGTGCCGGACCCCTTGCCTCCGGCTCCCCCTCTCGACCTCAACGGTGGTCGACAACAGCGACTTGAGTCGGCGCTGCTGGCTTGCGGCAGGCTGGATGGGATCGCAGCGATGTTGCCGGATCCGGATTTGTTCCTCTACACCTATGTGCGTCGGGAGGCTGTTCTGTCCAGCCAGATCGAGGGGACGCAGTCGTCGCTCTCGGATCTGCTGTTGTTCGAGTTGGACGATGCGCCAGGGGCCCCGCTGGACGACGTGGTCGAGGTCTCGAACTATGTCGCCGCGCTGGAACACGGCCTGACCCGATTGCGCGGGGGCTTCCCGCTGTCGAATCGATTGCTGCGCGAGGTCCACGCGAAGTTGCTGGCCCGCGGGCGCGGCGCCGACAAGCAACCGGGCGAGTTCAGGCGCAGCCAGAACTGGATCGGCGGAACGCGGCCGGGAAACGCGCTGTTCGTGCCGCCTCCTCCCCAAGCGATCGAAACCTGTATGGGACAGCTGGAGGCCTTTGTGCACCGATCCGACGACGGCCTGCCCACGCTCGTGCGTGCAGCCTTGGCCCATGTGCAGTTTGAAACTGTCCATCCCTTCCTGGACGGCAATGGGCGGGTCGGACGATTGCTCATCGCCCTGGTGCTGTTCGACTCCAACGTACTACGGCAGCCGCTCCTGTACCTTTCGCTTTACTTCAAGCAGCACAGGGACGAGTACTACCGTCTGCTTGGACTTGTTCGTACAACGGGCGACTGGGAGGCGTGGCTCGACTTCTTCCTGGACGGCGTATCGCAAACCGCGGGCCAGGCCGTGGATACGGCGCATCGCCTGCTCGCGTTGTTCAGAGACGATTCGCTGCGGGTGCAGGACTTGGGCCGCGCAGCTGCGAACGCGTTGCGGGTATTCGACGCGTTGCGCGCAAGACCGCTGAGCAGCATCAACAGCCTGGTCGATCGAACCGGGGCTGCCTATCCCACCGTGGCGAGAGCCATCGAGTCCTTGGAGCGTCTGGGCATCGTGCGGGAAGTCACCGGACGCAAACGCGAGCGCGTGTTCAGCTACACGCGCTACCTGGATATTCTCAACGAGGGCGCCGAGCCCCTGTGAGGCTGCGCGCCGGAGCCGAAACGACGGACGCCGACACGAGGTCGGCGTCCGTCGTTTGATCTTCGTTGCGGGGGCCGGATTTAAATGCTGGTTGCCGCTGCTATGCGTCAGACTTGGTGCAACGTGCCCAGACGCTGCAAGGTTTCTGAAAGCGAGCGCCCGTTGTGCTTGAAGACCTTGAGGCAACTGGCTGCACAGCAGCCTACCGTCAGATCGACCCGATGGAGACCGATGGCAAGCCATGACGGGCTCATGTGGTTACGCTGTCGAGTCCGATCAGAATTTCCGCATGAAAACTTCCTCCGCACAGATTCTGTTCCTGGTATTGATCGTCGCACTGATGGTGATCCCCAGGATCCTGCAGCGCTGGCGCATTCCCGCTCCGCTCGGCGCATTTGCCCTGGGCCTCGCGGCCTCCCGGATCGCGCCCGATGTCGTATCGGCCACGCTGCTGCACGCGCTGTCGGCGCTTGGCATTGCCGCGGTGTTCCTGTTCGCGGGGCTGGATCTCGAGCCCGCGGACTTCCGGCGTGGAAGTTGGCCGCTGTTGGCCAACCTTACGGTCAATGCCGTGGCGCTCGCCGCGGTCTCGTGGCTAGCCGTACGCTACCTGCACATGCACTGGCAGGTTGCCGCGCTACTGGCGCTCGCGCTGCTCACGCCGTCTACCGGCTTCATTCTCAATGCGTTGCCTGGCCTGGGGCTTCGCGACGATGAGCGCTACTGGGTCACGATCAAGGCCGTTGCGGGTGAATTGCTGGCCCTCGGGGTGATGTTCATCGTGCTGGAGGCGCACTCCTGGACAGCGCTGTCGCTGTCCACCGCCGCTTTGTTGCTGCTCATGGCCGCGCTGCCCGTGGTGTTGGTCCTGCTGGGACGCTATGTCATCGCCGCCGCTCCCGGCTCGGAGTTCTCGCTCCTGGTGATGGTCGGTGTGGTGGCCGGCTACATCACGTCTGCGCTGGGCGTGGAGTACCTCCTCGGCGCCTTTCTGGCCGGATTCGCGGCGCGCCTGTTGCGTGCGCGCCTGCCGGGGATGGCCTCGAAGGCCAATCTGCACGCGATCCAGATGTTCGCGTCGTTCTTCGTGCCCTTTTATTTCTTCGCCAGCGGGCTGAACGTTCCGGCGCAGTCGCTTAGCCTGCGCATGGCGGGCCTCGGCGTGGCGATCACCGCGGTGGTCCTTCCATTGCGCATCGGCGTGGTCTGGCTGCAGCGCCTGTTTGTGCGCGGAGAAAGCCTGCGCGGAAATTTGCGCGTAGCCACGGCCCTGACGCCGACCCTTGTGTTCACCCTCGTCCTGGCCGATCTGCTCCGAGGGCGCTTCGGGCTGGACGATACCTTGTACGGCGCACTGCTTTTGTACGCCATTCTTTCGACCTGGCTGCCATCGCTGGTGCTGGCCCAGCCCTTCGTGCTGGAGCGTCAGGCGCCAGGTATCGAGGCACAGTAACCGGCGCTGCTTGAGTCGAAGTCGACGCCGGCCAAGTCGCCGGGAACGGGCCATTGCGCAGGTGTTGCAGCCCGGTCACCCACACCGAACGGGCGATCGCGCTCAGCGCGCCCAGGAAAGGCGGCTGAGCGCGATCGCGGCCGCTCAGGATCCATGCGCGCCACGTGGGGAGATCGGGTCCCGGCCCCGCGACCACCGCGCACCATCCGGTGCCGCAGCGATCCAAGCTGATCGCACAAGGACAAACGCCGACACGAAGTCGGCGTTTGTTCTTTGGATCTTGGTTGCGGGGGCCCGCTTCGAGCGCTGGTTGACGGTCAGGATTCGTCTGGGCCGTGCGCGAATCGACCTTCATCCAGCGTAGGGCTGCTTGGCGTTGATTCGGCGGCCCGAAGCCTTTTGCGCAGTTGCCGATTCTCGGGCAGCAGCGCCGCGAAGACCATGACGTCGAGCACGATGAGCATGTATGTGCCGAGCCATGCCGACAGAACTCCCGCCGACGCCGCTGCGCACACTCCCCAGACGAGCAGTCGAAACAAATCGGGATACGTTCTGCGGGTGCGCGACGTCGGACGCCGCTACTTTCTGCCCAATATCGCGATCTCCCTGACCCATCGCAGTCTGTATGTTCTGTTGGTGCGAATGGTCTGCATGATCAACCACGTCGACGCCGCCGAGGCGACAAGCATGGTGGAGCGCCTGCTGGCGGTGACCGACACCATGACGGGCCGGATCAATCAGGAGATGCGTGAACTGGCGCGGCTTGCGAACCGCTTGCCGGGTGGTGCGGCTGTCCTGGCGCAGGTCGAACCCGGTGATGCTTGGCCCAGGCTGGACGCGTGGCCCGACTTTGCCAGGCGGTTTCGCGGTTTTGTGGAGCGGCATGGACATCGCGAGTTCGACTTCGATGCCTACCACCCGACGTGGATCGATGCCCCCCGGGTTGTGTTCGAACAGATCATCGGCCTGGCACGGACAGCCGACATCGACACGGATCAGGGCGAGCGCATCCGCGAAGCCCGGGCCGACATGGCGCGCGTCGAGCATCAAGTGCTTGCGGCCACTCCGCGCGAGCTGCGCGCGCTGGTGGGTGAGGTGATCCGTCTGTTGCGCAGCTACACGGCGTTGGATGACCTCGAACACTATCAGACGACACGCCTGTCGCTTCCATTTCGTCGAGGACTTCGCGAACTGGGCTGCCGTCTGCTCGGCGACGGCGTGCTCGCGCGTAGCGACGATATCTACTTTTGTCCCGTGGCGATCTTCGAGCACGCGATTGCCAGCGGAGATTTCGCGTCGGTGACCCAGGCCGTTGCAGCGTGCCGCGCTTCCTACGAGCGGGCGCTCGAACGCACCCCGGAGTGGGAGCTTGGCGTGGCCAATTGCGTGGACCCGGACAGGCGCACACTGCAGGGCCTGGGCGGGAGCGCCGGAGCTGCCGAGGCTGCGGTGCACCTGGTGCGAGGTCCGGAGGATTTCGCCGAGTTTCCCGAGGGCGCCATCCTGGTGGCGCGCACCACGAGCCCAGCCTGGACCCCGCTGTTCTATCGCTGCGCGGGCGTGATCACGGAGAGCGGCGGGCCCTTGTCACACGGTGCGGTGACGGCGCGAGAGATCGGGATCCCCGCGGTCATGAGCGTACGCCACGCGATGCACACGCTCGCAACGGGAGACCGGGTTCGTATCGATGGAACTCGGGGCCTCGTCCAATGGTGCGGTCGACCACAGCGTGCAAGCCTCCAGGCATGTCCACAGAGGCGGCTTCGAGGCGCGGAGTCAGATGGACTTACTAAGTAAGGCAATGTAGCATGCCCATCATTGCAACGTTTCCGGATGAGCTCATGCCTACGCTGCTCGTTTCTTCCAAAGGGCAGATCGTTTTGCCAGCCGCCTTGCG
>JAJZTW010000068.1 GCA_021847345.1 Pseudomonadota bacterium
CCCTTCGCCAGGCCTGCGTTCGATCACAGCAGATCGGCGAAATCGCGCCGCGCCGCCTCGAGCGCCGGCAGCAGCTGCTCGATGGTCTGCTGGCGAGTCAGGCGCGAGGTGGCGACCGACAGGCTCATCGCGGCGATCACATCGCCACGGCCGTCACGGATCGGCACCGCGATCGAGCGCAGCCCGATTTCGAGTTCCTCGTCGCAGATCGAGTACCCGATGCGCCGGGCCTGGTCGATTTCGCGCAGGATGTCGGGCACCGCGGTCTGCGTGTGCGGGGTCAGCGCCGGCCTGGCCATGCGATTGAGCATGAACGTGACCTGCTCCGGCGGCAGCGTTCCCAGCAGCACGCGCCCGGTGGCGCTGCAATAGGCAGGCAGCCGCGAGCCCACTCCCAGCCCGCCCGACAGGCTGCGGCGCTGCGCCGAACGCGCGATGAACACCGCATCCTGCGAATCGAGCACGGCGATCGACGCCGCTTCGCGGGTGCGCTCGCTGGCCATCTCCAGGAAGGGCTGCGCGACCCGCGCCAGCGGCTCCGACGCGACAAAGGCCTGGCCCAGGCGCAGTACGCGCGGGGCCAGGCGGTACTGGCGTCCGTCCTGCACCGCGTAGCCCAGGCGGCACAACGTGAGCAGGCAGCGGCGCACCGAGGCCTTGGTGTGACCGGTGATCTCCGCGGCCTGGGTCAGGTTCAGCGCACCTCGGCGCAGCCCGAAGGCCTCGATGATCGCCAGGCCCTTCTCCAGGCCCATCACGTATTCGCGTTCCTCTTGCTGTTCCATGTCGGCTCCCGCGGGTTCTCGGTGCCTGTTGGCTCCGTTTTACGAACCGGATGTTCGCTATGCGAATGATAAGTCGCAAATCGTTGACCTGGATCAACACGCTTCCTAGACTTTCACGCCATCACCACCCGCTTGTCGCGGCGCCGCACGACCGCGAACATTCCCAAGGAAACCACTGCATGGCCAGTAGCAACGTGACCTGGATGTCGCCGCTCAACACCCGGGTCCCCTATTCCGTCTACGGCGACGAGGCGACCCACGCCGCCGAGCAGCGCAGGATCTTCCACGGGCCGACCTGGAACTATCTGTGCCTGGATTGCGAAATCCCCGAATCCGGCGACTACCGCACCACGCATGTCGGCGAGACCCCGGTGGTCGTCGCACGCGGCCAGGACGGCGAGATCTACGCCTTCGAGAATCGCTGCAGCCACCGCGGCGCGCTGATCTGCCTGGAGCGCTCGGGCAAGGCGGCCAGCGATTTCCAGTGCGTCTACCACGCATGGAGCTACGACCTGCAGGGCAACCTCAAGGGCGTCGCGTTCGAGCAGGGGGTCAACGGGGCCGGCGGCATGCCGCCGGGCTTCTGCAAGGAACAGCATCACCCCCGCAAGCTGCGGGTGGCGGTGTTCTGCGGACTCGTGTTCGGCAGTTTCAGCGACGACGTCGATCCCATCGAGGACTACCTCGGGGACGAGATCTGCGAACGCATCGAGCGCGTGCTGGGACGTCCCGTCGAGGTCATCGGGCGCTTCACCCAGGCCTTGCCGAACAACTGGAAGCTCTACGTCGAGAACGTGAAGGACAGCTACCACGCCAGCCTGCTGCACCTGTTCTTCACCACCTTCCGGCTCAACCGCCTGTCGCAGGCAGGCGGGATCATCGTGAGCGAAAGCGGAGGCCATCACGTCAGCTTCTCGAAGGTCGACGATTCGAACTTCGAAGGCTATCGGCAGCAGGGACTGCGCTCGGAACAAAGCGGATACAGCCTCGAGGACCCTACCCTGCTGCAAGGCTTCAAGGACCACGACGACGGGATCACCCTGCAGATCCTGTCGGTGTTCCCGGGTTTCGTGCTGCAGCAGATCCAGAACTCCATCGCGGTGCGCCAGGTGCTGCCGCGCGGGGTCGGCGACACCGACCTGAACTGGACCTACCTCGGCTATCGATCCGATACGCCCGAGCAGCGCGAGGTGCGCCTCAGGCAGGCCAACCTGATCGGCGCCGCCGGGTTCATCTCGATGGAAGACGGCGCGGTCGGCAACTTCGTGCAACGCGGCATCGCGGGCGCGCCGAACGCGCAGTCGGTGGTCGAGATGGGTGGCGACACCACCGCGTCGAGCACATCGCGAGCCACCGAGACCTCCGTGCGCGGATTCTGGAAGCACTACCGCGCGCTGATGGGCGTTTGACAACGGGACCCTGCATGCCATCCGACACGCTTCGCGAGCAGCTGCTCGACTTCCACGCCGGCTACAGCCGCTGCATCGCCACCGATGACCTCGAGGGCTGGCCCGAGCTGTTCAGCGCCGACTGCGTCTATCGCGTGACCACCGCCGAGAACGAGCGCGAGGGCCTCGCGGCCGGCCTGATCTACGCCAGCTCGCGAGCCATGCTGCGAGACCGCATCTCGGCGCTGCGCCATGCCAACATCTACGAACGCCAGCGCTACCGCCACATCACCGGAACGCCCTACGTGCTGGACAGCGACGCCGACTGCGCGCATTGCGAGACCCCGTTCCTGGTGCTGCGCATCGTGCAGGACGACGCGACCAGCCTGTACGCGAGCGGCATCTACAAGGACGTGTTCGTGCGCGACGGCCGGCGCCTGCTGCTGCGCAGCCGGGTGGTGGTCTGCGACAGCCGGCGCATCGACACCCTGATGGCGATTCCGCTGTGAGCGCCCGGCAACCGCGGCGCATCGCGCTGGCAGTAGGCGACCCCAACGGAATCGGCCCGGAGATCTCGCTGCGAACCGTGGCCGCCTACCGCGGACGCGACGAGCTCGAACTGGCGCTGGTCGGGCCGCGCAACGCGCTTCGGCACTGCGCCGACGCGCTGGGCCTGGGCGATGCGCTGAACTCGGTGAGCCTGCACGCCATCGACGACCTGCCCGCCGCGGATCTGCGCCCCGGAAGCATCGTCGCGTCGGCAGGCGCCGCCGCGGTGCAGGCCGCGCGAACCGCGTTGAGCCTGGCGCGCGACGGTCGCTACGACGCGGTCGTGGCCGCGCCGCACCACGAGACGGCGATCGCCCGCGCCGGAATCGAGTTCAGCGGCTACCCGTCGCTGGTCGCGCGCTGCTGCGGGCTGCGCGCCGACCAGGTGTTCCTGCTGCTCATCGGAGGCGGCCTGCGCATCGTGCACGCCACCCTGCACGAAAGCGTCGCGCAGGCTCTCGGCCGGCTCAGCGCCGAGCTGGTGGTCGATGCGGCGCGCGCTGGCGCAGCGGCGCTGCAGGCCATGGGCCTCGCCCCCGCCCGCGTGGCGCTGATGGGCATCGACCCGCACGCCGGCGAACACGGGCTGTTCGGCGACCAGGACCAGCGGATCACCGAGCCGGCCGCGCGCCTGCTGCGCCAATCGGGCCTGCAGGTCGACGGCCCCGCGGGCGCCGACGTGCTGCTGGCTGCGCGCGAACACGACCTGTACGTGGCCATGCTGCACGACCAGGGCCATATCCCGATCAAGCTGCTGAGTCCGCGCCGCGCCACCGCGGTGTCGGTGGGCGCCGACTTGCTGTTTTCCAGCGTCGGCCATGGCAGCGCGATGGACATCGCCGGTCGCGGAGTTGCCTCGCCGCAGGCCATGATCGATACCGTCGCGCTGCTCGGCGCGGTCGACGCGCCCGACGCACAGGTGCTGTACGCGTGAAGTCCCCTGACCCATCGCGCGCAGCGCGGAGCACTCGACCATGAGCGCGCGCATACGCATCGACGGCAGTGAAGTCGAATTCGCCGCCGAACCCGGGCAGAGCGTGCTGGACGCCGCGCTGGCGGCCGGCGTGGAGCTGCCGTACTCGTGTCGCAAGGGGGTCTGCGGAAACTGCCTCGCGCGCGTGCTCGACGGTCCGGTGTCGGGCGGCGTCGGCCAGGGCTGCGAAGGCGCCGACGCCGGGGAACTCCTGCTGTGCCGCGCGCATGCCCTGGGCGACCTGCTGATCTCGCCTCGCAGCTGGCGTCGCGCCGAGCCGGGCGCGCGCGTGGTGCTCGATGCGCAGGTGCTCAGCAACAAGCTCGCCGCCGACGACGTCTCCCTGCTGCAACTGCGCTTCGCCGCCGGTGTGCGGGCCCGCTTCGCCGCCGGCCAGTATCTCGAAGTGCTGCTGCCCGACGGTGGCCGGCGCGCGTTCTCGATGGCCAATGCGCCGCAGGACAACGACGGCGTGCTGCTGCATGTGCGCCACGTGCCGGGTGGAGCGTTCACGTCGCGCGTGGTGCCCGGGCTGCAACGCGGGGATACGCTGCGCGTCGAGCTTCCCCACGGCGATTTCCGACTGCGCGAACAGGTCTCGCGCCCGCTGCTGTTCGTCGCCGGTGGAACCGGCTTCGCGCCGATCAAGTCGATCATCGACGACATGCTTCGCCGTGGCGTCGAGCGCGACATCACGCTGTACTGGGGCGCGCGCGACCCGCGCGGGCTGTACGGGCTGGACACGATCGCCCGCTGGCAGCGCAGGCGCCCTCGCCTGAATTTCATCCCGGTGATCAGCGATCCCGGCGCGCAGCCGCCGTGGAACGGGCGGCGCGGCCTGGTGCACGAGGCGCTGCGGCAGGACATCGAGTCGCCCGCGGCGCTCGACGTCTACGCCTGCGGCGCACCCGCGATGGTGCGCGCGGTGCGCACCGAGTTGCTCGGACGCGGGCTTCCCGCCGAGCAGTTTTTCAGCGATTCCTTTGTCAGCGGGGCGGACGATGCAACCGCATGAACCGGACACCCGCGGATCTTGCTTCCCGAACCCCTGAGGAGACAGAAATGCCCAAATCCATCCAGCGAAGCGCCGTGCTCGCGATCACCGCAGCACTGGGACTGGCGCACTCCGCGATGGCAGCGTCGCCGCTGCGCATCGGGCTGGAGATCCCGATGTCGGGCCCGTTCGCGGCCTTCGGCAAGCAGATCGACCACGGAGTGCAGCTGTACCTGAACCAGCACCACGGCGTGATCGACGGGCGCCAGGTGCAGGTCGTGCTCAAGGATGACGCCCCGGGGACCGCGGGGGACATCGCGCGGCGCATCGCGCAGGAGTTGGTGGTCAAGGACAAGGTCGACATCCTTGCCGGCTTCGCGATGACTCCGGCCGCCTTCGCGGTGACGCCGATCGCCACGCAGGCGAAGATCCCGATGGTGGTGATGAACGCTGCGACCTCGGCGATCACGACCAAGTCGCCCTATGTGGTGCGCACCTCGATGACCCTGTCGGAGAACGCCGCGGTGATGGGGCGCTGGGCGGCGCAGCACGGCCTGCGGCGCGCCTACGTGATGGTGGCCAACTTCGGCCCCGGCTACGACGCCGAATCGCATTTCATCCAGGCCTACAAATCCGCTGGCGGCACCATCGTCGGCGACACCCGCGCCCCGCTGAACAGCCCCGACTACGCTCCGTACCTTCAGCGCATCGAGGCCGCGCATCCGGACGCGGTGTTCCTGTTCATGCCGGGAGAGGGCTCGCTGGCCTTCATCCGCGAGTTCCGGCGCGCCGGGCTGGACAAGAGCATCCAGCTGATCGGCTCGGGCGACCTCACCGACGAGGACACCTTGAACACCCTGGGAAAGAACGGGGTGGGAATCATCACGGCCATGCAGTACTCGGAGGACCATGATTCGGCCCTCAACAAGTCCTACGTGCAGGCGTACTACAAGGCCTATCCGAAGGACCGGCCGAACTTCATGTCGGTCGGCGGGTACGACGGCATGCACCTGATCGACCTCGTGCTGGCCAAGGACCACGGCGACACATCCGGGCCGGCCTTCATCGCCGCAGCCAAGGGCATGCACTGGATGAGCCCGCGCGGGCCGGTCAGCATCGACCCCTTGACCCGCGACATCGTGCAGACCATTTATATTCGAAAGGTGGAATGGGTCGACGGCAAGCTGCAGAACGTCGAGATCGACAAGTTCGCCGACGTCCACGACCCGGGCAAGAAAGGCTGATGCCGCGCCACCTCGACGAGACGACGCCGTGAACATCCTGATCGACGGGCTCGCCACCGGCATGCTGCTGTTCCTGCTCAGCGTGGGCCTGTCGGTCACGCTGGGCTTGATGAACTTCGTCAACCTCGCGCACGGAGCCTTCGCGATGTTCGGCGGGTATGTCTGCGTGAGCCTGCTGGAGCGCCTCGGGCTGCCGTGGGTGGCCGCGCTGGTGCTGGCGGTGGCAGCCAGCGCGCTGCTCGGCGGGTTGCTCGAGCGCGTGCTGTACCGCCGCCTGTACGGCGCCTCGCACCTCGACCAGGTGCTGATGACCATCGGGCTGGCGTTCGTCGCCGTCGCGTCGGCCACCTACCTGTATGGCGACCAGCAGCAGACCCTGGCGCTGCCCGCGGCGCTGAACGCTCGCTGGGGCTTCGCCGGCGCGCGGTTCAGTGCCTACCGGGGCCTGCTGATCGTGCTCGGGCTGGGAGTGGCCGGGGGCCTGCACGCGCTGGTCGCCCACACCCGATTCGGAGCCAGGCTGCGCGCGGCGGTGGACAACCCGCGCGCTGCGCGCGGCCTCGGAATCGACGTCGACCGCGTGTTCACGCTGAGCTTCATGCTGGGCTCGGCGCTCGCCGGCCTCGGCGGCGCGCTGGGCATTCCGATGCTCGGGCTCAGTCCCGAATATCCCCTCCAATACATCGTCTACGTGCTGATCGTCGTCGCCATGGGCGGCAGCGGGAGCATCGCCGGCTCGCTGCTGGGCTCGCTGCTGCTCGGACTGGCGGATGCCGCCGGGCAGTACTACCTGCCGCAGTTGTCGGCCTTCGTGATCTACGCGGTGATGGTCGCCACGCTCGTGCTGCGTCCCCAGGGCCTGTTCGGCCGCCTGTCCTCCCGATGAATCCCATGCCCCCTGCCCGCGCGCCGGCCGATGCGCTGTTCGACCCGCTGGCAATGCGCCGCGCCGCCCGCTGGCGCCTCTCCGAGACACTGTTCTGGGCTCTGCCGGTGCTGGCCTATTTCGCATTTCCGGACGATCTGGCGCTGTTGTCGCAGATCGCCATCACCGCGCTGCTGGCGATCTCGCTGGACCTGATCCTCGGCTTCGCCGGCATCATTTCGCTCGGCCAGGCGGCCTTTTTCGGCATCGGCGCCTATGTCGCCGCGCTGCTGGCTCAGCACGGCTGGGGCGATCCGCTGCTCGGGCTGGCCGCGGCTGCCGCGCTCAGCGCGCTGGCCGGCTGGCTCACCAGTTTCCTGGTGCTGCGTGGCAGCGACTTGACCCGCCTGCTGGTCACGCTGGGCATCGGGCTGATGCTGTTCGTCGCGGCCAACCAGATGACCACGATCACCGGCGGCCTCGACGGCCTGCAGGGATTGCCCATCGGCGCCCTGCTCGGGCATTTTTCCTTCGGCCTGTACGGCCGCGCCGCCTATGTGTACAGCGTGGTCGTGCTGTTCGCGCTGTTCTGGGTGGCGCGGCGCCTGATGCACTCGCCCTTCGGGCTGTCGCTGCGCGCGTTGCGCCTGAACCCGCAGCGCATGCCCGCGCTGGGGGTCGCAGTGCACACGCGGCTGATCGCCATCTACACGCTGGGCGCGCTGTACGCGGGAGTGGCCGGTGCGCTGCTGACCCAGACCACGCAGTTCGTATCGGTCGATGTGTTCAGCTTCACGCGCTCGGCCGAACTGCTGCTGATGCTGGTGTTCGGCGGCGCCGCGACCCTGTATGGCGCGATGCTGGGCGCCATCGTGTTCATGCTCGTGCACAGCCTGCTGTCCGGAATGAACCCGCAGTACTGGCAGTTCTGGATGGGCCTGGCGCTGATCGCCGTGGTGCTGTTCGCCCGCGGCGGACTGATGGGTGGCCTGCGCGCGCTGGTGCAGCGCCTGCGTCGGCGGGGAGAGCAGGCATGAACCCGGTTCCGGCCTTGAGCACGCGCGCGCTGGTGCGCCGTTTCGGCGCCCTGCTCGCCACCGACTCGGTCGATCTCGACGTGGCCGCCGGTTCGCGCCATGCGCTGATCGGCCCCAACGGCGCCGGCAAGACCACGCTGATCAACCTGCTCAGCGGGTTCCTGCGCCCCAGCAGCGGCAGCGTGCTGCTCGACGGCGAGGACATCACCTCGGTTCCCCAGCACCTTCGGGTTCGCCGAGGCCTGGTTCGCACCTTCCAGATCAACCGCCTGTTCGCCGAACTCGACCCACTCGAATCGGTGGCGCTGGCGATCGCGCAACGCAGCGCGATCGGCGCACGCTGGTGGCGCCCCCTCGGCGAGTATCGCGCCTGCATCGACGAGGCGGCCGAGCTGCTGCGCCGGCTGCACCTGCTGGAGCTGGCCCATCGCCCGACCCGCGAACTCGCCTACGGCAAGCAGCGCCTGCTGGAAATCGCGCTGGCGCTGGCCATGCACCCGCGCGTGCTGCTGCTCGACGAGCCCGCCGCCGGCGTGCCCGCGGCCGAGAGCCGCGAGCTGTTCGATATCCTGGCCCAGCTTCCGCGCAGCATCACCATCGTGCTGATCGAGCACGATATGGATCTCGTGTTCCGCTTCGCCGAGCGCATCTCGGTGCTGGTCGGCGGTGCGCTGCTGGCCGAGGGCGACCCGGGCGCGATCGCCGCCGACCCCCGGGTGCGCCAGGTCTACCTCGGGGAACAGACCCCGCCCGGAGTGCCCGCGCATGCCTGAGACCGTCATCGACCACGCCGACGAGCTGCTGCGCGTCGAGCAACTCAGCGCGGGCTGGGGCGACTCCACGGTGATCGAGGACATCGCCTTCACGCTGCGACCCGGCTCGGGCATGGCGCTGCTCGGGCGCAACGGTGTCGGCAAGAGCAGCCTGCTGGCCACGCTGATGGGACTGACGCGACGCCATCGCGGAAGCATCCGCATGCTGGGGCGCGAGCTCTGCCATCTGCCGGCGCATGCGCGAGCCCATGCCGGGCTGGGCTGGGTGCCGCAGGAGCGCGACATCTTCGCATCGCTGAGCGTGGAGGAGAACCTGCGCGTGGTCGCCCGGCCCGGCGCCTGGAACCTGCAACGAGTCTGGCGCAGCTTTCCGCGCCTGCACGAGCGCCGGCGCAACCTGGGCAACCAGTTGTCCGGAGGCGAGCAGCAAATGCTCGCGCTGGCACGCGCGCTGATGCTCAACCCCCGCCTGCTGCTGCTCGACGAGCCCCTCGAAGGCCTGGCGCCGCTGATCGCGCAGGAGCTGCTGGCCAGCATTGCCGACATGCGGCGCGAAGCCAGCATCGCGGTCATCCTGGTCGAGCAGCACGCGCGGCAGATCCTGCCGCTGACCGATCACGCGCTGGTGCTCGAGCGCGGGCGCGTCGCGCATCACGGGCCGAGCGCCGCGCTCGCGGCCGACCAGCAGCTGCTGGAGCGCCTGCTCGGAGTCGGCGGGAACTGATCCGCAGCGAGCCGCGGCCGGCCACGCGCGACTGGCGAGGGCTTGCGCTGCGCAGCGGCCTGGCCAGGGCGGCCGCGTGCGCGCTGGCCCCATGGCCGAGGCGATGCGTGCAAACGACTCCGCCTTGCCCTTCAGCGCGAGTCGTCGCCTGTTGTCGAGCTCCGATGGCTGTCGGACGCATCGCCGGCATCGCCCGCCGCCACCGAGCGTCGGTACGACTCGAGCACCGCGCGCAGCTCGGGGATCGAAAGCTGCCCCGGGGCCGAGGCCTGCTCGCCTGAGGCGAAACTGACACTCGAGCCGAACATCCACCCGAACAGACGGGTCGGCATGCCCAGCGGCCCCATCGACATGGTGATCAGCGGCAGCTCGATCGTGCGCGAAGCCCGCAGCGTGGCCTGCAGCAGGCCCAGCACGTCGGCCGCGCTGTTCGGCATCACGGCCACCTTGGCGATGTCGGCGCCCAGGTGCTGAGCGCGCGCGAAGATCGCGGCCAGCGTGTCGGCGTCGGGGGTGCGCTGGAAGTCGTGGAAGGACCCGACCAGCAACGCGCCGCAGGCCGACGCCGCGGCGCGCGCGCGCTGGAAGTGCTGCGCTTCGCTGCCCAACTCGCAGTCGACGAGATCGACGCAGCCCTCGGCGCATACCGCCTCGATCAGCTCGCTGACGCCCTGCTCCGATACCGGGATCGGCTGGCCTCCCTCGCGGGTCGAGCGACGCGTGAACAGGATCGGCGTGTGAGCGGCGATGTCTCGCAGCATCGCCGCGGCCTGAACCACGCGGGCCGGCTCGGCGATGGCCTCGAAGAAGTCCACCCGCCACTCGAGCAGGTCCGGGTTGCGCGCAAGCACGGCGACGGCCTCGGCCCGCAGGCCGTCGGCATCGCGCGCCACCAGGGGTGCGCAGATCAACGGCTCCTTGCCGCCGCCGACGCAGCGTCCGCGCAGCCGGATGGGCCTGCTCATGTTCATGCCGTGGTTCCTTGGTCGTGGTGCCGGCAGTGGCGCCGGCCCCGTTGCGGGTGCTGCGGGTGCTGGGGATGCCGCGCTGCCGCGCCGGCTCACTGCATCACGAAGCCCGAGAAGTACACGCCGCTGATCGGCCCCGGCTTGCCTGCGTCGTCGCCGGCACCGTGGAGGATCTGGTTGACCTGCGCCTGGATGGTGCCGCGCAGCTTGTTGCGCGTGGCCTCCTGCGTCACGGTGGCGGCCTGCTGGGAGGCCAGGATGTTGAGAATCGCGCTGCGGATCTCGGGCATGAGCTGGGTCACCTGTTCGTCGATCTTGTCGTCGTCGGACTTCAGGTCGATGGTCACCTGCACGTAGTGCGTCTGCCCGTCGTCGCTCTGCACGTTGGTGACAAAGGGCTTGAGACTGATGAAATGCGCCGGCTTGGGTGCCTGCGCGACCGGCTTGGCCGCCGCCTTGGAACCCTTGTCGTGGATCAGGAACCACCACGCCGCGCCGCCGCCTGCGGCCAGCAGCAGCACGAGAACCGCGACGATGATCACGATGAGCTTGCCCTTGCCCGACTTCTTCTCCGCTGCGTCGCCTTTTGCCTTGGTTGCCATGGTGGTTTCAGGGGAAATAAAAACTCGATTTCAACACGTCACGCCTGCGCCGGGGGCTGCGCAGCGAGTTCGATGCGCTGCCTGCCCGCCTGCTTGGCGCGCAGAAGGGCCTGGTCGGCCCGGCCGTAGGCCGCCTCCAGCGCCTCGCCCGGGCTCCAGCGGGCCACGCCGGCGCTGAAACAGGAGCGGATCCCGTCGCGCTGGCGCGGATGCGGGAATCGCCGCGCGGCGAACACTTCCTGGACCCGCTGCAACGCGCGCAACGCGCCCTGCTCGTCCTGGCCGGGCAGCACCACGAGAAACTCCTCGCCACCCATGCGGGCGACCAGGTCGGTGGGACGCAGTTCGGATCGCAGCACCTGCACCAGCTCGCGCAGCACCGCATCGCCGGTGTCGTGCCCGAAGTTGTCGTTGATCGACTTGAACAGGTCCAGGTCGACCATCGCCAGGCTCAGCGCCTCGCCGCTGCGTTCGGCGCGCGACGCCTCGCGCCGGAACGACACGGCCAGGCCGCGTCGGTTCAGCGCACCGGTCAGTGGATCCTGCTGGATGAGTTCGCTCAACTGCTCGATTTCTCCCTCCAGCGCGCTGGTGCGCTCGCGCGCCTGCTGCAGCTGCTGCTGCGCGTCGGCGAAGGAAAGACGCAACTGGCGAGTCTGCTGGAGCATTTGCTGGCTTTGCGCAAGGATGCCCTGCACGACGGATTTCGCGCGCTGCCAGTCCCCCGATTCGTCGAGTTCGCGCATGCCGGCGCGCAGACGCTCGCCGTAGCGCTCGGAACTCTCCACATAGTTGCCCAGGCTGCGCACCACCATGTCGATGAGCTCGCGCGCCAGCGCGCGCGCGTCGTCGCCGGCCTTGCGCAACACCCCCTGTCGCACAAGCAGGTCCTTCAGCGCCTGCACCGCCTGCTCCAGACGCGGCAACTGCACCGGCGCGCGCAGGACCTCGCGCAGCGCCTCGATCTGCGCCTGCATCCAGTGCCGCGGGTCGAACAACTCGGCCAGGTTGTCGAGCAGCAGGCGCATCGACTCCAGGGCTGCGCTGCTCACCCGCTCGTCGTCGCCGATGCGCTGCTCGCACGCGTCCCACAACGCCTGCGCCTGCGTGCTGAAGCCCGCGCCCAGCTCGTCGAGTTCGGCGGCGTCGGCCAGCAGCTCACGCGCCTGCGACTGGATGTCCGGTTGCGAAGCGTAGGCCTGCTCGGCCATGCGCACGGCATCGAGCCACAGGCGCTTCCACGCGGAGGCAGCTGCCGGCGCCTGGGCCGGGACCTCGGGCGCGGATGATGCCGCCGGCGACGGCACGCTTCGATCGCGCAGCGCGGCCCAGCGTTCGGTGGTGGTACGCAGCAGTTCGAGCGCCTGCGCGGGCCGCTCGGCAGCTTCGAGGCCCTGCAGGGCCTGCAGTTTGTGGATTCGCGACACGCCGGCCTGGGAACGCTCCCACTCGCGCACGAAACGCGCCAGCATGGGGCCCAGTTCCTGCAGCGCCGCATCCGACGGCAGCCCTGCATCGGCGCGCGCATCGGCCGCCGCCCGCCTGGCGCCCTGCGGCGATGCGGCCAGATAGGCCTGTCGGTAGTGCTCCGGCGTGGGCTCCAGCCCCTGCTCGGCGAGTCGCAAAAGCGCGGCGCGGGCGATGGCCGCTGGGGTTGCTGCTGGCGAGGAAGGCACGGACGTTCAGCGGTTCGAGCGAGAAGTGGGCGGCGAGCCGCGCAAGGCGCGCCACATTGCGCGAGGACACATTATTCCAGCTTGCGTTTGCGCAAAAAAAACCTCTCGCATCCGTCGTAACGATTTGTTCCACAATGCCGGCGCCGGCTGCCCGACCCTTACAATTTCGTTAGCGTAAGCCCATTGCGCGCCGGTCTGCGTGACGGCAAGTGCGTGGCGAAGGGCTTCAGATTGTCGCAATGGTGTCGTTGAAACTTTCCATGGCACCGAATATCGAATCATCGTGCGGCGTCTCCACGGCACGTTCAAGCGAGACAAGGTTCCGGGGTGAGATTGCAGCTGTTGGACGACGCTCCAGGAAAGCGCCTCATGGTCATGGTAAACGCCGTGTCGCTGCCCGGGAGGCAACCGGCATGACGCGTCGGCGCGGCGCAGGCGAGCTGGCCTTGCGCCATCTGCAGCAGGCCGACGCGCTGCTGGCGCGCACCTTGCGCGGCCTGCTGCACGCGTCGAGCGAACTCCCGCAGGCCTGCCACCCGCTTCGCGAGCTGCTCGACCTGAGCGAACTCCAGGCCCTGCGAACCCTGGAAGCGGTGGATGCCGCGCAGGCCGAGTTGCGGGAACTGCGCGACAGCGCGGACTGGAAGGGCCGCGACGACGCAGGCCTGCAGCGCCTGGAACAGCATCTGCAGAGCATTCGAAGCGCACAGCAGAGCCAGGATCTCGCGGGCCAGCGGCTGAAACGGACCCTCGCCATCCTGCAGGCGGTGGAGCCGCGCATCGTGGAGGCGCTGGCGCAATGGGACCAGGCATGCCTGGCCGCGCCCCGGCGAGGCGTCGCGAGCCCGCACCAGGGTCCGGCACAGCCGCTGCCGCCCGGCACCGAACATTGAGCCGAACCCGCCGTCCACTCCCCGATCACCAGACCCTCGATCACCCGACTGCCGCTCATGTCCGAGACACCGCTCCCCACCCTGCCCGATCCGGGTGCGCCGGGCCCGTCGCAATCGCCGGCGCAGCACGCGCTGGACGTGCTGGCGCAGCAGGTGCTGGGCGCGCGCGCCCAGATGGACGCTGCGGTGCTCGATCTCAGCACGCGCTTCGCGCAGGTTCACGACAGCCTGGGCAAGGCCATGCAGGCATCGGATGCGGCCGCGGCGGGTTCATCGGGCGCCGGGATCGGCGAGGCCTTCACGCAAAGCAGCGAGCAGCTCGCGCAGGTGGTCGAGCAACTTCGGCAGGCCTTGCAACGCCGCGACGAGGCGGCGCGCCAGGCCCAGGGGGTGAACGCGCACACCAGCGCGTTGCAGGGCCTGGTCGATCGCGTGGCTGCGCTGGCGGCGAAGACCGACCTGCTGGCGCTCAATGCCACCATCGAGGCAGCGCGCGCCGGCGAGCACGGGCGCGGGTTCTCGATCGTGGCCGAGGAGGTGCGCAAGCTGTCGGCGCAATCGCGGCAGACCAGCCAGGACATGGCCGAACGCGTGGCCGCCATCGGCGGCGAGATCCAGTCCATGGCGCGTGCCGCGGCCGACTCGACCGAGCAGGAAAAGCAGACCTTCGACGACACGGACCGGGCCGTGCGCATGGTGCTGGCGCGGCTGCGCGAAATCGCCGACATGCAGGGCCAGGCGGCGGCCACGCTGCGGGCCGAGGGCGAACAGGTGCAGCAGGAGGTGGCGCAGGTCATGGTGGCGCTGCAGTTCGGCGACCGCGTGAGCCAGATCCTCGATCACGCCGCCGGTGCGCTGCGCGATCTGGCACGCGACTTCGCGGGCGCCGCCGCCCTGCCCGACGCCGACGGCATGCTGGCGCGGATCGCCGCCGGCTACACCACGCAGGAGCAGCGCCTGACCCATCAAGGGCAGGCCGCGGCTGCCGAAGCCGGGGGCGACGGCGAAGCGGACATCACGTTTTTCTGAATCAGCCGCGGGTCCTGGCCCGCTACCTTGCATTTTTCTGTATCCATCATGGCCAAAACCATTCTGATCGTCGATGACTCCGCCTCGCTGCGCCAGGTGGTGCGCATCGCGCTGTCCAGCGCAGGCTACGAGGTCGTCGAGGCCTGCGACGGTGTCGACGCGCTGTCCAAGCTGGATGGGCGCAAGATCCACCTGATCATCAGCGACGTCAACATGCCCAACATGGACGGCATCGAGCTGGTGCGCCAGGTCAAGGCACGACCCGACTACAAGTTCACGCCGGTGATCATGCTGACCACCGAAAGCCAGGCCGACATGAAGGCCCAGGGCCAGGCAGCGGGCGCGCGCGCCTGGGTGGTCAAGCCCTTCCAGCCGGCGCAGATGCTGGCCGCGGTGGCCAAGCTGATGCCGGCCTGAGCGGAGCCACGCAATGGAACTGCGCTTGCGCGAGGACCTGGCCGCGGGCCGCGTCGAGCTTCTCGGGGCCCTGGACATCTATGCCGCCGAGTCGCTGCACGCCCGTCTGCGCGAACTCATCGCCGCGCACCCGCGCCTGGAGCTCGACCTCGCCGGCGTGGACGAGATCGACACCGCCGGGGTGCAGCTGCTGATGTCGACCAAGCGCGCGGCGGCCGAGCAGGGACGCAGCCTGGCGCTGGTCGCGCACAGCCCGGCGGTGCTGGAGACCCTGGAACTTTGCCAACTGCTCGGATTCTTCGGGGATCCGGTGGTGGAGACCGCGGGAGCCGCGCGATGAGCTTCGAACAGCAGATGCTGCAGGCGCTGCAGGCCTTCATCACCGAGGCGCGCGACCTGCTGGCGGGCATGGAACACAGCCTGCTGCAGCTCGAGCAGGGAGCCGAGCCGGAGTCGCTCAACGAACTGTTTCGCGCCGCGCACACCATCAAGGGCTCGGCGGGGCTGTTCGGGCTCGATGGCGTGGTGCGCTTCACGCACCACCTCGAAAGCCTGCTGGACCAGATGCGCGCCGGCGTCGTTGCGCCCGACGACGCGGTGATCGGCACCCTGCTCGACGCGCGCGACCATCTCGCCGGGCGTATCGAGGCAGTGGCCGAGGGTGGCGACGGACAGCAGCCCGGGCCCAACGAGCAGGCACTGGTGGCGCGCCTGCAAAGCCTGCAGGCGCCGGCCGGGCTGCCCCGGGCGCCCGCCCCGCCTGCCGCGCCTGCCATCCCGTCCGCCGCGGCGCCGCAGCCCGACGCTCCCGGCGCTCCCGGCGCTCCCGGCGCACTGACCTCGCTGCCCGAGCCCGACGCCGTGGTGCGCCTGCAGCCGCAGGCCGCGGCCACCGCGAGCTGGCATATCTCGCTGCGATTCGGGCGCGACTGC